>JAFWMH010000067.1 GCA_017510785.1 Atopobiaceae bacterium | reverse complement strand
GGGGTGAGCTTGTCGAACATCATGACGAGGGAGCGCAGGCTGTTGCCGTGGGCGGCGATGAGGACGCGCTTGCCGTCCTTGAGCTGCGGGGCAATCTCGTCCTGGAAGTACGGCCATGCGCGGGCGATGCAGTCCTTCAGGCACTCGGTGTAGGGGAGCTGGTCCTTCATCGCAACATAGCGATACTCTTCGGCGATTTGTGCGCAGCGCTCGTCACCGGGCTCGAGGGGCTTCGCGGGGATGTCGAACGAACGACGCCAAATCTTAACCTGCTCGTCACCGTACTTGGCAGCGGTCTCGGCCTTGTTCATGCCCTGAAGAGCACCGTAGTGACGCTCGTTGAGCTTCCAGCTCTTGATGACGGGCAGCCACTCGCGGTCCATCGCGAACAGAACGTTGTTCAGCGTGTGGATGGCGCGCTTGAGGTACGAGGTGTAGCACACGTCGAAGTCGTAGCCTGCGTCCTTGAGGGCCTTGCCGCCGTCGAGGGCTTCCTGGACGCCCGCCTCGGAGAGGTCAACGTCGGTCCAACCGGTGAAGAGGTTGGCCTTGTTCCACTCGGACTCGCCGTGACGGATAAGAACGAGATGCATCAGGTTGTCGGCCATGGGATATGGTCCTTTCTCTTAGAGGCGGCAGCAGTCTGCCCGTATGCCACAAGTATGCATCATGCAACGGTGTGCGGTTGTTTCTTTTCCGCGAAAGGGCGATTGGGTACGTGTGCGCGGCATGTCGCAGCAATTACGTTTGTGCATTATGTGAGAATGGGAAACGGGGCTGAAACAACAATGTGGCAAGCTGAGATGCTGTTTAAGAATGCATCGCCAACCGTAGGGGGAGTAGTAATGAGCAGCGATCGCAACGTGGACTTCGTGCTGCGTACCATAGAGCGACGCGACATCCGTTTCGTGCGCTTGTGGTTTACGGACGTGCTGGGCAACCTCAAGTCCTTCTCTATATCGCCTGCCGACCTCGAGGAAGCCTTCGAGGAGGGGATTGGCTTCGACGGCTCGTCCGTCTCGGGTTTCGTGCCGGCAGTGGAGTCCGACATGCTGGCTTTTCCCGATGCGAGCACCTTCCAAATCCTTCCCTGGCGGCCGTCCACGAGCGGCGTGGCGCGCATCTTTTGCAACATACGCACGCCGAAGGGAGAGCCGTTCGACGGCGACCCGCGCTCTTGTCTTAAGCGCATTGCAGACAAGGCCGAATCCATGGGCTTCGTGCCTACCATAGGGCCAAAGATCGAGTACTTCTACTTCGCCAGCTCCGAGGAGCCGATTCCGGTGGATCGGGCCGGTTACTTCGACCTCACCCCGTACGATTCCGCGCGCGACATTCGCCGCGCGACGACGCTCATGCTCGAGAAGATGTCCATTCCCGTGCAGTATTCGTATCATTCGTATGCCCCCTCCCAAAACGGCATCGACCTCAGGCATTGCGAGGCCTTGAGCTGCGCAGATAACATCATGACGGCTCGCCTCGTCATTAAGCAGGAGGCCAACGAGCAGGGTTTCTTTGCGTCGTTTATGCCGAAGCCTCTTGCAGGGTGCTCTGGTTCGGGCATGTTCCTCAGCCAGTCGGTGTTTGGCCCGGACGGAGAGAATCTCTTTTGGGGCACCGAGGACTACCATCTTTCGAAGATTGCGCACCACTACATTGCGGGAATCCTGCGGTACGCACCCGAGTTCGCGCTTGTCACGAACCCCACGGTTAACTCCTACAAGCGCCTTGTGCCAAACGGTGAGGTGCCCGTGTACACCACGTGGGGCCGCAAGAACCGCTCCGCACTCGTGCGCATCCCCGTTCACAAGCCCGGCAAGCACCAGAGTGCCCGCATCGAGCTGCGCAATCCCGATCCCACGGCGAATCCGTACCTTGCGCTCGCAGCGACCATTGCGGCGGGCCTCAAGGGGGTTGAGGACAAGTTGCCGCTGCCCGTGGAGTACACGGGCAAGGACGTGACGGACGCGCACATGCTGAGCATGGGCCGCACGCACCTTCCGCGCACGTTGGGAGAGGCCATCGAAACCTTCGAGCAAAGCGAGCTCATGCGCGCGGCGCTCGGCGACCACATTTGCGACTTCCTCCTCTCCGAAAAGCTCCGAGAGTGGAACGACTACTGCACGAGCATCACCGATTGGGAGAAACGCCATTACTATGCGGGGTTTTAAAGGTCGAAAATATAACCAAATCGTAAAAAACCTCGCATGCGCACGCACTTCAATATGCGGGTGACTCATACTGTTGCACTGTTGTATCGCACAAAAGAGGGGGAACTATGAAGATCGTAAAGAAGTCCTGGTTGATTTGTGGTCTCGCATGCCTGTGCGCGCTCACGCTCGTGCTGGCAGGTTGTGGCAGCAGCTCGAGCAGCGCCGCATCCGATTCCAGCGCAACGGCGTCCGAGCCGGAAGAGGTTCCGGTGGAGGCCGAGGCGGAGTCCACGGACGAGGCCGCTACCACCGAAGCCGAGGGCAGTGGTTGGTATGCTTCCAAGGAAGCCGACGCCAATGGCTACAAGCTCGTTGAGGAAGGCACAATCATCGGCGTCTCCGATATGGCGTATCCTCCGCTGGAGTCCGTGGTCGAGGGCAAGTCGGACGAGTACGAGGGCTTCGAAATCGACGTTATGGGCGAGGTGACCAACCGCCTTGGCCTCAAGATGAAGTGGCTCAACCCCATGAAGTTCGACGCCATCATCCCCCTCATCAAGCAGGGCGGCAAGGCCGACGTGGGCGTTTCGTCCTTCACCATTACCGACGAGCGCAAGAAGGAAATTGACTTCTCCGATTCCTACATCGACTCCAACCAGGCCATCGTTATGAAGGAAGGTTCCAAGCTGAAGGGCGCCGACGACAACGCGACCATCGAGAACCTTAACGCCGACGGCATCGTCGTATGCGTGCAGCAGGGCACCACGGGCGAGGACTGGGTGAAGGAGAACCTTCCCAAGGCGCAATGCCTCCCGCTCGATAACGCCATCGACTGCCTGCACAACCTCGAGGCTGGCAAGTGCGACGCCGCAGTCGCCGACCTCCCGTGCATGTCCTTCTACTGCAAGGAGTCCTTCAAGGACTTCGAGGTGGCCGTAGCCATCCCGACCGGCGAGCAGTACGGCATCGTCGTTTCCAAGGAAAACGCCAAGCTCACCGAGGACATCAACAAGGCGTTGGACGAGATGAAGTCCGACGGCACCCTCGACAAGCTCATGGAGAAGTGGTTTGGTGGTAACATCTAGTTCCTTTGAGCGTTGATGTAAAAGATAAGCACATTCGGTGGGCGGACCAAGGTCCGCCCGCTTGTGGGTAAAAAGAGAGTCCAAAAAGAAAGGATGCATTGCGATGAGTACGGTATCTCGACGTTCGTTCGTTAAGGGTGGCAGCCTGTTTGCAGGTGTGAGTGCACTCGGCCTGGTGGCGTGTGGCGGAAGTGGCTCTAGCACAGCCGAGAGCGCGACCGATGCCTCCACCGAGAGCACGGCCGATTCTTCGGCCGAGAGCACCGCCGAAAGCACCGCGACCACGGCTGAGTCCGCCGAGCCGATGCTCGTTAACGAGGGCAAGCTTACGTGCATTTCCAACATGTACTTCCCGCCCTTCGAGTTTATGGACGAGAAGACGGGCGAGCCGATGGGCTTCGACATCGACCTTTCGAAGGCCATCGCCGAGCACATGGGCCTTGAGGCCAACTGGACCAAGGAAAGCAACATGGGCTTCGATACGCTCGTGCCCACCATCAAGTCCATCGACTACAGCAGTGGTAAGGCCAAGGGCAAGGCCGACATTGCCATTGCGGGCATGACGATTACCGACAAGCGCAAGCAGGAAGTCGACATGTCCGATCCCTACTTGGACTCCAACCAGTCGCTCATCACCCGCGTGGATTCCACCGAGACGCTCGAGTCGCTCGACGCACGCGGCAAGCAAATCGCGGTTCAGGATGGCACCACGGGCGAGGAGTGGGCACGCGAGAACCTTCCCGTCGCCGACGCCTCGAAGGGCATCGTTAAGCTCGACGACGTTATCAACGCGATGAACGGCCTCAACTCGAAGTCGTACGACGCCGTTATTACCGACCTCCCCGTCGCCATGTACCAAATCGAAATCGAGAAGAACTATCCCGACCTGCAGATTGCCGAGCCCATTCCCACGGGCGAGCAATACGGCATTGCCGTCTCGAAGGATAACCCCGCCCTTACCGCGGCGATTAACGAGGCATTGGCAGCGGTCATAGCGGATGGCACCATGAAGAAACTGCAGGTTAAGTGGTTTGGCTCCGAGGTATAAATGATGAGTAAGCGGCACAGTAACCACGCGTTGCGCGCCCTTATGGCGTGCGTGGCAGCTATGGTGGCACTTGCCATCCTACCTTCGGCTGCCTTCGCGCTTACGACGAGCAAGGCGACGGCGCGGCCCAACGAAGATGGCGGAACGGGCGTCATTGGCGGCATTCCCACGCGTCTTACGTGGGAGGGTACCGTAGACGCCGGCGAGCAAATTTCGGGCGTCACGCTCGAGCTTCCGGCGGGGACCAACTTCAATAGTTCGACTACCAAGCTCACGGCACTTGAGGGCTTGAAGCGCATGAGCGTTGAGGGCGAGGTCGTACCCGAGGGCTCGTCGCTTAAGGTGAAGTTCTCCGAGCCTGTGGGCGAAGGGCTTCTCATCCGCCTCGAGGTCGAGGGCATGACGTTTCCCGAGGAAGGCGGCGACGTCGTGGTGGGCGGTACGTACACCGAAAGTGGCAAGGAAAAGCCTCTTCAAGCGGCCAAGCCCATCGCAACCATTGCCAATACGCCGCTCCAAAAGCTGGTAGACCATCTCGATAACCAAGATTGGGTGGCGGCATGGAACTCCGTGCAGTTCCTTGGCATGTTCCTCAAGCCGCAAATCATGGTGACTTCGTTCGCGTCGCTGTTCACCGGATGGCTGGTGTGCCTGTTCATCGTTATTGTGGCCTATCCCTTCGCCATCATCTTGGGGCTTATCTTTGCCTTGATGAAGATTAGCAAGCATCGCCTGCTTCGCGCCATCGCAATCGTATACATCAACGTTTTGCGTGGTACGCCGCTCTTCCTGCAAATCTACATCATGTTCTTTGGCCTGCCCATGATGAACATCGTTATCGACAATAACATCCTTGGCATCATAGTTATGGCCATTAATTCCTCGGCTTACCTGGCCGAGATCTTCCGCGCCGGCATCGAGTCAATACCCACCGGCCAGTACGAGGCGGCCGCGAGCCTGGGCATGGGCCATTTGCAAACGATGATATACGTCATCCTGCCGCAAACGGTGCGTCGCGTCATCCCCACGGTTACGAGCGACTTCATCATGGCCTTCAAGGACACGTCGCTGCTCTCCTCCGTGGGCGTTATGGAGCTCATGATGTTCGCGAAGAACCTCACGTCAGTTACGGGCAACATGACTCCGTATGTGACGGCGGCCATCTTCTACCTCATCGTAACGCTGCCGCTCATCAAGGTGGTTACCATCATCGAGAAGCGCATGGCCAATTCCGAGCGCGGCGGCGGCCCGAGGCCCAAGGTAAAGGCCGCAGCAGAGAAGGACGCGCAGGACGAAACCTCCTCGGCGGGTGCCGAGCCTTCGCTTGCGGAGGCGTTGAGCGCGCCGTTCAAGGCGGGCACCAGCGTGTTTGGAGGTGTCGCAGATGTTCGATAAGGCCAAGAAGCGCGTTGCGCGGCGCAATGCCCAGCACGCCGTCCCTCCGGCGCTCGATCCCGAAGTTGCCGCACGTGAGGCCTACGAGCGCGACTACGAGCTCACGAAGCATCACTTCGAGCCGCATGAGCACCCCTGCGTGCGCATCGAGCACCTCATGAAGACGTTCGACGGAGAAACGCAGGTGCTTACTGACGTCAACCTTACGGTGTGGCCCGGCGAGGTCGTGTGCGTACTGGGGCCATCCGGCTCGGGCAAGTCCACCATGCTGCGCTGCATCAACCTCCTCGAGACGCCGACGGCGGGACACATCCTTATTGAGGACAAAGAGATTACCGGTCACCTGCTCACCAAGGAGGTCAACAAGCTGCGGCAGAACCTCGGCATGGTGTTCCAGAGCTTCAACTTGTTCCCCAACCTCACGGCGAAGGGCAATGTGATGCTCGGCCAAATGAAGGTGCTCAAAAAGAGCAAGGAGGAGGCCGAGCAGGAGGCGCTCAGGCAGCTCGATGCCGTGGGCCTGCTCGATCGTGCGGACTTCAAGCCTGCCCAGCTCTCGGGCGGCCAGCAGCAGCGCGTTGCCATCGCCCGTGCGGTTGCCATGCATCCCGATATCCTGCTTTTCGACGAGCCCACTTCCGCGCTCGACCCCGAGCTCGTTCGTGGCGTTCTCGACGTTATGCGCGACCTGGCCGAGAACGGCGGCATGACGATGATCGTCGTCACGCACGAGATGGGCTTTGCGCGCGAGGTGGCCGACCGCGTCGTGTTTATGGAAGGTGGCGTTGTGGTTGAGCAGGGCACGCCCGACCAGGTATTCGACCATCCCCAGCACAACCGTACCGCCGAGTTCCTTGGCTCCATTGGTTAGCGACGTAGCGACTCAGCGACGTAGCGACTGTACTTTTGGCATATTGCGCTCCCCGGCAGCTTGTTTTCGCGTAGGAAAACCTGCCGGGGAGTTTTCGTTTTCGCACTCCGTATTCGCGCTCTCCATGGGCTTGACATTTCTTTTTTGGAGCTATAGGAAGTGCGCTTAATAATGTGGTAATATCCATAGGATATTTCGCCTACTACAATTGGGATGGGAGACCTCCCGTGCATCATAAGAACATCCTGCATATTGCTCGGTCCACACGGCATCACGATCGGATGCGTCAGCTTTCTCATTCGCTCGACGTCTCAATCGCACTCGCATTCCCCGACACCTTTTCCCAGGCGGTATCGTCGGGTCACGACTTCGATCTTGTAATTCTGGATGCAATGGGGCTCGACGAGGATACGCTCAATGCCGTGGATGCCTACGTTGCCGAAAACGGCTTCGTTCCCATGCTCATTGTTCAGGACGAAGACAAACTCACGAGCTTGCGCATGCCGGTGCAAGGCCGAAACGACTTCATTCTTTCCACTGCTAGCTCTGCTGAGTTCGAGATGCGCTGCAAGCTGTTGTTGTGGCCGGGAGAGGAGAGCGCTCCGGCCGATATAGTTTCGGTGGACAACATGACGATAAACCTGGCCACGTACCAGGTGTACATCGACGACGAGCCGGTCGACCTTACGCTCATGGAGTACTCGTTGCTCTCGTTTTTGGCAACTCACCCGTCGCGTGCCTATTCGCGCGAAACGTTGCTGCATCGCGTGTGGGGCTTTGAGTACTGCGGTGGCACACGCACGGTGGACGTGCACATTCGTCGCGTCCGCTCAAAGGTTGGCCCGCAGGTTGCTTCCCACATCGTTACCGTCCGTGGCGTGGGATACCTCTTCAAGGTGTAGCCATTACTCTTCGATGGGTTTGCCTATGGCAGACAAACCCATTATTTATCACGATGAGCAGGATTTTCAGGAAGCGTAACAATTAGGATTCAGTGATACAAAAGCGTTGTTTCTCGAATATGAACCCACGAAATGGGTGTGTTGGGGACCTTAGTTGGGGGTACATTCTCCTACGTAAGGCAAGCTCACAAGGGCAGGTAGCGAAAGGAACTAATCATGGCGCAGGACTACAACAATGGCATGCCTCCCGTACCGGGTTCGGATTACGAGAACATCGACGGCAACATGGACGAGCAACCCACGAGGCGTCGTCGCGTTACCCGTCAGGTATACGACGACGAGGACCGCGAGGACTATGGCATGCGCCCGGCGCAACCTCGTCGTCAGCAGCAACCGAGGCCGACGTATCAGCCGCAGCCGAAGCCCCAACCCCAGCCGCAAAAGCAAAAGTCCGGCGCATGGAAGGGCGTTGTGGGCGGCGCCATTGCGGGAGCGGCGGTTTCGGCGGCACTCATCGGTACGCTTATGGCAACGGGCGTGCTTGGCGGTCGCGTGGCAACGAACACGCAGGCGAGCACCCCGGCTGCCGGGCAAACCATAAACCTCTCCACCGCATCGGACGAAGCCACCGTGGCGCAGGCGGTTGCGGCCAAGTGCCTCCCGTCGGTAGTCTCGGTTAACGTGACGACTCCCGAGGGCACGGGAATTGGTTCCGGCGTAGTACTCGATACAGATGGCAACATCATTACCAACTGGCATGTGGCGGGCGACGCGACGGCCATTACGGTAAACATCGAGGGAAAGAACTACGATGCCACGCTGGTGGGTGGCGATGCTTCGAGCGACGTTGCGGTGATTCATGCGGAGCTTAACGGCGCAATCGTTACGCCCATGGAGATTGGCGACTCGTCGGCCCTGGTGGTAGGCGATTGGGTAATGACGCTCGGCAGTCCGCTTGGACTCGACCAGTCGGCATCCTCCGGTATCGTGAGCGCCTTGTATCGCAATACGCTCATGCCGGGCACGAGTGGCACCAACAACACGTTGTACACCAACCTCATCCAAGTCGATGCGGCCATCAACGGTGGCAATTCCGGAGGCGCGCTCGTAAACGCCGAGGGGAAGCTCGTGGGCATCAACACGCTGTACGTCAACGCATCGGGCGTGGAGTCGTTCTCGGGCATCGGGTTTGCCATCCCAGGCAACTACGCGGTAGATATTGCGAACAAGGTCATTGCGGGCGAGCAGGTAACGCATGCCTACATCGGCCTCTCGTGTAGTACCGTAAACGAGCAAACCGCGCAGGCAAACCACCTCAGTGTTGATCACGGCGCCTATGTGGCCGAGGTTTCGGCCGATGGCCCGGGCGCTGCGGCAGGCATCCAAACGGGCGATATCCTTACCAAGATTGGCGAGCACGACGTGACGTCGGCGGACGACTACATCCTGGCAATTCGCTCGTATTCGGTTGGCGACCAGGTGGACGTTACGTTCATGCGCGGCCAGGAGGAAAAAACCGTTAAGGTTACGTTGGGCTCCGACGAGGCGCTCCAGCAACAGCAGGCCGAGCAGCAGCAACAACAAGAGCAACAACAGCAGCAGTACGATGAGCAAATGCGGCAGTTTGAGGAGTGGCTGCAGCAGCAAAACGACGGAGGACGCCAGCAACAGTGGCCGTGGGATACCTACACCTACGAACTTCCTTGGTAAGTTGTTCGACGTATAGGTGGTAATGCAAGCTGCCGGGGAGATTTTGTCGCATAAGGACAAGCTCCCCGGCAGTTTGTTTCACTTTACATAGGCGGGTTTTCGCCGCCAAAATGTCCCTCCTGCGCGCTATACTCGAAGATAATCCGAAACAACAGATTGGAGCCAGATGCGCTTTGTTCACACCTCCGACCTACATCTTGGTCGCAAGCTTGCGCAAATGTCGCTAGAGCGCGATAACGAATGCGCGCTTTCGCAACTCAAGGACCTTGTTGTACGTTCCGGTGCGCAAGCACTCGTTGTTGCAGGCGACGTATACGATAGCCCGAATCCTGCCGAGGCCGCGGTGCGGCTATGGGACAAGTTCATTACGGAGATGTCGGAACTGGGAGTTCCGGTCCTTGCCGTAAGCGGTAATCACGACTCTGGTGCACGGCTGGCCGTTGCATCGAACCTAATATCACGTGCGGGTATTCATATTGTTGGCGAGCTTCGCGGCGAGGTGCGTCCCGTTGTGGTGGAGGGCGTCAACTTCTGGCTCATACCTTTTGTGCGCCCGGCAGATGTTCGCGCATGGGCCCAGGCGCAAGAACTCGACGCTGGGTCGGTCGTAGGTTACGAAAGCGCCTTGAGGCTCGTGTGCGATTACATTCGCTCATTGCCGGCGTTTGCGGGCTGTCCCAACGTGTGTGTTGCCCATCAGTTCATTACCAATAGCGGTGTTCATCCCGAGCGAAGCGATTCGGAACAGCTTTCGCTTGGCACGCTCGACAATGTTGATCGGAGCGTGTTTGAGGGGTTCGACTATGTGGCTCTCGGGCATATTCACGGGCCTCAGCATGTGGGGGCGGAAACGATTCGCTATGCCGGAAGTCCGCTCAAGCTGTCGTCTTCCGAGATTAAGCAGCATAAGTCGTTTACGGTCGTTGGCATAAAGCAGGTGGATGGAGCGACGCAGGTAAAGTTTAGGAAGGTTCCGGTTGAGCCGTTGCGCGACTTTAGAGAGGTGCGTGGCGGCGTTGAGGAGCTCGTGAGCATTGCCAAGCGGGAGGACGAGCGTACGAGGGAGGACTTCGTGCATGCCGTCGTAACCGATGACGACCCCATTGACGTTGTGGCGCGTTTGAGGCGTGTGTGGCCAAATCTGGAGCAGGTGACGTTCGATAACGCCATTACGAGGGCGGCGGGTGTTGATCAGCTTCCCAAGGAGGTTGATATCGATAAAGACATGGGCGCGCTTTTCCGCGAGTTCTTCTTGGCGCAGGCGGGTAAGGACTTGGATGAGGATGAGGCAAAGCTGGTCGATGCCGCACTCGAAAAGGCGTTTGACGAGGGGAGTGATGTGGCATGAGGCCGCTCGAGCTTAAGTTACAGGCGTTCGGTCCGTACGCTGGCGCATCAAGCATCGACTTCTCGCGTTTTGGCAGCCATGGCTTGTATCTAATATATGGCGACACGGGCTCGGGCAAAACCATGTTGTTCGACGCCATCGCATATGCGCTGTTTGGCGAGTCGTCGGGCGACCGCGACGTGCGCACGCTGCGCTCCGACTTTGCCGACGCCTCGACGCCCACAGAGGTATCGCTCGAGTTCGAGCACGCAGGCAACGTGTACAAGGTGGTGCGTCGTCCCCAACAGCAGCTTGCGCGCAGGAGGTCCGGTGGCGACGGTGCGTCGGCGCTGGTAACGCGAGCTGCCGAGGCGGAGCTCACGCGTGGCGATGTTGTGCTGGGGAGCAACACGCGGCAAGTCAACGAATTTATCATCGATCTTTTGGGCTTGAGCTATGGCCAGTTCCGGCAAGTCACCATGATTGCCCAAGGTGCATTTAGGGATTTGCTTTGCACCGATCCTGCGGAACGCGAAGTGGTCCTGCGCAAGATTTTTGGTACCGAGGGGCTCGAGAAGTTCGCGGCAGAGCTAGCACAGAATGCCCGAGATGCTCACGAGGAGCTCGAAACGGCGCAAGCGCAGTTCGAGGGATGCGTCGATCGCTTGGATAGCGGCATTATGGAGGTGCACGACCGCATTCAGCGCGTGCTGAGCAAGCCGAATCCTGCGCTTGCTGCCGACGATTGCATTGAGGCGACGGAAAAGCTCATCGAGCGGCAGCGTGGCGAGGTAAAGGATGCGGAGCGTGCGCGCGAGGCGGCGCGCGATGCAACCGTGGAGGCAAGGGTCCGGCTGCGGGCTGCGGAAGATTCCGTAAACGCAGCTGCCGCATGCGAGGAAGCCAAGCGCGAGCTCATTCGGGCGAACGCACACGTGAGCATTTACACGAAGGCGCTCGAAGAGGCGAGCGTGGATTACGACGACAGGCATCGGGCCATGGTTGCGCGCGAGGACGAGCTCAAGCGTGCATTGCCTCGTTACGATGAGCTAGAGCAACGCCGTGTGGCGCTTGGGGAAGCGCAGCGCAAGAACATAGAGCTTACGACGAAGCGCGCGGAGTGCGAGAAGAGGCGCGGACAGCTCGAAACCGCCGTGGCGCAAGCAAGGGTAGAGCTTGAGACGGCGCAAGATGTGACGGGTCAGCTCGAGCGAGCGAAGGCCGATCGCGAGGAAACGGTTCGCAGGGTCGGTCGGGCGCGCGAAACGGGAGATGCATTGGCATCGCTCGCGCGCGATCGCACGAAGCTTCAGTCTCGGGCGAAGGATGTGGAACGTGCCCAGCACGATGCCGTTAACGCACGCAAGCAAGCCGACGAACTCTTCGAGTCGCTTGTGGCCGACGATGCTGCCTTCGTTGCGTCGTCGCTCGTGGCTGGTGAGCCGTGCCCGGTGTGCGGATCGCGCGAGCATCCAAAGCCTGCGGTTCCTGCGGACGTTGCGCCCGATCGAAACTCTCTTACGGAGGCGCGGAATCGTCAGCGAAAGCTCGAAGACGAGCTCACGTCCATCCAAGACGAGTATCTTGCGTTGCGCGCAGCGGTGGAAGAGCGTTCGCGCACAACGCTTACGGCTGTTCAGGAGCTTCTGGGCGAAGGGGGCATCGATTTCGTCGTTGGCGTGGACGAAGCGTCCGAGCGTGAGGCCATGGCCGCCGTTGCTAGGATGCGTCAGCTCCTCATCGACCAGGAAATGGAGCAGTCGGAGCGCGTACGGGCGCTTGAGGGCAAGCTCAGGCAGCTCGATGAACTGCGCGAGCAGCTTTCGCGCGACGAGGAATCGGTGCGCGAGATACGAGCCGAGCTTGCCGAACTTGCGGCCTCGTGCGAAGTTGCCATCACGGACGTTGCCATCGCAAAGGCGCAGTTGGACGAGCTTGCCACGAGCCTGCCGCTCGCTTCGCGCGCGGACGCCGAGCGTGCTCTGCAAAGGGTGGTTCGGGAGCGCAAGGAAGCCGAGATGGTACTCAATTCCGCGCGTGCTGCCGTAGAGAAGGCCGAACGCGAGTTGGCGTCGGCTAAATCCGTACTTGAGGAGCGTCGTGCGCGCCTCAAGGAGCTTGGCGTCGAGGAGGGCGACGAAACCCACGGAACGAGCAAGGAAAAGAAGGCTCTCATGGTGGCGCAGGCTGCCGAGCAGGGTGCCGACAAAGAGGTGCGCGCGTCTTCGGCCCGTGTTTCGCTCAACGAGCACACGCTCGACGAGATGCGCGCTCTTGCGGCCAAGCTGCCCGGCCTCGAGCGTGCAGCTCGTGCGGCCGACCGCGTTTCGCGCATTGCGCGCGGGCAAGCGGCGGGTGGAAATCGCATCTCGTTCGAGCGCTATGTGCTTGGCTTCTACTTCGACCAAATCGTAATATGTGCCAACAAACGCCTCTCGGTAATGTCGGCTGGGCATTACCAGCTGGTGCGCAACAGCGGGGGAGAGAGCCGCGGCAAAGGCGGACTCTCGCTGGACGTTATCGACTACGCTACGGGCAAGCGGCGGCCGGTGTCGTCACTTTCGGGCGGCGAGAGCTTCGAGGCGTCGCTCTCGCTTGCACTTGGCCTTTCGGACTATGCTCAGCAGCGAGCTGGTGGCATGCACTTGGACACAGTGTTCATAGACGAGGGATTTGGCTCGCTCGATCCCGATTCCTTGGAGCAAGTTATGCGCGTGCTTTCCGACCTTGCTTCCGGCGATTGCCTCGTGGCGATAATCAGTCACGTCGAGGAGCTTGAGAAGCGCATCGACAAGCGCGTGGAAGTAAAGGCGAGCGCCGAGGGCAGCAGCGTTCAGGTTGTTGCTATGTAGCGTATGGCGTTCCGCGACGTGCATCCAGGGGGTAGCCCCCGAGCATCCAGGGGGTAGCCCCCCAGATGCACGGGGGCTACCCCCTAGAGAAACCCCAAAGCATTCCAGCAAGATGTCGTTGCGCACGATTTGTGTGAAGGCATGCCCGCCGCCCTTCTCTAATATGCAAAAAACTCCCTGCAAGCTTGTCCCATAATACAAGCTTGCAGGGAGTTTGTCTCGTACGGTATGTTTCGTTAGAACTTTCCGCCTCCCGAGCCGCTAAAGCCGCCGCCCATGTCGCTCCAACCGCCACCGGAGTCGGAGTCGTTATGCTTGGGTTTGGGCGTTATGCTGTGCGTGCGATGCGTGAATATGTCGCGCGACACATCAAGCTGCAAAGCATTACCCTCGTATGCGCCTGCGTTCGTTTGCATACGGGCCGTCTTCATGGCGTCCTTCTCGGTTTTAATTACGAGAAGGGTAATGAGAAGCGGAAGGAGAATGGTAAACGCAATCTTGAGCAAGAGGCCAACGGTGTTTGGCCTCCGCCAAGCCTTGCCGTGGTCGGAATAGTACTTGAGTTGCGAATCGACTGTATCGTAGTAGGCCTTGGCGCCGCCGCTCCAGTCGTCGTCGTGCAGGTAGTCCGTTACGTTGCTCTCGATTTCTTTAACGCAGTCATTGGAAAAGGGGTCGTTGTTGCTAGTGCCGATGTGCTTTAACGTAACGTAATCGCGCGAGACGGATGCGATCACAAAAAGAATGCCGTCCTTGTTCGGGCCGACGCCGAGGTGATGCTCGGTGTAGAAGCTCCGCGCAAAGTTGTTGCGATCGTCTGGATCGGGGTCGCTCATGCCCATGTTGTCGCATGTGAGCAAATAAACGCCCATGTTGTATTTCTCTGCGTAATCCTTGGCCTGCGATTCCAGCTCGTTGAATTCGGATTCGTCGAGCAAATCCATTTGGTCGTACACGAAGCTGCCCGTTTTGGCCATAGCGATTGATGGGGAGAGTGCCGCGACAAAGGCGATGGCAAGTGCGACCGTAACGGCGACACATGCGAGCAATCGTTGGTGGTGAGCGATGCGGTGGGTAAACGTGTGCATGCCAACCTCCTAAAGCCTGTATCCGCCAAAGGCGAACGTAACAACAAGCACGCAAACTATGAGCAGGGGCACGAAAATCGTGAAGAACCGGGCGGCCACCTTGCCGGAGTCGATGGGCAAATCGCCAATGAGCTTGCCCGTTTGACCGTTCATGGCGAACAGATAATCCCCGCCGTTCCACGTGGTGTGTAGCATCCACACGGGAAGGAGCGCGTAGCTCACATTTTTCCAGGTTGTTTTGACGTCGGCCTCCTTAACATGTACGAGTCCGAACGAGGTGCACGTTTTTTGAAGCTCGCCCACGTAAGATGCTTCTGCGCGCTTGTTTGCGCGCGGGGCGCAGTCCTCTGCCGTTTTGTCGTAGCGATCCGTTACGTAGCCAAGGAGCGATGCGATGGTGAAGTCCGTGAGTTCGGCATAGTCGTACGGCTCTATGGCATCCATGTGCGCGTCGGGCATGCGCGTCGAGCCGTCGACGGGCACGCGCTTGAATACGAGGCGCCCCGCACGATACAGGTCGTAGTGGTCGGTATCCGTATGGATGTTGTCTCTATCTTCCCATGTCATCGTTCTCGTGCCTTTAAACACGACCTCACCTGACGTCGTACCGGTGTACAACCAAAATGGCACGTAGACGCCCTGCACCTCCTGTATGTGGTTGTCGCTGGTAAAGGTGTTGGGCAAAAAACGTTTGTTGCCGTAGTATTTGGCGAGCGCGGCTACCGCGTCCTCCTTGCTCTTTTTAAAGGGAATAACGAAGTCGGGCTTGAGCGCGTTCGAGAGTTGGCCGGGAATAACGGTGTTGCTTCCGCAATACGGGCAGCTCGTTACCGCCGTAGCTTGATCCACCATAAGTTGGGCGCCGCAGGACGAGCAGTTGTATGCGCGCAGGTTCTCCGCATCGTCTAGCTTGGAGTACTGTAGATATGCCTGTATCGGGTCGGACGAAGCGGGACGTCGTGGGGCCGTTGGTTGTGGCTGCGGGGACTGTGTTTCCGCGGCCGCATCGGCCTTCTCTTGGGTTGCCGCATAATGTTGTTCGATTTCTGCGGGCGTAAACGTCGAGTCGCAATACTCACAGTGCAGCCTGCCAATGCTGCCGTCGAAGTACATCCGGCCCCCGCAGTTGGGACACGGATAATTGGTCGTCTCTGCCACGGTCGCTCCCTTTCCTCAAAGGGTTTTGTCGTAACGAAGCGGCGCTTTTCGGCGAAGACCAACACTTTGCCGAAAAGCGCCGTTGCCTCCCTGCTTAGTCTACTCCGTCGTGCCGCCCGCGTCGATAAGGTCTTGTGCAATAGCGTTCACTACCATGTTTACGTAAACGACTCCGCCCTCGGGACGCAGGTGCGTAGCGTCGTCCCACAAGTACTCTTTTTCGTGACCTTCCTCTACGGCAGGCCAATCGATGTAGTGCATGTTGCTGTGCCGCGCGCACGCCGACTGCAGCTCGCTGTTTGCCTGGTCCATGAATCCGTCGGGATTGACGGTGCCAACGAGGTAGATTTGACGTTCGTCGCCAAACAGCTCGGCGAATTGATCGAGCTGATCGGCAGTGGGGGGGACGTTGGAGAAACAGGCCAGAATTACTACGTTGCCCACGCCATCTTGGTCGATGTAGCCGCGCGCCACCTCAAGCGCCTGGTCGGGACGGCGGCCAATGTAGCTATCGATGAGTGCGTCGGGCAAACGCGACCAGTCGGCGTCGCCGGGGACGGAATCGCCTATGAGCACAGGATCGTATCGGCCATTCTTTGTTTCGGACGCCGGTGCGTGAATAATGGTGTCGTCGTCGATGCTGATTCTATTGTTCGTGGGCGCCTCAACGCTTGAGTTAGTTGTGCTCTGCGCGGTGTTCGACCCATCCGAATTGTTGGAGCTAGTAGTTGAGTTTGTCGACGTGTTATTCGAACCCACGGAGGAAGCGTTCGCGTTGGTTTTACCCGAGGGAGTGGTGGACGCGGCAGTAATCGTGGCGGCCGTTGCCTCGGTGGGAATGGTGAGCATGGCGCGAATTGCGAAACCGCCGGCCAAGACGATTGCGAGAGCCGTGGCAATAAGGCGATAGGGGGCGACGTTTCGGGTCGTGTTGATGCGGGTTTCGCGACTTGCGAACGCCAGCTCCACCAGGCGATACGTGAGTTCTGCGGCGACGAGGGTTGCTGCTGCCGTCACCAGGTGCAAATACCAAGGCACGACCACGTGGCGTGCCGCAACGATGGCGAACAGGGGATACGACCATAGATAAATGCCCAAAGCGCGCGAGCCCAGCCAGGTAAATGGAGCGAGTGAGAACACGCGGCCAAGCCAGCTTCCGGGCGCGAGCAGCGTGGCGACGAGCATGACGGCCAAAAGCGAAATAATGATGGTGAGAATGCCCGAGGAGAGCGTTCCGCCGGCGGAGGTCGGCATCAAAACCAACAAGATGGCGATGCCCACGAACGAGAGAATGCCCACTATGTTGGCGGACGGCGTTGCTTGGTAACGACGACGGCGCATGCGGCGCGCGGTGGTTTCGATGGGACGAAGCAAGAAGTCTTTGCCAATAACGGGAACGCGTCCGAGGGGAAACACGAACGCCAGCCATGCGCCCAGGAAGAAGGAGCAGGCGCGGGTATCGGTGCCAAGACTCACGCGTACGGTGTTGCCGCCGGTCACACATTGCATTACAAGCCACAGCATGGAAAGTGCCGAGAATATCATGGCACAGCGGCGTGCCCATACCTTTCCCGCCCTCATGAGGGGGGAGAGAAGAAGCAGCCATACGACGTAGAGCTGCATCTCCACAGCAATAAACCACATGTTGCCCAGCGGTGCTCCGGTGCTTCCCGGTGTTGCGTTGCGGAAGAGGTCCCACCAGTTGGCGTAGTAGCCCAATGCCGGCAAGGCATCGCTTCGGACGGTGGCGAGAAGCGATGCGTCGAGTACCGCACAAATTGCCGCGACGAACGCAACAACCGTGACGAGCGATGGCCATACGTGTCTAAGGCGCAGCCACAGCAGGCGAAGTACCCCGGTAATTCCAAGGCCCTCGCCTCTCGTCGCTTCGAATGCGCGCACAATGGCGCAGGTGCTAAGATAGCCCGATACTACGAGCAGTACTGAGAGCAGACACGTGGCGCTGGTGAGACCGGGAACACCCGCTTGTCCACAAACGATTGCTATGAGTGAGATGCCTACGAGGCCGTCGATTGCCCATGAGCGAGGTCGTGCCGTACCTTGGCGAGTGGTTCGATTGGGTTGCATGTAAGCTCCTTTTTGCACTTGCGAAAAACCGTATACGATACTACCGCAGGTTTGGGTACTTCACAAAAGGCTACCAGCTGTGTGAAGCGTAGATGTGCTCGTCTTGCCACGGCACTAGCTTGCCGTGTGCACGCGACGCGACCACATCGATTATTCGTTGGTTCGAGGAGCCCCTAAAGCGAAGCGTCAAGTCCTTTTGCTCCTCAACGAATGGTCCATCCACAAGTACGTCGATGTTCGCGAGTATGCGATCGAGATTCGCCGTGCGCGCACGGCATTCCTTGCGCGAGAGCTGCTCCCAAGTAAAGCCCGTCCAAAGCCATGTGCTCTTTTTTGGATACGACGCGCGAACGCATTCCAAAAAAGGGGCCAGTGCCGATTGGTTCTCGGGTTCGAGGGGCTCGCCGCCTAGTACCGAGAGTCCCACCACATACTCAGGTTTGAGTGAGTCGAGAATCTCGTTCTCAACTTCGGGCGTAAACGCACGACCAGCAGAGAAAGGCCATGCCTCCGCGTTGAAGCACCCCGGGCACCTATGACGGCATCCTGAAACGAACAGCGTTGTGCGCACTCCAACTCCGTTGGCAATGTCGAACTTCTTTATTTCTGCGTAGTTCATGATGCTCCTCTGTGGGCGCTGGGGCCGACCTATGGCCTCGTGCTCAAACAGTCCTCGCTTCGCTGCGGAACTGCGCGCGAGACCATAGGTCGGTCCCATCTCTCGGCTAATCTGTGCCAACGGAGTTGGAGTGGCACTTTAAACCCCTTAAGAATTTTGTGCGTCGCTTTGCGACGCCCTATGTAGGGAGGCCGAAGGCCTCACGCACTTTTCCCGACTACAAAGCACTGTGACTTTATCCACTGGTCTGGGGCCAAGGCCGCCTTGGGGGTGGTCGGTTGTTGCGGTGTGAGTTTGGGGGCGCCCCGGGGTGATTTGTGCTGTGCGAGTTCTTCGCGGAGCGAAGCTGTTTGAGCACAGGGCAAACACCCCGGGGCGCCCCCGCGGGAATCTTACAGGTGCAGCACGCGGTCGCGAATCTCTTCGGTGCGGCCTTGGTTCCAGAACTGTGTTCCAATGTAGCCGCAGGTGCGACGTGCTACGTTCATCTTGGACTGGTCGCGGTTGCCACAGTGCGGGCACTCCCATTCGAGTTTGCCGTCGTCCTCAACGATTTGGATTTGTCCGTCGAAGCCGCACACTTGGCAATAGTCGCTCTTGGTATTGAGCTCGGCGTACATGATGTGATCGTAAATGAACTGCATGACGCTTACGACTGCCTCAAGGTTATCCTGCATGTCGGGAACCTCGACGTAGCTAATGGCTCCGCCGGGGGAGAGATGCTGGAACGCGCTCTCGAACTGCAGTTTGGTGAAAGCGTCGATTTCCTCGGTTACGTGCACATGGTAGCTGTTGGTGATGTAGCCCTTATCTGTTATGCCAGGGACGATGCCGAAGCGGCGTTGCAGGCACTTGGCGAACTTGTAGGTTACGGACTCGATGGGGGTACCGTAAATGGAGTAGTCGATGTCTTCGGCAGCCTTCCACTCGGCGCAGCGGTCATTCATGTGCTGCATGATGGAGAGTGCGAACTCGGTGGCGTGCGGATCGGTGTGGGAGTAGCCCGTCATGTACTTGACGCACTCGTACAGGCCGGCATAGCCCAGGCTAATGGTGGAGTAGCCGCCGTAGAGCAAAGGATCGATTACCTCGCCCTTTTTGAGGCGGGCGAGTGCTCCGTGCTGCCATAGTATGGGCGCGGCGTCGGACGGGGTGCCCAGCAAACGCTCGTGACGGCAGCGGAGTGCGCGGTGGCACAGGTCGAGACGCTCGTCAAAAATGTCCCAGAACTTGTCCATGTTGCCGCCGGACGAGAGGCCTACGTCGGGCAGGTTGATGGTAACGACGCCCTGGTTGAATCGTCCGTAATACTTGGGCTTGCCCGGCTCGTAGTTCAGCGCGTGCGCCACGTTGTTGAAGCCGTTGCCCGAACGGTCGGGCGTGAGGAACGATCGACATCCCATGCAGGTGTAGCAATCGCCTTCGCCCGCAACCTCGCCCTTCGAGAGCTTGAGCTTGCGCATCATCTTTTCGGAGATGTAGTCGGGCACCATGCGCTTGGCGGTGCACTTGGCTGCCATCTTGGTGAGGTAGAAGTAGGGGCTGTTTTCGTGGATGTTGTCTTCCTCCAGAACGTAGATGAGCTTGGGGAAGGCAGGTGTTATCCACACGCCCTTCTCGTTCTTTACGCCTTGGTGACGCTGCTTGAGCATTTCCTCGATGATGAGCGCGAGGTCGGCCTTTTCCTGCTCGTTGCGTGCCTCGCCCAAATACATGAGCACAGTGATGAAGGGAGCCTGACCGTTGGTGGTCATGAGGGTGACGACTTGGTATTGGATGGTTTGGACGCCACGGGCAACCTCCTCGCGCAGGCGCTTCTCTACCATAACGTTGATTTGCTCTGGCGAGGCGTGGAAGCCAATCGATTGCATTTCGGCGTACACCGAGCGGCGAATCTTCTTGCGGCTAACGTCCACGAACGGGGCGAGGTGCGTCAGGCTGATGGACTGGCCACCATACTGGCAGCTGGCTACCTGAGCGATGATTTGCGTGGCGATGTTGCATGCCGTGGAGAAGCTATGGGGGCGCTCGATGAGCGTGCCCGAAATCACGGTGCCGTTTTGCAGCATGTCGTCGAGGTTTACGAGGTCGCAGTTGTGCATGTGCTGCGCGAAGTAGTCGGAGTCGTGGAAGTGGATAATACCCGAGTTATGAGCCTCAACCACGTCCTCTGGCAGCAGCTCGCGCATGGTGAGGTCCTTCGAGACCTCGCCAGCCATGTAGTCGCGCTGAACCGACACGACGGTGGGGTTCTTGTTGGAATTCTCCTGCTTCACTTCCTCATTGTTCGCTTCGATGAGCGTGAGGATTTTGTCGTCGGTGGTGTTCTTATGGCGCTTCTGGTTTTGAACGTAACGATAAATGATGTAGCGTCGGGCAACGTCGAAGTGATCGAGGGCCATAAGCTGGTCCTCTACCAAGTCCTGCACTTCCTCCACGGTTACGGTGTGGCCGGCCACGGCGCATTGGTCCTCAACGTTAAGTGCTGCAAAGCGAATTTCGCGCTCGGTGAGACGTGCCTCTTCGGGAGCCTCGCCGTTTGCTCCGGTTATGGCGTTAATTATCTTGCTCGTGTCGAAGATGACTTCTGAACCGTTGCGCTTGATGATTTTCATCTACACCCACCGCTCCTTGGTCTTGCTCGTACTGAATGCCGTTCTGTACGTGCCCGGACGTAGTGCCTCTGGATTTGAAAGAAAAACAACCCATTTTTGTCGCTGCGGCGACATTTTTTGGTATTGTAGTTCCCGCTGCCGTTGGCCTGCGCCCTCTCCTTCCTTTTCCTCTACTACACTATGCCACAAGTTGTTGTGTTGAAACGTGATGAAATACACTACATCTTGTTGAGAAGTTCGTTGATTGGGTGTAGATAACCCCTAAATGCGCAGGTTGTCGCTCTGTGCTTCTCAAAAGTTCGTACTGATGCGCGGAGCAAGTATTTTTTGGAGTAATGGAGTCCATGTGCCGTTCCCCGTGCGAAGTGGCGCCGCTCGGCTTTTCGGGGTTTGTGCGCGGGGAAATGCCATGCGAGGCGCGCGCCGGCGACGATGTGTTCGAGTTACTTATCACCACGTTACTTACACCAGTGTGGGTGCCTACCATGCGAGGCGTTCGTGCCGAGCAGTGGCAATGGCGACCTGGCGTATTGTTTTCATGCCGTGCCCGACCCCTGCACGTCGACTGAACGAGTTTTTCGTTGTTTAGGGAACAAATTGGGGTACAATTCACTCATCTGTATTCATACGCTATATGAGGAGGTGCCATGAATACGGGACGAATCATGTACCGCAATCGACGCCTCGTCGTTCTGAGCATGGCAACGGCAGCACTCATCGCGATGGGTCCTACGGCATATGCGTATGCTGCCGACGAAGCGTCGCAGGTCGTTACGGTCGCAGCTGCGAGTGGTGGCGAGACGGAGGCGACCGAGGAGACGCAAACAACTCCTGGAACCACATCGGAACCCGAAGAACAGGCAGAAGAGAATCAGGAGCAGGATGAAACCAGCGCGGTAACACCGTCACAGGAACCTGCGACGGACGTGGTGCAACCGAGTGGCGCGGTCGTTACCGACGAGACTGCCGAAGTGGATGAGGAAGAGGAACCTGTTTCGAGCCAAACGGTTTCGGGTCAAGCGAATACGTCGGCACGCAGAGTTGCGGTGACGACGGATTCTGCGGTCGATGTAACGGTTGTGTTTTCGGGTCCCGATGGCGAGTGGGAGCGTTCCGACCTTTCTATAGAGGAGGACTCTACGGCATGGGAGGCTTCGCTCATTGCCCTGAGCGAGAGTTCGTTGGTGTACGAGACGGGTTCTTCTACAGCTGACGACGTAATCGTTTCTTTGGCGCGCTCCTACGATGAGGTGCCCTGCACGCTCGACACGATTACGGGAAGCGCTTGGCATCTGTATCTTAATGGCGAACGTTATAAGGGTTCTGCGTCCACGCTCAATGTGGGGGACGGGAACGTGCTCGAGTGGCGTTTCGACGTGGGGACCGTTGTGGTAAGCGTTTCGGTTGTGGGACCAGGAGGTACTGGACTCGACTACTGGATTGCTCCGACGAGCGTGGAGGTCGAAGCTACTCAGAGTGCCTGGGATGCTTCGCGAATTGTGTTCGAGCAGAACGGCTATGTTGACGGGAGACTGCTCTCGTATACGGTGGGCGAGGATGGATCTGTGGAACTCGATTCGCTCGCCTCACTTGGTGCGAGTGGCATCACGGGCGAAACGTGGCAGGTGTTTATTAACGGCGTGCGTCCGGAGGAAAACGTAGCGCTTACGGGTTTGCGCTCGGGCGACAGCATTTGTTGGTACTATGCGGGCAACGGCGAGAATGAACTGCCGACGTTCGTTGCCAAAACGGGCGCCGCTTCGCAGAGTCCAGCGGCTATGGTGCGTCTTGATGGCAACGTGTCGCAGGCATGGACGCGCAAAGCGGATGACGCTGCGGCACTCGTGAGTCGCATCAATGCCTCGACGGGCGTTGCGGTTTCGGGCGCCGAGGGCACCTGGTCGATAGCTGCCGTGAAGCAGCAGCCTTTCGCGGGTACGGTCGCGTTCGAGGGTGGATCGAACCGTTGGAATACGAGCCTCGCGCACCTCATGGATGCCAAGCTCGGTACGGGTCAGGGCGGACGCGCTGCATTTGGGTCGGATGGCGGCTTGTATTATCTCGACGACCTTGGTGCTGTCGTAAAGCTGGAGCTTACGGAGTAGAGCTCGTGGAACGGGCCGCGGGACGGGTCGTGTGAGATAACAGCTTGCGAACGGATAGCCCGCGAACGGATAGCCCGCGAACGAATGGTTTACTGCAGTTGCAACTATGCGTTGCACGCGACTGCATAGACGAACATAAAAACGATCGTTCGGCGACGCATAGCCCACCGTGGGCGGCTGTTTCCTCACTTGAGCACGGAAACGATCGTTCAGCGACGCATAGCCCACCGTGGGCGGCTATTTCCACACTTTGAACCATGCCGCCGCCTCCGGCGGCGGCACAAACGAGCATGAAAGACCTTCCATCCCCGGCCCCGTCCGTGGGATAATGGTGTCTCGGGGAGACCGGGTCCGCCAGAGCACGAGGTTACGAGTGGAGCG
>JAFWMH010000066.1 GCA_017510785.1 Atopobiaceae bacterium | reverse complement strand
TCAGCCGCCTGCTGCCATGTCCGCGCGCCCCCGACCCGCGCGCCCGCGCCGCCCCGCCGCCCTCGGCCGGCCTCGTGCGTTAACTTGCAGTATCTGCCATCCCTGCGCGCCGTTTTCGTGTATCCTGTTGGCATTATCGAACTTCAGCGAGGAAGGCTGAATCATGGCACTTACCGATCGCACCGTCCCAACCGACGTCGCGCTCAACACCGACCTGTACGAACTCACGATGGCCCAGGGCTTTTGGGAGTCTGGCCTGGGGGATGCGCAGGGATGCTTCAACGTGTTCTTCCGCGACAATCCCTTTAACGGCGGCTACGCCATCGCCTGCGGTATTGGCCAGATTGCGGAGCTCGTCGAGAATCTCCGCTTCGACGAGGAGAGCATCGCGTACCTTGCGTCCGTAATGGCGCCGGGCGGTGGCCCTATGTTCAAGCAGGGGTTCCTCGACTACCTGCGTGACTTCAAAATGCACGTGGACGTATGGGCCGTGCCCGAGGGCGAGCTCGTGTTCCCGCGCGAGCCCATGGTGCGCGTGCAAGGCCCCCTCATCGAGTGCCAGCTCATCGAGACGGCCCTTCTCAACTTGGTGAACTTCCAAACGCTGGTGGCAACGAAGGCCTCGCGCGTGGTGTACGCGGCCGAGGGCCATCCCGTTTCGGACTTCGGCCTGAGGCGCGCGCAAGGCCACGACGGAGGCCTGGCCGTGGCCCGTGCGTCCTACATCGGCGGCTGCACCTCCACTTCCAACGTGCTCGCAGGCAAGGTGTACGGTATTCCCGTGTTCGGTACGCACGCCCACTCATGGGTGATGGCGTTCCCCACCGAACTCGACGCCTTCCGCGCGTTCGCGAAGTCGAGTCCCACGAACTGCTGCCTCTTGCTCGATACCTACGACGTGTACCAGGGCATCCAAAATGCCATTATCGTAGGCAAGGAAATGGAGGCGCGCGGCGAGCGTCTCAACGCCATCCGCATCGACTCTGGCGACCTCGCGCGTCTCTCGAAGGCGACTCGCAAGGCGTTCGACGAGGCTGGCCTTCCTTACGTAAAGATTTCGGTATCCAACGACCTCGAGGAGTACACCATCCAGTCGCTCTTCGCGCAGGGTGCCCCCATCGACACGTTCGGCGTGGGCACGAAGCTCGCCACGTGCGACCCACAGCCGGCCCTCGGCGGCGTGTACAAGCTCTCGGCAACGCGTAACTCCTCCGACGAGCCGTGGCGCCCCGTCATGAAGCTCTCCGAGCAGCTGTACAAGCGCACGATTCCGGGCGTCCAGCACATCCTGCGCTACGAGGACGCGAGCGGCTGCCCCGTGGGCGACATGATCGTGGACGATGCAGTGGATACGGGCGAGCGCTCGTGCATGGTGGACCTCGTCGACCCCGTCACGACGTATCGCATGGGCAACAACACCTACCGCGAGCTCATGGAGCAAATCGTCGCCAACGGCGAGCGCGCCGGCGAGCCTAACACCATCGAGGAGGCAAAGGCACGCTGCAAGAACGCACTCATGCACCTCGACCCCGCCACGAAGCGCTTCCTCAACCCGCAAACGTATTCGGTGGGTCTCGAAAAGGGCCTCTCCGATCTTCGACAAAAGCTGGCCGCCGAGGCACGTGCCTAAAACAGCGTCGCAAAACAGCGCCGCAACATCGATTCTCCGGGACGCTTCCGCGCCAATGAGGGAGCGTCCCCGTTTGGCAATCCTGCAATTGGGGGTAAGAATGAGAGAACAGCTGGAGAGCCTCGTCCGCGAGGCCATAGCTGCCGCACAGGCAGCGGGCGACCTGCCCGAGTTCGCGCTTGGCGACGTGGGCCTCGAGCGCCCGGCCGATTCGTCCAACGGCGACTGGTCGAGCACGGTTGCCATGCGCTCGGCCAAGCTTGCGCGCCGTGCACCGCGTGCCATCGCCGATGCGATTGCCGCGCACCTTGGCGAGAGCTCGCTGCTCGATCGCGTGGAGGTCGCGGGTCCTGGGTTTATCAACTTTTATCTCAATACGGCGAGTGCGAACGACGTGGTGAGCACTATTCGCGCGCAGGGCATGGACTTCGGACGCTCGAATTTCGGAGAAAACCAGCGCGTACAGGTGGAGTTCATCTCGGCCAATCCCGTAGGCCCCATGCACATCGGTCATGGGCGCTGGGCGGCGCTCGGCGACTCGCTGTGCAACGTGATGGCGCATGCGGGCTACGACATCCAGCGCGAGTACTACATAAACGACCACGGTAGCCAAATGGACGTGTTCGGCAGCTCCGTCTCCACGAGGTATGTGCAGCTCTTCCAGCTGGTGGGGGAGGGCCGCAGCCTCGCCGAGGCGTATGAGGCGCTTCTGGCCGATCGACAGGCGTTTGTGGACGACGAGAACGACGAGCATCCCGAGTCGCATCCGCTGACGGACGCGTTCCTCGCGGCGCTTGGCGAAAATTCCTATGGCGGCGACTACATCATCGACCTCGCGTATCACTTTGCGCAAGAGGATGGCGACCGACTGGTAGAGCTGCCAGAGGACGAGCGCATGGCCGAGCTGCGCGAGCGGGGTTATCTGCTTATGCTCGACTCCATTGCGAAGACGTGCCACGAGGCGCGCTGCGACTTCGACAATTGGTTTTCGGAGCGATCGCTTTACGTGGCGGACGAAACGGGCATGGACGCCGTGCACCGCGCCTTCGCGAAGCTCGAGCAGATGGGCCATTTGTACACCACCGACGACGGTGCGCTGTGGTTTCGCTCCACGACGTTTGGCGACGACAAGGACCGCGTGCTCGTAAAGTCGAACGGCGAGTATACGTACTTCGCCTCGGACGTTGCCTACCATTGGGACAAGTTCCAGCGCGTGGAGCACGTCATCGACATTTGGGGCGCCGATCACCATGGCTACATCAAGCGCGTGGATTCCGCGTGCGAGGCCTTGGGGTATCCCGGGGGACTCGAGGTGTTGCTCGGCCAGCTCGTCAACTTGCTGCGCGGCGGCGAGGCAGTGCGCATGTCGAAGCGCAAGGGCACCATGGTGACGTTTGACGAGCTTTTGCACGAGGTGGGCGCCGACGCGACGCGCTACACGCTCGTTTCGAAGTCGGCCAATCAAATGATTGACTTCGATATTGAGGTTGCCAAGCGGCAAGACAACACCAATCCCGTGTACTACGTGCAGTACGCCCACGCGCGCATTTGCTCCATTTTGCGCCGTGCGGCGGGCGTTGGCGATGCCGACGTGGAGTCGCTCAACATGGACGAGGTTGCTCAGCGTGCCGTGGGAAGCGACGTTAACCTTGGCCTGCTCAATCACGCGAGCGAGCTTGCCCTTACCCGCAAGCTCGGGGAGTTTGCGGGACTCGTGGAGGGGTGCGCGCGCGACCGTGCGCCGTTTAGGCTTACGCACTATTGCGAGGACTTGGCCGGTGCGTTCCATGCGTTCTATACGCAGTGCCAGGTGCTACCTTCCGAGGGTCGTCCACTTGATGTGGAACTCTCGCACGCACGTTTGGCGCTTTGTGATGCGGTGCGCATCGTAATTGCGCTGGGGTTATGCCTTGTAGGTGTTAGCGCTCCCAAACAGATGTAGTCGGAGTGCCAATTGTGGAGCTTCTTCACAATTGGCACACATTTATCCAAATTATCCGCCGGATTTCGTGAATTCTTAAATCGTTGGGATAGTTATCGCTTTTTCATAGTAAAGTATTTGGTGCCTAATAATCAACATCGCGCTCAAGGCGCTAAGCAAGGTAGGAGGGCCACTTGGAGCTGCGAGAGTACCTCTCCGTTCGCAGGGCGTATAACCTGGTTCGGCAGAAAACAGAAGCCGAAAAGCGGCTTACATTTGAGGAGTTTGCGATTCTGTGTCGCTTGGACATGGCGTCGGAGCCCGTAAAGACGTCGGAGATTGCCAGCTATCAGGGTGCGTTGCGGCCAACGATGACGCACCGAACGAATCATTTGGCAACTCTTGGGTTCATTGAGCGCGGCGAGGGAGTGAACGACCGCCGCAACATTGAGTGCAAGATTTCCGAGGAGGGTCGTGAATACGTGCGTGCGCTCTCGCAGGCAACGTACGCGCAAATCCCTGCTGGTCAACCGCTCGCGCGCACGCCGAAGGATCGCTTGCGTCGGTATGTGGATGCCATGGGAAGCGTGTATTGCACCGCTGGCCAGCTCATTCTGGTGACCATCCTCGCGAACGAGAACGAGCGCAACACGGTGACGAGTCTTGTGGACAACTTGGGATTCCTTCAGCCCACCATCTCGATGTCGATTGCTTCGCTGGCCGATAAGGGCTTGGTTGTGCGAGCGCATGCGGAAGGCGTGGGTGCGCGGTCGCACGACATCAAGCTCACGGACGAGGGTCGCGCCGAGGCGCTTACGGTGGCCGATAAAATCGCTGCGATAGTGGTTCATCGCAAGGCGCGTTCGTAGGTTATTTTGATAAAGACTGGACGTCAGTCATTTGCGGGGAGTTTGCTGTGTGCGGCAAACTCCCCGTGAGGTTTTAACCTTCGGTTTGGGTTTTGCTATGGGTCGGCGCCCCTCCGGGTCGATTGCACCATCGATTGTTTCCCGATGAGAATACCTTGAGGCGTTAGGCGGTGGGCTTGGAAGAGCCAACCGGGAGACCTTTTCAATTAGATGTTGCCACGAGTCGCGAAGTGGTGTATAGTTTCTCACATTAACTGCGCCGTGGTGCGCATTATTCTTATAGATAAACACTCCCACCTCTTACACATGCGGTAAATGTTGCCGCGCACAACGGAAAGGTAGGGCCAATGGCCGAAGAAACCGAGATTGCGTTTGATGCTGAGAACGCGCAACAGGAAGCGCGTGTCGACGAATACGCCGAGGCGGCAGAGGTCGAAACGTCCGAACAGCCTACCGAGCAGCCTAAACCGAAGAGGCATCGTCGCAAGAACGTCGAGCAACTCGATGGACAGGTACAGCTTGCGATACCCGACGGTGGAGATTCGTCCGGTGAGTTTCAGCAGGCACAGCAGTATGATGCGCAGGTAGAGAGTGCTGAGCCCGAACGGCAACATGATGGGGAATCGCAGGCGAGCGATTCCTTCGAACAGGGGCAAGGCGGGAATGATTTGCAACAGGACGCAACCTCAGAGTCGTGGAACGCGGTGGATTCGTCTGGAAGCGACCCCTCCGACCAGCAAGGGAATGCTGGGGAGTTAAGCCGCGAACCTCGCCGCGAGTCGAACGACGATGGTCCCTTCGAATCGCAGGGCGAGGGGGAATCGCAGGAGGGTCCATCCGATCAAGGTTCTGGTCGGGACCAACGGCAGGGTTTATCTGAGTCGCGGGATGCAAATGATGCGCAGGAAGGCGGCTCCGAGCGGCAGGACGGGAAGAACTCCCAGCGGGGCGATGGCTCCGAGCAGCAAGGTGGCTCTTCCGAGCAGCAGCAAAACGGTGGCCAGCGGAAGCGCCGGCGGCAGAACGGCGGCAACCAAGGTGGCCAAGGCAACCAAGGAAATCAAGGCAACCAGGGTAACCAGGGTAACCAAGGTAACCAAGGACAACAGCAGGGCCAAGGCAGGGGCAAAAACGGGTCTCAGCGCAATCAGCAACAGCAAAACAGGCGTCGCGGGCGTCGTGCCAATCAGCCTGAGCAGGTGGCAGAGCCGAGCCTGAAGCGCGAGGATCTCGAAAAGATGAAGGTCGCCGAGCTGCGCGAGAAGGCCATCGAACTCCAAATCGATGTTGCGGGCAAGCGCAAGAGCGAGCTTGTGGAGCAGGTGTATACGGCTGCTGCCCTTGCGGAGGGATTCCGCTCCGTTACGGGCATTCTGGAGATTCAAAACGACGGTTACGGCTTCCTGCGCACGGGCAACTACATGAAGGGCGATCACGACGCGTTCGTGCATCAGCAGCTGATTCGGCAAAACGGACTGAGGATGGGCGACAAGGTGTCGGGAACCGTCGTTCCCGCACGCGCGAACACGAAGTATCCTCCGCTTGGCAAAATTGAAACTGTGAACGGGAAGAAGCTCGAGGAGCTTCGCAAGCGTCCACGCTTTAGGGACCTTACGCCCATTTATCCCGATGAGCGCCTCGTTATGGAGCATGGCAAGGAGTCGATAACCGGTCGCGCCATCGATTTGGTCGCTCCCATCGGTAAGGGGCAGCGTGGCCTCATCGTGAGCCCTCCGAAGGCTGGCAAGACGACCGTTCTCAAGCGCATTTGTCAGTCGATAGCGGCGAACAATCCCGAGGTGCACCTCTTCTGCCTGTTAGTGGACGAACGTCCCGAAGAGGTAACCGACATGCAGCGTTCCATCAAGGGTGAGGTGGTGGCCTCGACGTTCGATATGCCGGCCGAGAATCACACGTCCGTTTCGGAGCTTGTTATTGAGCGAGCGAAGCGGTTGGTGGAGCAGGGCGAGGACGTCGTCGTTGTGCTCGACTCCATTACAAGGCTCGCACGTGCCTACAATCTCGCGCAGCCTGCAAGTGGACGCATCCTTTCCGGCGGCGTTGACTCTGCGGCGCTGTATCCGCCCAAGCGTTTCCTCGGTGCCGCACGAAACATCGAGGGTGGTGGCTCCCTTACGATTCTTGCGTCGGCACTCGTCGATACGGGCTCCAAAATGGACGAAGTTATCTTCGAGGAGTTCAAGGGCACGGGCAACATGGAGCTCAAGCTCGATCGCGACTTGGCAGACAAACGCATTTTCCCGGCCATCGATCCCGTCGCTTCGGGTACGCGCAACGAGGATTTGCTCATCGATGCCGAGCTGCAGCCGTTCGTGTGGGGCATCCGTCGCGTTCTTGCCAACATGAACAACATCGAACGTGCCGAATCTGCGCTCATCAAGGGACTGAAGCAGACTGAGAACAACCAGGAGTTTCTCATTCGCTCCGCGAAGAAAGCCCAGCAGCAGGACTACCTGTAGGGGGCTGCGCGTTCGGCGCGGCGACGCAGGTCGTGACGGCCGGCAGGCGGTGCGCTGGTTGTGTGGCGTTGCGCCGAGCGGGTTGCGCTGCGCGGGTTGCGCAGGTCGTGAGGGCCGGCAGGCGGTGCGCTGAGCTATGTGGCGTTGCGCAGGTTGTGAGGGCCGAAGGTTTTGTCAGCAAGGTGGCCCGTTTGGCACCCAACGTTGGTAATGGGTGTCAAACGGGCCGTTTAGCAGACAAAACCCGGCCTAAGTGGTGCTCTGGGTACACGTTACGAGGTTGTGTACCGAGGGGGCCATTTAGCAGACAAATCCCGGCCTAAGTGGCCCTCCTGGTACACGTTACGGGCTGTGTGCTGCCGGGGCGACCTAGCGCGCCCTCCATCGCGGCGTCGAAAGAACAAGTCTGCATAACCGTCTGCAAAAACCCGTCTGCAAAAACGGCCCGCAAAAGACGGCCCGCACAAGAATATGCTTGCAAATCGTCGCGCAAGGGAATACCATAGCACCGAACAAAGGGGAGCTTGTGCATGCAGGCTGAGAACGGGCAGTTAGGCCCGGACCCGTGACCTGATTTGGGTAATGCCAACGTAGGTAGATATTGCGTCCGATTCTTTCGGCTGTTTCGTGAGCAGTTATACCTATAGGGCATAACTGCTTTTTTGTTTAGGAGGTAACTGTGCTAGGCGATTGCATCGAAAACGTACGGCAAACGGTACCGCTCGTTCATAACATCACAAACTATGTGACGGTCAACGACGTAGCAAACGTGATTCTTGCATGTGGGGGGAGCCCCATCATGTCGGACGAGCCGGAAGACGTCGAAGACATAACGAGCATCTGTGGCGGTCTCAACATAAACATTGGTACGCTCAACAAAAGAAGCATTGAGGGCATGTACCGTGCCGGCGCAAAGGCAAACGAGCTGAGCCATGTGACGCTGCTCGATCCTGTGGGCGCAGGAGCATCGGCACTGCGCACCACTACCGCAGTTGGCCTCATGGATAAAATCGAGTTCACGGTTATACGCGGCAATATTTCCGAGATAAAAACGCTCGCAAGTGGCAGTGGCACCACCAAGGGCGTAGACGCGGACGTCGCAGACGCAGTGACGGAGGAGACCCTCAACAATGCGGTTGCCTTCGCCAAGGCGCTTTCCGCAAAGACGCATGCCATTATTGCCATCACTGGTGCCATTGACCTCGTGGCGGACGCTGAAAGGTGCTTCGTCATACGGAACGGTCGTCCCGAGATGGGAAAAATCACGGGCACGGGGTGTCAGCTGTCCGGCATGATGACGGCATTCGTCACGGCAAACCCGGACGCGAAGCTCGAGGCTGCCGCTGCTGCGGTGTGCACGATGGGGTTTGCCGGAGAAATCGGATGGAGCCGCATGCAGGAAGGCGAGGGAAACTCCACCTACCGAAACCGCATCATCGATGCGATATACAACATGGACGGAAAAACCCTTGATGCCGGAGCAAGGTACGAGATTAGGTAGGGCGAGCTGGTTGTGACGAACCTCACCGGTGAGCCCTTTGCCGGAGCAAAGTATGAGATAAGGTAGGGAGGTATATCCTGTATGAAAACGGGGTTGCATGAGGGACCGGCCGCCGAGGCGCGCGAAGAGCTCGCCAAGTCGCTGCTGCTGTACGCGGTTACCGACCGTCATTGGCTGGGCAGTCGAACTCTTTACGACGTGGTGCGAGAAAGCCTCGATGGCGGGGTAACGTTCCTCCAGCTGAGGGAGAAAGACCTCGATGAGGAGCACTTCTACGAAGAGGCGGTACAGCTCCAGACGTTGGCGGCGGAGTACGGCGTGCCGTTCGTGATCAACGACAACGTGGACATCGCCATGCGCATGAATGCGGACGGCGTGCACGTTGGCCAAGACGACATGGAGGCGGGAGACGTACGCGCGCTCATTGGGCCGCACAAAATATTGGGTGTGTCTGCGCAAACGGTGGAGCAGGCCGTGCGTGCCGAGGAGCGCGGTGCCGACTACCTGGGAGTGGGCGCGGTGTTTCCGACGGGTTCGAAAGACGATGCCGTGGAGGTGTCGCACGAAACGCTCAAGGCCATCTGCGAGGCGGTTTCGATTCCCGTCGTGGCAATAGGAGGCATTACGCGCGAGAACACCGCGCAGCTTAAAGGAAGCGGCATTTGCGGCATTGCGGTGATAAGCGCCATCTATGCGCAAAAAAACATTTGTGCGGCAACCGCCTTGCTACGAGAGACAATCGAAGAAACGATAAAAGACTGAGCAAAGACCATGAAGCTTGGCAACCCCGAGGCGCGGACAACCCCGAAGCGCGAACAACCACGAGGCTTGGATAACCATGAAGTTTGGCAAAAACATAAAGGGCGTGATTCTGGACATCGACGGCGTGCTGCTCGACTCGATGGGAATATGGAAGGACCTAGGAGCTCGATACCTTGCGAAACGAGGCGTCGAGCCCGAGGCTGGCCTTGGCGAAACCCTCTTTTCCATGAGCATGGAGCAAGGCGCGTCGTATCTTAAACAAGCCTATGGCCTCGAGAACACTCCCGAGGAGATAAAAGCCGACCTCGAAGCCATGTTGCGGAGCTTTTACTTCCACGAAGTGCGCTCCAAGGAAGGTGCGAAGGAACTGTTGGACGCGCTCGACAAGGCGGGCGTCAAGATGGCGGCGGCCACGTCAAGCCCGCGCGAGCACGTAGAGGCGGCACTGGAGCGAAACGGCCTTCTCACATATATTTGTAGGCTCTTCACGAGCGCCGAAGTGGGTTCGAGCAAGCACTCGCCCGAGATATACGATGCCGCTGCCAACCACTTGGGCCTCGCAAACGACGAAGTCTGCGTATTCGAAGACTCGCTGTATGCCCTGCGAACAGCCGCGAATGCGGGGTACCACACCGTGGGTGTTTACGACGCGAGCGGAGAGACGGACCAGCGAGGATTGGAAGAATCGGCTGAAGTATACGTGAGGAGTCTTACGGAACTGAGGCGACTGTTCAACTGAGGCGGCTGTTCTAAAAAGGTTTTATCAGCGGCAGATCGGGGGCACCACTTTCTGTCGCTCTACAAAAAGTGAATGCTTTTATCGAAAGGAGAACATAATGAAAAAGGCATTGACTATCGCAGGATCGGATTCGTGCGGAGGCGCCGGCATTCAGGCAGACATCAAAACGATGACCATGAATGGGGTATATGCGATGAGTGCTGTTACGGCCCTCACCGCGCAGAATACCACCGGCGTAAGAGGCATCCAGGACGTAACGCCCGAGTTTCTTGGCCTGCAATTGGACGCGGTGTTTGAGGACATCGTTCCCGACGCGGTGAAGGTGGGAATGGTTTCCTCATCCGAGCTGATTGAAGTCATCGCAAGCAAGCTGACGCAGTATCAGGCGGCAAACATCGTGGTCGATCCGGTAATGGTGGCAACGAGCGGGGCGCGTCTCATCGAGGAGAATGCCATCGAGACGCTCAAGGCAAGGCTGCTACCTCTTGCAACGGTGATTACGCCGAATATTCCGGAAGCTGAAATCCTGGCTGAGATGACAATCACGGGGGAGGCGGACATGGAAAAGGCGGCAGTCATTCTCCACGAACGCTACGGGTGCGCGGCCTTGGTAAAGGGTGGTCATCGAATCAACGATGCAAACGACGTCCTGTATGGTCCCGATGTGGACCAGCCCATTTGGTTCGAAGGGAAAAGGATTGATAACCCCAATACCCATGGAACGGGATGCACGCTCTCGAGTGCCATCGCGTCGAACTTGGCAAAGGGGTGCGGTCTTGCCGAATCGGTTGAGAAGGCCAAGGCGTATCTTTCCGGCGCCCTCGCGGCGATGCTCGACCTCGGAAAGGGCTCCGGCCCCATGGCCCACAACTTTGCGCTTATGGAGGTGGAGTAGCATGAATGCGAAAAATGTGATGTTTGATGGCTATGCGGCGCAGTACGACGAATGGTTCATGAAAAACGAGAACCTCTTTGCAAGTGAGCTCAAGCTGTTCCAAAAAGCTTTGGGGAACATCGAAGGAAAGAGGCTGCTTTCGGTTGGTTGCGGCAGTGGTCTCTTCGAAAGCTACATCGACCGTACGAATATTGATGGAATTGAACCCTCCGAGGATATGGGAAAAATCGCCGAGAAGCGTGGCGTGCGCGTCATTAGCTACAGCACAATCGAGGACGTCGATTTGCCTGCAAATGCGTACGACATTATCTACTTCAACGGGAGTTCCAGCTACATGGAAGACCTCAAGCTTGCGTATGGCAAGTGCAAGCGCGCTTTGAGGGAAGGCGGCAAGCTCATACTGCTCGACGTCCCGAAGGAGAGTGCGTTTGGTTTCATGTATCTGCTTGGCAAGAGTTTGAACACGTACGACCACGAGTATCTGGATGGCACGATGCCCGAGCTGCCGTATCCGTTGGCCTTGGCGGCCAGTGGGGTTTGGCATACGACGGAAGAAAAGATCGACGTGCTCAAGGAACTCGGCTTCGTGAACTTGTCTTATTATCAAACGCTGATAAAAAATCCCTTGTATACGAACGAGGAGCCGGAAGAGGTTGTGGAAGGCTACAAGAGCGGAGGATACGTTGCCATCGTCGCGAAGTGCTAGGGGGACGTCCGTGAAGCTCTCGACCGTTTTGTGCGAAAGCGTGAAGGACCTTTGGGCGCAGGCAGCAGATAAACCCTTTGTTGTTGCAATGGCCCGAGGAACCCTCGACGAGTGCCGGTATCGCAATTACATGATTCAGGACTACCTGTATTTGACGGACTACATATATATACTGGAGCGCTTGTGTGAGCTGGCGGACGATGCGACGTTAAAAGATTTTATCCGTTTTGTTATTGCGCAAACCAAGAAGGAAACGACGCAGGTTCACGTGCCACATATGAGAGCGCTCGGCATTTCGGAGGAGGACGTGGCCCGGTGCCCGAAAGCTTGCGAGATCGTTGACTATATTGAGTACATGCTTCGTGAGGCGGAGGAGGAAGGCGTCCTTGCTGGTCTTACCGCTCAACTTCAGTGCTCTTGGGTTTATGCCTACATAGCACAGCGCATGACGGCGAAGTACGCCGACGAAATCGCTGCCTCGCCGTATAAGGGTTGGTTCGATGCGTATACGTGCGAGGATTACGTCGCGGCGAATCAGGAATGGATAGACGTTCTTGATGCGCGGGCCGAAGGCTTGTCCGACGGCGAAGTCGAGAAACTCTGCGAGGTGTTTCGCACATGCGCCGCCTACGAGAACAGGCTGTGGGACGCACTCTGTAACGTGTGACAACGGGGACGCGGGGTGTTGTCACGTTCCTGCTGGCAACGGGCGACAACGGGGACGTGACAACGGGGACGTGACAACGGGGACGGAGGGTGTTGTCACTTGGGATTCCTGCGTGGCAGCTGTCGTACACGTCGGCGGCCTCCGTGAATTCCTTGACTGGGAGCGCTTTGTATTCGTTATCGCTCCTCATGCGTTTCTCCGTTCGTTCAACCTAGAGCTTCATGTGCAGCAGGAATGCTCGACCGGAGCGATCGGTAATCGCCATGGCGGCCTTGGCGTACAGTCCGACCTTTCCCTTGAGGACGCGGCGGGCGTCGGCGTAGAAGGGGCGCACCTCTATCAGCCCGCATCCTGCCTCGCGGGCGAACGCCGTCGGGTTGTCAATCGCGCAGTACATGAGGGCAGACTCATTGCCCGTTTTCTTCACGTACTTGTTGGTGTACTCGAGTCCCTTTGTGTTGGTGGCGTCAAAGATGAGCTCTGCGTCGGCGAACGCCTTCTTGGCGTTGGCGATGAAGCTGAGCACGTCGGCGTTGTGGAAGTATTGGAATACGCCCGAGACGACAATGAGCGTGGGAATTGAGGTATCGATTCCACCCGACCAGGAGAGGTCGAACGCGTCGCCTGCAATGAGTGCGTCGCGCTCGGGCGCACCGAGAATACGCCGGCGCGTCTCGATGACCTCGGGCAGGTCCATTTCGTAGAACTGCGCATCCGGTGCATCGGGCCCCACGCGCCAAAACATGGTCTCTAGGCCGCATCCCACGTTCACGATATTGCAGGCGGGGTGTTCGGCGATGTAGGCGCGGACCATCTGGTCGAGGTTGTGGTAACGGGCAGCCGACGCGATCATAGTGTACTCGTTTGAACCCTTCTGGATGCTATTGCCGGGAATGGCGTCCTCGAGCTCGAGTGACTTGGGGTCGAAGAAGAACTCGGGGAACCGCTTCGAGACGTAGATACGCGCTGTGAGTGGGATGTAGAGCGTGTCCGCAACCCCATCGAAGGTCTTGGAATTCATGTGCTTCTCCTCAAAGTTATACGAAGCTAACATTTGTATTCTCTCACAGAAGCGAAGAAAAGTGAACCTTTGGGAATCGAGGTCTTACGGCAGTGCTCCACAATGTGTGGAACATCGGGGCGATTCTCATGGCAACGACAACTTCGCCCACTGGCTGCCCGCAGTGACTCTGTCTGCGATGACGTGGGGTTTCGTGCGCCCCTATGCCGGCCTCACGTCGCGGCTACGCCCCACGTACGACCATTCCCGTGTTGAGGGGCACGCCGAAGACCTCGACATAGAGCGCACACTTGCACAGGAAGAGGAAGTACGTGTTCTTGCCTCTGCCGGAGAGCGTCTCGTAATTGGCCAGTCCCTTGGATATCACGAGATCGGACTGCCGCAGCGCGGTCCTTGTCTGCTCGTTCACGCGCGCGGGGCATGTGCCTGCCACGCCGCTCCCGTTGTGGATGACGCGCGCGACTGCATCCAGTTCCACCTGCCGCGCGTCGATCATGGTCGCGTCGTTGGAGGTCTCCGCGCCACGTACTATGGCCGTGATCTGGGCCCCCGGGTTAACGTGGGTGATCTCGCGCATCAGCAGCTTGTCCAAAACCACCTCGCCGCAGTTGTCTGTGAGAAAAGCGATGCTATGCGCGTGGGCGATGCGCGCCTTGAGGTCGGCCATGGCATCCACGTCGAGTTCCATGTGAGCCGAGTCTTGCACCAGCTGCAGCAGCTTCGCCTCGTCCACATCCCCGGTGGACCCAAAGTCGATGAAGTTGCCCGCGAGGGAACATCGTATGGCGAGGTCGAGCGGGTCGTCGCTTGACGCCATGCGCGCTGTTAGCTGCGGCTCGAGACCGAGCACGAGCTCGTTGAAGTGCCGCTTGATTTCGGTGAAGTCGCGCTCGATGCCGAACATCTCGTGCAGAATCGCCCCCAGCTCGTGGCTGATTTCGGGCGCCGTCAGCGTTTTCGATCCTTCCGCGACTGTGGAAAGAACGCGGCGCATGTAGTCTGCACGTATGCGCCACGGAGTGTTCGCCGGACACGAGTCGAGGAACTTGTCGAGCATGCAGCGCATGCAACGTGGGCTGAGCGAAGCACTCGTGATTTCGTCGAGGGGCATCGTCTCTCCTGGGGCGGGAATGCGAGTCAGGTTGTGAGTGTACCTCAATTCGATGCACACCTCGGCGCCATCGAGAAGAACGGTTAGAATCGCGGACTCGCGGAACCAGAGCCGGTGATCCTGCGCTCGCGCATCTCCGCGTTGTAGTTCTGCTCTGAGACGGGGGCGGTCTCGCGGCGGTGAGGGAGCTGCTCGGGGACGACGAAGCTCTGCTCCGAGACGGGGCGGTCTACTGGATGTCGCCGAACCGGAGCCGCGCGTTTTGGGCATCTGTTGGCTTGAGAGCGACGAGGTGCAGCCGGAACTTCCTCTGCGCCTCCAGCTTGATGGGTTGCAGGCCGGCGGCCGTGCAGAACGCGTGGACCTCGTCCGTTGTGTAGGCGCGCACGTCGCCGTGGCCCACGAGGTTCGCAAGCGGCATCTCCGTATGGTTCATGAGCCAAAGGACGGGTGCCGGGGCCGTGTAGTCGCGCAGTACCAGCTTGCCGGCGGGGCGAAGCACGCGCGCGACCCCGTCGAAGAAGGCCTGCGGGTTCGGGTAGTGATGGAAGCTGTTCGCGCAGATGACGGCATCGAAGCTTCCGTCGTCGAACGGCAGGTCCTCTGCGTCGCCCACGACGAAGCGCGCTCCCTCGATGCCTTTGGCACTCGCGACCTCGATTATCTTAGGCGTCAGGTCGAGCCCCGTGTAGTGCCTGCCCGGAAATTCGGATGCGAGCAGCTCGACCATCGGGCCCGTCCCGCAGCCCACATCGAGGAGGTCCTCGAAGTCGTCCTTCTTCAGCTCCTCGAGGATGGGCGGGTAGTCGTCCTTGCACATTTCGTAGATTCCGGCATGGCCGCTGTCGTAAATCTCGGCGGCCTTCGTGAATTCCTTGACTGAGAGCGCCTTGTATTCGTTGTCGTTCCTCATGCGTTTCTCCGTTCGTTCGACCTAGGCGCGCGTGCAGCAGGAATGCACGACCGCTGTGATTGGTAATCGCGATCTTGCAGCGATCGGCTCCTCGTTAATAGTTAAAGGCAGCTAACTTTTAAATTATCTCATAAGTTCAGAGAAAAGTGAACTTCTGGGAGCGTGAACTCTGGGGGGCTCGACCTTCTGGGATCGTGAACTTCGGGGAGCGTGAACTTCTGGGGCCAAGGCGTAGGCTTGAGCTCCCGTCCCGAACTGCGTTCGCGAGCTACGTTGTGACGATGTGCTAGTAGGCGCAGTGTCGATCATGCGCGGCATCGACGGTGCGGTGCGCGCTGCGTGTACGCCATGGCGGCGATGCTCGCCTCGAGTTCGCGAATCTCGGCCAGGATCTCCGTGCTCGTGCGCAGCGGACGAACCGCCATGGATTCTGGAATCAGCTCCAGTCCACGCCGTTGCGAATGTGTAGGAAGGTGCGAATGCGAGATCCGGAAAGGCTTTCGCCGAAGGGTGTCGTCTTCGGCTGCTTATTGCCTTGCGGGCAGAGTTATACTGTCATTACGTTTGAGATGTGCTCTTGTGGAAAGGGGCTCTTATGGGAATCTTGGATGCGGCAAACGACCTCGTCGAGCAGGGCAAGGCTGCGCTCGATGCAAACGCCGACGGCAAAGTCGAGGCAAAGGAAGTTGCGGATGCGGTGGTCGCTCAGGCCAAGGGCGTTGCTAATGCCGCGGCGTCGGCCGTCGACGACGTAAAGCAGAACCTAGACATCGACGAGGACGGCAAGGTCTCCCTTGAGGAAGTGCAGCTTGTCGCCGAAGACGTTGCCGACAAGGCCAAGGGTGCCGTAATGGGCCTCGTTGGCAAGATCAAGAGCAACTAGGCGCCTGCACATTCAAGACGGCGACGGGCCCATAGAACAAACGAATGAATACTGAATGACGTTAGAATTGACGTCAAGCCAGTCTCGGATCGCACGTCGGTCTGACGGCTTCCCACTATTACCCCGCGTCGTCGTCCCAGACGAGGCGGGGCTTCCTCTTGGAGTAGGCGGCCTTGAGGAACGGGACCTGGTCCTCCTCCATGCGGCCTAGGAAGGTCACCGTCGTCTGCCTGGGCCTGCCGCTCACTCTTATGCATCGAACGAGTGTGTGGTTTCCCCTGGCTGATTCGTGGCGCTTTTGTACGTAATGCGCGTGACAAGCGGTAGCGTAAAAAAGCGCATGTGACAATACCGTAGGATTGTGCTCGAAATAAGAAAGGAATCGAAAGTGCCGAGTTTGGAATCAATGGCTGATTTGCAACAAGGATTCGCATTCCACATTTATCTTATCTTCGATACTGCTGCTAGCAGGAATTTCGGCACTAAGAGGGAAGACTTCTGCAATGTTTTGAGACGGTGGCACGATCGGATGTGCGCTTTCGCTCAAAAGGAATTCAGCGGTGGACCAGCAATAAGGATTGGCGTACTCGAATACGCAAAATCCTGCACTTGGATTACGAGGTCGGGCCCCCAAGACCTGCGTGAATACATTCGCTGGGCTTATAATATCAGCAGGTATAGAAATGTGGGGGCCGCGCTTGACGAACTGGATGGCAAGTTGCGGCCTGAAGGCTATTTGGTGCCCGGTAGCTTCTTGCAGATGCCCATAATCGTTTTTATAACAGGCGGCTTCTCGACAGACGATTACAATTCGGCCCTTAAAAGGATACATGCGAACAGATGGTTCTCGAAAGCAACACGTATTGGCTTTGCTCTTGGTAAGTATGCTGACGTCGAAATGGTTGGGGACATCGTTGGCGATCCAAGACTGGTGTTCCAAACGGAGGATGCAACGGTGTTAGAGCGCCTGCTGTACCTCACGACGACGTTGGAACTGTGCCGTGCATGGGAGAGCTTCCGCGAACTCGAACCGCTTGATGACCTTGGAAGCGAGGTCGCCCGTGCGTTTGTTGTCGAAACGGGTATCGATCTAAAGGCTTTTTGCCCGCTCTTGCCGGGGCGAAGCGTGTAACCTGTCGAGCACAGGCACACGCGTTGGCAAACTTGTAAGTTTGCCAAGTGAGTACTTGCATAGGATAAGCTCGAATGCGCGACCCACGTTGCGTGTCATTGCCCCCATCCCCGCGACATCGTGATCTCATAATAAGAAGTTAATAGGTGCGTAAGAGGGGTGGTTTGCTATGAACGGTTGGAGATATTCCAAAAAGCTAGGCGCTCGGAGAGTCCCGTCATGGAGGATGCTTGCTGTGATCCTCGTGGCGCTTGGCATCGTTCTTTCTCTGCCTGCCGCTGCTCTTGCTGACGAACAGGTTGCATTCGCTGGGCACACCTCTTGCCCTACAGGCGACCATATACAGGTCGATGGGCCGGATTATGAGCTGACCCTTGTAAAAGCGCAGCCCGAAGCCACCGTACTTGCCACACCGCCAGAACTCGACACATCGGATAAGGCGCTTAAAGCCTTGGTTCTCACCGCGCTTGAGCGACGCGACAAAGACGAGGTGGACGTATCATTATTCAACAAGACATACCAAGAGTTCAACAACCTATACCACGAGCTGCTTCTCGACCATCCCGAACTCTTTGACGTCGAATGGACGCTTCATGGGACCTACGATGACTCGCATATTATTCAAACATTCATCCTTCCTACTACCTCGGCAGCTACACGGACGACCAGGTACTCTACATGCGTGAGGAAATGTCGCGAGGCATTGCGAACGCCATGTCGTGGATTCCCGCCGATGGGAGCGACCTCGAAAAGGTTAAGGCCGCGCACGATTGGATATGCACACATGTAACGTACTATGACGGTCCATACAACCAAGTTGCATCAAACACGGGGGAGCTGGAGCCCGTGGCCTATGGCGTGATGCAAGATTACTACGACGTGTTCTACGCGCACTGTGCGTACGGGGCCTTTGCCAAACGCTCGTGCGTCTGCCAGGGCTTCGCGCATGCCTTCAAACTGCTTATGGATAATCTCGGAGTTGACTGTAGAGTTGTTTCGAGCTTATGGCACGACTGGAATGCCGTGAAGATCGATGACTCATGGTTTGTGCTGGACACGACGTGGAACGCAGGGCGTACGGATAAAGTCGACGCAAACGATAACTGGGATAGTTTTAGAAATCAGATTGCCTACACCTATTTTATGGTCAGCGACGCCGAAATGATACGAAGGGATCGCGAATACTCCAATTATGGCAATGAAAGCGAGTATCACGTTAAGGTGTACCAGGTGGAAAGTAACGATATAAAATATGACGGTTATGTGATAGGTCAAAATAGCCCGTGGTACGAGCAATCGCCTAGCACCCTTGGCGTCCAACCGCAAAACGTCGTCACTTCCTTCGAGCTTTCGGACATAACGCTTGCCCTCTCTCCCGGCGACATGCAAAAGATTTCAATAGGGAGCATAGACCCTGCTAACGCAAATCCCCAGATGTCCACATGGACAACCTCGGACCCCAACGTGGCCTTGGTGCTTGGAGATGGCACCGTTCTAGCCGTGGCCCAAGGCGGGGCCACCATCACCTGGACCGTGCGCGACGTACACAGGGAGTGTGTCGTTGCTGTTGGCGAGGACACCAGGCCAAAGCCCATCGCGGGCGCCTTGGTGGCAGATATCGAGGATCAGGAATACACCGGGAGCGAAATCGAACCCGAGCCGGCCGTGACGCTTGGGGACGCGACGCTCACAAAGGACGTGGACTATGTGCTAACGTATACGAATAATGTGGAAGAGGGTACTGCCACGAGATTCCGGAGCTCCATGGCGTCTCCGCTCGCAGTGCTATTAGCAAAACTAATAGCAATAAGAACGAATTGGAATTGTTCATCAGAGCAACTGCCCTTACGATGGTAACAGTCAATTCGTTCGCGAAAGGAGCCCATCATGTCCAGCCTCGTTGCTTACTTCTCCCGCGCCGGCCAGAACTACGGACACGGCGGCATCGTCGATTTGCCCAAGGGAAACACCGAGATCCTTGCCGAGGCCATCGCAGAGGCGCTCGGCGCGCCGCTCTTCAAGATCGACACCGTCGAGCCCTACCCCGCCGACTACTACGCCACCACCGATTTGGCCAAGCGCGAGCTGCGCGAGAAGGCCCGGCCCGCCATCCAGGGGCCGCTGCCCTCCATGGAGGGCGTGGACAAGCTCGTGCTGGGCTACCCCAACTGGTGGGGCACCGTCCCCATGGCCGTCAAGACCTTCTTGGACTCAATTGACCTCACGGGCGTGACCATCGCGCCGCTCTGCACCAACGAGGGGTCGGGCCTCGGCGGCAGCGTAGGCGACCTGCGCCGCAGCTATCCCGCGGCACGCGTGGTCGAAGGTCTCTCCATAACCGGCACGAGCGCCGCAAGCTCCACGGGCAAGGCCGTGAGCTGGGCGAAGCGCGCGTTGGCATAGGCACGCACGACAAGGGCGAAGAAACGGAGGAGAGCAAACCATGGAGTACACGAGACTTGGCAACACCGGCCTCAACGTGAGCCGCATCTGCTCCGGCTGCATGTGGTTCGGGCGTCCCGGCAACGGCGGGATAGACGCTTCGAGCGTTAAGAAAACGTGCCCTCTGGCACGTTTTTAGCGAGAAGGCGCGAGCGTTGAGCGAGCGCGAGCTATGGACCAGGCGCGCGAGGTCATCCGCTACGCCTGGGATGCGGGCATCAACTTCTTCGACACGGCAAACTACTACAGCCTCGGCGCCTCCGAGGAGGTCCTGGGCAAGGTCATCGCCGAGATGGGCGTGCGCGACGACGCGGTCATCGCCACCAAGAGCTACTACCCCATGTACGACGGCACCAACGCCAAGGGCGTCAACCGCAAGACGCTCTTCCGCGAGGTGGACGCCTCGCTCAGGCGCCTCGGCACCGACTACATCGACCTGTACGTCCCGCACCGCCTCGACCACGACACCCCCATGGAGGAGCAGATGGAGGCGCTGAACGACCTCGTCCGTTCCGGCAAGGTGCTCTACATCGGCGCCTCCGCCATGTACGCATGGCAGTTCCTGAAGATGAACATGATCGCGGAGGCCCTTGGCTGGGCAAAGTTCGTCTCCATGCAGGACATGTACAACCTCGTCTACCGCGAGGAGGAGAAGGAGATGCACCCGATGCTGCTCGACCAGGGCGTCGCCTGCACGCCCTTCAGCTCGCTCGCGCACGGCGTCTTCGCCAAGAAGCCCGAGGACGAGCGCACCGACGGCGTGGCAAAGCTGCAGAACGAGTACGTGCTCAATGCCGATGCCGAGATCATTCGCCGCGTCTGGGAGCTTGCCGAGCGCTACGGGGTCTCCACAAGCGTCATCGCCCAGGCATGGAACCTCTCCAAGCCCGTCGTGACGAGCCCGCTCATCGGTGCCTCCAAGACCAAGTACATCGACGACGCCATTGCCGCGCTCGACCTCAAGCTCACGCCCGGGGAGATGGCCTACCTCGAGGAGCCGTACGTGCCGCACGCGCAGTACGGCTTTCGGTAGGAGTGCGCTTCGGGGGCTGCAGAGGGCTCTCCCCTG
>JAFWMH010000065.1 GCA_017510785.1 Atopobiaceae bacterium | reverse complement strand
ATCGTCGTAGTCGTCGTAGTCGTCGTAGTCGTCATCATAATAGTCGTCTGCGTCACCACGTAGCCTGTCGCGCAGGTCGTCCAGCAAACCCATGTGTATCTTCCTCTCTAACGCAGTTGTCCTGCGTCGCCATAGGATGGATCGAACACCACGCGCCCAAGGCGCACGAGGGTCGACCCCTCCTCGATTGCAATCTCAAAGTCGTCGCTCATGCCACACGACAAAACGGGCAGCTCCATGCCAACCTTAGCCCTCAACTCGTCGCGCAGCTCCCTTAGTCCCGCAAAGGCCCTACGTGCCTCCCCGGCCTTTCCGGCAGGGGCCATCGTCATAAGGCCTTCCACTACGACGTTGGGAAGGTCGCCTATTTTGGAGACGCAGAGTTCGGCCTCGCTCACGCTCATGCCCGACTTGGACTCCTCGCCCGAAACGTTGACCTCAAGAAGGCACTGCACGCTCACGCCGCGGGCAGCCGCCCTACTCGAAATCGCTTCCGCCAGATGCAACGAGGTTACGGAGTGAACAAGCGTAGCATGCCCAAGCACCTTGTTGATCTTGTTCGTTTGAAGGTTGCCAATCATGTCGAACCGAACGTTTTTGGAGCCACGCAGTGCGTTCACTTTGCGCACAAGCTCCTGAGGACGGTTTTCGCCGAATACCTCGTAGCCCACCTCGCAGGCTGCAAGAACCTGGGGAACGTCCACCGTTTTGGACACAGCCAGCAACGTCACCTCGCTCGGCTCTCGCCCCGCCCTCTTTGCTGCCTGAGCTATGCGCTCGAGCAGCTCTTCGCGACGAGTCCCTAAAAAGGCGGCATATGCTTGCGTTTCGCTCAGGTCCATCGACGTCTCACCTCCATGCTAGCAAAAGCAGCCGCGCCCGCGACGACGGGACGCGGCTACAGGGCATTTTACATGCGCGTGCTGCGCTTGAGGAAGTCGGGGATGTCGAACGCGTCAGAAGAGCCCCCGGAGCGGCCGTTGGACATCGGACGCGACGACTGCCGGCGATCCTGCTGCCGCGGTGCACTGTTGCGGCGATCGCTATTGCTCGGCATGGACGTTGGACCGTTCACGTTGTCGTCGCGAAAGCCCGTAGCAATAACGGTAACGCGCACCTGGTCGCCAAGGCTCTCGTCCACCACGGTGCCAAAGATGATGTTGGCTTCGGGATCGACGTTCTTTGCAACGAGGTCGGCAGCATCGTTGATTTCTTGGATGCCAAGATCCTGATTGCCCGAAATCGAGAGGAGGACACGCGTGGCGCCATCAATCGAGCTTTCGAGCATGCGACTCGAGATGGCTTCCTCGGCGGCGTCCACCGCGCGGTTGTCGCCCGAGGCAATGCCGATGCCCATCATGGCAGTGCCGGCACCACGCATGATGGTGCACACATCTGCAAAGTCCAAGTTAATAAGGCCAGGCACCGTAATGAGGTCGGTAATGCCCTGCGTACCCTTGCACAGCACGTCATCCGCCATGCGGAAGGCTTCGAGCATGGTGGTTTTCTTCTCGGAGAGGTCGAGAAGCCGATCGTTCGGAATCACGATGAGCGTATCCACGTTATCGGAAAGGTTCTTGATGCCATCGGCGGCATTCTGCGCGCGCTTGCGACCCTCGAACGTAAAGGGTTTGGTAACTACGCCAACCGTGAGGGCGCCGATGTCGTTTTTGGCAATATCCGCCACGACGGGAGCCGCACCCGTACCCGTGCCACCGCCCTCGCCCGCGGTAATAAACACCATATCGGAGCCGGCGATGGCCGCCTTGATGTCGTCGCGAGAATCTTCCGCTGCCTCGGCACCAACCTCGGGCACGGCGCCTGCGCCAAGCCCCTTCGTAATATCGGTGCCAATGTGCACCTTGATGTCGGCGTCCGAAAGCGCGAGCGCTTGGGCATCGGTATTAACGGCCACGAACTCAACGCCGCGGATATTCTGCTCAATCATGCGATTGACGGCATTTGTTCCACCGCCGCCAACACCAACCACTTTTATCACGGCCAGGTAGTTGTTCGGTATGTTGGTCTCGTTCATGCTTCCTCCTTGTGTGGCGGCGTCTTTTGCCCTCCGTGCGTGTTTTCGTTTCGTGCGAAATACTGCGTTGGGGCTACGATGGTGGTGCGTGGGTAGTGCGTTTCGTTTATGTGGTGCCCCGTGCTAGTTCGATTCGTCAAGGCCGAAACCTTCAACCTCAAGTTAACCTCAACGCCTCTCACAAAGCGGCATATAATTACACAGGGTAATTCCAAATGTCAACGATTATGTAGACCCTATGGATTGCGCAGGTAGATGGGCTAATTTGGAGCCCCCAATTCTTTAAACCTCAACTTGAGGTCGAATTATTCCGTATCAATATTTTAAGATAAAACCCTCTAGGAGATGGCCTACCTTAGTGGAAAAACAAACAGTCCAAAGGAATAGCCGCATGTAATTCCACAGGATTGAGGAATTACATGCGGCTACCTTCCATCCGCTTGCAGGGCACATCGCCCCACTAGTACTCGTCTGCAGAGTACCCGTTTCCCGAGTACGGGGTCCCAGAACTTCCGTCCATAGAGCCACCCTCAATGTACTCCTCGGGAATCTCACTTGTTTCCAAGTCATCCTCCTCGGGCTTGCGCTGCGGGAGCTTGTCGAAGTTGCTCTCTTCGTCAATTGCCACACCCGTGGCACCCGTACCCTCGCGTACGTAGCTCGACTCAACACGCCTATACGTGGGACGCGTAGGCACACGCACATTAACGTAGGTAACCTGTCCGCTAAACTCATCAAGCACCTTACGCGCCACGGCAACCTTTGCTTCCACGTTTGCCGTCGTGCCAAACGAAACCTCCACGCCGCTCTTTAAAATGCATGAGAGGCCATCGGCATCGGGAGCGGAATAGCTCGCTACCTGACCCTTGAATTCCGGGGGTAAAAGCGCATCGAGCGAAAGGGCTGCCTTTATGGCCTCGTCCGTTGTCTCGGTGCCTGCAACCGGCGACACGTCCGAAGGAGTGCCCGATATCATAACGACGCCTTGCCGATCGGCTTCGGCAAGCGACGCGTCCTCAAGCGACTCCCCTTCCTGTGCCTCAACGCGCAACGGCTCTATCCACACACCGTCGTCACCAAGAAGCCAGCACAAGCCACCCGACCTCATCGCTACGAGCGCGCCAACCTGACGTTCGTACGTACGCACAATGAGCTTGTTGGGAAACGCACTCTGAACCTCAACACCGCCTATCCACGGGTTGTGCCGTACGGCGCGCTCCACGGCCTCCGCATCCACGTTAAGAAGAGTTGCCCCCTCCTCTACCCGAATGAGCGCCGCAACATCCGTAGCCGAAACATGATCGGTATCGTTTGTTTCGACTGAAGTTATCCTAAACGCGCTCGTATGCGAGAGAATCGCCAACCCAAGCGCGAACAGCAGCAATACCGCCGCCAACGAACCTGAAACGATGGCGACGATACGAAGTATTTTATGTCCCGCATCACGCGCATCGACGGGCCCCATCGTGGTATCGGGCAACGCGCCTTCCGCCACTTTGAGCCCGTCCTGCGTGCGAATGCCACTACGAGGCACGCCTCGCGCACGAAGCCTGCTCGAGGCGTCTCCCAGCGTCGAGCCAACCACGCTCGTCCGCCGAGAGTTACGCCTGCTCTGCGACTCCCGCCGTGTCCGATTTGCCACGGTACCTACCCGTTGCTCTTCTCACGTTTGCGCAATGCGGCAAGCAGCGCCGGTCCCATTAGCGTAACGTCTCCGGCACCCTGCGTAATGATGAGGTCTCCCTCCTGGGCCCGCGCCACAACCTGCTCGATGAGGTGACGGCGATTGGGGACGTAATACACCTCTTGAACGTCGCCATGCTGCATGACGCCCGTCGCTACCGTCTTGCCCGAAATGCCGGGAATCGGCATTTCGCTTGCGGGAAACACGTCCATTACGTAAAGCACATCGGCCGAATCGAACGCCGTGGCAAACTTGTCGCGCATGAGCTGCGTGCGGGTATAGCGATGCGGCTGGAACACGCACACGACGCGCTTGAACCCCAGTGAAGAGGCAGCCCCCAGCGTCGCGGCAATCTCGGTGGGATGATGCCCGTAATCGTCTACGAGCGTGATGCCCGCAACGTCACCCACATGCGTAAAGCGTCGCCTTGCACCCTTAAAGTGCGAGAGCGCATCGGCAGCCTTTTTGGGATCGAGTCCCAATGCGTCGGCAACCGCGATGGATGCCAATGCGTTGAGCACGTTGTGCCGCCCTGGGTTGGATTTTATCACCACGTCAACACACTCGCCCGTAGGCAGCTGAGCCGTGAGATACGAGGCAATACCCTCGGAATGCGACGCAACACACACGTAGTCGTTCGCCTCGCCAAAGCCATAGGTACGAATACGCATGCCCGTTGCACGCGCCAGCTCAACGTAATGAGGGTTGTCGCCCATTATTACAACGGTCCCCTCCGGCCCCACGAGGCTCATGAACTCCTGGAACGTCTCCTCAAGACGTTCCATGGTTCCGTAGTGATCGAGATGATCTTCCTCAATGTTCGTAACAACAACCACGTCGGGGTTGAGGAACAAGAAGGAACCGTCCGACTCATCGGCCTCAGCCACAAAATAACCGCCCCGACCATCGTGACCGTTGGTACCGTATCCCTCAACAACACCACCTATGAGGAACGACGGATCGCAGTCCATATGGTCGAGCATGGTTGCCACCATCGAGCTGGTGGTCGTTTTGCCATGCGTGCCGGCTACGGCAATGGTCGTTGCTCCCTCACAGAGTTCGGAGAGCATCTTGGCACGCGGCCACACAGGTATGCCGAGTTCGCGTGCACGTACAAGCTCGGGGTTCGTTTCGGGAATGGCGGTAGATATTACGACTACGTCGGGCTGTACCTCGTCGATGGTCTCGGCGCGATGCCCAATGCGTACGTCGATGCCCGCAGCCTCGAGCTTACGAACGTAATGAGATTCCTTAAGATCCGATCCCGTAACCTTGCGTCCTCGCTCGTGGAGCACAAGCGCGATGCCGCTCATGCCCGCTCCGCCAATTCCAATAAAATGGGCGCTCGTAAAGGTCGCGCCAGTTGTTTGTGTTGTCATGTGTCCTCCTTGGCAGAAGTCGTAGCTTACTAGTTTAGTGCTTCTTCGCATGCCAAGCCGTCCGCACGAGAATTTTCCATGCACCACATGAGGCGTTCGCTACATGCAAACCGCTTCGACCTGATCGGCGAGATTCTTAGCCGCTAGGTGCTGCGCCAGCGCTCGCGCGGAAGAACGCATCGCCTCGCGCCTCCCCTCGTCGTCGACAAGCCCAAGAACGAGCTCCGAAAAGCCGCTCTCGTCGAGCTTGTCGTCGCTCACAACCTCCGCCGCGCCCGCTTCCACAAGGAACCGCGCGTTCGTTGTTTGATGATCGCCCGTCGCAAGCGGATACGGCACGAGCACCGAGGGCACCGCCAAGGCAGCGATTTCGGCTATGGACGACGCGCCCGCACGCGAAACCACCAAGTCCGCCGCGGCAAGCGCCTCCCCCATGTTGTTGATGTAGGGGCGTATGTCCCAGCGGCTTGCCTGCTCGTCGTCGAGGGAGAGGCCCTCCACAACCTCGTCAAAAAGCTCATTTCCCGTGGAGTGCACCACGTGGACGGCCGGTCGCGCCAGTAAATCGTCGCGCATCGCGCTCACTGCTTGGTTGAGGTGCCGCGCGCCGAGGCTTCCGCCAAACACCAGCAGCATGGTTTCATCCTCGCCTATGCCAAACGCAGCACGCCCCGCTTCACGCGACGCCTCCACGACGGAGCGTCGAACGGGATTGCCCGTCACAACAAGCGACGTGGCTGGCCCCACGGCGTCCTCGAACGCCGAACGGGCGTCGGGAAGCGAAAGACACACCGCCGAGGCATTGCGGGCACACGTACGGTTTGCAAGGCCAGCAACCGAGTTCTGCTCGTGAATGACGTACGGAATGGAACGTTTATAACAAAGGCGCAGGAGCGGCATCTCAACGTAGGCGCCAAAGCCCACGGCAACGTCCGGTGCGCCGTCCGCATCGAACTTGCGCGCGAGCTCGCCCTCCGCCCGCTTCATCCGCACCAGCGCCGAAACGAGCGTCCAAGGGCGCGTGCGGTCGAACCCCGTCACGCGCGTAGAAACGAAGTCGTGTCCCGCCTCGGGCACCAAACGACTCTCCAAACGATTCGGCTGCCCATAAAACGTTACGTGATGCCCGCGCGCGCAAAGCTCCTCTGCCAGCGCAAGCGCAGGATTGATATGTCCTGCCGTGCCTCCCGCCGCAATGGCAACGTCGAGCCTCGCATCACCCATCGTCACATCATCCTCCCAAATCCATGTTGGCGAAGCCTGTTGCAGACTAGCGCACCTGTTGTCACTCACACTACTTTAGGCTATAACACGCAGAAGACAAGCTCAGACGACGCAACCAATCTTATTTACGCAGACGCTCGGAGGGACTCGGGCCGAGGTCGACGCGTCTGTACGGTAGCGGACGTGCCTCACGCGAGGTACCCGCGGTACGCGAGTCGCCACCCTCAACCATGCGCAAATTCGCGAGGCGCGGCGACGGACTTCGTCCAACCCCCACACCCCCATCGTACGCATCCGCTACATGTTCCCGCGTAGCAAGTCGCATGCGCTTGCGACGCGCCTCATAGGACGTTTCGGGCAACTCGGAACGCAACGACACCGACATAACGAGGCCAACCAGCATGAGGCTCGACATCACCGACGAGCCACCGTACGAAACGAAAGGAACCGGCTTGCCCGTAAGAGGAAACGCGCCCAAAACACCGCTCACGTTAAGCAACAGCTGAATGAACATGAGCGACGTACATCCAGCAGCAATGAGCTTTCCAGCCATGTCGGGCGCCGATTGGGCAATCTTGAAGCCGGCCCAAAGTAGCAGCACGAATGCGGCGAGCATGCCCACCGTACCTACAAGCCCGAGTTCCTCGCCAATAACGGCGAAAATGAAGTCGTTATGGGCCATCGGCAGGTAGTTGTACTTCTGGCGCGACATGCCCAGCCCAAGACCCCATAGGCCGCCCGTGCCAAACGCATAGAATCCCTTGATGAGCTGATACCCCGACTTGTCGGGATCGCTAAACGGATTGAACATCGTGAAGATGCGCGCACGTGAGTACTCGTCCTTCAGTGCGAAGACGATACCCGCCATCAAAACGCCCGCACAAAGGATCGCGATGTATCGACCGTCCACGCCAGCCAAATACGACATTACGAGCAGCGTGAGCAGCACCACGCCCGTAGTTCCCTTATCGGGCTGCGCCAAAACGAGCACCAGAGGCAACAGGATGCCGCCCGCCGCAAGCTTCAACGCCTCCATGGTATCGATCGAACCCTCCCAAAAATACTTCTCGGCAATACGCGCACCCACAAGAAGGATAACCACCTTAGCGAACTCGGATGGCTGCAGCGAAAAAGGTCCTATGGCGATCCAGCGCGTAGCTCCATTGGCATCGTTTCCCACTACGACCACGAAGAGCAAAAGCAGCACGATTGCGGCGCACATACCACGAATAACCCCACCACGCCAAACGCGATAATCCACACACGCAAGCACCACTGCGATTACTATGCCCACGGCGGCAAAACCAGCCTGACGAATGAGATAAAAGGCGGGATTATGCTGGTACTCTTCCGAAGTGAGCGCCAGTATGGACGACGCCGAGTAGATCATGAGCATGCCAAACAGCAGGAGCGCCAGCGACGTGCCAAGAAACACAATGCGGGGAACCATGATGCGGGCCGGCACCTCACCAAGGCCAAACGAGGGCAGCTCAATACCAAAGCGTTCAAAAAGGCCTCGAATCATGCGCCCTCACCACCAAACATGTTGGCGACCAATCCCTTAAACACGGCTCCGCGTTCCTGGAAGCTCTTAAACTCATCGAACGACGAGCAGGCGGGCGAAAGAAGCACCACCTCGCCGGGGCATGCGCGCTTAACAGCGGCTTCGAGGGCGTCGGCAAGATGCACCGCATCCACGACCTCAAGACCGGTTGTGCCATCGACCGCACGAAGCGCCGCCGCAATGCGCGGTCCCGCCTCACCGTAGCACACTGCCACACGGCAATGCGACGAAACGGCCTGTGCAAGCGTCGTAAGCTCGGTTCCTTTGTCGTGTCCCCCAAGCAAAACGATTACCGTGCCGGATTCGAAGGCAGTGAGGGCCTTCTCTACTGAGTCCACATTGGTGGCCTTGGAATCGTTCACGAAGCGCACGCCATTATGCTCGCCACATGGTTCGATGCGGTGCTCAAGCGGCTTGAACGAAGCCAACACATCGCTCACGGCGTCAAGCGAAACGCCAAGGTCGAGCGCAAGCGCCGCGGCGCAGAGCGCATTCTGCACGTTGTGTTCCCCTTCAAGCGAGAGGTTTTCGCGCCTAATGAGTGCCTGAACGCACACCCCAGCACGAATGCGTAGCCAGCCCCCTTCCACATATGCGGCGTTAGCCGAGCCAGGATCGCCATGTACGCTCACACGGCACACTCTTAGGCCGCGCTCCTCAAGTCGTTCGGCCACATCCCGACTCCACCCGTCGTCCACCGACACTATGGCGAGATCGGCCTCGTCGAAGTTCTCGAACAATCGCTCCTTAGCCTTGGCATACTCTTCAAGCGACCCGTGCCATTCTAGGTGGTCGGGCGTTACGTTGAGCAGTATTCCTACCCGCGGATGCAGCCGTTGGGTGGTAGCAAGCTGAAAACTCGAGAGTTCAGCCACAAACCATTGCCCTTCGGGACGCTGCGCAATCTCACCCGTCGCCACAACCCCGATGTTGCCAACGGCCTTTGCATCGAGGCCACCAGCCTCTAGCAACGCCGTTACAAGCATCGTCGTAGTCGTCTTGCCGTTGGTGCCAGTGATTCCCACCCAGCGCTGAGGACTCTCGCGCCACGCGAACTCAGGCTCGCCAATAACCTCGCGCGCATGCGCCACTGCCGAAGCGAAGAACGCCGACGTTGGCGGAATGCCAGGCGAAACGATGGCGAGGTCGAACTCGTCGTCAAGCTCATCGGTGCCGCACACTACGCGTATGCCACGCGCCTCCAGCTCGGCCGTCTTCTCACTCGCCCACGCCGAGGCTCCGCCAAAGAGCACGATGCTCTCCACGCGCTCGGCAGACAAGCCCGCCAAATACTCAACCACACCGAAGCCGGTGCGCCCAAACCCCAGCACGCAAACCTTGCCGAGGGCATCCTTGTTTGTAACCTGCATGTTTCCTCCCTTGATGTGCCACTAGGGGGCTACCCCCTTTTGGCACGTTGCGACCGTGTGCCACAAGGGGGAAGCCCCCTAGTGGCACACGCCGATTTAGCGTAGCTGGAAGAACAGGGCGAAGCCCAACGCCACGAAGGCCGCCGAAACAATCCAAAAGCGGATGACGACCTTGTTCTCGCTCCATCCGAGCTTCTCGAAATGATGATGAATGGGCGACATGAGGAACACGCGCTTGCCCGTCATCTTAAAGCTTATTACCTGAATCATTACGGAGAGCGCCTCTACCACGAAAAGGCCACCCATCACGAGCGAAGTAACCTCCGTTTTTGTGATAACAGCACAGGCTGCGAACGCCGCACCAAGGGCGAGCGAACCAGTATCGCCCATAAAAATCGACGCCGGGTAACAGTTGTGCCACAAAAAACCTATGCACGCACCGGCAATCGACGCCGCGAAAATCGCAAGCGAAAGCTCGCCGTAGCGAAACGCCACCATGCCCATGCCAAGCATTGCCATAAGCACCGTCCCACCAGCCAAGCCATCCAAACCGTCCGTGAGGTTCACGGCGTTCGAGAGTCCCGCCATGAGGAAGAACACGAACACCACGTAAAGCCATGGAATCCGCAATGCGCCCGGACCGACGCCCAACTGGGTGGTAAGCACACCGAGGTCCACGGTAAACCCACCGGGAAAGCGCACGAACGGCTCGATGCCTCCCCAGTTTACGACTGCCAAGCAAAAGCATACGTCGATTACCACAAGACCAATCATCTTTTGTGTAGGCGTAAGACCAAGGGAGCGCTTGTGCGCCACCGACTCAATGTCGTCGAGCAAGCCAAGCGAACCCGTGATGAGCATCGCAGCCATCGCACACGTAAGCTCGGGCGACCACGGTGCCATTATCACACAGGTGGCCACTACGGCTATGAGCATGATGAGCCCGCCCATCGTGGGCGTTCCCTGCTTTATGAGGTGGCGTTGCGGCCCGTCCGCTCGTATTTGCTGACCAATGCCGCCATTCTTCATAAATTTTATGAAGAATGGCATGAGCACCCCCGTGAGGAGCGCGCTAATGAACACGGCCAAAAAAACCTGATATGTTGGATAGGCAGGGTTGCCAATGAGCATGCCAATCATCGGCTGAGCACCCCCTCCACAAAGCGATCGAGACCTACGGAACGCGACCCCTTTGCAAGCACGAGGTCGCCCGGACCAAACACCGGGCCCAGCACACGCGTGGCATCTTCCGTCGTCGAGAAACGCTCGAGCTTATCGGCTGAGAATCCCATGGTGAGGGCGGCGTCGGCCATTACATCGGCAGCCTCGCCCCCCACAAACACAAGCATATCGAGCGGCTTGGCAGCTGCAAACGCACCAATCAGCCCATGCAGGCGCGCCGACTGATCGCCGAGCTCACCCACCTCGCCTATAACCGCAACGCGCCGCCTATCGCACCGCATGGAACACAGCACCTCAAGCGCGGCGGCAATCGAGGCGGGGCTCGCATTGTAAGAGTCGTCGATTACACGCAGGCCAGCCCGCGTGGAGCGCACCTCGAGTCGCATGTGCGTAGCGTGCATGCCCAGAATGCCCGCGAAGGACTCCTCGCGCCTTGCGCCAATCGCCCACGCCGCGCCCATCGCGCTGAGCAAATCGAGCACCATGGCAGCACCACGCAAAGGCAGCATGCCCTCGAGCTCAACGCCATCGGCAAACCGTAGGCGAACCGTAGGCAGTCCATCCTCGCCCATGGATTGCGAAACCACGCGCAGCGAACACTCGTCGCTTGCGCCCACACGCATCACGCGCACGCCTGCAGGTTGGGCGTACTCCCGCTCAATGAGGTCGGAGAAGTCATCCGAGTCGCTCAGCACCACGGTGGGCTCGATGCCATCCGTGCGAGCCATATTGGTTACGATTTGCGCCTTCGCCCGAGCAATGCCCTCGCGCGAACCGAGGTTGCCAATGTGGCTGGTTCCCACGTTAGTGACTACCGCCACATGCGGCCTCACCACCTCGACCAAACGCTCCATTTCGCCAGGCATGTTCATACCCATCTCGACAACGAGGGCCTCATCGGAGGGAGAGGCGCCACAAATCGTAAGCGGTACGCCCAGCAGGTTGTTATAGTTGCCCTTGGTGGCGTGCGTCGCCATCGTCGTGGCAAGCGCTGCTGCGAGCATGTCTTTGGTGGTTGTTTTTCCCACCGAGCCCGTAACGCCAAGCACCTTCCACTGCGGGTTCATCTCGCGCCACGCGCGTGCCAGGCGAAGCATGAACTCCTCCCCGTCGTCGTGCAGAGCACGTACGACGGCACATCCGTAGAGCGTCGCAGCCTCGAGCACATCCTCGTTTGCCGAGGTCGTCATTACCACGACGTGTGCGCCGGCCTCGATTGCCCCCACGGCGAAGTCGTTACCGTCGACGCGATCGCCCGGCAACGCCACAAACGCCATTCCCTCGCCCACTGCGCGAGAATCTATGCACACGCCCTCAAACACGGTATTGCCCGAGCCTGCAACCAATGCGGCATGCGTGGCTTCGAGCATCTCCGTAACCGTCATGCGAATCATTACATCACACCTCTCAGAGCCCCCGCGAGAACGACGGCACGCTCAGATCAGCCAAAACTTCCCCCATAATAGCCGAGAATACCGGTCCTGCGGACGAGTACGACATATATGGAGTTTCGTTCAAGCCAACGTACACCAACACCTCTGGATCGCTGGCGGGCGCAAACCCAATGAGCGACGCCAGATACCTTCCCTTTATGTACTTGCCGTTCTTCGCCTGCTCGCCCGTGCCCGTTTTTGCGGCAACGTCGTAGCCATCCACGGCAGCCGACTCGCCCGTACCATCCGTCACCACCGTGCGCATCATGTCGGTAACCTTTGCGGCGGTACTTGTCGAAACGGAGCGCTCGTTGCAGCTCCAATCGAGGTTTTCGCCAGCAACGCTCATAACGAAGTGTGGGATTCTGAGTTCGCCACCGTTCGCAATGGACCCCACGGCGCGCACCATTTGCACCATCGGGCATGCCACGCCCTGTCCAAACGACATCGAACCAACCGACGAGGGATCGTAATCGGCACGCGACTTAACGAGGCCAACAGCCTCACCAGGATAATCCACGCCCGTGAGGTGCCCGATTTTGAACGCCTCAATTCCCTGCGAAAGCGCATCGGCACCTATTGCCTCCTCGGCGATAAGCGCTATGCCCACGTTGGATGAGCGCCGCAAAACCTCCCGCAGATTCATGTCCATCGTTTCAAGGCGTCCGTCCTCATCCTCCACGAGGTCCTGACCCACATACATGGTGGGTGGCACCGTAAAATAGTCGTTGGCGCTTACGGTACCGCTTTCGATGCCAATGGCAGAGGTGAGTACCTTAAAAATCGAGCCAGGCTCATAGGAGGAAGATACAAGCTTGAGGTTGAGCGCCTCGCTCATCTTTTCCGGAGGCATGGAATCCGGATTCGAAAGGTCGATATATGGCGTCGAACACGCTGCTATTATCTCCCCATTGCGCGGGTCGCATACCATGCACATGCCCGACTTGGCCTTGTTCTTAACAAGTGCCTCCTCCATTTGCCGCTCGGCAAACATCTGGACGTCTTTGTCGAGGGTAAGCACGATGTCGTCGCCATTGATGGGGTCTTCCACCTCGTAGGCACCACCCGCAATAGGTTCACCCGTACGCCCCGACTCCATAATGATTTGTCCGTTTTTGCCACTCAACACCTCATCGTACATCTGCTCGATACCCGAGATTCCCCTACCGTCGACGTTGACCATACCCAAAATCTGGCCTGCGACATTGCCGAGGGGATACACGCGCTTCGACTGGCCAAGCAAATACACGCCCGCGTACTGTCCGTCAATAAGATCTTTCCGCAGCGATTCGGCAGCCTCCTTGTCGGCCTGGCGAACGAGATACGCAAACGTCGAGGACTCGCGCATGTGCTCTGCATATGTCTGCACGTCTCCACCAAGCCACGACTCCACAAGCCGTGCCTCCGCATCGACATCCGTTATTTCCTGGGGATTGCAGTACACGTCGTAGCACTCTTCGCTCATGGCTAGCACGTTGCCGTTGCGATCGTAAATGGTACCACGACGCGCCTGGATGGCGATTACGTTGGTACGCCTTTGCTTCGCCATCTCGGCATAGGTAGGACCCTCGATCACCTGCACAAACACGAGACGCCCAACAATGAACACGGCCAGCCCTACAAGAACGGCAAACACATACGGCAAGCCATGGCCACCGGCGCCAAACCCAAAGGCTCCGTTGCCCGACCCAAACCGCTCGCGCGTTTCCTGATCGTAGGAGGTTTCCTCGTTGCTGCGTCGCCTCATGCCACCTCATCTCCGGCCGAACGTGGCGAAAAGAGAGAAGCGCCCTGCGCGGTGACTCCCCCGCCCGCAAGCTGCCTCCCGTGCGAGAGGCGCAAACAAAGCTCTGCAGGTCGAGCCATCGAACTGCAGTAGCTCTCACGCACAAGCGTTTCTGTGCGCGAGAGGCGCAAACAGAGCTCTTCAGGTCGAGCCATCGAACTGCACTCGTTTCCCGCCCAACACCGTAACAAGGCCGGCCTCTATCCAAGCTGGAGGAGCTCGACCTCATTGGCATGGACCATGCCAAGGTTTTGCGTGGCAATGCGACCAATGCGATCGGAGCCCGAGAAGAGCGAGCGCTCGATTTGAAGGTCGCTGTTAAGCGTGCGGATGTCGCTTATCTGCGACGTGAGTTGCTCGTTGCGCTGGAGAATGGCAACCGTGCCAGACGTGAGCGCAACGCGCGCGGCACCGATGCAGCACAGCGCAAACACAATAACAAGCAGGAGGACGGCACGCGGAATGAACGTCGCCGAAACCCCGGCACGCGCCCGCGCATCCAAGCCGCCCCCTTCGTAGGCAACCATCGACTCGCGCGCGTTCTCAACAGAATACTGGTCCAACTGGCGGGCCAAGGAACCGTCGTATGTCATCTTGCCACGTCCCTTCCCGGCTGGCAGCGCCCGCACGGCTCGAACTACTTCGTTTATGCTACAAATACTGTGCGGGAGGTGTCCAGCTTCCTAGCCACCCGCATGAGTGCGCTTCGGGCACGAGGATTCGATGCTACCTCCTCCGCCGACGCCTTGAGCGCCCTCCTCGTTTTGACTTCGATTATCGGCACGTGTCCGCACGCACACACCGGAAGATCCGGCGGACAAATGCAGCCTTGGCTCATCTTGCCAAAGATGCGCTTCGTAATGCGGTCTTCGAGCGAGTGGTAACTAATCACGCAAATCCTGCCGCCGGGATTAGCCCAGCGAATCGCCGCCTCAAGCCCGCGCTCGAGCGCCTCGAGTTCTCCGTTCACTTCAATGCGAATGGCCTGAAACGTCCTCCGTGCCGGGTGACGTCCGTGTCGGCGGTCGCGCGCGGGTATGGCATTGCGCACGACCTCGGCAAGATGCGCACACGACTCGATTGGCGCTTGCGCGCGCTCCCGCACGACGGCGCGAGCGATGCGCGTTGCGTGGCGCTCGTCCCCAAAGGTTCGCAGAATCCGGGCGAGGTCGGCTTCGTTGTAGGTGTTTATGACCTCAGCTGCGGTTAGGGTTTGGTTACCCGGGTCCATGCGCATGTCGAGTGGAGCATCCTCGTGATACGAGAAGCCCCGTTCGGGGATATCGAGTTGTGGGCTCGAGACGCCCAGGTCGAAAAGAAAGCAGTCAACTCCCGGAACCTCCGCCTCAACGAGAAGCTCGTCGAGGTTGGCGAAGTTTCCCTTGAGCAACCGCATGTTGGCCTCGGGGACCTCGCGCGAAAACCGCGCTGCAGCCGCTTCGAGCGCCATATCGTCCTGGTCGATCCCGATGGAGAGGCCATTTGGTGCCACTTTGCGTGCAAGTGCAACGCTATGTCCGGCTCCTCCAAGCGTGCAATCGCACACGACCTCACCTGGTGCGGGGGCGAGTGCCTGCACAACCTCCTCGAGCATTACGGGAACATGCCGATATTCGCTTGTCAAAACATCCACTCCCTAGTCATCGTCGTACATGAGCGCGTCGAGATCGTCGTCAAGCGCGGCGCTCTCAATCTCCCACCGCTCGGTGTTCCACACCTCGAAGTGGTCGACCACGCCTACCACCGTAACGTCGCGCTTGAGGCCAAGCTTTTCGCGCTTCGCGGCATCCACCTTACCGAGCGCAATGCGCCCCGCAGAGTCGATGTCGACCGTCACGGCACTGCCCGTTAGCTTGCGCCTCAGGGCAACCTGACGCCGGTTTCCCGGTTCGAACTTCTTCCCGTCCTTCTCGAAGAAGCTCTGCACCCATTGGCCGAAGCCTTCGGGCGTGAATCCGTACAGTGCATCCGTGAGCGGGATGAGGATGACTTGTCCGTCGAAGTCCTTGCGGTACGTCGCGGGCAGAGTGAGACGTCCCTTGGAGTCCAAGTTGAATTGCTTGGAACCTGTTAGGTACATCCCACGTCCCCTCATGCTCTTGCGTGGAAAGCCTGGCTGTGTAGTACTGCGTTTTGGCTTCGTGTGTGGTGCTCGGCCTTCCCACGAGGGATTCCCTCCCCCGAATGCGTGAACCCATCATACACCTTTCCACACTTTCCCCCACTCTCTCCCCCCAAATTGTTTTTTGCCCCACTTTTCAATCGAACGCCCCATGCCCAAGATGTTGTGGGGTTACCAGCATGGGGCGCACAAGCTCCCAGCTTGGGCGCGTGGGACTAAAAGAACAAATTGTGTAGGAAATGTGGACGCACCGCTACGCAGAGCGGCCCGTGGGGGTCGGTGTGGGTTGCGGTGTGGGGGTCGGTGTGGGGGTCGGTGTGGGGTGCGGTGTGGGGGTCGGCGTGGGGTGCAGCGCGCCAAACTGTCACCGAGCGTAGCGGGGCTCGAACGAATCGGCACGGGGTCGGTCGCGACGTGCGGCACGGGGTCGACGTAGGCGCGGCAAACCGTCACCGAGAAGCGGGTCTCGAACGGATCGGCACGGGATACGAATGGGTGTCGTTTGCGCTGTTTTGCCTGCGGTTTCGCCTTCTAAGTGTCCCGTTTGGCACCCATCCCCGCTAATGGGTGCCGGATAGCACGGGCTTGTCTGCTATTCGGGCCCCACCGGCACCCGTTGTTGCGTTGGGTGCCAAAGGGTTGTGGCGTTGGGTGCCAAAAGGTGCCGGATAGGTGCGCCGCGCAGGCTATTCGGGTGCTGATGGCACCCATCGCGAACGTTGGGTGCCAAAGGGTGCCGGATAGGCTGGGCTTGTCTGCTATATGGACGCTGATGGCACCCATCGCGAACGTTGGGTGCCAAAGGGGCGCAAATCCCCATCCCGGCTAATGGGTGCCGTCTGGGACACTTTTGCCGCGGTTATGTCCCCTAAATGTCCCATTTGGCACCCATCCCTAACATTGGGTGTCGTTTGTGCCGTTTGGACAAGGGCGCGGGCCCGTATATGTCCCGTTTGGCACCCATCCCTCATTGGGTGCCGTCTGGGACACTTTTGCCCACGGTTTTGTCTGCTAAGTGGCCCCATTAGCTCAGGTCGCAATTCCGTGTGATGTCGACGCGTTGAGAGCCTGAGGCAGCATTTCTCTGCAAGTGTGGAAATTGCCGCCCGCGATAGGTGTACGTCATGAACGACCATTTCCATGCTCGTCTGTGCCGCCGCGTACGGTGGCATGGTCGCAACTGGGAAACGCCTTCGGCGCAACTGGGAAACGCCTTCGGCGCATATGTTTTTTTGATCCTGTCCCGTTAAACGGCCACTCGAAAAGACCCGCACGAACGACAGCCTCTCAAGCCCCAAGCTTTGCGCGCGGATGAGCCGTAAGATACTCGAAGCGCACATGGGTGCGATCCACATGAGAGTAAATCTGTGTAGTGGCGATGCTCGCATGCCCCAGGAGCTCCTGAACCACGCGCAAGTCGGCGCCACCCTCCACAAGGTGGGTGGCATAGCTGTGCCGCAGCGTATGAGGATGAAGGCCCTTTATGCCCACCAATCGACCATACTTCTCGCACAGCGTATGAACCGACTGTCGGCTAAGCCTGCCTCCGCGCACGTTGAGAAACACCGCATCCGTTGGTCGCGCCGCCCGAACGAGCTGCGGTCGCCCTGCATCCAAATAGGCAACCAACGCATGCATCGCAGCACCAGAAATGGGCACCACCCGTTCCTTCGAGCCCTTGCCAAGCACGAGGAGCAACTCCTCCTCGAGCAACGCCTCCCGCCGGTCAAGTCCAACAAGCTCCGACACCCGCAACCCACAGCCATAAAGCACCTCAAGAATCGCGTGGTCGCGCATGCCGGCTGCCGTCGGCGCAAAGGGCTGCTCCATCAACGCACGCGCCTCGTCGATGGAAAGCACATCGGGCAAGCGCGACTCGTTCTTGGGCGCGAGCACCCGTTTGGCAGGATTCGTGCGCGCCAATCCCTCAGCAGACAAAAACTTATGGAGGCCGCGCACTGCCATAAGCGCCCGATCGGCAGAGGATGCCGCGTAGTCCAGCGAAAACATCAGCGCAACAAACCCCTCCACATCCTGCGTAGTCACGTCATCTGCATCCTCAATGCCCTCATCTGCAAGGTGTCGAACATAGCGCGCAAGGTCGCGGCCGTATGCCTCAATCGTGTTCTCGGCACTCCCACGCTCCACCGCCAAATACGCCAAATATTCCTCACGCGCCTCTGCAAGGTTCAAAGTCTTCTCCCCTCTTCTGTTGACAAGTACATACCGCCAAGTAGCTTCCGGATGCTATTACGCCGCATATGTCCATCGCGGGCGCCGCAAGCGCCGGACTCCACAGCCCTTTTGCAGGCGATGAACCCGTCGCTCTGGGCGGGCGCCGCAAGCGCGGGGACCACCACTAGTCGGGAATAACCGGCACGCCCACCACACGCAAGTCGTGCCGATCGACGCCCTCGTGGCGCGCGATGGCAGCCCGCACGAACTCGCGGAACAATGGCGCCGGCGCATTCGGGCGGCTCTTGAACTCGGGATGAGCCTGGCACGCCACAAACCACGGGTGCACATCCTCCGCGAGCTCGACCATCTCGACGAGCAAACCATCGGGACTCGTGCCCGAAACACGCAGACCCGCCTCAACGAGACGCTCCCGATACTCGTTGTTCACCTCGAAACGATGACGATGCCGTTCGTAAACCAACTCGCACCCATACGCCTCGCGCGCGAGCGACCCCTCCTCAAGCACGCAAGGATACGCACCAAGGCGCATCGTAGCGCCCTTGTCAGCGATGCCTTTTTGCTCGGGCATAAGGTCAATAACAGGATACGGCGACGTTGAATCGAACTCGGCGGAGTTTGCACCCTCCATGCCACACACATTTCGCGCAAACTCGCATACGGCAACCTGAAGTCCCAAGCACACACCCAAGTACGGAACCCCACTCTCACGCGCCCATTTCGCAGATAAAATCTTTCCTTCGATGCCGCGCAAGCCAAACCCACCCGGCACGAGCACGCCATCGGCCTCCCCAAGCACACCCGCAACGCGTTCCTCATCCAGCGCCTCGCCATCTACCAGCTCAATCGCCACATGGCGGCCATAGTACACGCCCGAATGATGCAGCGCCTCAATAACCGAAAGGTAGGCGTCGGGCAACGAGGTGTACTTCCCCACCACCTTGATATGGGTAATGTCGCGCAGCGTCTCGGCTTCATGCAGCGCGCCCGTAAACGAGTACCAGCTGCTCATGTCGCTCTCGCGCACCTCGAGTTCGAGCTTTTGGCACACCTTAGCATCGAATCCTTGGTCGGCAAGGTGTCGCGGCACGTCGTAGATGGACGGACAATCGGAATTCTCGAACACGCAATCGGGCTCCACATCGCAAAAACTCGCAATCTTGTCGCGCACGTCGCGCTCCACCTCGTGATCGGAGCGACACACGATGAAGTCGGGTTGCAGTCCCATCGAACGCAATTCCTTAACGGAGTGCTGCGTCGGCTTCGTTTTTATCTCATGAGCTGCCGCAATGTAGGGCACAAGGCTCACGTGGATTAAGCAGCAATTGCCCGCGCCCTTCTCCTTGCGGAACTGTCGCACCGCCTCCACGAACGGCTGGCCCTCGATGTCGCCTATGGTGCCACCAAGCTCGGTAATAACCACGTCCGCACCGCTCGTCTCCTCCAATCGGCGAAAGCGGTCCTTAATCTCGTTGGTGACGTGCGGAATCACCTGCACGGTGCCACCGAGGAAGTCCCCGCGACGTTCACGCTCGATGAGGTCGTGGTAGATAAGACCCGAGGTGAAGTTCGAGTCCTCGCTCAGGTTTTCGTTGATGAAGCGCTCGTAGTGGCCGAGGTCGAGGTCTGTTTCCTTGCCATCCTCCGTCACGAACACCTCGCCGTGCTGGAACGGACTCATGGTGCCGGGATCCACGTTAAGATACGGATCAGCCTTTTGCATAACGACCTTGTATCCACGCGCCTTGAGCAGGCGACCGAGCGACGCCGCAGTTATGCCCTTGCCCAAGGCCGATACGACGCCGCCCGTAACGAACACATGCTTTGTTGTCATGATTTCCTCCCGCAGACAAATCGATTCTCTACGGGACTTCATAGTAGCGCACGGCTGTGAGCAGTTGGTTACAGGAACGTATCGTTACACAACGCAATCGTAGCGTAGGACGGCTCGTGGCACGTTGGGTTTTTGAAAAGGCGGGGCCAAGTGGGTCTGCCGACACACAGGTCAAGCCTGTGTGCTGGAAGGGCCATTTAGCGGACAAAACCGAGCCTAAGTGGCACCCGCAGCACACAAGATGAGGCCGTGTGCTGGCGGGGACGTTTAGCAGACAAAACCGGGGCTAAGTGGGCACTATAGGACGGGGCATGGCCCGCCCTAACGCGAGCCATGCCCCGTGCGTAGCCTAGAGGAATCGTGCTCATACTGTTCTCAGCTACAGCGACACGCTGCCTGCCTTTCGCAAGCCAGCATAGTCAATAGTCCTGTTAGATGTCGTCGAGTCAATCACCGAATAGACGTTGTACGACGCAAGCCCGCTACCGCTCACCGCACCAACGGATGACTCACGAACTTTTCCACCACTAATCGACATAACATAGTATTCTTTTACGCCACCGGTTCCACTGAACCTATAGTACAGCTTGCCCCCCGAAACAATAGGTTGAGAGCGCAGTCCTCCGAACCAACGAGGCGAGCCAATGTTCTTCACGACGAGGCTGTTTCCGCTTTTCACAACCGTGTATACCTTCGTATCACCCGTGGTGTATCGCTTGTTGGATACAATCAGCTCTTTAACACCGTTGCCGTCAATATCGAAAAGATAGTACAGCCACTTGCATTCCGAATTTGCGCGCTGTGCAGATAAGGCAGTTGCGCGGACGGTTGCGTCGTAGAGCGACTCGTACGATTGGGTGATACTGGACTTCTGCGCGAATGGCTTCGCGTACTGTTGCGTGGCGCCCTTGTACGTTTTCGCCGGAGCCTTGCCACCCTTGGCCACAAGCACGATTTGGATTGCCTCGAGGCGGTAGGAGTAGCCTGCGGTACCCGCGTTGGCACCGTTCTTGGCCCAGCCCATCCATCCAAACTTTTGAGCGTGGACGCGATAATACACGTCGTAGGTCTTAGCCATGTTGCCGGTAAGACGAATGCGAATGCCCTCAAGGCGCCTGGACATGCCTTGCGTACCGCTCATGGCACCGTTGGACTTCCAACCCTGCCAACCAATACGTTGGATGTGCGTGTTGTACTGGATGGAACCCGATACGCGTTTGCCGGCAAGACGTACCCATATGGCTTCGAGCCTCTTGGACTCCCCCACGGTGCCGGACTGTGCGCCATTCGACTTGGACCACGCGGGCTCGTCGCCATAGTTCTGACGATGTACGTAGTACTGCACGTTGGCGGCCACGATCTTGAAGGTTACCTTCTTCGTCCCCTCGAAGGACCCCTTGCCGGTAATCGTGACGGTGGCAGTGCCGACCTTCGTGTTGTTCTTGTACGAGAGCGTGTAATCCGTGCCCTTCACGAGGGTCCAGCCGTTGTAAGTAACCTTGGGGGAGGGCTTTATCGCCTTGCCGGTGTACGCCTGGTTGGCAATCTTGGCGACGGTGGCCTCGCGTATGTCCCGGCTCCACATTTGTGCGGAAACGCCCTTCGACGACGATTCGCCCGTCTTGACCTTTTCGCTGGATGAAGTGCCATTGGTCTTGCCGTCGGTCTTTGCGGCACCAAGCGCAGTGCCGGATGTTTTCGGGCTTGAGTTCGTCGATTGAGGCGATTGTTCGTCGGCCGCTTTCTCATTGTTGGAGGCCTCCGATTTCGCCTCCTCCTCTGCCATCTCCAAAGACTCGGGCTCGGTTGCCTCAGCCTCCTCAGCCACCGACTCGTCCGGAACGACTTGTTGCCCCTCAGCCTCATCCTCGGCCAGTTGTTGCTCGCCGGACTCAGTGTTAGCAGACTGCTCGCCCGCGACTTGATCCTCACCCTCAGCAGACTGTTGCTCAGCCTCGGCTCGCGGCGCTTCGGCTCCATCTGCCAGTGTCCACGGCACGGCATCGGGCACTCGTTGGGCCCACTCATCGTCGGCAATTGCAAGCCAAGACGCATCGCTTGCGCTTTCGGCGGCCGCCGGGTCAACATGGCGCCACACGCCGTCAACCTTTGTCATGCACCACGTTCGTCCGTTCGCGCCCGTAACCTCAACTGCCTCGATGCCCGCTTCTGCAGCCACAAGCGCAAACGCATGCGTCACTCCACGAGCGGTAGACGCCTCGCCCTTCAGCGCCGCAAGCGCCTCCGCATCCGCATCGCCATCCTCAAGGGGCTCGCCCACCTCAACTCCTGCAAGTTGAGCATAGAGAGCAGCAACCTTTTCGGCAACGGTTTCTCCCTGAATTCCGAGCGCCGCATCGCGAGCCGCTTGCGAGACTTCACCAGCCTCCTCCGACTCAGTCTCAATCGCAGCAGACTCGTCAACTGCCTCGGCAAGCGCAGGCAACGGCATGCCACTAAACGCCATTGTCACCGCGAATCCAAGCGAAAAGGCCCTCTTCACAACGACTCTTTTCCCAAACTCTTCAACGTTCTTCATGGTTACTCCTTACTCTCTGAAGACGCATCCGAAGCATTATAGCAAATGCGGATACAACCCTTACAGAGAGCCTAGGACAAGTCACCTTCAGGAATTGCGTAAGAACGTTTAAGCCTCCACGGCTACGAGGTCGAGAGCATCTCGCGGGCATGCGCCATCGAAGCCGCACTCGTGTCGCCCGAAAGCATACGTGCGATTTCGGCAACGCGCTCGTCGTCACGAATCTCCTCAATGGTCGTGCGTGGCGTACCAGCCTCGCCGGCATCGGTCTTTCGCACCAAGAAGTGCCGAGAACCGCGCACCGCCACCTGCGCCAGGTGCGTAACCACAATCACCTGATGAGTCTTTCCCAACTCAGCAAGGACATCGGCCAACGCAACTGCCGTGGCGCCACCCACGCCCGCGTCAACCTCGTCGAACACGAGCGTCTCGGTGGAGTCCGCCTCGCCAAGCACCACCTTGCAGGCGAGCATCACACGACTCACCTCGCCACCCGAGGCAATACGGCGTAGCGGCCGCGCACTCAGCCCCGCAGCAGGACGATACAAAAGCTCAATTCTGCTCGGACCCGCCGCAGTCCACTGCCTGCGTGGCAAACGCTCCTGCGAAAACTCAAGCGAGGCCGATCCCATCTCGAGACGTCTCATTTGTTCGCTCACCGCATCCGCAAGACGCGGTGCCCATACGGCACGCTCCGCGTCAAGATCGTCGGCCGCTTTGGAAAGCGCCTTCTCCGCAGCATCAAGCTCTTGCTCCGCCTCGCGCACGAATAAGTCGCCGCTCCCTGCGGCAAGCACAAGTTCCTCGGCCTCGGCCCGGCGACGCAGCACGTCCTCGATGTGCGGGCCATACGCCCGCATAATCCCCTGTAGCTGCGCCATGCGCGACTGCATCCTATCGAACTCTCGCGGATCGAAATCGACCTTGTCGCGATACTCCCTCAGCCCTCCAGCCACGTCCTCCGCATCGATGAGCGCGCTCTCAAGAGAGGAAACAAGCGTCAGCAAGCCCGAATCGAATCGCTCGGCCATTCGCAGCTCCGCCAACGCGCCCGACATCAAATCCAGCGCACCCCCGTCGCCTGCCAATGCCTCACGTGCCTCCTCCGCCGCTCGCATGAGCGTCTCTGCATGTTGCGCACGCGGAAGCGTTTCTTCAAGCTCCTCCAGTTCCCCCGCTACAGGATTCACCTCATCGATGCGCTGCAGCACGAACTCCGCCTCGTCAAGACGATCGGCCGCATCCCGACTCATCTTACGCACACGCTCAAGCTCTTTGGCAGCCATCCTCGCGCGCTTAAGAGCCTCCGCATACGCATCGCGCAGCGGCTCGATGTGCTCACACGCCCATGCATCCAACAGGTCCCCATGGCTCCCCTGCTGCAGCAACTTTTGGTGCTCATGCTGGCCACACAAATCAATGGATGCGCCAACGCCCGACGAAAGCTCGCGAACCGACGCCATGCGACCATCTATGGACACACGTCCCCGGCCGTCTTTGCCCACTCGACGACGAATGATTGAGCCATCGGGGTCGCCATCGCGCACAAACACACGCCCTTCAACCACAAGAGCGTCCGCGCCCTCCCGAACCGCTCCGGCATCCGCGCGCTCTCCCATAAGCAGCTTAACCGACGAGAGAAGCGCACTCTTGCCCGCTCCCGTCTCGCCCGTAAGAACCGTGAGTCCCGACGACGGATTAAGTGTGGCATCTTCGATAAGCGCCACGTTTTGTACATGCAGCTCGTCAATCATCGCATGGCCGCCTTCCCATAAAACACGCGCGATACCGAGTCGTAGAAGCTCTCCCTGCTTCTGTTGAGCAAGACGATGTCGTTCGGACCCCTCCTGCAGGTAACGCGCAGCAGTCTTCTGCCTTCACCAAGCGGTTGTCCGTCCGCAAACACACACGTCTCTTTTGTGCGCGTGCGATCAATGGTTATCTGAACCACATCGGAACTCCCCGTAAGGAACGCGCGAGCCATAATCGTGTGAGGCGCCACGGGAACGCATACCATCCCGTCGAACTCAGGCGTTACAATTGGTCCGCCCGCGGCCAGTGCATAGCCGGTCGAGCCGGTTGCCGTTGCTACCACGAAACCGTCCCCATGCAACGTGTCGATGTGGTTTCCCGAAACGTTCACTTCAAACGTACTCACATCGCCGCGCAGTCCATGACCAATCGACATATCGTTGAGTGCCATCGCGCGCACCACATACGTCACGTCGGAGTCCTCACCCTCGAACTCCGCACGCACGTCAAGCGTCGAGCGCACGGAGGCATGCAGCCTTCCATGCAGCGCGTTACCCACCGTCTCGAAGAGATTCTCTGGCCCGGCACAGGTAAGGAAGCCAAGATGCCCATACGAAACGCCCAATACCGGTACGCCCGCACACCCTACCGTACGCGCCGCCCTCAATAGCGTTCCATCACCACCCAGCGACACGACCAAGTCGAACGAAGCAACGTCGTCAACCTTCGAGGTGTGGTCGTACAAATCGGGTGCTAGCACTGCCTCCACACCGCGTGACTCAAGCCACGATTTAAGCAACATGGCGTCGCGGCCGGCTTCCTCTCTGGAGTAGTTGCATACGATAAGCACCCGCATCGCTTCTGGCCTCCCCTAATTGCAGATAAGGACATTTGTTCTATTGTACACCATCGAAGCAGTTCTCGCCGTTCTCGCATTTCGCCTTACGGCACAACAAAAGGTATTCTTGGTTACCTTTGCGGCCACAAATGGGGGAACGACACGTGCCTTCCACGGCAAAACCCAAACGGGTTAAGCCTTCAGAAACACGCGCAACCACATCCTGCCGCACTGCCTCGCTACGCACTATGCCGCCCTCGCCCACATCCGAGCGAGGGGCCTCGAATTGAGGCTTTACGAGCGTAAGAAATGCCCCTCCATCCGCAAGCACGTCGAAAACAGCCGGAGCAATAGTGAGTACCGACGTAAACGACACGTCACACACAGCAAGATCGAACTTGATCGCCCCAACCAGGGCCGGGACGTCGCACATGTTGGTGCGCTCAAGCAAGGTAACTCGCTTGTCTTGCCTGAGCGACCAATCGAACTGTGCGTAACCCACATCCACTGCCAAAACCGAGGCCGCTCCCCGCCGTAAAAGGCAATCGGTAAAGCCACCAGTTGAGCAGCCCACATCAATACATGCTAATCCCTTTGGATTTACGCCAAACGAATCCAGTCCACCCTCAAGCTTAAGTCCACCTCGGCTCACATAAGGAGCATGTCCACGCACATGGAGAGCAATGCCAGGCTTCACCTGCTCACCCGCACGTTCTAGGCGCCTATTGTTCGTAGAAACCTCGCCTGCCATAACCGCACGCATGGCATCCGCAGTGCTTGCAAAGAAACCCTGATTCACCAATTCTTGGTCTAGCCGTATGCGACGCACCTACGCACCGCTCCCAGCCTCGTTCTTTGCATTACTTTGCTCGCGTTCTGCACGTAGGCTTTCTTCGCTTGTAACCGCATCGGTATCCACAAAGTCCACAGCCTTTTGCCCGAGCGCAATAGCCTCGTCAAAAAGGTCAAGCGAACTCTCGAGGGGTATGTCCTTTCGCCGAACCTGCTTCACGATTTCGTCGAGCCTTTCCGAAATATCGCCAAAGGTTTTGTACGACGAAGTGTCGATGCGATTGCGACGCGACATTCTACTCCCCCTCAATCTCCGCCGCCACGCGACCGAGCAAACCATTTATGAATCGCGGCGATTCGTCGGTACCAAATGCCTTTGCCAACTCCACCGATTCGTCAATCGAAATAGGAATAGCAACTTCATCACTTCTAAGCATTTCATATAAAGCTAAACGCAGCAGATTTCGGTCGACCGAAGGCATTCGGTCGACCGACCAATTCGTCGAATATTTGCCGATAATAACATCAAGCTCATCGCGCATGGCATCTGCGCCGAGGGCAAGCGAACTACCGTATTCATCCAACGGGCCATCGTCTCCCAACACAAACCCATTGGCAAGCACGTCCTCTACGGAACGTTCGGTCGCCTCAGCCTGAAACAAAAGCTGTAGTGCCTGGCTTCGAGCACGCGTGCGCCCGTGGAAAACATTTCTAGACAACTGACGCTACTCCTTGGGAAACACGAGATTATCAATACAAACATCCACGGCGGAAACTTCAACGCCCATCATGCTCTTCACTGCTTCCGCAACTGCCATACGGACATCTTCTGCAAGCTTGGTAAAGGGATATCCATAGAACACCGAAAGGTGAATTGATATGTGAAGCCGATCGTTAATAACTTCCGACTCCACCGCAGGCTCATCTACCGCGGGTCGTGAAGTGAACATCGAAATCAGGCTGGACTTTATGGCGTTTTCGCCCACGGCAGCAACGCCCTCGACGCGCATTGCCGCCTGAGAGACAATCGTTGCAACAACCGTCGGAGAAACACCGATGCCCGCGATTACCAGTTCGCCATTCATGCGTCTTTCCTTTCGCGCAGACTAGACGCGCGACACAAACTTACCCGTGCGCGTGTCAATCTTAATACGCTCTCCTACGTTGAGATACATTGGAACCTGAACGCTCGCGCCAGTCTCCACAATTGCCGGCTTCGAGCCGCCCTGCACGGTATCGCCCTTAAAACCAGGGTCGGTCTCGGTAATCTCGACCTCAATGAACATGGGAGGTTGAACGGCATAAAGAACGTCATTCGCATAGTTCAAAAGGCACATGTCGTTCTCTTTGAACCACTTGGCATTGTCGCCGATGAGCTCGTTGCCAACCTCAATCTGCTCGTACGTCTCCATATCCATGAAGTAGTAAATGTCGCCATCGTTGTACAAGTATTGCATCTCGCGCGTCCTCATGTTGACGCTCTCGAACTTCGCAGATTGCTGGAAATTCTCCTCGTTAACACGACCGGTGCGGATGTTGCGATACTTCGTACGAACGTAGGTGTTGCCCTTGCCAGGCTTTACGTGCTGTGCCTCAAGGATTACGCAGTCGTTACCCTTAATGTTGACGCCAAGGCCAGCGCGAAGGTCGGTGATGCCGAGAGTTGCCATTGGATTTCTCCTTACTCATGGTCTTAGGGACCAATTTACGTACGGTTTGGCATTATAAGACAAAAGAGAACACTTTGTTTGAGCAAACAACCAAATCCATCGTTGAGTTGCCTCACTCAGCATCGCCCTCATCACTCGCAGCGCCTTTTTCGCCTTTATCGCCTTTATCGCGCTTCACGACGTTAACAATCCCCTTACCCACGCCCTTGATGCCGAGCTTCACAACATCGAAGAACGACTTGGAGCGGAACATGCGATCCTCGCCCACATACTCCCGAACAGCGCGCAGCGTCTTTTTGTTGTCGCGCGTTGAGAACGAGAAGTGCCCTCCCTGCTTAATGAAAACAGCGAAACGCGTGATCTTTTTTCCGATTACTTCGGCGCTAATATAGTCGACCTCTTCCCAGGGTATTTGTATATAGTCCTCAACGTTGCGCTCGTTATAGAACTCTAGGGCTTTATTGCCCACCATAATGTCGCCATACGTCCCGAGGCCGTGAAACGACGTAGCCTTTATAGTAAGGTCCACCGAGCTGTTTTGTGATTGCGCCATCAACTACCCCTCTAACGATTCAAACAACAAAAAGGGCCGCACCCTCCCTGATTAGGGTAGCGGGTGCGGCCCGTTCTGTCGAGTGCCCTGCGACAAATTCTCGCGCAAGGCACCGGACGAAGCATCCTACATGAAGTTGAGCAAACGACCGACAATACCCACGGCAAAGAGCGCAAGGATGATGGCAATCGGGGAAATGCCCTTCTTCAGGAGCCTGCAGCAGAGCAGCGTAAGCGCGACTGCCGCGAGACCAGGAATGAGCTGGTCGAGGTTCTGCTGGAGCGTGGTTACCTTTTCGACATTCAGGCCAGTAGGTCCAAGAGACGCATATTGCTCGAGAGCGGACTTGATGCCCTCGGTGCCCGCAGGCAGCGAAGCCCAGTCGATGAAGGCACCCTCAGCCTGCTCGACGGTCGAAACAACCGGCGTGAAGGAGATGGATACCCAGCGCTGTACAAGAGCGCCAATAATGAACATACCAAGGATGGATGCAATCTCGGTAACCTTGCCGAGCAGGCCACCCGAGAGGTCCTTCGCGATGGAAGCGCCCACGCTGTAGCCAAACTCCTGCGTGTACCACAGGAAGGCCATACGGATGACATTCCACAGGACGAAGAACAGAATCGGGCCGAGCATGGAGCCACCCAATGCCATGGATGCACCAAGAGCGCCAAGAATCGGGCGCACGGTGAACCAGAAGACGGGGTCGCCAACACCGGCGAGCGGGCCCATCATACCAACCTTAACGCCCTGAATGGCCGTATCCTCGACCTGAGCGCCGTTTGCGCGCTCCTCCTCGAGTGCCAGCACGACGCCGATAATCGGTGCGGAAACGTACGGGTGCGTGTTGTAGAACTCCAGGTGACGCTTAAGTGCGGCAGCCTGCTCGTCCTTGTCCTTGTAGAGGGCCTTGATGGCCGGAATCATGGCGTAGCACCAACCGCCGTTCTGCATACGTTCGTAGTTCCACGAACCCTGCAAGAACTGGTGGCGCCATGCGACCGACATGCGGTCCTTTTGCGAAAGTTTAATCTCTGCCATTTGTTCTCACTCTCCCTTCGGCTTAGTAATCGTTGAGGATGTCGCCGAGCGGATCGCCGGATCCACCACCGGAGCCGCCACCCTGCTTTGCGAGCTCCTTGAGGCCGATGTAGATAAGGGCGATAGCGATGCCCAGAGCACCGAGTGCGATGAGCGTGAGCTCGCCGAGAGCAGCAAGAACGAAGCCGAGCACGAAGAACGGCCAAACCTCGTTGGTAGCCATCATGTTGATAACCATTGCATAACCGACTGCAGCAACCATGCCGCCGCCAACACCCATACCACCGGAGAGCCATTCAGGCATGGACTGAAGCATGGCAGTTACAGCGTCGGCAGGAATCATGCAAAGCATCGCAGCGGGAATAGCAATACGGACGCCCTGGAGGCAAATGGCCAGAATCTGCCAAATCTCAACGCCGCGGAAATCTGCCTTCTCGGCTGCGGAATCCATGAAGTGAACAATAGGAATAGCAATGGTACGGCAAAGCATCGTAAGGAAGAGGCCTGCAACAGACAGAGGAACTGCAAGCGCGATGGCGGCGTCGATAGCGACCTTGGGGTCGGTAGCGGTGCCATCACCAAGGCCCTTGACCATAATGATAGCGGAGGCAACGGACGCAAGAGCTGCGTCGGGAGCGACTGCTGCGCCGACGTTTGCCCAACCGAGGGCGATCATCTGCAGCGAACCACCGAGCATAATGCCCTCGGTAGGATGACCAGTTACGATACCGATGAGCGTGCACGCAACCAGTGGTTGATGGAACTGGAACTCGTCCAAGATACCTTCCATACCAGCAAGGAAGGCTACCAAGACGACAAACAGAATAGAAATGCCCATTACTTACTTACCTCCCTTTAGCCCTGCTTCGCAAGCTCGCTCTTGGCCTTCTTCATGACGGCATCGAACGGCTCGGGGTTATCCGCCGGCACCTTGCGCACGTCGAACTTAACGCCCATGGATGCAATCTTCTCGATGCAGTCGACGTCAGCCTGATCCATGGCAACGGCGTTGGTGACTACGACCTTGCCCTGCGAGTGCGCCATCGATCCGAGGTTGACTTCCTTGATGTCCACGCCACCCTCGAGGGCACGCAGGAGATCTTGCGGCGTCTCGAACAACAGCATAGCCTTGGTGTCGCCGAAGCGAACGTCCTTCGAGACTTCGATAATCTTGGAGATAGGTACGACGTGCACCTTGACTCCAGGAGGCGCCGCCTGCTCGATCATGGACTTACGCAGGTCGTCGTGCGCCACGTTGTCGGAGCACACGATGATGCGGTCCGGCTGCACCATCTTGGTAACGGTGGTTGCAACCTGACCATGAAGCAGACGGGTGTCGATGCGCGCGAACGCAATCTTGATGTGGCCGTCGCCAAGGACGGTTCCCGGCGGGATTGCGCCTGTCGGCACATTCGCCGGTGCTGCGGCTGCGGCAGGAGCCGCAGTCTCAGGCTGGAGACTCTCGGGCTTGATCTTGACACCTGCGGTGGCCTCCGGGAAAATGGCCTTCGCGATGTCTGCGGCAGTCCCGTCCCCAAAACGCTCGCCATACGCAGCGAGCAGCATGGGCAGATTGAGACCTGTTACCGCGACCCACGTCGGGTGCTCTTCGAGGAGCAGGCTCACCTGGTTGAACGGCGTCCCTCCCCACAGGTCGACGAGGAACAACACTTGTTCCTGGTCTTCAAACGTGTCGATGGCAGCAAGCAGTTTAGCACGCAGATCATCCGGACCCATATCGGGTGTGAGGACAACTGCCTCCACAGCCTCTTGCGGTCCAAAAATCATTTGGCCAGACTGCTTGATGCCCTCGGCAAACGCCCCATGGCTTGCAAGGACAATACTTACCATACGCTCCCTCCTTCTCTTTCCTTCCGATATCCAAACGAAAAGGGGCTGAGCATTCCCCCTCTCGAGGGCCCTCCACAGGCCCTTCATAATTGTGCATTCTATACCGTACGCACTTCCATGTAAACTACAAATTCGGGGAAAGTTCGTTTTTGAGCTTAAAAGTGGAATGGCTTTTAAGGTATCTGCCATACCTTAAAAGCCATTCTTCAGTCAAAGTTAAGCAATACTGCGAATTTGCGTTTATACACATACCAAATCATGCGTAGACTGCGTAAACGGATCGTATCCATTAGGACCCATTACGCCACAGTCCTCCAGTCGGACGCCGAATTTTCCGGGCAAATACACACCCGGTTCGATGGTGAATACCGACCCTTCCACCAACGGCGCGTCCCCACGAATGCTTGCGTTCGGCAACTCGTGAATGTCGATGCCCACGCCATGTCCCAACCCATGCTTGAAGTAATCGCCGTAGCCCGACTCCTCAATAACGCGAGCAGCAACGTTATGCAAGTCCTTTCCCAGTATGCCAGGATACGCGGCACGCGCAGCCTCCTCATGCGCTTTGCGCACGACGTCGTATACTCTTCGTTGCTCGTCGCCAGGCGTGCCTACGCAAATCGTGCGCGTCATGTCGGATTGGTAATCCATAAGAGACGCCCCGAAGTCCATCACTACCATGTCCCCCTCTGCCAAAACGGCACTCGAGGGGCGTGCATGGGGATTTGCGCCATTCGGACCGGTCGCGATAATGGAGTCGAACGCGAGCGCATCTGCGCCATGCGAAAGCATGTACCCTTCCAGCTCCGCCCGTACCGCAAGCTCGCTCAAGCCCGCTCGCACGTAGCCCACCATGTGCGTGAACGCCGCGTCGGTTACGGCTTGGGCACGTCGCAGGATGTCCAGTTCGCTCTCGTCCTTCACAATGCGCATGCGTGCCACGTCATCATGCATGCGAGGCAGCAGGCAGGCCATAGATGCCCGACCGAGCTCTGCCTCGAGCCTCTCGAACCACCCAAGCGTTATCGTGTCCTCAACGGCCACCACACGCGCCTTGCAGGAAGCAACCTTTTGCGCAACCCATTGTGGATGCAAGGTAGTCTCTTGGTCGACTACCCATTCCGAATCCGCTCCAAGTGCCGAAACGAGCGCTCCGAAGTACCTGCTATCGGTGTGCAACAACGCCGAATCGGCAGTGATAAAAGCCGTATGCGCAGTCTCGTTATCGAACACGCGCGCTGCGCCTGTTAGCCAACGAATGTCCGCAACATTCCTAAGCACGGCGGCATCGTAGCCCCGCTCATCCATTAGCGCCCTCAATAGGTTTAGTCTACGCTCAAACATGTTAACCTCCCAAATTCACTTGCGCATGAGCCGCGCACCACGCACGCACATGCTCCTCAAGCATAGCGCTTTCTATCGTTTGAAGACGCACGCGACCCAGTGCAAGCGGCATTTCCCACAGCGTCCTGTGCGAACGCAGACCCTTCTCGCGTTTCAACGCCGCAAGCAGTTCCGTGGGATTCACATCGCACGTAACCATCCCTACACCGAGTTGGTCCAGCAACTCGTCTTGCGCAAGCATGTCGTCCACCGAGAGCTTGCCGAGTGCAACCGAAAGTCGTGCACAAAACCTCATCCCCTCGCCCAAAAGGGCCGAAGGCCCCAGGGACGGCGCTATCTCCGCTACCGCACGCGCAAACGTATGGCCATATTCTAACCCACATCGCACGACTACCGCAGTTGATGCGGCAAGCTTTCCGCGTGCCTTGGCCGTCGCCACAAGTTGCGTGCCGCGAACGTCCTCATCATCTTGCATGATTTCGGGAGCTCTATCCCACAGCTCCGAAAACTCCTTTTCGGAAGACGCCATCGCAGCTCCCACCATAAGCGCACGCGCATAACGCGAGGACTCGTCATGCGAATCGCGCAACATGAGTCCAAGGTCAACAAGGGCGTGTCGTATGCTTGCTCGCACTGCAAACAAACCCCGAGTATCGCCAACATCGAGCGCCTGAGGCACAAGCACGCCCTCAAAGAATGCCGGCTCGTCAATTGGCACCCCCACTACCGACATCGACGAGCACCAGGCGCCACACACGCAGGAAACGAGCGACATAAGCTCGACGTCCCCCACAGCACAACAGAGGTCGTCTGCAGTTACCCGCGCCTTAGCAAAACGCTGGGCAAGGCGTGGTATTGACTCCACAGCCCCAACTGGCTCCTCCACAACGAAAACATGGCAGGCAAACCCCGCGTCAACGGCCTGACGCTCCAGCTCGTCCACCACGTCCGCATCCATGCTCTCGCGCACCACGATTACGCACGTATGCGGCTTCGAGACGGAATCGCGCAGCACCTTGCTTGCGCTCGCTATGGCGTTCGTCCCCATTCGCACATCGCACGAACCGCCCGGAATGGGTACCCATTGCCTCGAAAGTATGCAACGTTCTCCGCTCATAACAGCCCCTCCGCCCAGAGCAAGCGGCCCGCGTCTTCCGCAACTTGCTCAAATGACTTGTTCCGAATATCTATCACGTAGTCCGCAGCACTCCAAAAGAGCGGGCGACGACGCTCGAACAACTCGCGAGCATTGGCGCTGCCAAGATCCGGTCGCTTCTCTGGATGCTGAATTTGGCGTAATGAGTCCTGAAGATCCCCATCCAAATACACGATCACGCCCATCTTTCGCATGAGCCGACTATTTTCGGATCGCTCTACGATGCCTCCGCCGCAACTCACCAACAGCGACTTCTCCTTTTGCAATCGCATGAGCACGGCAGTTTCGGCGTCGCGGAACGCCTCTTCGCCGTCCTGTTCGAAGCATTCACGCACCGATTTGCACATAAGACGCTCGGCCATACGATCGGTGTCCACATATTGCCGCCGATACAGTCTGCCCAAATTGCGTGCAAGCGTCGATTTTCCCGCCCCCAAAAAGCCAACAAAAAAGATATGGTCGCAACCCTCATGGGTTACGTAACCCGGTCCGTTCGTATCCACTGTTTTCTCCCGTCATGTTGTCCACCATGGATTGTAACATGACGGCATGGAAGGGCAAAACGAATTGAGGCAGTCTCCGAAGAGTTTGCCTCGTCATCACTCTCCTTCGAAGGTGACTCCACGCAAAAGGAGGTTCTCCGCAAAGCGAAACAAGTTCGTGTACCACAAATCGGTGGTCGACTGCGGGCGCACGAGAATGGTACGCACGTGGGCAAGGTTGCCAGCAACCATATCGGTAAAGAGCTGGTCGCCTACGAGCACGCATTGCTCCGCCGGCACGCCTGTAACCAACGTGGCAATATGCACAGCAACGGGCGCTGGCTTCATGGCATGATGCACCACCATGCAGTTAAGCGCCTCTGCCGAAGCACACACCTGGTTGGTATGGAAATTATTGGAAACCATGCAGGTCACAATATGTGCCTCGCGCAAACGCTTGAGCCACGCCTCGACCTCTGGCGGTGCCACATGCGTATCGCGTGGCACTATGGTATTGTCGCGATCGAGCAAGACGCAGCGCACGCCCGCGCGCGCGAGTTCGTCTACGTCAATGAGGTCAACCGAGGCGACGTATTTGTTAGCCCTTACCAGCGACATGGAGCACCTCCATAACTCAGTCAACACCACTAGGCGTGCCGGCATCTAAGTATGCCGTATCGGTACCCGTTGTACCCATAGCTGCCCCTGAATCTTCACCCGTTACGCCATTACCCGCCGCATTCTCGGTGGCTATGTCCGTTCCCGTCGTTCCCATGCCCGTCGCATCACCAGAACCTGCCGCTTCCGCTCCCGAGGAAGCCGCCGCCTGTTCTTGAAGCGCTATGGCATATGCCGCATCATGCTCTTCAAACGTCTTCGAGAACGTATGGTTGGAGTACGTACCATCCTCAATGATGAAGAAGAACAGGTAGTCCGTATCGGCCGGATGCATGGCGGCATCTATTGCCCACTCGCTAGGAGAACATATGGGCGTAGGAGGAAGCCCTTTGTAAAGATACGTGTTGTACGGACTGTCCTGCGTAAGGTCGGACTCTTGAAAGCCGGTGCCCGTTTCGTAACTAATGGTCGCGTCGCTCTGCAACGCCATATTCGAGCTCAGTCGGTTATAGAACACCGACGAAACCTTGGCGCGATCGTCGTCGTTGCGTGCTTCTTCCTCTATTATCGAAGCAACTTTGATAATATCATAATTAGTTGAATTGAGGCCATATCTCTCGAAGAGGGCTGCACGTGCGCCCTCGGTATCCAACGCAGAGATCTCCCTCTCGAATTGCTGCAGCATAAGACGGATAACATCATCTGCCTTAGCGTCCTTGTTGGCTACGTCATACGTTTTGGGATACAAGAAACCTTCGAGCGAGTCGTTTGACGCCTCCTTGAGGAAGGAAAACTCATCAACATAGTTCGACGCTTTTGCCTGCTGGATGAAATCCGCGGCGGATATTCCCAGCGAATCCTCAACTACTTGAGCGGTTTGCTTAACATTGAGCCCTTCGGGCACCTGAAGCTTACCCTCCGTTGAATTCGGACCTTTTACAAGTTGACGCACCACATCCGCAGGGTCGGACCCCGTTTTAAACGTGTAGGTACCACTTCGCAAGCTTTGGTCGGCGTTTTGGTTGGCAGTAGCTTTGCGAAAATCCTTACTGTTGTGAATAACACCTGCGTCAAGCAGGGTTTGGATGATGGTTGCCCCATCCGACCCCTCAGGTATTACCACGGTAACAGACTGTCCATCGGGCACCTTCGCACCCTCGTAGGGATGCAAGATGCTGCGAACTAGGAAGAAGCCTCCCGCCACCATTGCGATAGCTACCACCACAATGCCAACAATCACTGGTATGGGAATGCGGCTCGTTCCCGCCGACGCCGAGTGCTTCGGGGCACCGTCCTTCACTACGACTTTTTTGCCCTCGGCAACCTTTACGACTCCCACCGAACCCGTACGGCTAACTTTGGGCTGTCCCGTTGAAGCCGGACGATGAACAGCGGTGCTTCCCGCATTGATTCGTCCTGTTCTGGAAGGAGCACCTGACTTTGGCGCCCCCGTCGCCACACGTTTTTTTCTTGGACGCGCAGCCGCATGCGAACCCGCTGAGCCTGTGCCCTTCTTGCCCGGACTCTTCGTGGAGGGCGACCCCTGCGGTCCTTTGGCACCAGCAACCTTCCTTCGCTGGCCCGCTGCGGAAGGCGACCCGCCTGTAGGGGCCACCTTCCTTTCAGGATTCTTCACCGAAGGGGACCCCGGCGCACCTGTATGCTTCCTGCGGGGGGCTCCTTTTCGAGCCGGCTGTTTGCTATGCGCTGCCTGGGCACGACCTCTGGGGGCAGCATTCGCCTTCCCGGTTTCGTGCGACGTGGGAGATGTGGGCATAATGAACCTCTCAGTTTTGGCGGGCGTCGAGCCACGTTTGCAAAAAGAGGGACGCTGCTACCATATCAATTTTGCCACGCATGCGTCTCTCGTTTAGCCCTTGTGCTCTAAGCATACGCTTAGCCTCAACCGAGGACAAACGTTCGTCCACAAACTCCAAAGGAATATCGCAAGTTTCAGCAATCTTCGTCGCAATGGCGCGAATATGTTCGGCTTGGGGGCCTTCCTCTCCAGCCATAGTACGAGGTAATCCGCACACGATGCGTTCTGGCTCACAATCCTCAACCACACGTCGCCACGTTCGCGCATTCAGCAGCACCTCCTGCGCGGGCAGCACACACACCGGCATCGCCATAATGCCCGAAGCATCACTCGCGGCGATGCCGATGCGTTTCTCTCCTATGTCGAGCGCTAGTACCCTCACGCGCCGAGATGCTGCTTAGCGGCGTCAAGCGCCTCGTCGACGCCGGCTGCGTCACGCCCACCGGCCTGTGCCATATTGGGCCGGCCGCCGCCACGCCCACCCACGAGTGGAGCAATCTCGCGTATGACGCTTCCTGCAGCGAATCCTGCCTTTACGGCAACGTCAGTCGCGCCTGCAAGCAGTGCAACCTTGCCATCCTCCGTCACCGAGGCCAGTACGCATGCGCTGGCAAGGCCAAGCTTGTCGCGCACCGTATCCCAGGCACCGCGCAAGTCCTTACCACCAACACCGTCCAAGCGCGCAACCACCAACTTGTAGTCGCCCATATCAATAGCGCCCGCCACGGCATCGGCCAGCTTGTTGGAAGACCCACCAGTAAGCGCCGCCTTAAGCTTTTGCTCGCATTCGCGCAACTCTCGCTGCAGCTGCTCAACGCGGCTCGAAACGTCGGATGTTCTGCACTTAAGAGCCGTAGCAACCTCGTCGAACTGCGCGAGTCGCTCGTCCACGTACTCTATGGCTCCCGCCGACGTAACGGCCTCGATGCGTCGCGCATTCGAGCCAACAGATCCCTCGCTTACAATTTTGAAGAAGCCAATTTCCGCAGTGTTGCGCGCATGAGTGCCACCGCACAACTCACGCGAGAATGCGACGTCGGAGGTGCCGGTACTAACTACGCGCACCCGGTCGCCATACTTTTCGCCAAAGAGCGCCACGGCACCGGAAGCCTTGGCTTCCTCGATGCCCATCTCTCGCGTCACGATGGGTTCCGCGGCAAAGATCTCGGCGTTCACGAGGCCCTCTACACGCGCAAGCTCATCGGCCGTCAACGCCTCGAAATGCGTGAAGTCGAAACGCAGACGCTCAGGGGACACAAGCGAGCCCGCCTGGCTTACGTGGTCGCCCAATACCTGCTTGAGCGCAGCGTCGAGCAAGTGAGTGGCCGTATGGTTACGACGGATAAGCTCGCGACGACCCACGTCGATGCGTGCCGTAGCCCGCTGGCCCACACGCAGCGTGCCCTCGTCGAGAGACCCCACATGAGCCGAGATGTCACCCTCGTGATGCTTCGTATCGATTACCCGCAACGTTGTGCCCTCGGCCAAAATGGTGCCGGTATCGCCCACCTGTCCACCCATCTCGGCATAGAATGGCGTTCGGCTCAACACTACCTCTATGTTTTGCCCTGCAACAGCTTCCTCAACGGAAGCACCCTCGCACACGATGGCAACAACGACGGCGTCGTCCACCTCGTTGGAATCATAGCCACAGAACTCCGTGGCATTCAGTGAGTCCGAGAGGGTCATCCACACATTGTTGTACGTGCCCCATGCATCTCGATTGGCAGCGGCACGAGCGCGTTCGCGCTGATCTGTCATGGCAGCCTCGAAGGATGCCATCTCGATGGCATGTCCACGAACCTCCGAAATCTCGCGCGTAAGGTCGACGGGGAAGCCATAGGTATCGTGCAGCGTAAAGGCAACAGTGCCCGAGAGCTCCTCGCCATCCGCAAGCTTTTCGAGCTCAGCCGCGAGCAATTCCTCGCCCTTGTCGAGCGTTGCATTGAAGCGCTCTTCCTCGGCGGAGATAATCCCATCGATGAGCGCGGCATTCTCTACGAGCGCTGGATACACCTCGCCCATGATGGACCGCACCTCGGTGGAGTATTGCGTAAGAAATGCGCCCTCGATGCCCAGCAGGCGCCCATGATACACGGCACGACGAAGAAGGCGACGCAAAATGTAGCCGCGGCCCTCGTTTGAGGGCAGGATGCCATCGCCAATCATGAAGGTAACCGCACGAGAGTGGTCGGCCACGATGCGCAGCGAACGGTCGGCGCCCGTCGCCTTTCCGCCATAGGCTTTTCCGGAAAGGCGCTCGCCCACTCCAAGGAGGCTACGAAGCACGTCGCCCTCGTAGTTGGAGTGCTGGCCCTGCATAATGGCCGAAATGCGCTCGAGGCCCATGCCGGTATCGATGTTCTTGTGCGGGAGGTCGGGCATCGAGCCGTCCTCCTGGCGGTCGTACTGCGTGAACACGAGGTTCCAAAACTCGAGGTAGCGATCGCAGTCGCATCCGGGAGCACAATCGGGGCTGCCACACCCGAACTCCTCGCCTTGGTCGAAGTAGATTTCAGAACATGGGCCGCACGGGCCGGTGGGACCAGCCGCCCAGAAGTTGTCGTCGGCGCCCAAGCGCGTGATGTGCGTGGAATCGGCACCGTACTTCTGCCAAAGCGCTATGGACTCGTCGTCGTCGGTAAACACCGTGAAGAAGAGCCTGTCCATGGGCAGGCCCAAATGCTCGGGCGCCGTACAGAACTCAACGGCCCAACGAATGGCGTCTTCCTTGGAATAGCCACCGAACGCGAAGTTGCCAAGCATCTCGAAGAAGGAAAGGTGACGCGAGTCACCGATGTTATCGATGTCGTTCGTACGGAGGCACTTCTGGCACGAGCATGCACCTATTTCATGCATCGTTTTGAGGCCCTGATAATACTCCTTGAACTGATTCATGCCGGCATTCGTGAGCAGCAACGAGGGATCCTCGGGGATGAGCGACGATGATTCGTAACGCTTGCAGCCTTTCTCCGTAAAGAACGCCAAAAAATCCTCGCGAATCTGCGCAGTTGTCATGAATTTAATAGTGCTGTTCATGTTTCTCCTTTTGTTGGCTTGCGGATGCCCCGCATCAACGTTCGTCAGCAGTTATCTTGTCGTGAATGCGCTGAAGGGTGCGTCGCAAGAGACGGGACACCTGGACCTGCGAAACGCCCAGCTTTTCGGCAATCTCTACCTGTGTAAGGCCCTCGTCGAAACGCATGCGAATAATGTCCTTCTCGCGCGCCGAGAACTCGCTTATGGCCGCATCAAGAAGCATGCGGTCGTCGGAGGAGCTCAGCTCCGTATCCTCCGTGGCAAAGTGGTCAATAACGGATGGCGCATCCTCGTCGCCGCTCCCGCCACCTTCCAAGGGAACTGAGCTATACGCACTCGACGACTCCATTGCCTCCAACACGTCTTCCACACTAGCTCCTGCACGCTCCGCGATTTCGGCCACCGAAGGCGAGCGCTGCAGCTCTCGGGTAAGTTCCTCGCTTACTTGCGTGATTTTAGCCGAAAGCTCCTGAAGCCTTCGCGGAACGCGAACCGACCAGCCTTTATCCCTAAAGTGTCGCTTTATCTCACCCATAATGGTAGGCGTCGCATACGTCGTAAACTCGAGACCACGCGATGGGTCGAAGCGATCGATGGCTTTTATGAGCCCGATGGTGCCCACCTGAACAAGGTCCTCAAGAGGCTCGCCTCGATTCTTGAATTTGGAGGCAAGGTATCGCACGAGGTTAAGATGATTCACAATGAGCTGTTCGCGTGCATGCTCGTCGCCCTTCTCGCGATACCTGCGAAAGAGCTCACGCGTGCGGGTTTTGTCCCATGCAAGGACGCCTGAGCGAGAACGGCGTCTCTCGCGCACCGGTCGTCCCTCGGCCGTGCTAGTTGGCATCGACAACACCCACCATTTTTGTTACATGCAGCAAGCAATCGTCAGGCGAAATCTCGAAGAAGTCGCTCACGGCGCTTAGGAGCACTTGCGCCAGCCCAACTTGCTCGGCAACGACTGGATCGTCCGCGTCCAAAGGACCACCAAGCGAGAAGGCCATTTTGAGGCCTTCGTCGCCAACCTCGAACGAGACGTCACAGAACTCAGGATGCGTTGCACAGGCATACACGAAGGCTTCCTCAGCGGCCATGCGTGCATCTTCTACCTCGTCTACCGTCATCGAGCAAAGCACCGCGAGATTTGCGGCCATCATGCGCACGGAGCGCGCAAAAGCAGGCTGAGCAGGAACGCTTAGCTTAACGAGAGCGTGTTCCATCGTTACTCACCGTCCACAGGAGAGCCATACGTCACATACGTGTGCGTGTGGGTTTCCTCCGAGGCCGGCTCTGGCGCAACCTCTTCCTCGTCGGCAGGCATCGCTGTAGCGTCCTTCTCTTTGCGATGTATGCGACCCGTAAGCTTACGTTGCTTTGGGCTCTTGGAGCTCGTGAACTTGCCCACCACGCCGGCAACGCCGCTCACGGCGCTATTCGCAGCCTGGGAAACGGTGCTCGTAACGTTGGAGGCAGTATCGGTAACGGACGAAACGTCAACCAAAATGTCGTTAACCGACGCAAGATCCACCGTAACGACCTCGATGGCCGTAGAGGCCTTTTCGATAAGCGGATGCACCTCTGCGACCGCCGGCTCAAGATCGGTCACCATGCCATCTACCTTGGTGATGATTGGCTGAACTTGACCTATTACCTCGTTCGCAGACGTGGTGAGGTCGCTCGCCTGTTCGCCAATATCCGTAATAGTCTGCCGCGTTTTTTTGAGCGTACGCGCAAGCTCAAGCGCCGCAAACGCCAACGCAATAACCATTGCGGTACCCGCGATGGTAAGCACGTAACTTAAAATCTCGCCTATGGTCATGGTGTCGAAGCCTTTCGTCGAAGCTGTTTCCGCATCCATATAGTAAAGCATTGTAGAACAAATTCTTCGGGAAGGTATAGCGCAGGAAACGATTTTCCACCGCTCTCCCCATGTTGTTATCTCACACCTGTGCACGGTCGCGAGCTGTAGCCTCCATGCGCCATGCCTCCCAGCCACGCGGGCCGGGCGTGTAAAACGCTCCGCGCTCAAGGCCATCGGGCAAATACTGCTGCTCCACCCATCCAGCCGGATAGTTGTGCGGATACAAGTACGGACCATATTCCTCCGAGCCGGGACGATGCCGGTCGCGCAGATGGTTGGGAACCTCACGACGAGGACCGGTGCGCACTTCCGCGAGCGCGGCATCAATCGAAGCCTCGGCCGCATTGCTCTTAGGCGCAAGGCACATATAGATAACCGCTTGGGAAAGATTTATCCTGCATTCCGGATACCCTATTACCTCCGTCGCTCGAAACGCGGCCTCCGCAATGAGCAATGCCTGCGGATCGGCGTTGCCAATATCCTCGGACGCGAGAATCATGATGCGTCGCGCAATGAACTTCGGGTCTTCGCCGGCGTCTATCATCCGCGCGAGCCAGTACAGCGCCGCATCCGGGTCGCTGCCACGCATGGACTTAATGAACGCCGAGATCACATCGTAGTGCATGTCGCCGGCTTTGTCGTACGGCAAGCCACGGCGCGGGTTTGCGTCAAGCACGTGTTGCAAGGAAATTTCAATGGGCCGCGCCGCAGCCTCGCTAGGAGCCATACCTCCCGGCGCCGCCATTTGGCTCGCAAGCTCGAGCGACGTAAGCGCCGCACGGGCATCGCCACCCGCAAGCGTCACTATCTCCTCGAGCGCCTCGTCAACAAGAACAAACGCCCCATTCAGGCCCTCTGGTGCCGCAAGCGCCCTGCGCACGAGCATGCGCACCGACTCGTCGTCGAGGGCGCCAAGCTCCACCACGCGCGAGCGTGAAATGAGCGCCGAGTTCACTTCGAAGTACGGGTTTTCCGTTGTGGCACCTATAAGCACCACCGTGCGGTTCTCCACGGCGTGCAAGAGAGCATCCTGCTGAGAACGGTTGAACCGGTGAATTTCGTCCACGAATAGAATGGTGCGTCGACCAGTTGCAAGCAACCTTGAATCGGCCGCCTCAATCTCGCGACGTAAGTCCTTCACCGTGCCCGTGATGGCCGAAACCTCCACGAACTCGGCGTGAGTACTGTTGGCAATGATGCGTGCCAGCGTCGTTTTGCCCGTACCAGCCGGTCCATAGAGCAGCACAGACGAGAGCGTATCGTGCTCAATGGCCAGTCGCAGCCACGACCCGGGGCCAACGGCCTTGTTTTGTCCCACATAGCCATCGAGCGTCGTTGGGCGCATGCGCGCCGCAAGCGGCGCGTTCTTGTTGCGGAGCTCGCGCTCCATGCTGGAGAACAACGTTTCCATACGCCATCAAAAGTGATCGCGCCGCGGGAAGAGGCTCTCGCAGCCGGGGAAAAGGTACTCAAGAATTGCCATGCAGTAGTCGTCCGTCATCGACGAGATGTAGTCCACGGTAGTAAGGTCGAGGTCGGATTCCCAATCGTACGTGCGACCATAATGGGCGAGTCGCCAATTAACATAGCGAATATGGTGACGAAACACCGGTGCCTCGGTGCGCCCTGCCACGAGGTCGCTGCGGACGCATTCGTAGAGCCTCTCGAAAAGCTCGCCGATGCCTCGATCGAACTCGCCGTTAACCTCCTTCGCCCCATAGATCTTTTGATAGTTTTCGCGCTTGGCGCGACGCATCTCGGCAAAGCCCTCCTCGCTCATGGCAATGCGAGGCGTGCCCACGCTATGCTCCACCACGTCGGAAATGAGCGCTCTCAGCGCCCAGGCGTTATACGCACCACCCATGCCGTCCTCGAACGACTCCTCGCTGCAAAGGCCTGCTCGGATGGCGTCCTGGCGATCCTTTCCCACATACGCGATAATGTCGCTCACACGGACGACGCACCCCTCCAGAGTACAGGGCGCCAAGTGGGAGATGGCCGCGTCACCACGCTTCCAGCAGTCGTCCACAACGGCATCGAACTCTTCGAAATCCTTGAGGCCACTTGTGCGAAGCACCTGTTTTTCGAACTCGCCGTTGTGGCACAAAATCCCATCGAGCGTTTGCAAGCTCACGTTGCGTCCGTACAACACGTCAAGAACACGCACGCTTTGCACGTTGTGGAAGAACCACCGCCCGGTACGCGCGTGGAACACGTCGTTAAGCAGGCGCTCGCCTGCATGCCCGAACGGCGTATGGCCTATATCGTGACCAAGGGCGATGGCTTCAATAAGGTCCTCGTTGAGGCCAAGGGCTCGGCCGATGTCGCGCGCAACACGTGCCACCAATTGCACATGCAGGCCACGACGGGCAAGGTCGTCGTTCTCGCGAAACGAGAACACCTGCGTTTTGCCTGCCAGTCGGTTATATGCTGGCACATGCATGATTTTCTCGGCATCACGAAGGAACGCAGGACGCAAGGACGTGGCGTGGTCGCGACCGTCGTCGGCGCGGCGCAGCACGGCATCGTCGGGCGTTGCCCACGGACTCTTCTCTTTCCCGCTCATGTATAGGCGAACTTGCTCTTCCGCCTCGTGCGACAAATCGCCCGTTAGGTGTGGCGCGTATGGGTTCACGCTCATGCCGTACCTCCCGTCATTCAGCTCGTTGCACCATTGTAGCGGTTTTCTCACCTGCCCCACCATGGGCCACATACCAATTTAGCCTGGCGGCGATTTGCGCGTGACCAGATGAAGTAGGATGAACCTCGTCGGCAAACACAAGATCCTCGGATGAGAAAAGCCCATGTCCGTCAACCACCTCAACGTTGGCATCGCGGGCAGCACGGCGAATCACCGAGCTAAACGTGTCGTTGCGACCGTAAGGCGTTACTACCACAACACGAGCGTTCTCGTAGCGACGTACCACCTCCCGCAAAAAAGCCCGCACGTCCTGCTTCACCTGCGTCATGGCACACGTCTCACGCCGATATCGCGTGCCAAGAGCAATAACCACAAGCTCAACGCCTTGAATTGATGCACCCATCAGCATAGATGGCTGGAACACCTGCCCAGCAATCGACTGATTTATCACGTCGAAATCCAAGCCCTCAGCAAGCAGCGTGGGCCAGGCAAGTAACGGGTCGTCTGCACAAAAGCCTTGGCCAACACCGTCGCCCAGCACGAGCAGGCTTCCGCGCGCCTCCAAAGGCTCCACGTAGGTCCCGTCACTCCATAGCTCGCGCACAGCACAGCCGCGCAGGCATGGCAGCCATATGCACACCTCATGCCGTGCGCCGAGCCCCGGAATTGCCATGGTGCCTGTGCCGCGCTCGTCTCCCTTCTCGAGTTCGAAGGAGAGAATCCCCATGTCGTGCGTGTTCTCTATCCACGGCAAAGGCCTCGTGAGCGTGCGAGGCATGCCACAACCCAGTACCCGGCCATCCACCACAACCGAAAGGCCATCGTGCGCACGGCGACGCCCTCGATCGAGGGGGCCGAGGACCTCGGCGGTGCCACGCGGCTCGTCATCCATGCGCACGGCGAGCGCCACCTCGGCCCCGTCGGTCGCAAAACGCACGCACACGCCAGCAGTCGTCCTCGCCATGCTACGATACAATCCAGGATGCCATGCCAAGCAGCTCTCCAGTGCACGTGCCTGTGCGTAATCCACACGATGCGGGCGCACCCACCCCGCACTCTCGTTTTCAACCGTAACCGCACCGCGAACGAACGGCGAGGCCTTGGCGCAATATAGCAGGGCGCGCGCTGCTTCCGCATGCGAGCTTGCAGAGGTTAGCACCTCGAACAGGCTCATACGGCCGCCGTCGTGCCGACTCATAGCGAGAACAACTCCTCAAGCACCTGCAACACACCGTCGTCATCGCACGACGGGGCAACGCGATCTGCGGCAGCACGCACGTGCGCGGGAGCATTTTGCATGGCATAGCCGCATCCCACGAGAGATAGCATCGCAAGGTCGTTATCGGAGTCGCCAAATGCCACGCACTCGTCGGGCGATATGCCCCATCGATTGAGCAGGTAGGTGAGGCCGCTCGCCTTGCTCACGCCCGGGCATATCACATCGAAGTATCCCTCACCCGAGCCAACCACGTCCATGAGGTCGCCCACGGCATTGCGAAAACGCACGATTTGCTCCCCCACCACGCTCTCGTCCACGACTGAGGAAAACATGAATACCTGATCTTCCACCTCGGCAAAGTCGTCCACCCAATACTGCCGGTAGCAGTACTGCGCCATATCGTCGAAGAACTCCTGCGATGTGCCACGCTCCACATACGCACCCTTCACGCCCAGCATGGAAAAGGGAACGTCGCGCTGCTCGTGGCACGCATTGATTAAAAGCGACACTGCCTCGTTGGATGCGCGCGCAGCGTATACCTCCTCGTTGCCATCGAGGACGTACGCGCCATTCGCCGAAACGATGCCCATCTCGTGTGCATGGTTTGCGAAGAGCTCCTGCACCTGGTAGCACTGGTTGCCCGTAGCTACCACGAAGCGAACGCCAAGCTCCTGCATGCGCACCCATATGCGTTCGAAACGCTGCGCATCATAGTGTATGTGGTTATGCAAAAAGGTGCCGTCCTCATCAACCGCCACGAGCTTCACTTGCTGCATTGCACTCTCCCCTCTTGTTGTACGAATCACCCATATTACTCGGGTACCGGGACAATTTGCTATGCAACAAGAATATTGCGCTGTTTTTTGAGCCCCGCTCCATAGCCAAGCGTTGCGTTGGTCGTTCCGACTCTACTCGCCCTCGAGTACCGACGCGTAGAATTCCTCGCCATCGTCCAGGCGTATCATGGCAATGCGGCCCCAACCTGCACCTCCGGCAGCGCCGCAGTCGATGGCCCAGCGATCAGCCACGCCACCGGTTGCGTCGCATGCCCCAAGGTGCATTACCTGGCATTCACCGTTCTCGTTGCGCGCTGGCCGATCAAAACGTCCCGGCTCCGCGAGTTCCTCAACGTACGGTACGGGCGTATGACCCGCTATGACTATGGGACCTTGGCCTCGATCGTCCATAAATCCCGTGGGCGCACCCCAAAACTCGTCGCGTATCCACAGCAAGTCTTCTTCGAACTGATACCGCAGTAGCGCATCCATCGTTACGTCGGTCCAGCGGCTCCGCGCCGAAAAATTCAACGGTCTCAATCCAGCATGGACGAGCAGATAATTGCGGTCGTTCACGTTGACATGTGCGCCAAGCGGGAGGCTCTCAGCCCAATCGATAATATCGATGAGCTCAGACTCCTTCAGCTTGGAAAGCCCCTTCTTCGTGGTATTGCCCCCGTTAAGCTCCCACTGGAATGAGAGGGAAAGATCGTGCGGGCTGTGGAAGAAGCTTAGCATCATATCCTCGTGATTCCCCATGAGGATATGTACGTTGGGCAAGGCCCTACAGGTATGAATAACCCCCACGGGGTCCGGACCCCTATCGACCAAATCGCCCAGCACCCATATTTCGTCCTCATCGCCGGGCTGGACCTGCTCAAGCAAGCGCTCAAGCGTTTTGTTATGCCCGTGGACATCGGAAAAGACGTACGTTGCCATGATGAACCTCCTGCGAAAACTGTACCCAAACTTGCGTTTGGGCGCAAGGCTCTTGTCTCATTCCGTAACGGTGCGGTATTGTTGTATGTATGCAATTCGTTTTAAAGAGTGCGATTCCACCGGCGAGGTCTTCTCCTCCACCCACAAGCATAACCGTCCGTGGCAAAAGAAGGACCTTTGAGCGAGAAGTCGCGCGGTACTGCGAGGTTGCAGGAAGGAATTTATGAGGAGGGGTTTCGTGGACACACTGGCTCGGGACTATTGTTCATGGATACAAACACGTACGATTTGTGAACGTCCTATGGAGCAACTCGGCTACGATTGCTGGGGCGTCACGATGGGCGACACGACGGCAACGGTAACCCTCATTCCTCTTCGCGATACCTCGCAGGCTCAAATCGTCGAGCTTCGCATAGCACGCGAAGACGCGCATGAGCCATCGTTCTATACGCGCTTCGAGCTGCGCGACACGCGACGTGCACACAAGCTCTTTTTGGAGATGTCGCAAACCCTCGAACGACAAGTTCGTCTCGGTCCCGTGCGGGTTCTCGTGTATCATGCGCTGGGGGAACGTGTCGAGAATCTTCTCGACGCACTCACGACGGCGGCGTCAAAGCTTTCGGTTCCGTATGCCTTCGACGCATTCCCCATTGGAGCGCCTCACAAGTTGAGTGCGGAGTACACCGCCATCATGCTCACGCCCGGCATAGGCGAATTTGCGCAAAGCATTCATACGCTGCATCCCGATTCCGTTTCCTTGGCAATTCCGCAGGCAGCATTCCAAAACAACGATGGAAAGGCCATAGTTGGACTGCTGCTGGAAACGCTGCACGAAGTAGACACTCCCTCATGTTATTCCGCATGCAGGCAATCGGTACGTCCCTTCCCCGCCGAAGGCCGCGTTCTGATAACCAACGTCATGTACTGCGATAGCAGAGTACGCCTTGGGTATCGCGTTTATGAAGGTGATGTCGTGCAAACGCGCGGGGCCCTCACCAAGTCGCGTCTCTCCATGGACGACCTTCACGACTTTTTTACCATGCTTGGACTTGAGGGAATCCGCGTGAACGAACTCGACGCCATGGGGTTCGTAACGCCAGGTGTTGTGAACTTCGCCTCAATGAACCTCCCCAGTCTTGGCGTGCGCGACTACGACCTCGCAGAGAGACTCAACAAGCACTACGGCATTCCCGTGTTCATGGAGAATAACTGCAACGCCGCCGCCATGGGATGCTATATGCTCGATGCCGAACACGAAAATCTCATGCTGTATCGTCATCAACTCGGACACAAAAACGGCGGACAAGGCACCATCGTTAACGGTCAACTCGTAACGGGGCGCTACAACCTTGCGGGCGAACCGAAGTTTTATCAACGACTCTTCAAGTACGAAGGTGGATACGCTGCTTCCGTGTGGACTGCCGAAGGACTTTCGCGCATCACACGTAACGTAATCCTCGCAAGCATTGGCACCGTATCGCCCGACGTGGCATACATCGCCGTAAACGCCATAAACGACGTGGAGACGATTCGGCGCGACCTCGAGCGCAGATTACCCATGTACTGCATTCCAGAGCTCGTGGGAATCAACGATTATCGCGATTGCATGTACCTGGGCGCAGCTGCTCTTTGCCTGGGACGCCTGGCATAGCAATCCCGCTATAGTACTCGCGCGAGATAAGCACTAAGGCAAAGCCCCAACGGCCGCGAATATGGCCATTGGGGCTTTTCAGTGTGTTAGATGCTGATGAGCACTACTTGCGGCGGCGGCGTACGCCCATGCCAACCGCAGCGGCTCCCGCGGCAACCAGGCTCGCTGCCAAGCCAACAATTGTGGGATCGCCCGTTTTCGGGGTCGCCGTCGCACTGCGCGTTGTGCTCGTACTCGGCGTAGTTGTGCGCGTCGAAGTCACCCCACTGCCCGAGCTGTTGCTCTTGGAACCACCATCCGCGGCTTTATCTTCGTACGTGTAGAAGAAGTACGAGAATTTGCTGTTCGTGCATGCAATGTTGGGATCGGTTGTTTCGGCTAGCGGGTCGAACGCGTAGTCTTTGATGTTTGAGGCCAAGTGAAGCCTGTACAAGCGGTACGTACGTACAAGGTTTTCGTCCTTGTTGCGCAGGTCATCGGGCACTTCAAATGTTAGCTGAACTCCCGTTTCCCCCGTGTCCTCAATCATGCGAGGAGTGTCGTCGCCCACCTGCTTCCACAGCGTTACGTCGTACATGGGACTGGAGCCTGCTCCCGCCACATAACTAAATCCCTTGAGTGCTTCCTGAACCGACGCATATCCAGCCGTTTCCGTGGTATACGGAGCAACCTCGAGCCACACCTTGGCATTTTCGCCGGCATCGAAACGACCTTGCTCCGAACTCGAGAGAAGCCCATACGCAATCTCGCCGAGGTTATTCGACGTCACGTTGATTGCGCCTTCCTTAATGTCGATGCTCGTCTCGACCTTGCGCTCTTCCGGCTTTTCGACCGGGTCTTCCGTTTTTGTGTATATGTCTGCAATGTTGGTACGTTTCTCGTTAATCTCCTGGCTGCCAAACCACTTTTGCTCGTTTTGGGAATACCAAGCGCCAATCCCAGAAACTGGAGCAATCGTACCAGGCTCTACTACGGGCTCTGCCTTTGCGCCACCGAACATATCGAAACTCTTCGTATTCTCGCCACGAGAGAGTTGCTTGAGCGCGCTGCATTCCATGATGATGGAATCCGTGTTCTCCGCATTCGTCGTATTCCATCCCGAAACGTCGAGCGCGGTTATGCTAGAGCAGCCGTAGAACATCTGCGTGAACAGTTTTCCCTGCGAAACGTTCCACTGCGAGACGTCGAACGCACCGACTCCTCCGCAGCCTTCAAACATGCTCGAGAAGTCTATGCCATTCGAGACATCCCAGCCCGCCACATCAAGCGTCTTGAGACCGCCACAATTCTTGAACATGCCGTTGAAGTTCTCAACACTCTTCGTGTTGAGGGCGGTAGCATCGAACTCTTCCAGCGCGGCACAGCCATGGAACATAGAGGCCATAGATGTTACGTTTGACGTATCGCAGCCAGCCATCGTTACGCTCTTGAGGCTCGCGCAGCCATAAAAGAGGTAGCTCAAGTCCGTAACGCCAGACAAATCAAGGCCGCTAAGGTCGGCAGACTCTAAGGCATTGAGGGCAGAGAAAAGCGACGCCGTGTCCTCGGTTCCGGCGATGCTTGCAGGTGGCACAACCTTGTTGCCAGCCTCCTCGATGAAGCGAATTGTTTTTACCTTGCCCGACTCAGCACTCCATGGCCAACCTTCCGCAGAACGCTCCGCGCCAGTGCCTGGGTGTACGGTGAGCGTTCCCGCAGCATCGATTTCCCATGCGCAGGTACCCCACGTTCCCGTGATCGTTTCAGCAGACTCCGCAACCGCTGCATCCGTTCCCGTGGTTTCGGCAGAATCGCCATCGCCACTTTCGCTTGCGTTCGCTGAGGTTGCATCGGCACCCTCCGTCGTCGCATCACTGGTGGTCGCCTCTCCGCCAGTCTCCTCGGAGGAACCCTGCGCATCGGCTTCTGTGCTTTGAGGCGCATCGGTCCCTCCTGCGGATGCATCGGAGTTTTCCACATCTCCTGCGGTTTGCGCCTCAGGCGCTGCATCCGATGCGCCAGTGAGAGCCGCCTCCTCCGTCGCAGGTTGAGCCTGCGGTTCAACAGCGGGCTCCAACGACTCTGCAAAAACAACCGACGGCACGCCGCCGACCGACATCGAGAGTGCCAATGCGGCACTAACCGCAAATCGCGCTACGCTCATTCCTTGCAATTTCATGGGACTAATTCCTCACTCCCTATCCATACCATTGTTGGAGAGTACAGTATACCGCTTTTCTCTCATGCATGTCCCGCAGGCACGCCTTCACGGAAAAACATACCATCCATTGCGTTTGATAGTTGCGTTTGATTGCGTGCCGTCACTACGTATACCCATCTCGCGAAGCTAAACCACGCAGAGGTTACGGTGTGGAACAAAAAACGCAGGATTTGCTCGGCAAGGTGCTTCATAGTTGCAGCTCGACTGGCATCCCCTTCTCGGAATCTCGCGAGACTGCGATCCGTGCGACTCACGCGGAACCCGACACGACGGAAAGCGGGCCCGCGCGACGTCCCCGGGGCGAAATCCTGTCGGAGTATCGACCTATGCAAGTCGGCGCTGGCGAATCGGACGGAATATCGACCTGTGCAAACCTTTCAGTTGCACAAGTCGCATTTCCAACAGGATTTGCCCTCCCGCGACCCACGCGGCGCCCTGCCCGGGCAAGAATCGGACGGAATATCGACCTGTGCGACGAATGGGTGATTCGGTCCGTTTCGCCTGCGGCTTCGCCTCCCAGATGTCCCATTTGGCACCTATCCCGAATAATGGGTGCCGCTTGTGCCAAATTGCCCGCGTTTTCGCCCGCAAATGTCCCGTTTGGCACCCATTGTTGGTAACGGGTGTCGTTTGGGACAAATTGACAAGCGCACGGGGCCGCACGTGTCCCGTTTGGCACCCAATGCTGGTAATGGGCGCCGTTTGTGCCTATATAACCCGCAAGCGATACACGCCCGCAGCGCGCCCACAGTGCCTATATAACCCGCAAGCGGGACGCTCCTTAAAGGAGTGTCCCGCTTGCAGGGGGAAGGTAAGCTTTGATTAAGCTATGTAGGTAGATTACAGCGTATGGGGGAAACTTTCACCCGAGAATCCGGCATTTGACATATGTGGTTCAAAAATCGACAGTTTCGGATTACAATAGTTGTCACCCGCATTCAGTTGTCACCCGCATTCGCGTCGAATAAGAGAGGAACCTCCCCATGGCAACAATCGCCGTGTTCGACGACGACGCATCAAGTCTCGCCCGCATACGAGAGCTCGTTGAACAATGCGCACCGGAGGACGACCAACGCGTAATCCTTGAAGCGAGCACCGTGCAGGAGCTTGCCGAAATCCTCTCGCAGGGCACGCACATCGATATTCTTATTTCCGATATTATGATGGGCGACGAGCAACCCTCGGGCATCGACGTGGTTCAGCAGCTCTTTCCACCCTCAAGCGGCACACAGGTAATATATGCAAGCGGCTACCTCACGCAGGCAACCGAGGTGTATCGCACCAACCACGTCTACTTTTTGCTCAAGCCCATCGACCCCGAAAAGCTAAGCGATGCGTTGCGGCGTGCATATGCAGCCCTGCCCGCTGCACAACCTCCCATGCTTCGCATAAAAGTCGGTCACAAGGAGCATCTTATTGCCGTCTCATCCATTCGTTATATCGAGAGCAACATGCACAAGGTGACTGTGCATTGCGGAACGAAGAGCTTCGTAGCATACGCGCGGCTCGACGACCTTGAGGCACAGCTCCCTTCATGGTTCACACGCTGCCATCGCAGCTTTCTCGTAAACCTTTGCTATGCCAAGTCATTGCAAAAAAGCGAGCTCCTCCTGCTCGATGGCACCTCGCTGCCCGTAAGCCGCCGACGCGAACGCGAAGTTCAGCGAGACCTCCTCGCATTTCTCTCCTCGAAAGGCATTACCAGTTCAGCGCCAAAACCCTCGCGCAAAAAGGAGATACCATGACGGTTGGCATGGTCCGTCTCATTGCGAACCTGTTTTTGGAGGGGGCCGTAGTCTATGCCTTTTGTCACCTGCTCGACATGCGCTCGAATCGTGTTTTCGCGTTCGTGAGTATGCTCGGCATGGTAGCGTCACTCGTTCTTGACGAACTCGGCCTGCCAGTTATCGTGCGTATTCTTTTGGCAGGGCCACTGCTGATTCTGGGCTTTCCCATCCTCTATTCGCGCGGACCCCTTCGCGCACGCGTAACGCGTGCCTTCGTTATTATCACATGCGTTATTCTTACCGAGTACATAGGCAACTTTATTCAGAGTGCATTCATAGGTCTGAATACGATACCCGACTTGCACGGAACCGACATCGCCGACATATCGCTCTTGTATGCAATCATGTTGCCAATCGTTATAATTTTACTTCAAACCGTTATTATCGCATTCAACAGCGCCGATCAGTATCGCGACACTACGTTCGGGTTGCCCATCGTCGCGCTGCTCTTTTGGACGTACATTATTACGCTCTTGGCATCATTTCACTTTACGGTGGAGGGACTCGGTAACACATCCCTGCCACTCGTCTTGCTGCTCTATACCCTGCTTGCCTTTGCCATTGGTCTCGCAACCCTTGAACTCACACGCAAGACGGCACAATCGCACCGCGAGGCCACCAATCTAGAGGCAGCCATCCAACATGACGAACACGTGCGCGAAGAAATCGAATCGCTAGTAAACCGGTCGATGGAAGTGCGACGGTTGCGACACGACCTCGCAAACCAAATGAATATCGTATGCGAGCTTGCAGAGAAGGATCACACTGAGGAGGCGATTGTTTACCTCAACAGACTGCAGGAACGAGCGCATTACATTGCTCACTCAGCAAATGGAGAGGCCAGTGAAGAACAATAGGCTCCTCATAGTCTGCGCCCTCTACGCGCTACTCATGATGCAAATCCTGCTGCTATGGTATGCATTTATGTCCACGAATGGGCAGCAGGACCCTACCTCAGTTATAGTGTGCTCCGTCCTCATATTGATTTCGGCCATAGTCGACACGGCCGTTGGCGCGCAACTCCTTCGCATGCTAAAGGTGGCTGAGGCGTCCTACTCCGCAGATGTAGCGGAGCAGCATGAGCAAACGCTCGAGGAGTATCGTAAGCGAGCGCTGCGTGACCAAGCCTCCTTAAGGTCGGTGGCCCTTATGGTTGAGCACGAGCTGGAGCTCTCGCGACTCTCTCTAGAACACAACGACGTGCAAACCTTGAACAAGCATCTGCACCGCGTACTGGACGAGGCATCACGCGTGCAAACTCCACCATGCGAAAACGCGGTAATTGCGGCGGTCCTCCAAAGCAAGAAAAAGCAGTGCGAGGGTGCGGGTGTTTCGCTCGTCACAAACGTCACACTGCCCGAAGAGCTACCCCTCGACGACGTCGAGATTGCATCGGTTTTCTTCAACCTCATCGATAATGCCTTGCATGAGTGCGAAACACTGATAAACGATGGCGCTGAGGCTCCCGTCATCACGGTGGATTCCTCCATCCGAGCGGGTCAGCTCTTTGTGGAAGTTAGCAATCCGTGCCGCCCAGGCGCCAATTTACGCCGCAATATGGCAACGAACGATTCCAGTGTTCTGTTCCACGGACTTGGTACCGGCATCGTGCATGATATTGCACTGCGAAACGAAGGTATAGCCGAGTTCGGGGAACACAACGGCCAATACGTAGCGACCGTGATGATTCCCTTAGACAAACGCTAGCCATGTCGCACGAATCATACCGACATCGCAAACGGTTTAGTTTAAGGATGCCAGCGCCTCCAAGCCGTTCGACGTTGCCAGGGCTTTTGGTAGCCAACCTCAACCTTGCGACCAGCAGGGAGCAGGCCTACCGTTGCGAGTTCGACCTCACGTATGAGCCGGGCAATGGTGGAATCGAACCTCCCCCGTTTGAGCGCGCACTCCCATACCACGAGCACCGTCCATCCACCGCTTACAAGCGCCTCGTAGGTGCGTTTATCGCGCGCGCGGTTGCGTTCGAATTTCGCTTCCCAAAACGCCACGTTGCTCTTGGGCATGGGAAGGTTGCAATGCGGGCATCGATGCCAAAAGCAACCATTCACAAAAATGGCAACCTTGCGTCCCGGGTAGCACACGTCCGGCCGCCCGGCGCACTTCTTCCAATGCAATCTATATCCCGGCAATCCCCCCGCGCGCAACGCTTGCCGCACAAGTAGCTCTGGTTTGGTGTTCTTGCTCTTGTTGGCTTGCATCACGTGGCGCGTCGCCACGCTCACCTCACCCATCGCTGGCACCTCCTTGCGACCATCCAACATGAGGCGAACGAGCCGGCGCTACCCTGCAAGCGCTTCGAGGTCGCGAACGATGTCGCCAGGCGTAAAGTGATACATGCGGAAGAACTCGTCCGTCGGAACGCGATCGAGGAACTCCTTCTTTCCGCCGTAGCACACCACGCGCATGGGCGTTTTGCCATAGTAGCGCGCGACCTTTTCGCCAAAACCGCCGCACAGGATACCCGCCTCAAGCGTCACCACCACATCGTGATCGTAAAGAAGCCCATCGAGCAGCCGCTCGTCGAAGCTCGAGTAGTTTAGCGCCTCCACAAGGGTCGCCTGCACGCCATCTCGCTCATAGAGAAGCTCGGCCGTGTGGCGTGCAAGTTCTATGGTGTTCCCAATGCTTAGAATCGCGATGCGCGAGCCCTTACGGACCATGTGCCATCCCACCGGCCGCGCAGGATCGAAGCCGTCGTCGCCCTCAATGACGCGCTCGGGCACGCGAATCACCACGGGTCGTTCCGTTTGGTCGATGGACCAGTCCAACATGGAAAGATACTCCGCCTTCGTCGCAGGCGCCAAGCACGTAATGCCCGGCACGTTGGCCGTCATCACGATGTCGAGCGTGCCTGCGTGTGTGGCGTCAATATCGTAGAACCCCGCGCCAAACACCAAAATCGTGGCCGGACTGCGGTTGAGACCAAGTTCCTGCACCAGTTGGTCGAACGAACGTTGTAAGAACGTCGCCATCACCATGAAGACGGGCTTCGCACCCCCACGCGCAAGGCCTGAGGCAAACGCAACGGCATGCTGCTCGGTGATGCCCGTATCTACGAAGCGCGATCCGCACGACGCGCGAAACTCGGGCGTAAGGCCAACGCCGGAAGGTGCGCCTGCATTTACAATTACCACATCGGAATCGGCAGCCAGCTTTTTAGACAAGTACGCGCGAGTGATTTCTTGGTACGTCTCCGTGGGAGCCGCCTGTGCCGACTCAGGCGACACCTTGGGATGCACCATATGAGCCGCTTCGGGATTTTCCTCGGCCCACGCGCATCCCTTGCCCTTGCGCGTGTGAATGTGCACGACTACGGGGTGATCGATGTCGCGGACCTGCTCGAACGCCGCGACCAGGGCACGAACGTCGTTGCCCTCCTCTACGTAACGGTAGTCGAAGCCCAGCGTGCGGAAGAAATTCTCACGCGCGGCGCCATTCGTTCGACGAAGCTCGCGAAGGTTTTCGTACACACCACCTGAATTGGGGGCAATCGACATGTCGTTGTCGTTGAATACCACAATGAGGTTGGTTCCAATAACCGCAGCGTTATCGAGACCTTCAAACGCCTCTCCCCCGCTCAACGAGCCATCGCCAAGCACCGCAATTACGTTGTGACGTTGCCCGAGCACGTCGCGCGCCTTCGCCAAGCCGAGCGCAAGGCTTACGCCCTGCGACGTGTGGCCGGCACGGAACAAGTCGTACTCGCTCTCGTCGGGGTTCGTAAACCCCGTAAAACAGTTATAGTGTTGCGGCTTGAGATACGCGCGCTTGCGCCCAGTAAGCATTTTGTGCGTGTAGCACTGATGCGAAACATCGAACACGAGCTTATCGCTTGGGGTATTGAACACATAGTGGAGTGCGACGGTTGCCTCCACGAAACCTAGGTTCGGACCCAAATGACCGCCCGTAATCGGAACCGACGTAATGAGCGCATCGCGAATCTCGTCGCTCAGCTCGACCAACGAGTCGAGGCTCAACCGACGCACATCGGCAGGGCTCTCGATGGTTTCGAGATGCTTGCTCATCGAACGCCTTCCTCTCCATCGCACCGCACACATACACCATATTATAGTATCACCGTCCGGCCTTGGCTCGCCTAATCGCGATATTCTGGACGCTGTTTGTAGACGAGCCTACTCCACGGGCTCGCCACTAAAGTTGAGGCCGAGCGTGAGCCCCGCCGCAACATTGGCATCGAAGCCGGGCGCGAGTACCGTGGCAATGGCCGCGGGAACCTGATCGAGCGCATCGTTATACAAATCCCAAAAGGAGTCGGTGCAACGCTTTCCCGTAAACGGGTTGGTCCACGGGCGACGCTCACGATTATCGTACACGCTCGTAGTTTCGGCGCGAGGTCGATACGCCATGGCCTGCGAAAGGGCATAGCGCTCCCTCATGGCCCTGCGCTCCACCGCACCCACGAGCTTGCGCTTCATGCCCCGCGGAGAATACATCATCTTGAGGGCGCGCCTGTAGCAACTCACGGCAATGGGGTACACGCGCACCGCCGTTGGCTCGCCCTCGGCCACGGCCGCAACCGCTGCCGCAAAGTACACCCTGCCCACAGTGTTGATCACTTCCTCGCTCGCGCGCAGCACTTCCTCATATGGCTTGTACGTCATAATCGTTTGGTTGCGCTTCGTGTACAGCACCATTTCGTCCCAGTCGCGCTCGATTTCGGCGTGGACGGCCGACGCGTCAGACGCATCGAGCCCGGGCACGCCCGCCTCGCAAATCCCGCGCTCCCAATGCTTTACCAGCGGATGCACCGAGCGATCGAGCAGATAATGGCACACGAAGCCGGCCAAATAGGCGCGGCCAATGGGTTGTTCGCTCTCGTCGAGCGCGTCCACCGACTTTCGCATGGCGGCAAGCAACGAACTCGGGCCCTCGTCATGCATGCACCCGCCGAGTCGCCTAAACGCATCGAGCGGCGGCAACAACACGAGGTAGAACAGCGGGTCGGGCCCTTGGTTTCCCAGCAAAAAGGCGTCCCGCTCGTCCGGCGTTTCCAATTCCACCGACTGCAGCGCTGCTCCAAAGGCATCTTGTCCGAAGAAGTCGTGCGTGATTAATGCCGCCATACATGCTCCTATCACCCATCGTCGTTTCGACCCATATGTCGTAATTGTCGCACGATACGCCCATTGCCTCAACTAGTCATCACCCGGAGGCGGCGTCCAGCAGGGCAAGAATGTCGTCGCGCGAAATAACGCTGCTCTGCGCCGTCTCGCCACCAAGCACCGAGTCGGCCAAATCCTGCTTGGACTCCTGCATGGCCACGATGCGTTCCTCGATGGTGCCTTTCGCGATGAGCTTGAACACACTCACCTCACGGGTTTGTCCGATGCGATGCGTGCGGTCCGTCGCCTGGTTTTGCGCCGCAAGATTCCACCAGGGGTCGTAATGAATAACCACGTCGGCAGCCGTGAGGTTAAGGCCGGTACCACCCGCCTTGAGCGAGATAAGAAACACCGGCGCCTCACCCGCCTGGAACTGCTCGACCAAGCGCACGCGGGCCTCCTTGCTCGTGGCGCCCGTGAGCGTAAGCCAGCCGATGCGCTCCTTGGTGAGTCGCTCGCCGATTATTTCGAGCATGCTGGTGAACTGTGAGAACACGAGCATTTGATGGCCACCCTCAATGGCCTGGCGCACCAGCTCCAGACACGTTTCGAGCTTAGCCGACCCACCACGATAGTTTTCGTAGAGCAGGTGCGGGTCGCAACAGATTTGGCGCAGCTTCGTGAGCTCGGCAAGTACCTTGATGCGCGACCCCGCGAATTCCTGTGGCGGCTGGCTTTGCAGCGAGAGCGCGAGCTTCGTGGCACTGGCCTTGTATAGCTTTTCCTGCTCGCCCTCCATGCTGGCGAGTACGACGGACTCGCTCTTCTCGGGCAGGTCGCGCAGCACGTCGCGCTTGTTGCGTCGCAAAATAAACGGTCCAACCAAATGCCGCAGGCTTCGCGCCACCTCCTCGTCGCCCGAACCAATGGGGCCAGCAAAACGCTTGGAAAACGACTCGGCCGTACCGAGCACCCCCGGCATAAGAAAGTCGAAGATGCTCCACAGCTCAAGCAGACGATTCTCGATCGGCGTGCCGGTGAGCGCAAAGCGCACGTCTGCCTTCAGCTGCCGCGCTGCCTTCGCGGCTTTCGTCGCGCTGTTCTTCACATACTGTGCCTCATCGAGAGCGACACACGCGAACTCCTGCTCGGCGAGCTCCTCCACGTCGCGGCGCATAAGATCGTAGGAGGTTACCAACACGTCGTAAGACGCCGCGTCGCATATGAGGTCGCGGCGTTGTGCCTTGGAGCCAACAATGCACGCCACGTCGAGGCCGGGCGCAAAGCGCTCCGTTTCGGCACGCCAGTTGTACACGAGCGAGGCAGGGCACACCACGAGCGAAGGCTTGTGCGTGGCTCGCTCGGCTTGTGTCATTTGCTCCGCCTTCTCGTACGCGAGGTACGCAATGAGTTGCAACGTTTTTCCCAAGCCCATGTCGTCGGCAAGTATTCCGCCAAACCCGGCCCTCCCCAGCGTGCAGAGCCACTTGAATCCCTCGCTTTGGTAGGGTCTGAGCACGTTGCGCAAGTCGTCAGGTGCCGTGTAGTCGGCGTCGGCAATAGTTTCGAAGTCGCGCACGATTTGCCGAAACGCCCGATTCCGCTCGAAATGAACGCCCTCCGCGCGCTTGAGCATCGCGTCGACGAACAGCGTACGGTTCGCAGCAACCTCCTGCGGACCATCCACCAAGTCTTCTGGCTCCATGCCAAGGCCGTTCGCCAAGTCAGCAATCGCCTCTACCGAGCCGTCCAAGCGCACGATGTCGCCGTCCTTCAGCCGCACGAACCGCTGCTTCCTGCGATACGACGCAAGGTAGGCCATGAGTTCCTGGGCCGTCATGTCGTCCGAGATAACCTCGATGTCGAGCAGGCCGCTGCGTACGCTCGCGTCCACGCGTACGGAGGGAGCGCTGCGCACCACGACGCCGCGCAAGCGTTCGCTCAGCATAACCTCGCCCAGCTCGTTGAGCTTTGCGAGCCCCTCCGTAAAGAGCAAGAAGTACGCCTCGTCATCGTCTTCGTAAAAGTACGGATGGGCAACGGCGCTCGCCCCCGCACGCGCGTCCCACCTCGTGTGATACCCCTTCGGCAAAGGATGCGCATAATCCGGCGTCAGCAGTTCCCCGCCCGGAAAATACGCACTCACCACGCGTTGCGCCTCCATCTCGTGCCGAGCATCGCGCACCACCTGTCCCTCGCGAACTTCCTCAAACAGAGAAAGGCGCGCAGGGCCGTAGCTCACCGTGGCTTCGCATTCCACGATGCCATGGTCAAGTCGTATGCTAAACGCAAACTCGGGCGTCGGCGGCATGTAATTATCTACTGCATCGGGCGCCACAAGATGCGTATAGGTGCGCAGCGCCGGTAGCACCGCCGCGCAAAAACCCTGCATGTCGGCATCGCGAATCGAAAGCGGCGTGCTCATGGGTAGCAGCGAGGAGCAAAACGTGCCCAGCGCACGGGAATAGTCTGGCGAGCACACATCGATGGTTTTGTCACCAATCAACGCGAGCGTCGTTCCATCGAAGGCAGGGGTGACTTGCGTCGGCTGCACGCTTATGGTGTAGGACCCACCGGCGTTAGACGCAAGCGCGACGTCGAGCTCTGGATCGGCCTCGCGCACCAGCAGCGTCGTGCGTTTCTTTCGCGCATCATAGTAGGAGGCGCTCGTATCGCGGCACTCGAACACGACCTTGGAGCCCTCGACGATCTTTAGAACCTCGATGAGCTGCGTCGTGGAGATGGGGAGAGTTTTTTCGGGCACGCGCGTGGGCGCCTGCATGTAGTACGAGCCCGAGCCGCGAAAAACCTGCGCCGCAAAAAGAGACGTTTGTGCCTCCACCATGCTCGCTAGCAGTTCGAGGAGCTCGTTGGCCTGCTCGGTAAACGCTGCACGTCGATGCGCGAACTCAAGCCGCTTGCCATACGTAACCACGGCACCCGTTTGCCATGCATGCACAAGATCGACCACGCTCTTTACCACGTAGTTTGCTTTGCCACGAAAAACCTTGAGTCCCAGCGACCACGTGTCGTCCAGCTTGTAGTAACTGCCACTCCATGCGGTATCGGGCGTGGCAATAACGCATTGCAGCTCGGCCAACACATCGGGTTCGACCGCGCCGGTTTGCACAACGGGAAGCTCGCGGGCAAGCTCGCGCGCCGAACGCGCGGCGTAGTCGGATATGAGCCGTTCGATTTGAGGGCTGGTGTACGCAGCAGGCTGCGCGCGCCTCGCGACGCCTCGCGTCCACATCGTAGGACTCTTCGGCGGCTGTGGCACCCCTTCGATGCCCAATGAAGCCAAATAATCAAGCGCCAAGGCCACCGTATGCTTGCACATGCCGCGATACTTGCTGTGCGCCGGACAATCGCACACGTGGTCGTACACGAACTCCTCGTGGAGGTCAAGCACCACCATAACGGAATATGGCTCGGGTGCGCTGCCTTTTACCTTGCCAATTACATCCACCAAATACGGAAAATCCGGATCGGTCTCCTCGGTTACGGAGCGAACCATGCCCGCACGCATCAGCTCGCTTCCACGCGAGTACGTAGTCGTAAACGCCGTTTGGCTACGAATATCCGCCACGAGTCGATTCTCGGCCATGCGCCCCTCCCATCAGCGTTCGTACGCGCTACTGTACCATGTTTTGGAAACCAAGGGATTGCGGCAGCATTTCTCCCACCAAAGCGGCTCAGCGCTCACTCTTTTCTGCGGAACTCTCCCAAGCGGCTATGTTAGCACCACAAGCTTACCAAAGGACTGATGCGTTTCGATGAGCGCATGTGCGTCGCATACGCGCTCGAGCGAAAACACGGCGGCGGGCGCCACATCGACATTGTATTGCTCAACGAAATCGAACAGCTCTTGTAAAACACGTCCATCCACATTGGCCGAATATGCGCTGGTAAGATACCCATTGCGCGGAAGGTCCATAATTGGATCGAAGCCATCAAGATACCATTTTCCTCCAAGCTGGCCGGTGCTACACACGATGCCACCTTCACGCACGTGTGCGCAGGTGTCCTTCATGGTGGCTGGCCCCACCAACTCGAGCACGCGATCGAAGGTTCCAGCATCGCCTAGCACGCCGCCATTGTCTATGATGCATTCGTCGAAGCCAGCGTCTAGCGTCTGCGCAGCTTTACTAGCGGAGCGGATACTCCCCACAAGGGTAAGATCATCAAACCCCGCGCGAGCGAGTTTGGCGAACGCAACACCCACGCCGCTCGTTGCAGCACGAACAAGTACGCGCTGACGGTTCTCTATACGAAGATTGCGCAACGAGAGATACGCCGTATAGTATGTCTCGGGCACAGCCGCCATGCACTCCCACGACAAACAAGTACGAATGGGATAAATCTGCGCGTTGGGCAAAAGAGCGTATTCCGCATAACCACCGTCGAAGGCACGACCCATCTCGCCCATAAGCGATGCAACGCGCGTGCCAACGGGCAAACGTTCGGGATTGGTCGTCACAGCAACCTCCCCTACACACTCGATGCCCAGAATGCGTGGAAACCGAACGCTTGGCGAGAGGCCTTGTCGCGTGAACACTTCCGAGTGGTTAATCCCGAATCCCACCACTCGCACCAGTGACCAGTCTTCGCGCACTTCGGGTATTGGCATCTGCGTGTACTCAAGTACCTCCGGTCCGCCCGGCTCACGTACCACGACGGCGTTCATCATCCTGTTCATAACGCACCTTCTTTTGATGTGACTATCCTTTGATGCGACTCATCCCACTTTGACAAATACAAACGTGCTAGGAAACGATGCCGTTGCGTTTTAGGAAGTCGGCAGCAATGTTGGCCGCAGCCCGTTGATCGTTAACCGATTCGGCATTCATCGCAATGAGCTCTTCGGCAGAGAGGGCCTCACTCACCGAATTGATAACGGCCGCGGCATCGTCGTTCACGTTAGCCGATACCACAGGTACAAGGTGCGACGCAAGGAAGAGACCCTTGGGATCATCGAGTACCACAAGATCGCCGGATGCAAGGTCGGGCGTGGACGAATACAAGTCGGCCACGTCGGCGTCCCCATCGCGAAGCGCCTTTATGGTAAGCGGCCCGCCCGAGTCCTCCACGGGTTTGAACTGCGCAACCGTAACACCGTACACACTCTTAAGCCCTTCGGGACCGTAAGGCCTCGTCTCCAACTCGGAGTTACCTGCGAGCACGAGGTCGTTAACGCCAGCAAGATCGCCAATGCTTTTAAGGCTATGCTTCATGGCAAATTCCCCTGTTACCACGTACGAGTCGGCATCGGTAGCATCAGCCTGCTCGAGCACACGAAGACCTTCGGGAAGCGACCCGACCAGCTCGTCGTACACGTCTTGGCTCTCGGTGGCTTTGGTTTCGGGCTTGTAGTACTGCAGGAGGTTACCCGTATACTCGGGAAACACGTCAATCTTTCCTGCCTCGATTTCGGGCATGTAAACCTCGCGCTGGCCTATACGCAGACTACGTTCGACCTCGAATCCGTTTGCCTCCAGTGCCTGTGCAAAAACCTCGGCCACAATCTCGTTTTCGTAGAAGTCCTGAGAGCCCACAACAAGCCGAGCAGCACCACCTACGTTGTCGGCGTCTGCACCACCACACCCCGCGAGAGTGGCTGACGCAACCAGCGAGAATACTGCCGCACCAGAGCGGATAAAAGCTCTTCTCGTTACTGCTGAGTCCATGTTCCATGCGTGTTTCATAGCTTTTCCTTTCGCATGCCATCGAATGCCATTTGCCTATTGGCCACTAACGGCCCCGTCCCCGTTCACCCTCTTCTCGCGCGTGGCAACGCACTGCAACGCTGCAAGCGCCACGTCGAGCACGAGCGTAAGTGCGACCACGAGCAGTGCTCCGCCAATCATTACCTCGTAGCGATTCGTCTTGAGGCCACTAAACAAGAAGCGACCCAACCCGAAGTCGGCCGTATATGCCGCGAGCGTAGCCGTTGAGGCTACCTGCAAAACCGTAGTACGCAAGCCACCCAGCATAATGGGAAAACCCGCCGGCAGCTCCACGTGTCGCAGCACCTGCATGCTCGTCATTCCTATGGCATAGGCCGCATCCACCGTGGCGGGGTCGGCCGATTCCACGCCCGAATACGCCCCTGCCAATAGCGGCGGTATAGCCAACACGACCAACGCCAAAAACGGTGCCGTAAGCCCTATGCCCAGCGCAAGTCCGAACAACGTGAGAAGACCCAACGTAGGGAGCGCTCGGGCCGCGCCTGAGCTCAGCGTAACAAGTGCACGAGCGCGCCCGGTATGTCCAATCGCAATCCCTATAGGCATTGCAATGACGGCCGACACCATCACAACGGCCATCGTCACAGCGAGATGCTGCACGAGGCGCATCCAGATGCCAGCATCACCGACCCAATTGGAAACGTCGGCGAGCCACGCCAGGGCGTCGTATATCACGGCACACTCCCCTCTTCATTAGTCGTGACAGGCGTGGCGGGCAAAGCCCCTCGCGAGCGCCCTATAAAGCCTACCCGTCGCGGTAAACGGGATGATTTTGTCCACGGCGTAAGCATATGCCCTGCGAGCACACACAGCCCGTCCATTGCAAGCGCCAGGAGCACCGTAAGCACGAGCCCCGCAACGACCTCGGCCACGATGCCACGCTGAAAGCCGTCGGTAAAGAGCGTACCAAGACTCCGCACGCCTATTACCGAGCCAACCGTAACGAGCGAGATGGTCGAGACCACCACCACGCGTACGCCCGCCATGGTAACGGGAAGTGAGAGTGGCAAATCAACGGACCAAAAGCGCCGCCAGAGGGAGTATCCGCACGCATCGGCTGCCTGTAGTACATCGGCAGGCACGGAATCGAACGCGTCGGTAACGGTGCGTACGAGAATGGCTACGCCATATATGGCGAGTACCACAATAATGTTGGCACTACCTCGCATCTCCAACCCAAAAAGAGACGGCACAATGAGGAAGAGCGCAAGCGACGGGATGGCATAGAGTAAGCCAACAACTTGAAGCAAGGGCCCACGTATCGTCGGGCTGCGATGCGCCAGCCAGCCCAGCGGTATTGCAACAGCCACCGAAAGCGCAACCGCAGGCAAAGCCAGCATAACGTGCGCCAAAAACAAGCTTGCCATGAGGGAGAGATTGTTGCCAACCCACGTCATGCCCGGTCACCATTCACAAACGCCATCATTCCACTGGCATCAAGAAGACCCGCCACAAAGTCGTCTGCAGGCGAGGAGAGTATTTGTTCGGGTGAACCTTCCTGCACGATGCGGCCACCCGTCGCCATCACCACCACCTTGTGCCCCAGCATCAATGCCTCGTGCATGTCGTGCGTTACCATAATGATGGTAGTGCCAAGCGCTTCTCGAATACGCACGACCTCGCGCTGAAGGTCGCGTCGCACAAGCGGATCCAGCGCACCGAAGGGTTCATCCATAAGTAAAACGAGCGGATTGTTGGCCAACGCTCGCGCCACGCCCACACGTTGGCGCTGCCCGCCCGAAAGCTGCGAAGGATAGCGCTCGCCAAGCGATGCGTCGAGGCCCACAAGAGTTAGGAGCTCCGCGGCACGTCGCATCGCCTCGTCCTTAGGCGTATTCTCCAGCAACGGCACAGTAGCAATGTTGCGCAGCACCGTCCAATGGGGAAACAGCCCGCCCTCCTGCAAAACATAGCCAATGGAGCGCCGAAGTCGCACTGCATCCATCGTCGCCACGTCACGGCCGTCCCATAGCACGCGCCCGGCCGTTGGCTCCACCATGCGATTCACCATACGCAACACCGTTGTTTTTCCCGAGCCACTTGTGCCCACCAGCACCGTCGTCTCGCGGCTCTCGGCGCGCAGGCTGAAGTCCCGCACCGCCTCGGTGCCGTCGTCGTACGTCTTGTTGACGTTTTCGAACTCAATCATGCGCACGAATCCGTTCTCTTTGTGAGCAACAGAGAATACCTCAAGCAGAGCTCTGCGAACTCGGGCGGGCATCCGGCAAAGAGGCTGGCAAGGCGATCGTCGAACGCCGTTCGCGCGCGCTCCTCGGCTTTCCTACCCTCATCGGTAATGTGGAGTACCACGCCACGTCGGTCGCTCTCGGCGGCACACTTATCCACGAGGCCATCGTTACACATCCGCTCAACCAAACGGCTCATCGCACTCCTTTTGCAACCGCATGCACTCGCGAGTTCTTGCACTCTGAGCGGTCCCGTCGCGAGATGTCGCAGCGGCACATAACGCACCAACGCGATGTTCGCATCGTTGCGCAACGCCTCGTCGATGACGTCCCACACGAAGACCTCGGTATTTACGATGGCGAAGAACACGTCCGCCCAGTTGATGTTCTGTTCCGTATCCATGCTCAAAGTATACTACATGTAAACTACTATACGAAAGGTTTGTCTCCTCCCATCATGAATCACGCCATGAGTTACTCTGGGCATGCCTCCCGATACGCGCCCATTGAAGTCATTCGCAGCAAAATGCTCTATAATCGACAAAACCAATCGAGAGGAGCCTTGCCATGAACTACTTCATGCCGACTCGGCTGTTTGCCGAGAGCGACTGTATTGAAAAGCACCGCGATGCGCTTGCGGCGTTGGGTACGAGCTGCGTCATCGTTACCGAGGCCACTGCCTCGAAGGCAAGTGGAGCCTTGGCCGACGCCCAAAGCGCGCTCAAAGCCTGTGGCATCAAGAACTTCGTGTGGGACGGCGTGACGGCCAATCCGCCTGTTGCGAGCTGCATCGAGGCCGGTCGCCTGGCGGCACAGAAAGGTGCCGAGTTTGTGCTTGGCATCGGCGGTGGGTCGTCGCTCGATGCCGCCAAGGCCGTTGCCGTGTTTGCGGCAAACCCCGAGCTCGACGAGTCAGGCTTCTATGGCATGGCATGGGAGCGGGACCCACTGCCCATCGCACTTGTTGGCACGACCGCCGGCACTGGCAGCGAGGTAACGAAGGTATCGGTGCTCACCGACTCCGCAGCGCGCAAGCACAGCATCCACGACGACCGCCTGTACGCAACAGTTGCTTTTGGAGACAGCCGCCATACGCACACATGCCCCGCCGCCGTAACGCTCTCGTGCGGAGTCGACGTTATTGCGCATGCCACCGAGGCCTACTTCAGTCACAAGGCCGACGAGATTTCGCGTGCGTTCTCGGTGCGGGCCATCCGCCTTGCGGCAGCTCCGCTCGCAGCAGCGGCGGCAGGCAAAGAGCTCAGCGCCGACGAGCGTCGCGACCTGTACGAGGCCTCAATACTCGGCGGCCTCGCCATCAACACATGCGGCACCTGCTTCCCACACAACGTGGGGTATTATCTTACCGAAAACTATGGCGTACCCCACGGCTTCGCCTGCGCCGTGTTCCTGCCAGCAATGCTCGAGCTGGTGCGTGAGTTCGACGCGGCATATGCGGAGGCATTCTACGACGAAATAGGCGTGGACGAGTCGTCGTTCGTCCAACTCGTGAAGAGCTGTGTGCCGGCCTACGACTTCGCGATGACGGAAGCGGAGATTGACGCCGCGCTTCCTCGCTGGCACAATAACGGTTCGGTTAACAACACGCGGGCACGTGTCGACGTGAATACCATTCGCGCGACGCTTTTGTCTTTGTTCGTTCGGTAAGGTCAGTACGTTTGGTACGCAAGCACAAAGGAGAGGACCATGATTCGCAAAAAAGCAGACCAAACCATCGAGTTCAAGTGCATTCGCAACGGCAACGGCGATACCGAAATGCACAAGATTTGCGAGAACGACGACGAGCTGTACGGCAAGGGCCGTCTGTTCAATCGCATGATTCTGGCTCCCGGCAACAGCATTGGCGAGCACGAGCACACCGGCGACAACGAGATTTTCTACTTCCTTTCGGGCACCGGCACCTACAACGACAACGGCACCATCGTTGAGGTTGGCCCTGGCGATACCACCGTGTGCAACGACGGCGAGAAGCATGGCCTCGTGAACACCGGCGACGTGCCGCTGGAGTTCATCGCGCTCATTCTGTACACTGCATAAGCAACGTTTCTCGCACTCGCTACTGCCCCACCAGCACGACGGCAACATCGTTGACGTTCGTGCCGGTGGGGCCAGTTTTTACCAAGCCGTTGCACGTAGCGAGCGCGTGGTATGAGTCACTGCGATCAAGCGCGTCGGTAACCGAAATTCCTTGCTTGGCGAGGGCTTCTACCGTGAATCCGTCCACGTATCCACCAGCCGCATCTGTTGGACCATCGGTGCCATCACTTCCCACCGAAACCACGCATACGTTGGAGAGCCCCGCAATGGCTGGAGCCGCGGCAAGCGCCAGCTCTTGGTTGCGTCCGCCCAAGCCGTCGCCGCGCAGGTGCACCACCGTTTCGCCACCTACGACGAACGCCATCTTGCACCCGTCAGCCGCATGGTCGCGTGCGATCGCACCCAAAAATGCACCTGCCTCGCGCGCCTCGCAGTCCAACGACGAAGTGAGCACCACGGTTTTATATCCACGCGCAACACATGCCTCGGCCGCACTCGAAACGAGGGCGCGGACGCTGCCCGTAACGTGCATTTCCGCGTTGCTCAACTCCTTGGGCGTTTCCTCCCGCAAGGCCGCCAATGCCTCCGCCGAGAGCGTCAAGTCGTATTGCCGCACGACATCAAGCGCCTCCGCCGACGTCGAAGCGTCCGGATAGGCCGGTCCGCTGGCAATGGTATCGAGCCTGTCGCCCAAAACGTCCGAAAGGGCGACGACCACGACTTGCGCAGGCGCACACAACTCACCGAAACGCCCGCCCTTGACGCGCGAGAGGTGCTTGCGCACGGTGTTTATCTCCTCGATGGATGCGCCGCAGGCAAGCAGCTGATGAGTTATACTTGAGAGTTCGGCAAGCGGTATCGCAGGATCCTCGAAGAGCGCACTGCCACCACCCGAAACAAGAAAGAGCACCGTATCGTCTGCTCCAAGCTCACGGACAAGCTCCTCGGCCTCGCGCGTCGCCGCAACCGACGCCGCATCCACCACGGGATGGCCCGCCTCTCGGCACACTACACGCTCAATCGCACCCTCGACGTGCCCATATTTCGTGATTACGATGCCCTCGTCAAGCGAATCGCCCAGCAGGTCGGACGCAGCACGCGCCATGGCCCAGGCAGCCTTGCCAATGGCAACAAGCACGAGCCTTCCTCGCGGCTGACGCAACCCCTTTAGCGCAGAGCGCACCGCCGGTCCCGGCAGGTTTTGCTCGATGGCCTCCCGTACGATATTCTCTGCTACGCTTCGCATGCTGTTCTCCCCTCGAACGCTCGCACTCTTGAACTCTGCGTTAGTCCACGCAACTAGAGTACACTATGGAGCGTCGGGCGGTTTCACGATTCCAGGAGATGGCATATGCGACTCACGATGCTGGGCACGGGCAACGCCGTAACGACCCACTGTTTTAATACCTGCTTCGTGCTCGAGGAAAACGGCGAGTACCTCCTCGTAGACGGCGGCGGCGGAAACGGCCTTATGGTGCAGCTGCGTCGCGCCGACATCGATTTGACGCGCGTTCGGCACGTGTTCCTCACGCACAAGCACGTCGATCACCTGCTCGGCATCGTGTGGCTCATGCGCATGTACCTGCAATCCATGCGCATGGGAAGCTTCGACGGCGAGGCGTTTATCTATGGCCACGACGAGGTGCTCGCGCTGCTACTCGACTTCGCGCATAAGCTTTTGCCCGCACGCGACGTTGCGCTCATTGGGACGCGCCTGCACCTCGTGGAGGTGTTCGACGGCGAAACGCTTCGGCTCATCGGGCACGACGTGACCTTTTTTGATATTCAATCCACCAAGACGAAGCTCTTTGGCTTCGCGCTCGACCTCGGTGGAGGACGTCGGCTCACGTGCTGCGGCGACGAGGCGATAACGCCCGTCGGCAAGCGCTACGCCCGCAACAGCGACTGGCTGCTGCACGAGGCGTTTTGTTTGTACACCGACCGCGACATGTTTCGTCCATACGAGAAGCACCACTCCACGATGCGCGACGCATGCCAAACTGCCGAAGAGCTCGGGGTGCGCAATCTGCTGATTTACCACACCGAGGACAGTGACCTTCCCCATCGCAAAGAACGCTACGGCGCCGAGGGACGCGCGTACTTTTCGGGCAACCTCTTTATTCCCAATGACCTCGAGGTGATTGAACTGTAGCGGCTCCGCCCGTCTGCCCATATGTTGGAATCAAACTTTTTTCGCACTTAACGGGCGATTCTTAAGTGCGAAAAAAGTTTGATGCTAAATTTCTTTCAGGCCATAAAACCGCAGGTCAGAGCGTCGTACGATGTATTATATAACGATATTTCTTCGCACTTAACGAGCCGTCGTTAAGTGCGAAGAAATTTTGATGACACTGTCTTACATATTTGACAAAAATGCAGCGTGCATTGCTCACGAAAGGTTCGCGTTCGGTAACGCCACGCCCGCCCTACCCAGCGAGCCACTCCCGCAGTCGGCCCAACTCACGCTCGGCGACTTTCACACCTGCGAAGTATGTCTCGGTGATGTGATGCGGATCGTGTTCCACGCGACGTGCAGACAATGGCCCATCGGGACACAAAACGAACGCAGCGTCGGCACGTTCCCGCTCCATAACGTACGCCTTCTCCTGGTTGTACACCTGCGGTCGCACTTCCATCGCTCGCGCGACCGCCGGCTGCTTGCGCAGCGTACTTCGCATAAGCGGCATCGTCTTGCTCGGACGCTTTTCGTAGTTGCGCGGCTGGGTGAGAACCACCAAGTTTCGCTCGTATCCGCACTGCTCCGCGAACTGCAAAGGAATCGGGTCGACAATGCCTCCATCAAGAAGCTGCTTGCCATCGCACTCCACGGGATGCGATACAAGAGGCATCGAAGCTGAGGCTCGTATCCATTCAAAGGTATTATTATCCACCGTCGGACATAGGTGGTACACCGGCTCGCCCGTATTCACATCCGTACAGACAACCCAAAACTCAACATTGGACTCATCGAACGCCTTGGAGTCGAAGGGGTCGAGCATGAGCGGCACCTCGCGGTAGCAGAAGTCCGCACCAAACAAGTCGCCCGTTCGCACGAACGACCACCAGCTGCAGTAACGCCGATCCTTGCAGTACGTGAGGTTGTATCGCAACGCCCGGCTCACTTGCTTGGAGGGATAATTGCAGCCAAAGCATGCCCCCGCCGAAACGCCCACCAAGCCATCTAGCCGCACGTCGTTTTGCAGCAGAACATCAATCACGCCCGCAGTAAAAATGCCACGCAGCCCGCCACCCTCTAGCACCATTCCCATCTTGCCCATGGCAAGCCTCCTTAACCATCGCCCAAACCCCTGCGCGAAACAGTCTTCCGAGGGTCAGTCTCATTGGTACATGCACTCACAAGGAGACTGCACCGCTCTCTCATCCTCCAAAACACTTGCGTTCTTGTAGTTTACTCGAGACGTGAGAGCAACGTAACCGTAACCGTCTCACGAACGAGGCCCACACGCTCTTCCGCCACGATAACACTTGCGAACCACCCGCAGCGTCAATGGACAAGACTGCTAGGGTCTACGCAGGGCGGCCTGGGACGAACATGGGCTTCGTGGCTTCGACTGCGTCATTGTGGACGAGGCTCAGTTCTGCACGAAGGAGCAAATCGCGCGACTTGCCGACGTCGTTGACCTCTACAACATACCCGTCATTTGCTATGGCCTACGAACGGACTTCCAGCGCAACCTCTTTGAGGGGTCGCTGTGGCTCCTGGCTTGGGCAGACATCATAGAAGAGGTCAAGACGGTGTGCTGGTGCGGGCGCGCAGCAACGTGCGTCGCGAGGTTTGGCGCCGACGGCAAGATGGTCACCGAGGGAAGCCAAGTGCAGCTGGGCGGCAACGACGCATATGTGAGCGTATGCCGCAAGCATCACAAGGAGGGTGTGTTGCGGCGGCCTTAGCTGCCCATCGTGACGCACTTGCAGGACGATTCTCGCTTGGAGTCTCTAGAGAGTTAATTGGGTCTCAGCCCATGGAAAAGATCAGCGCCCCCGCATTGTCGCGAAGGGCACTGCTCGTGCCGTTCAAGACCGCCGTGCTGGAAGACGGGCTGTTGCCTCTCGCGAAGGGCGAGCGCGACGAGATTGCGACGCCAGAGACGAGCTGCCTTTCACAAGTGAATCGTTGAGTCATAGCGACGGCAGTTCTTTTCGGTGCGCCAGCCCCCTGAAATCGACTCGAGCTCCGAATTCGACAGCTCGACGCCCTCATCCTTGGCGAGTGCCAGCACCTCGTCAATCGTTGTACAATGCTTGGCCTTTTCTTGGACCTCGGGACTCAAGTCTTCGAATTGCATAGTCTCCTCCTAGACGTCATCTTTCTGATGCCATCGACTCACACCATAATACATCATTAGCTGACTCAAGCACCCTAAGCTACGCAGGCAAATAAGAAATCATACGTTAACCGACCTTTGAAATGCCTTGCATCCGACGCTGGCGTTAAATAAGATCTAGTCACAAGAATCGGGTTTCTTAGGTAGGGAGCATCCGGCATCGATCTCTCCTGAGCATAAATAATCATATCGCAACCATGGCGGGCACCGGCTCTGAGCTGGTGCCCGCCAGCCTTTGTGGCAAATAAGCTGCGGAT
>JAFWMH010000064.1 GCA_017510785.1 Atopobiaceae bacterium | reverse complement strand
GGTCGAGGCCGTCCAGGTGAGGCTCACCGGCGAGATGGCCAAGAAGTATGACGTGTACTACCGCGTCCACGCCCAGAGGCTCGGCTGGATGGGCTGGGCGAAGAACGGCGCCAAGGCGGGCTCCGAGGGCCAGTCGAGGCGTGCCGAGGCCGTCCAGGTCGTGCTCGTGCCGAAGGGCGCGAAGGCCCCCGGCGCCACCTACCGCGGCCAGGCCCGCGCCTACTCGAAGGCGTTCGTCTCCTAGGTCGCGACGACGGGGACGGAGGGCGTTGCTCCCCTCCGTCCCGCCTGGGACGGCGCGGCCAGGCGCGCGCCTTCCAGAAGGCGTTTGTCTCCTAGCCGCGGCGCCACCGAGCGATGACTGAACCGTTGGCCGACGGACGGCCGACGAATGACCCGGCCCCCTGCCACCTATGCGGCAGGGGGCCGGGGTTTAGCACGGGCATGGCTGCAAACGGAGACGGCACACGCCGCGCTTTTGTCACAGGTAAAAGACACTGCCACCATAATGTATTTCCTCGCTTCGCTTCATGAGGCCGCAGCCCCACGGGCTTTGCCGTTAAAGTCCTTTTCCGCGTTGTACAACTTGGTAGTATCACGCTTCGGAGGTGGAAAAGATCATGATTACCATGCTCAGCCCGGAATACGTTAGGATCGCGTCCGAGAGGACGTAGAGGATAAGGGAATCGCATAGTTCGCCAAATCATGGAGCACTTCGCCCCAGTGTGCAGTACGCCCGCGCAGGCGATCGATTTGCTCGTCTCGTTGTAACTGGTCGTAGGCACTTGCAAAAGGTTTGACGCCTCCTCCCGAAAAGCTCTTCCATTGAGACTAGCTTAAGGCTACGTTAACTATGTATGCATCTTTATGGGGAGGGAATTATCATGGCGATAAAAGACAAGGGCAAACGTGCGGTCGTGCTGGCAACAAGTGCGATGCTTACTTTGCAGCTCTTGGGCATGGCGGCGCCGCAGGCGCTGGCCGAGACGCTCGATGCCCAGGCAGAGGTAACGGAGGCCGAGCGTGAGACGTCGACGCAAGCAACCGAAGAAGAGGCTGCGACCGAGGAGGCCGCAAGGGAAGTAGCGCAGAGGGATGGTTCCGCATTGGTCGGAGGGTCTGCGGCGTCGCAACCTTCGGCCCCGGCCGACGAGAGCGAAGAGGGGGCAGAGACGTCAGGCGAGCCCATGGCTCCTGGCGAAGAAGAGGTGCCCGAGGCGAGAGCAACGGCCGAGGCAGAATCGCAAGCTGCCGCGCAAGCCCAAGCCGCCGAACAGGCGAGCGAGGCGACAGAATCTGACGACCCAGCAGCTGGCGATAAGAAGTCCGACGATAAAAAGTCCGACGACAAGAAGCCCGCCAACGAACAGCCGTCCGAGCTCGAGGCCACGCCGCAGGCGCTCGACCCCGTTACGTACGTAGACGAAAGCGGGGCAACGCTCACTGCCACCGAGTACGCTTTTGTCACCGAGGCCTACGCGAGCGAGGAAACCCCGACGCTCGCCGAGGGTACCTACGTAGTGGCGGAGGACGTCACGCTTAACAAATGCCTTCGCATCGCGGGCGCAGTCACGCTTGTACTAACCGACGGGCACACCCTCACGGTGGAGGGTGTGAACAATCCGGTTGGGAGCAAGCTCGAGGTGTATGGCACTGCGGCAGAGGGCGGCACGCTTGTTTCGAACGCCGGAGATTTTCAGGCGGGCATAGGTGGCGGCCTCCACGAATCCGCCGGCGAGTTCGTAATGCATAGCGGCGCGGTCGAGGCGACTGGAGGTTCCCTTGCCGCAGGCATCGGCGGTGGCTCTGGATATAATAAAACCGCAGAGGGCACGGACGCCGCGTACGCCAATACCGATGGCGGTACGGTAACCATACTTGGCGGCAGGGTGAAGGCCGAGTCCACCCAGGGGGACGCGGCTTCCGGCACATACAGTAGTGGAGCGGGCATCGGCGGAGGCGGCACCTTTAGGGGCGGAACGTCAACGGGTGGCATAGTTTCCATATCTGGCGGCACCGTGGAGGCAAAGGGTGCCGCTAACGGCGCCGGCATCGGCGGAGGCGCAGCAATGTATGGCGGCGCGACGCACGGTGCGAACCTCACCATTTCCGGCGGCACCGTAACCGCTACGGGAGGAAACAATGCTGCTGGCATCGGAGCGGGCTTCTGCTTCGATTCGTTTGTCATGTCCGTGGGGACGGTCGATATCAGCGGCGGCACGGTGACGGCAAAAGCGGGTGGCTATGGCGCTGGCATCGGCAGCGGGCATGTTCGCAAATACAATGATGCCCAAGCGGGAGCCACGTATAGCCTCGATGGAGGAATGATTCATATATCTGGCGGCACCGTGAATGCCGAGGGCCGCGGAATGGGTGCAGCGATTGGCAACGGATGCATATCCATAGACAAGGTGGCCTACGCTGGCAGCGAAATCGTTATTGAAGGCACGGCGAACGTACATGCAGTTGCCAACGGAAGCGGCAGCGACAGTTCCTGCGGCGCCGGCATAGGAGGCAGCCAGCAATCGAGCGAAGGCGTCGATAATGGAACGGTGACGATTAATGCAGGCCATGTTGTTGCGCTAGGCGGTAGAGGCAGTGCCGGTATTGGTGGGAGCTACGCATACGACTATGCGCGTACCAGCGTTGTGATTACGGGCGGCGAAGTCGAGGCAGTCGGCGGCTCCCAAGGCGCCGGCATTGGTGGCGGCCAAGACACCCAAAACGTGTCGATTACTATTTCTGGTGGAATTGTTACCGCTACGGGCGGCGAAAGGGCTACTGGCATCGGAAGCGGCTTTCTAGGCAACGTATATGGCTCGGGGCCGAAAGAGGGCATGAACATCACCATTTCCGGCGGCGAAATATCGGCGATCGGCGGTTCGGAAGCGCCGGGAATAGGTCTGGGCTTTAGCCAAGAAGACTTAAAAGATTTGAAGGTAAACATAAACGTGACGGGCGGTACCGTTACGGCGCAAGCAGGTTCTCCGGGCTACTTTAAGCATGCTGACGCAATAGGACAAAGCGGACAATACCATACGTATAAGGTGACCCTTTCGCTCTACGACGCGGCGCAGGTCCTGCACGGCGAGGTGGCCGACGGCGAGGGCGCCACGCTCAGCCTCGCCGCGGATCGCGTCGCCGACTGTCGCGACTTTTGGGCGCAGATAAGCCCGTGCCAGCACGAGGGCGCGACCTGCACGCCCACCGACGATCATTTGCACCACACCGTAACGTGCTCGCACTGCCTCGCGGGAACCGAGGGCCTCACGGTTGAGCTCGACCACGACTTCGGCGAGACGGGCGAGTGCGTGTGCGGCGTGAAGGCCCACCGCGTGTCGTTCGACGCGAACGGCGCGGGCACCGAGGGCTCGATGGCGACCTCCGACTGGGTGATCGAGGGCAAGGGCTACGCGATTCCCGCGTGCACGTTCACCCGCACCGGCTACGACTTCGCGGGGTGGAACACCGTTGCCGCGCCGAGCGTAGCCGAGCCCGGCGAGCCGTACGCCGACAAGGCGACGCTCACGATGGGCACGGCCAACGTCACCCTGTACGCGCAGTGGACGGCGCACACGTACAAGGTCGCGTTCGACAAGAACGGCGGCACGGGCGAGATGGGCGACCAGGACCTCACCTACGACGCCGCGCCCACGGCCCTCACGGCGTGCGCGTTCACCCGCACGGGCTACGACTTCGCGGGATGGAACACCGTGGCCGCGCCGAGCGAGGCCGAGCCCGGTAAGTCCTACGCCGACGGGCAGTCCGTGCGAAACCTCACCGCCGAGAAGGGCGCGACGGTCGTCCTCTACGCCCAGTGGGCGGCGCACACGTACAAGGTCGCGTTCAACGCGAACGCCGGGGATGCGACGGGCACGATGGCCGAGCAGGACCTCGCCTACGGCGCCGACACCGTCGCGCTCGCGAAGAACGCGTTCTCGCGCAAGGGCTACACGTTCGTCGGCTGGAACACCGTGGCCGTGCCGAGCGAGACCGAGCCGGGCCAAACCCTCGCCGACGAGCAGGCCGTGAAGAACCTCACGGCCAAGGACGGCGCGACGGTGACGCTTCACGCGCAGTGGAGGGCCAACGCGTACAAGGTCGCGTTTGATGCGAACGCCGACGACGCGGCGGGCACGATGGCCGAGCAGGGCCTCACCTACGGCGCCGACCCCGTCGCGCTCTCGAGGAACGCGTTCAAGCGCACGGGCCACTCGTTCGCCGGCTGGAACACCGTGGCCGACGGGAGGGGCGACGCCTACCCGGACGGCGCAAGGGTCGCCGACCTCACCGCCGAGGACATGGCGACGGTCACGCTCCACGCCCAGTGGAGGGCCAACACGTACACGGTTACGTTCGATCCCGCGGGCGGCTCGGCCGTCGCGGCGCAGAAGGTGACCTACGGGAAGCAGGCCAAAAAACCGGCCAGCCCCACCAAGGGCGCATGGACCTTCGGCGGATGGTACGCCGACGCCGCCCTCAAGAGCGCCTACGACTTCTCCAGGCCCGTGACGGGCAACCTGACGCTCCACGCCAAGTGGAACAGGACCTCCATCGCGAAGGCCACCATGGCCAAGGTCGCCGACCAGGCCTACACCGCGAAGGCCATCACGCCCAAGCCCGTCGTGAAGCTCGGCTCCAAGACGCTCAAGCTCAACACCGACTACGTCCTCTCCTACAAGGCCAACGTGAGGGCCGGCACCGCGACCGTCACCGCCACGGGCAGGGGGGCGTACGTCGGCAGCGTCAGCAGGACGTTCCGGATCGTCGCGCCCGCGGGCTCGGCGACGGCGACGCTGCTCGACGGCAGGCGCTCCACCGCCGCCCTCGGCAAGACCTGCGGCACCGTGGGCAAGTCGATGACCATGACCTCGCTCGCGATCAGCCTCGCCATGCCCTTCCCCGTGAAGGGCGGCATCGAGTACCGCACCCACGTCCAGACGACCGGCTGGGAGAAGGGCTGGAAGAGGAACGGCGCCGTCGCCGGCAACCCCAAGGCCAAGAAGCGCCTCGAGGCCGTGCAGATAAGGCTCTATGGAGACATGGCAAAGAAATACGACGTGTACTACCGCGCCCACGTGCAGCGCGTCGGCTGGATGGCCTGGGCAAAGAACGGCGCCAGCGCCGGCACGCAGTCCGGGTCGAGGCGCATGGAGGCCGTCCAGGTGGTCCTCGTGCCCAAGGGCGCCAAGGCCCCGGCCAACACAGGTGCCAGCACCAAGGCCGTCTTCGTGGACTACGCGAAGGCCAAGAGCTAGGGGCTGCCGGCAAAAGCCAGGCGGAATCGCGACCTCTGCCGCAAGACTTGACGGAATCGAGAACTCTGGCGCTCGATTAGTCTTGATAGAGACCTCTGCCACTCCCGTTGTGGCAGAGGTTCCGTTTTCGTTTGGCTTTTCCTTTGGCGACCTCCGCCACGCACACGGAAGCGCGATCGTCCGCAACTGCGACCTCCGCCACGCGCCGGCAAGCGCGATCGTCCGGAACTGCGACCTCCGCCACGCCCTTCGTTGCGGAGGTCGCATTTCCTTCCATATGCTCCCCAAGATGCTTCATAGCCACGTGATTGGTCGCCTGCAGATCCCCGTGCGATCGAGCCCCGGCGTCCGAACGAGTCGCCCGGCCCTAGTGTACATTCTGCCAACCGACGAAAATCTTTGATTAACAAAAGCGCAGGTAGATGGCCATATGCACAAAGATGATGCTGCAGAATGCGCACTGAAAGCAACCCAAAGTGTACATTCTGCCGATCCCCGAAAATGTTTATCAAAGAAATCGCAGGTAGACGCCCACATGCTCAAAAATCATACGACAGAATGCACACTCGCGACTCGCCCTCGGTATTGGCAGGCGGTGCGGATTGGGCGGGGCAAATCTGAGCCAGGGCGGAAAATTCCGGACTCTCGCCATCGCGAAAGCTATGAAGCATCTTGGGGAGCATTTCCTTCTAATCGCGCTCCATGCTTTTGCGGAGGTCGGCTTTTGTCTAATCGCCCGCAGCCGACTCGCGGAGGTCGTTTTTGGTCTGATCGGGCCGCGGTGGATTTACGCAAGTCGCGATATTGTCAAATCGGACATCGCTCTTTTGCAGGAGTCGCAATTGCGGATGATAGCGCTCCAGGCGGTTTGCAGCGGTTGCATCTCCGCCCAATCGCGGCCGGCGCCCGTGCCGAGGCTCGCGGATGCGCGTGGCGGATCTCCCGGAAGGAAAAAACCTGTCGGAAACGCGACTTGTGCAACTGAAAGGTTTGCACAGGTCGATTTTCCGACAGATTCCGCCCCCGTGACTTGCACAGGTCGATATTCCGACAGGTTTTTGTCCCGGGAGCGTAACGGAGGTCCCAGTATTGGGATCCCATCCATCACTCTAACATCGCGAACGCGAACAGGATGCTTGGCGGGTGCGAGAGTGTTGCCGAATCGATTTGCGAGTCTTGTCGACTGGCGCTGCCGCAACGCTATGTAGCGATCCTTCCAACATCAAGACACCGTCATGAGCATCCGGGCAATTGTCATTCATTGTCATTTAGTTTGCGCGCTGAACCGGATAAGCCTCACGAGACTACTTGCGCCGCGTCCATAGAGTGCTATACTGCTAGCAGCTAGCGACGAGGAGGAGGAATGGTGCCTTCCGTTCAATTAAACACGCGCATTTCGCCACGCATCAAAGAGCAGGGTGACGCAGTATTCTCTCGTGCTGGCCTTTCTTCTTCCGACGTCGTTCGCGGCGTTTGGAAGTATGCCGCCACGCACCAAGATATTCCAGACTTCCTGAAGGAACGTGCGGATCAATCGGACGTTCGCGCTCAGGCAATTCGCCATGGGGCGGGACTGGCGCGTTGGCTTGGAGGCTCGATGGGCTATTGCGTGCTAGACGAGGTTCCCATAGGCGGGCAAGTGCGGGACGATATGTACGATTCGATCATGGCGGCTATGGAGAAGAACCATGTTGAGGCCTAAGCTGCTCGTTATCGACACAAACGTGTGGGTTGACTATCTTCTGGGCATAGAACCGTTCTGCTCGGACATCGTTAAGCTCTTTCAGACTGCAAACGAAAGGGACGTTTCGTTACTCTATACGCCAACAACGCTTAAAGATGTGTTCTACATAGTGCCGCGTCAGCTTCGGCGCGAGGAGCCGTCCAACGATCCCGATTCCTCGTCGGAAGTGGGGGCCCGCACACGAATCGCTTGGGCCTGCGTTGAAACCATCACAAGCATCGCATCTGCGGCTCCCCAGTCCATGGCGGAATGCAATCTTGCTTGGATGCTCCGTCACAAGCATTCGGACTTTGAGAACAACCTCGTGATTGCTGCTGCGGAGACTTGCAACGCGGATTATGTGATCACATACGACCGGCAGCTCATCAATCGATTCGCGCCGGCATGCATCACCCCTGGCCAGGCGACCGATCTCCTCACATCCTTGTGAGCGGGCTTCTTGCGTAGTTTTGGATGGGAATTCTGGGCGCCGATACAGGCGAAGGCATTGTCATACGACGTTCCTTGTATAGACGTGATAAAATTCTGTTAACTGCATGTCGATATGGAGGGGATAGCATGAGGGTACAAAGCGAGTGGAAGCGCGCCCTCGCGGCGCTGGCGAGCGTTGCGCTCGCGCTGCAGCTCCTAGGCACGGCGGCTCCTAAGGCGCTTGCCGAGTCGCTCGCGGGGGCGGGGGTTGAGTCTGTGGAGCCGGGAGAGGTGCCTACGGAGGGAAATTATCCCGAGAAGGGCGCTGAGGAGCTGGCCGAGGGGGAGCGTGCGACAGCAGAGAATGACGGCTTGGCTCGCTCCCAGCAGGAGCAAGCCGAGCGGGAGGAGGCCGATCGGGAGCGCGCTGAACGTGAGCAGGCCGAGCAGGGGAAGAACGACTCCGAGCCTGCGGCAGCCGAGCAGGAGCAGGCTGAGCCGCAGGCGATTGACCGCGAGCCCGCGGCAGCCGAGCAAGAGGGCGAAAACCCCGGTGACATCGTATACGTCGACGAGGGTGGCAACGCGATCACGGCGGCTTCCGGCAGCTACGAACTTGTCACCGACGCGCTCGAAGGGCAGGACGTGCCCACCCTCACGTCGGGCGTATGGGTCGTAGCCGCAAACGTCGAGATCTCCAAGAGGGTCAAAATCGACGGAGAGGTCACCCTCGTCCTGTGCGACGGGACTACGTTCAACGCAAAGCGCGGCGTGAACAACGGCGAGGGCAGCTCGCTCGAGGTGTACGGAACCACGCGAGAGGGCGGGGCGCTCGTAGCGACCGCCGACAAAACCAGTTATGGCGCTGGCATCGGCGGCAGCAACTTCGAGTCCGGCGGCACCTTCGTTATGCACAGCGGCAAGGTGACTGCGTCTGGTTGCTATGGCGCTGGCATCGGCGGCGGTGCGAACTACGTTTCCAACTATGGCGAGCCTTCCACGAGGCCGGAGAACACGGGGTGCATCTATGGTGGCACGATCGACATTCGCGGTGGCATTGTGGACGCGAGCTGCGATTACTACGGAGCCGGCATCGGCGGGGGTGCCGCCTATCGCGAGGGCGTCACGAACGCTGGCAACATCAACATCTCCGGAGGCACCGTCACGGCGACCGCCAAAGCCGAAGGCGCGGCCATTGGCGGCGGAGGAGGCTGGGAAGGCGAGACCCACGGCGCAGAGATTGTGATATCCGGTGGCACGATCGTGGCGATAAGCCAGAGTAGCGGAGCCGGCATAGGCGCAGGACGCTCGTATGCCGGTGACTCTTCGAGTGGCAACATAACAATAACAGGTGGCGACGTAACTGCGAAGTCGGGCTGGTACGCTGCAGGCATCGGCATCGGGTCGGTGGAGGAACCCTATGGAGGCCCCTACAATCACCAAGCTGGCGAGATCGTCATAACGGGTGGCACCGTGCATGCATATGGTGCCTACACGGGTACGGGAGCGAGCGCCAGTACCGGCCCCGGTATTGGAAGCTGCAAGTCGGACGTGAAGGGCCTTCCTCCGATGACGGTGACCATTGGGGGAAACGCCTATGTGGAGGCGTATGGCGGCAACCTCAGCGCAGGCATCGGCGGCTCAAATGACTCTTCCAAGAAACCCGTCAACAAGGCGGGTACGGTAAACATCAACGGCGGCACTGTAAAGGCATATGCCGGTAACTTGGGGGCCGGCATCGGAGGAGGAGAGTACCAGGACGGCGCGGACGTCACGATTACCGGCGGGGTCGTGGAGGCATACGGCGACCTCAACTCATATTATGGAGGCTATGGCGCCGGCATCGGTGGTGGCAACGACGGAAATGGCGGTACGTGCACCATCACGGGCGGACACGTCTTGGCGGTAGGTGGCAGTTATGCTGCCGGCATCGGCGGTGGAGGCGACTGGGGCACCGACGGCGGCACAACTATCATCGAGGGCGGCGAGGTCGAGGCGCACGGCGGAAAATATGCTGCGGGCATCGGCGGGGCAGATTATGGCAACGGTGGAAGCGTGACGATCTCTGGCGGTACCGTCGTGGCTGAGGGCGGCGAGTTGGGCCCAGGTATAGGCAGTGGCTGCAAGGTGGGCTCTGACTGGTCTCACGTCGAGGACAATACCTGCACGGTTAGCATTACGGGTGGCGACGTTACTGCCACGGGCTCCGCGAGCGGTGCCGGCATCGGCTTTGGTGACTTGACGTACGGCCGTGCCAGCATGAACATCAACATCTCCGACGGCACCGTGCGGGCGACGGGTGGCACGAACGCCTCCGGCATCGGCTTCGGAAAGAAGCAGGAGCAGGCGGGCGTGACGTGCGTTGTGAACGTGACGGGAGGCACCGTCACGGCGATGTCCGGGGCGGGCGACGGTGCCCAAGCGATTGGCGTGGGCAGCGAGCCTATGGGGAGCACGGAGGTACAGCTCGCCATCTACCCCGCGGCCAAGGTGCTGCACGGCACCCATGAGCAGGGCGCCGCGCTCAGCCTCGCCGCCAACCGCGTGGCCGACTGCCGCGATCCCTGGGCGCAGATAAGCCCGTGCCAGCACGAGGGCGTTGGCTACACCCCCACCCAGGACAAGCTCCACCACGTCCTCGACTGCCCGTACTGCCTGGGCACGAGGGACGCCGAGGGCAAGCTCGTCGAGCACGACCACGAGTGGGTGGAAGGTGACGGCGGCGCCGAGTGCGCGTGCAGCGTGAAGGCCTACCGCGTCTCGTTCGACGCCAACGGCGCCGGCACCGACGGCTCCATGGCGACGTCCGACCTCATCATCGAGGGGTGCAGCTACGACATCCCCGAGTGCGGCTTCACCCGCACCGGATACTCCTTCGCCGGCTGGAACACCGCGGCTGACGACTCCGGCCAGGACTACGCCGACGGCGGCAGGATCGCGTCGGTCGAGTCCGGCGTCACGCTCTACGCCCAGTGGAGCGCGCACGTCTACAAGGTCTCGTTCGACAAGAACGCCGAGGGCGTCACGGGCTCGATGGGCGAGCAGGCCTTCACGTACGACGCGGAGCAGGCCCTCGCCGAGTGCGGTTTCTCGCGCACGGGCTACGACTTCTCGGGCTGGAACACGAAGGCCGATGGCTCGGGCCAGAACTACGCCGACAAGGCCGGGGTGCGCAACCTCACGGACAAGGACAAGGTGACGGTCGTCCTCTACGCGCAGTGGGCCGCCCACAAGTACAAGGTCGCGTTTGACAAGAACGCCGCGGACGCGACCGGCACGATGGCCGAGCAGGGACTGACCTACGGAGCAGACCCCGTCGCGCTCTCGAAGAACGCGTTCAAGCGCACGGGCCACTCGTTCGCCGGCTGGAACACCGTGGCCGACGGCTCGGGCGACGCCTACCGGGACGGCGCAAGGGTCGCCGACCTCACGGACGAGGACGGCGCCACCGTCACGCTCTTCGCGCAGTGGAGGGCGAACGCGTACAGGGTCGCGTTCGACAAGAACGCCGCCGACGCGACGGGCACGATGACCGAGCAGGGCCTCACCTACGGCGCCGACCCCGTCGCGCTTCCCAAGAACGCCTTCAAGCGGGCGGGCCACGCGTTCGCGGGCTGGAACACGAAGGCCGACGGCACGGGCGACGCCTACCCGGACGGCGCAAGGGTCGCCGACCTCACGGCAGAAGATGGCGCCACCGTCACGCTCTTCGCGCAGTGGAGGGCCAACGCGTACACGGTTACGTTCGACGCCGCGGGCGGATCGGCCGTCGCGGCGCAGAAGGTGACCTACGGGAAGCAGGCCAAGAAACCGGCCAGCCCGACCAAGGGCGCATGGACCTTCGGCGGATGGTACTCCGACGCCACCCTCAAGAGCGCCTACGACTTCGCGAAGCCCGTGACGGGAAACCTGACGCTCCACGCCAAGTGGAACAGGACCTCCATCGCCAAGGCGATGATGGCCAAGGTCGCCGACCAGGCCTACACGGCGAAGGCGATAACGCCCAAGCCCGCCGTGAAGCTCGGCTCCAAGACGCTCAAGCTCAACACCGACTACGTCCTCTCCTACAAGGCCAACGTGAGGGCCGGCACAGCGACCGTCACCGCCACGGGCAGGGGGGCGTACGCCGGCAGCGTCTCGCGCACCTTCCGCATCGTCGCGCCCGCGGGCTCGGCGACGGCGACGCTGCTCGACGGCAGGCGCTCCACCGCCGCCCTCGGCAAGACCTGCGGCACCGTTGGCAAGTCGATGACCATGACCTCGCTCGCGATCAGCCTCGCCAGGCCCTTCCCGGTCAAGGGCGGCATCGAGTACCGCACCCACGTCCAGACGACCGGCTGGGAGAAGGGCTGGAAGAGGGACGGCGCCGTCGCCGGCAACCCCAAGGCAAAGAAGCGCCTCGAGGCCGTGCAGATAAGGCTCTACGGAGACATGGCCAAGAGGTACGACGTGTACTACCGCGCCCACGTCCAGCGCGTCGGCTGGATGGCCTGGGCAAAGAACGGCGCCAGCGCCGGCACGCAGTCCGGGTCGAGGCGCATGGAGGCCGTCCAGGTGGTCCTCGTGCCCACGGGCGCCAAGGCCCCGGCCAACACAGGTGCCAGCACGAAGGCCGTCTTCGTGGACTGGTCGAAGCAGAAGTAGGCGGACCCCGCCCGCCGCGCCGCCCGCCCTATCCGGCGCTTTTATCTGTACCCCTTTGACACCCAACGTCAGAAACGGGTGCCAAAGGGACCCGAATAGCCGCCTCGCCACCTCTATCTGGCATCCTTCGGCACCCAACGCAACATCGGGTGCCACCAGCGCCCAAATAGGAAGCATGGCCGGCCTATCCGTACCCCATCGGCACCCAATGCCAGAAATGGGTGCCAAAGGGACCCGAATAGCCAACGAGCCCGAGCTATCCGGCACCCATCGGCACCCAACGCAACAATGGGTGCCACCAGCACCCGAATAGCCCGCCCGGCGCTTCTATCAGAACCCCATCGGCACCCGATGCCAGAAACGGGTGCTAACGGGGCCCGAATAGCACTCCCGGCGCTTCTATCAGAACCCCATCGGCACCCGATACCAGAAACGGGTGCTAACGGGGCCCGAATAGCCGCCTCGTCACCTCTATCTGGCACCCTTTGGCACCCAACGCCGGGATGCGTGCCACTTGTAGAGCATCCCGCAAGTAGCTTGGCGATATGGGCGCCCCGGCGGTCGCCGAGCCGAGTCGCTGCGCCCGAAGTGCGTCCTGTAGGCGGTCCCTCGCATGCCGACCCGCCGGCGTGGCTGCGCGCGATTCCTTCCCGCCTTGCCGTTTGCGGAGCGACGCGTGGACGCTGAAAACAATCCAAAACTACCCAACAGGCAAATAGTATCTTAACCAATTTGACAAAAGCCCAGATGGGTGCGGCCAATGGTTAGATAACACATACCTGTTGGGTAGTTTTGCGGGCGGCGCCCCCGGCGCGGCGAGACCGGGCGGCCACCATACGACGAAACACGTGCCATGCAGTTCTCCTACGGTCGTGTCGACCTCAGGATTGTCTCCGAAATGGCCCTGTGGTGCAAAGATCACAACGGATGAGCCTTCTTCGACGCTTCCGGAACGTGACTCCAGAGCTTATGAATATGTTTAGACTATAGCGTTAAACCCCGTCTTTGGCATTTGGCGCCTGTGGAACGGGGAGCGGGTTTTTCGTTCCGCGTTCCCCGTTCTATAAGGTGCGGCAGATATAATGTGACGCCGGGGCGCGTCGGCAATCTATTGCTCAAGACTACTCGAAGCCGGCCGTCTCCTTGCGGCGGCAGTGCCAGACCATAGCAGCGGCGCCACCGCGTGACGACGGAACCGTCTGCCGACGGACGGCCGAGGAATCACCTGCCACCTGCCGCCGACGCGGCAGCGACCACCTGTGTAAGGGGGTCGGACGCCTGCCCCGACACCATGTTGGTGAATGGCATGCACTTGTCATAAAAGTCTCAATGTGTACAATTTCCTCGTCAAAAAAAGGTCCGAATGTACGATTCGGAGACAAAATCGTACATTCGGGCCCTTTTTCATCCATGAAATTGTGCACGCCAAGTTAAGCTGAAAGCTTTTCCTCGAAGAAGCGCCCGCGCCGGGAAGGGCCGCGCCAAGGGCAACCGCCCGCGCCCACAAGCCCCGCGCCGGGAAGGGCCGTGCCAAGGGCAACCGCCCGCACCCACAAGCCCCGCGCCATGTTCGCCCGCGCCGGGAAGGGCCGCGCCAAGGGCAACCGCCCGCACCCACAAGCCCCGCGCCGGGAAGGGCCGCGCTAAGGGCAACCGCGCCTACTGGCCCTCGCCCTCGCCATCCTCCTCGAGGAACGCGCCGCTCTGGCGATCCCACAGCGATTCGTACATGCCGCCGGCGTGCGCGAGCTCCGCGTGCGTGCCGTCCTCAACAATAACGCCTTCGTCGAGCACCACAATGCGATCGAGCGACGCCACGGTGGAGAGGCGATGGGCCACCACGATGGAGGTACGCCCCGCCATGAGGTTTTGCAGCGCATCCTGCACGAGCGCCTCCGACTCGCTGTCGAGCGCCGAGGTCGCCTCGTCGAGCACGAGGATGGGACAATCCGCCAGAATGGCACGGGCGATGGCAATGCGTTGCCTTTGTCCGCCACTTAACTTGACGCCGCGCTCGCCAACCATGGTGTCGAGTCCGCGCGGCAAGCGTTGAATGAACTCCAACGCGTTGGCCAAACGCGCCGCCTCCAGAATTTGCTCGTCCGTTGCAGTAGGTTCTCCGTAGGCGATGTTCTCGCGAATGGAACGGTGGAACAAGAGCGCCTCCTGCGGCACATAGGCAATCTGCTGACGCAACGACTGCTGGGTGCACGTGCTCACGTCCTGTCCGTCCACGAGCACGCGGCCTCCCTGCACGTCGGAAAGGCGCAGCAGCAACTTGGTGAGTGTGGTTTTTCCCGAGCCCGACCTACCGACCAAGCCAACGCGCTCGCCGGCCGCAACATGCAAATCGAGGTCCTCAAACACGTAATCGCCCTCGGCGGCGTCGTAGTACCTAAACGAAAGATGCTCGAAGTCGATAACACCCTCGCTCACCACGAGCGGCTGTGCATCGGGCACGTCCTCCACCAAACGCGGCTCGTCCAAAATCTTCGACATCTCGGCCGCATCACCCACAGCGCGGTTCATGCGTTGCATCATCGAATTAATGTAGTTGAATCGCATGGAAAGCTGATAGGTATAGCTAAACATCATAACGAGCGTACCGGCCGAAATGCCGTACCATGCGTTGCCGCCGCACACGAAAATGGACGTCACAAACATGATGAGCGTTATGAGGGTACTTGTCATGGCGCCGCGCCGCAGCATGGCGTTCATCGAAATGCGTTCGGTTTCCATGGCCTTTACGTCGGCGGCATCGAAGAGCTCGCGCTCGTAGTCCTCGCGCCCGCACGTCTTAACGGCCAAAATGTTGGTGACGGCGTCCGAAAGCACGCCGCTCAGTTTGCTTTGCGCCGCGGCGGTATTCGCGGAAAGCGGCAATATGCGCTGGTACATGGTATAGGCAACCACAACGTACAGCACGAGCAAGGCAAAAAGAATGATGACGAACAAGGGACTCGCGGGCCACAGTAGCACGATGGTGCACACGATGGCAGCAATAGTAGGTATAAGAGAATACACGACCACGTCAACCAAACTCGAATAGCCATTCATAAAGCGACTGGTTTGATTCACGAGGCTGCCACCGAAGCGACTGGTATGAAACGTCATCGACTGGTTGGAGAGCGTGTCGAAGCACAGGCGCGCCAAATGATAATTGCCGTTCATTTCGAGCTTCATAACGCTCCAGTCCTGCAGCTTGGAACAGGCTTGTCCGATGGCGTTGACGAAGAGCAGGGCAACGATGTAGGGGGTGAACACGGCGAATACCTGGTCCGCCGCAACGGGCCCGGCCTGGACGCGGTCCACGATGAGCCCCATCACCCAAGTGTTGGCGAACGTCAACAGTGCCGTATAGGTCACGCTCGTGAACACGGCCATAAACGTTGCGAACGGCTGCTTTTTGGTAACCCACCAAAACCAATGAAGCGTTCGGCGTACGGTGGCTCTATCTTGCGGTGCGGTGCGTCTTTGCGACATGGTGTGCTGCTTTCTTAACAAGTGCTAAAGTGGTATGAACAGTAATGTTACCTCATTCACCGCGAGGTCGTACTCGCATCGTCAACGGCGAAGCCGCAGGCGCACGGCGAGTCGTTGCCCATGGCGATAATCCCTTTGCGTCCCAAACGATTGTACACGCCAGCGAAGAGCTTTCGATAGTTAGCGACGAAGACATTATTGCCGACTACTGCGTTACAGAGGTTTACAATGCCGATGTTATAAAAAAACGTATTGAATCCTTGCCACAAGAGATTCTTGCGCAGGTTTCTGCCGAAACCATGGCGGTCGCGGCAAATTCCACTCCTGCTACTATGCGCCGATACCTGGAGTGGTCGTTGGGATGGTGCTTTCGTGAGCGTATGGAGCGCCTTGGCTTTTCGGAGTGTGCGCAAAACGAGCTGGTTGGATTGCTGAGCGTAAGTGAAGGGTAAGGTGTGCAACGTTGGCTAGGACATGGCTAAAAGAAGCGAGCGACAAATCGGTGGAGATCGCCTTTGAAGGCAAGATTTCCAGCAACAGGTGCACGGAAGTAGAGAGGGCGCTACTTGGGTTGCGGAGAGAAAACCCTCAGGGTCATTTGATGCTTGACTTCGAAAACGTGGGGTCGTTTAGCGGAGAAAGGCCGGCCTAAGTGGCCCCCTGGGTACACGTTACGAGGTTGTGTACTGTGGGGGCCGTTTAGCGGAGAAAGGCCGGCCTAAGTGGCCCCCTTTTGCCTTCTCTGCGTGCACCTGGGCGTGGCACTATCGTCACCTCCCAATTGTTACTATTGTGTTAACTACACATTGGTTGTTTTTAGCGAAAACAATTTGATGTGCCAACTGGGCTTTTGTCATTTGTGAAGGCCATACAAACAAGCAATGGGTAGTTTACACGATGGCAATATATCCTCATGCATGATATTTCACGACGGTCTGATCACTTTACGGCTTTGGTACGAAATGCGGACTAAATTGGCGATGCCGGAAGTGCTATGCATTCGCAAGGATGCGTGGACCGCGCCGTCAAGTAGGAACCATTCCCTCACAGTTCTCACTTTATTTGGGGAGTGTACTCTCCGTAGCAGAGAACCTCCTCGCATAGTACACTTTTACCAAGCGCGTTCGTTGGCGACCGGGAAGGGGATAAAATCGGGCCATGAGCAAATCGTCGGCGAACTGCGCCTGAGCCGGGGACGTTGCGAATGGGCTGTTGGCAAGTCAAGCGCGTTCGTTGGCGACCGGGAAGCGGATGCGAGCAGGCTTGGGGCGAATCGCGAACGGTTGGGTCTCGGACTGGGACGGGTCGAGAGCGAACGAGGGACGAGAAGGGAACTGTTGGGTCTTGCCCGTGGCCGGGTCGGGAGCCGGACGTGAACGGTTGCATCTCGGCCAGCAACGGGTCGAGGGCGAACGGGAAACGGGAAGGGAGCAAACAATGAGGCAATGCGCGTTCGTTACGGGTGGTAGCGGCTTTTTGGGCGGATTCGTGGTGCGCGACCTACTCGCTGCGGGCCTCGAGGAGGTCATCGTCCTCATGCGCGGGCAAAGCGTCGAGGAGGCCACCGCGCGGCTGCGTGCCCTGTGGTGCGAGCGTCCCGAGCTTCTGCGTGAGGTGGGGGAGCGCGTACAAATCGTGTGCGGCGACATTTGCATCGAGCGTCTGGGGATGGAGACAAACGCATACCACTCGCTCGCGCAGCGCGTTACGCACATCGTTCACGCCGCTGCCGAAATCGGCGTAAACGAAACGGCACAGCGCTTCGGCGAGGTGAATGTGGACGGAACGCTCAACGTCCTGCTCTTCGCCGGCGAGTGCATGCGAATCGGTCGCTTTCAGCGGCTCGTGCACGTTTCGACTGCGTACGTGGCCGGAACGCGCGAGGGACTTGTCTTCGAAGGCGAGCTCGTAGACAAAGGCTTCAACAGTCTGTATGAGCAGAGTAAATTCGGCGCCGAGCAGCTCGTACGTTCCGCGTTCGACGCAATTCCAACGTGCGTTGTACGTCCGGCGCAAATCGTGGGCGATTCGACCACAGGGTTTGCGGCAACGTTCAACACGCTCTATTATCCGCTCAAGCTGTATCTCAAGGGCCAGCTGCCCGTAATTCCCGTCTCCGCGAAGCAAAAGCTCAACATGGTGCCGGTAGACTTCGTGGCGCAAGTGATCGTGCGCGCGCTGCTCGACGAACACTCCGCCGGCAAGACGTTTCATGCCGTGGTCCCCGCGAGCGAGCAGCCAACGGCGGCCGAGATGCTCGCGTTCGTACGCTCGTGGGCAAAAGCCAACTTGCAGTTCGACCCTGGTGCCGTGCGTTTTGCGCCCGTGCCTTCTGCGGCGGAGCTCGGCCGTGCGCGCAATCTTGCTCCCTCGGATGGCCCCAAAAAGAAGAGTCTCGCGCAAAACATGCTGGCACTTGCGCCGTACTTCACAGAGAAACGCACCTACGACACGACGCACACGCGCGAGCTCATGGGTGAAGAGTGGCCCCGCTGGCAGGAGTATCTGCCTCAGTTGTTGGCGTACGCCACGCGGAAGGGCTTCTTGAACTACACGGATCGTACGGTGTTCCAGCAAATGCTCGTGCGTTTGTCTTCGAAGCGAAACACGCTCACGTATTATGACGTGAGCTCGGACGGGATGATTCGCACCGAGGCCTCCGAGGTCAAAAACACAATTCTCAGGCTGGCAGGCGCTCTGCATGCGCGCGGCATCGGCGTGGGCGATCGCGTGGTGCTCGTAGGCGTAAACTCGACGCGCTACTTCATGGCCGACGCGGCCGTGGGGCTGGTGGGTGCCACGAGCGTGCCCTTGTATTACACGTCGCCCACGTCAGACATCGTCGAGCTTTCGCGCGGAAGCGGCGCCAAGCTCGCCTTTGTGGGGACGCGCACGCTCGTCGAGGGCCTGCCGGGACGGCTCAATATCCCCATGGTGTCGCTTCTCGATGAGCCTCTTGATGAGAAGTTCGCGTTGTTTGGCGAGCGAAGCGGGCATGGCGACGGGCCTGCAACTGATGCGGTGGAAACTACCGGTGGGGAAGGGCAGGAGACAAACGCCTTCCACGGGCAAAATGCATCGCCAAAAAGCGCTGGCTTGCTCGTCGGCTGGAACGAATTCCTCGCAAGCGCGTCGCCGCTCGAAGACGTGCCGAGGATACCCTTCGACACCATCGCCACCATTCGCTGCACGTCGGGCACGACGGGCAAGCCAAAGGGCGTGATGTTCGACCAGTATCAGCTTCGGTGGATGGGCGAAGTAATGCCGGCGCTCCTCGATTGGCGCACGCGCAACAGCAAACTAAGGTACTTGTCGTTCCTACCCATGAGCCATGTGGTTGAAGGCATATTAGTAGCGTATGCGCCCTATTACATACTCTCGGACATCGAGATGTATTATCTCAACGACTTTGGCGCGCTCGTCGAGGCGCTGCCACAGGTGCGGCCGACGCTCTTCTTCAGCGTGCCAAGATTCTATGAGAAGGTATGGAACCAGTTCGCTGCAACGGCCGCCGGACGGTTTTGGATTTCGCTTCCCGACGGAACCCTTAAGCGACTACTGGCAGCTCCGTTGCGGCGCATCGTGCTGCGCAAGGCCGGTCTCGACCGATGCCGACAGCTCATCGTAGGCTCGGCGCCCATCGGCATGGAGCTCCTTGAGTCGTTCCGCAACCTTGGCATCGAAATCCACAACGCGTTTGGCGTTACCGAGGCACCACTCATCACGCTCTCGCGACTCGGGAATAACGAGCTGGGGAGTGTCGGCGCGCTCCTACCCAACACCCAGGCGCACATCGGCGACGACGGACAAGTTTATGTGCGCGGTCCGCAGGTGACGCGCGGGTACGACAGCGCGAACGGGCCTGCAGTTGGGCACGGCGAGAAGGCGAGCGCGAGTGGCGTGCAGTCGCAACACGACGATACGTTCGAGCTGGAAGTCGGAGACGCCGAGCAGGCTGGCACTTCGCAGGTGGCGCGCGCCGACGCAACAATACCTGCGGTCGACGCAAGTACTCAGCCATCCATGAGCGACTCTCAAACGAGACGCAACGTGGCCGCGATCGAGCCTGCGGTCGACGCAGACGGCTGGTTTTGCACGGGCGACTTGGCCTCGTGGTCGCCGGCGGGCAATCTCGTGCTCAACGGCCGCAAAAAGGAGATTCTCGTCACATCGTATGGGAAGAATATCGCGCCCCAAAAGATCGAGGTTCTGCTCAAGGGCATCGATGGCGTGAGCGAGGCCATGGTCGTGGCCGACGGCAGGCCGTTTACAACGGCGCTCATATGGCTCGAGGGCGACGATTCCTCAGCAGATAATTTCGATTTCGATGCACTTGATGTCGCGGTCTGCGGCGTGAACGCTGGGCTTTCGCATCCGGAACAGGTAAAACGTTGGATTGTGGCCGCGCAGCCGCTCTCGGTTGCAAACGGCGAGCTCACCCCGAACCTCAAGGTGCGACGCACCGTCGTGGCAGAGACGCGCGCCGAATTGGTCCACGCCCTGTACGATGGGTGGGACGAAGCGGAGCGGACCGATGCGGACAGCATACTCCATCGGGCCGACGCGCGCGACGTGTTCCGCCAGGCCGATACGCCCGGCGCTTCGCATCAACCCGTCGCGAACAAAGTCCCGCAAGAGGCCAAAACAGATGACGCCACAACTCCCACTGATGCAAACGTCACTCCATGCCAAGGTGATGCCCCATGATGCTCGGTCGCACGCCGTCCGCATGGTTTCGCAAACTTGAGGTCGTGGTGCTCATGGAGACCTTTGCCCGGGCGTTCGACGTGGAGCCACCACGCCTTGGGGGTTTGTCTGCGAATGGGGCACTCACGATGTTTCGCGAGTTCACTGCCGCGTGCATGGAGGCCGCACTCGAGGATGAGCGCGTGACAGCGTTCGTTAGGGGTCGCTTGGTCGAGGAGGCGCAAAGGCTCGGCCGCGCGGTGCGTTGTGTGATGGCCGCTGGCCAACCGGTTCGTCTGGCTCAGCTGAACAAGTTATGGTGCTCGAATCGCCTGACGTGCTCGGCCCGCCCGCAATCGACGTTTCGCGTCGTAAGATATCTGTATCGCGGTATAGGCATCGAGCTGACGGGTTCGGTGCCGGGAGCACTCCGCTTCGGACCGTGCTCGTTCGCGCAACGATACACGCCCAAGGATTGCCATCTGATGTCGGCTTTCGACGAAGGTTTTATCTGCGGCATAATGGGTGTCGAGGGTACACTGTGCCTCGACTGCCGCTTGACCGAAGGCGCGGCATGCTGTTGCGCTCGACTTGAAGAGGACGGATGACGAATTATGACGAAAGCGATCGTGGTGGGGAGCGGGGCCGGCGGATGCATGGCGGCCAAGGAACTCGCGGCATGTGGCATGGACGTTACGGTGCTTGAGACGGGACGTGCGTTTCGGCCCTTCAAGTGGAACCTCGATAAGCTCGAACCAGCACGTCAAGCTGGGCTTTTTTTCGACGAACGCATGATTTCGCTGCTCTTTCCCGAAATGCGCATCGAGAAGGCGCAGGATGGTCTTGTCCACGTCACGGGGCGCGCGGTTGGAGGGACCACCACGCTAGCGACGGGCAACGCCTTGCGCTACGACCGCTACCTCGCTGGCGTGGGCATTAACCTCGATGCCGAGTTTGCCGAGCTCGAGCACGAGGTTCCGCAAACCACCGAGCACCGCGCGGGCTGGTCGGAGCTTACGGAGCGCCTGTTTTCCGCGTTCGAGGACTTGGGTCTCGAGCCGCAGATAACTCCCAAGTTCATGAACGACGCCTCGCGATGCGTGCAGTGCGGCATGTGCGTTCTCGGCTGCAAGTTTGGGGCGAAGTGGACCGCCGACGAACTTATCTCCGACGTTGAGGGCGTCACGATGGTCGCAGGTGCGACCGTGGAGAAGGTGGCAATCGAAAACGGCCGCGCGACGGGCGTGGTCGTTAGCAGGGGAGCGGGAGCAAGGCGAAAGCTTGCGCAGGCCGACCTCGTCGTGCTGGCAGCCGGAGGCTTGGGAACGCCCGTGATTCTTGAGGCGTCGGGCATTCCCGCGTCTCCCACGCTGTTCGTCGACCCGGTGCTCTGCGTCGCGGCGCACATGGAAGGCGCGGGCCTCGAGCATCAGCTGCCCATGCCGTTTGTTTCCGAGCAGCCCGACTACATCCTCTCGCCGTACTTCGACTGGCTGAGCTTTTACTTCAACAAGGGATGGCGCATGCCGCACGGCGACATCATTAGCATTATGATAAAAATGGCTGACGCATCGGTTGGCTCATACGATGGCAAGCACCTCGACAAGCCGCTGCTTGACTCCGACTGGGAAACTATCGCCCGCGCCGTAGACAAAAGCTACGAGGTGCTCGAAGCAATTGGCGTACCTCGCGAAGAGACGTTTTTTGGTACCCTGAACGCCGGACATCCAGGCGGGTGCTTCCCGCTCACGGAGGCGGAGGCCGAAACGTTGCACCACGAAGTGCTGCCGCCGAACCTCTACCTGGCCGACGCTAGTTTGCTGCCGCGATCGATGGGCAATCCGCCTATGCTCACCATCATGGCGCTCGCCAAGCGCGTTGCACGCCTCGCGGCCAACGCGTAAGGGGCCTTACACCATTGGACACCCCTTCTTTGTGCCTGCCCCCAAAGATTGGTCAAATGCCACGTCAGTAGCCCGGAGTGCAAAGCTCAAACAGTCATTGGTTAGCGAAACTGCGCGTGGTTGCCCCTCCGGGCCACTTCCGATTTGACGCTTCTCTAGGAGCCGGTTTCCGCACTATAAAGATAAGATTACCATAAATACCAAATAAGAGGGCAATTCAGCTTTTATTTGAGAATGACAGACGAAAATCACTCGTCGTTACCAAATAAAAGCGGAATTGTGCGCTAACGGTTAATGCTTTGGCATGTACGGTCCCGTGCTTTGGACTCACGCACGGGTTACCACCAAAGAGCTCATTCCCTGCCAGGCGACGATGAGGCGATCAGCTGCCTCGGGATCGAGTTTGTCTAAACACCACAGCGGCAGCTCCCGGCGATACAGGGGCACGCGCTTTACGTTAAAGCCAAAGTCCTCGAGAGCATCCGTCATCTCGTCGATGTTACGCCATCCGTTTTGCTCGCGCGACCGTCCGACCTCGCGGTCCAAAACTCCATAGACAGCCTGTGCCACGCGCGCTCCGCCCTTGCCCATGATGGCTTCGAACGTGGCCGGCAGCAAACGGTCGGGACAGGCGTCGGGAATAATCCAGCATCCACCATCGCGCGAGAGAAGTGACTGAACGCTCGTCATGAGGTCGTCCTTTTGCTCGAGCGTGAGGTAGGTAAGGAGTCCTTGCGTGACGACGGTGATCCTCTCGCGCAGTGCCGCCACGATGCCCTCCATTTGGGTGCGGTCGCTCACGTCGACGCAGCGATATCCCGCGAAGAGCGTAGGGTCGTTGGGAATGAGTTGCGAACGCTTTTCGGCAAGTTCCTGCGCGACTCCAGGTAGGTCGGCGCCTACGTAGGTGTAGCCTCGCGGGGCCATAACGAGCACGCGCGGAGAATACCCGCAGGCCAAGTCCAGCACAGCGGGGTTATGCTCCTCGATTATGAGGTCGTTCGTTCGCTGATATAGTATTTCAGAAATAGTCGCGATGCACAGCGGGATTCTATTTGCGAGAGGGATGTGCTCCAGCGCCGCCAGTGGGTTGTCGTCGAACCCGAGTACGTCGCGGAAGCGCACGGCCTCCGGGATGCCCAGGTCTGCGAGCATCATGAGGTTGGTTTGGGCTGTTTGCCTGAAGTCCGTCGTCGCTTCGGCCTGCGTGTTTGTTTTTCGATTGAGAAAAGCCATAGCGTCCTCCCGGTATTGTCTGCGTCGTAAGCATTGTACGTAAAGATGCGGCTCATGGCTGCGCGCGTGACAAAATCAGAGTTTTCGCAGAGCGTTTGCCGGGCGGGTTACCGGGCGGTTTGCCGAGCGGCCTCTCGGGCGGGTTACTGGCGGGTTGCCGGGCGGTTTAGCGGACCTGCCTACCAAGCACGGCTGGTGCGAGCCTCATGGTTTCATCGCGTGCGTCGCGCCTCTACGTACGACTCGAACTCGTCCACGAGCACCTCGCGCAGCCTGTGATACGTAATTGGATCCTTGCCGCCCACGGGCTTTCCATCCACATGGGCCACGCGAATGCCGAAGGTATTCGACGCAGAGATAATAACTTCGTCGGCATCCATCAGTTCGTCGAGCGTGTAGAGGCGCTCGTTCACAGGTATGTCAAGTCCCTCACAAGCCGAAATAAGATGTTTGCGAGCGTTGCCGGGAAGGATGTGCTCGTCTGCTGGATGCGTAACAAGGGCTCCATCCTTAAGAATGTGAATGTTGCTGTGTGCACTTTCGGTCACATAGCCGTCGCGGACAAACACAGCCTCCTGGCCGCCGTGGTCTGCGGCGTTTTGCGCTGCGAGCACATTGGGCAAAAGATTGAGCGTCTTTACGTTGCAATAGCTAAAGCGTTTGTCTTCGAACGAAACGGCATCGACAGTGGTCGAGAGGTCGCTAAACTCTAACGGCACAACCATAATCCAAAGGTTAGGCTCCACGTCCGGAAACTCGTGCTGTCGAAGGGCCGTGCCTCGCGTGACCTGCCAGTATACGAAGTTGTCGCGCTCGTCGGCTATGTTCGTAACGCGCTGCAACTCACTCGTAAGCTCGTCGCGCGTGAAGTTTGGCTTTATACGCATCAGACGCATGCTGTTGAAGAATCTATCCAGATGGTCGTCGAGGTATACGAGCACGCCGTCGCGCGACATCGTTGCGTCGTACACACCGTCGCCATAAAACGACACGCGATCGAGGAAGGGCACCTTGAGCTCCTCGAGAGGTGCAATTTCGCCGTTGTAGTATGCAATGCGTTCCATTGAGCTACCTCTTCATACCTGCGCTAGCTGGTGCACGTCCCCGCGCTACGCGCGCATTGGCACCCGTTAGTGCTGCTGCCTTGCGCGGCGAACGAATCCGTTCCAAAGCCGCGCGTTCCTGCGCTTCCTAGTGCTTGCGTTTGTCGATGTGGCGTGCCAGCCAATCGATGGCTGATTGGAACACCTGAACCATTACAACGCATATAATAATACAAACGAGCATGACATCAGGCATGTAGCGCTGATACCCGTATCGAATGGCAATATCGCCCAAGCCACCTGCGCCGACTGTGCCGGCCATGGCGGTATAGCCAAAAAGGCTGACGAACGTAATTGCCACGCCTCGTACGAGCGAAGGAAGACTCTCTCGAAGCATGACCTTCGTAATGATTTGAAAGTTGTTCGCACCAAAGCTATGAGCCGCCTCAATGAGGCTGCTATCCACCTCGGCCAGGCTCTGCTCAACCACGCGCGCGACGAATGGTGCCGCCGCAACCGTGAGTGGCACAACGGCACCCGGCACACCGAGCGACGTGCCAACGATTAGCCTCGTAAATGGGATAATGGCAACAAGCAAAATGATGAACGGGATAGAACGCCCGATGTTGATAATCCACCCAAGAATGGTGTTAATCGCGCGATTCGGCCGAAGGCCCGTAGGCGTGGTGACGGCAAACCAAATGCCGAGTGGCAAGCCAATTACGTAGGCAAAAAAGCTGGCCGCGCACGTCATAACAAGCGTGTCGACGGTGCCGCTCGCAAGAAGTGAGCCATACGTCTCCAAGAATTCGCCCATGAGTTAGGCCTCCTTTTCCATGTCGAGCGTGGATTGCGGCTCCGCTTTCCCGCGCGCCAGAAGCTCGCGGGTCACGTCGCTTTGTGGGTTGGCGAACACGTCCTGCGTCAAACCTTCCTCCACAATGACTCCGCCGTCAATAACCGCAATACGGTTGCATATCTGCTGGGCCACATCCAAAGAGTGGGTAATCACGACCATCGTTACGCCTAGCTCCCGGTTAACGCGTTTGAGCAGGTCGAGTACCTGAATCGTCGTACGCGAATCGAGGGCGCTCGTCGCCTCATCGCACAGCATGTAGCGCGGATTGTTCGCCAACGCACGCGCAATGGCAACGCGTTGCTGTTGTCCGCCCGAAAGCTCGCTGGGATAACGCTTCCACATTTCATCCAAGCCCACGAGCTGGAGCAGCTTATGCGCGCGCTCGATATTCTCTGCTTTTGCATGGCCGCGAATCTCCAACGGGAAGGTAACGTTTTGCAACACGGTACGCTGCTGGAACAAGCTAAAATTCTGAAAAATCATCCCTATGTTCTTGCGCAGCTCACGTAGCTCCTTGCCTTGGTAATCGGTGACGTCCTTATCATCAATAATGATGCGTCCCTCGGTGGGGCGTTCGAGGAGGTTGATGTGCCGAACCAACGTCGACTTGCCAGCGCCGGATGCGCCGATAATACCAAATATGTCGCCGTCCTCAATGGTAAGCGATACGTCGTCGAGCGCCCGGTGGCGTTCGTCGCGGGCTTGGTACACCTTGCCCACGTGTTTGAGCTCTATCAACGAAATGTCCCTTCTCTTGCTGCCAACTTGTCGCACGGCCGTCTTGCCACGAGCGCTCGCTTCCCGTCCCGTATGTTGCGGTCCGTCCGCGCGTCCGGCCGCGTAGCCACGAGCGCTCGCTTCCCGTCCCTCATGTTGCGGTCCGTCCGCTCGTACGTGGGGTCCGTCCGCACGTCCGGTCATGCCAGCTCGTCCGCGCCAATCCGCGTGCTATGCAAGTGCGCGCGGGGTCAACATGTGGCTCCGCGCGCACCATTCACTGCCAGTGAAAAGCTAGCATACTCGCATTACATGGCAAGTTCAACGCCTACACAACGGGAACAACCTCGCCGTCCGGATAGGTCTTCTCGATGTAGTCCTTAACGTCCTTGGACGTGATTGCCTTTACGAGCGCCTGGGTTTTCTCGCTGTTTTCGTTGCCTTCCTTGACTACGAGCACGTTGACGTAGGGGGAGTCGCCGGACTCGGTGTACAGAATTTCGTCGGCAGGAATCTTGGCCTCGAGTGCGTAGTTGGTGTTGATAACGGCGATGTCGACGTCGGCGCGCACGGTGGGAACGGTGGCAGCCTCGACCTCTTTGAACTCAAGGTTCTTGGGGTTATCTTTGATGTCGGCAGGCGTTGCCGTAACGCCGGCATTCTCGTCGAGGGTAATGACGCCAGCGGCTTCAAGAAGCAGCAGTGCACGTCCCTCGTTCGTCGCGTCGTTGGGCACTGCCACCAAGGCGCCATCGGCCAGGTCGGAGAGGGTGGCCGTCTTGCCGGCATAGATGCGCATGGGCTCGATGTGCACGCCCGCCACGTTTACCAAATGCGTACCTTGCTGCTCGTTGAAGTCCTCCAGGTAGGGAATGTGCTGGAAGTAGTTCGCGTCGAGCTCGCCGTCCTCGGTGGCCGTGTTGGGCAAAACGTAGTCGGTGAACTCCTTAACCTCGAGCGTCCAGCCCTCGGCCTCGAGCGCAGGCTTCACGGCAGCGTTAAGAATCTCCGCGTGAGGGGTGGGGCTTGCGCCGACGACGATGACCTTATCGGCAGAGTCGAGGGGGACCTCAGGCGTAACGACGGTGTCGTCGGATGTGGCAGATTCTTTGCTAGCAGACTCTCCGCTCGTCGAGCCGCTGCCTCCACACCCGGTAAGGGCGATTGCTAGCGCAAAAACTGCGGCAAGGGTCAGCGTGAGTGCACGAATACCGTGCTTGTGATTAATCGATACCATAATTCTCCTTCTAATAGGACAACAATAGCTACGTAGTGTAAAACTAGGCCTCGTCCGAGGCAATGCGTTTGCAATATGGATTTAAAAAGCGCCGCTATATGGCAAATCGAATGCCCGGAAAATTGAACGTCGGGGAAATAGAGCGCCAGCTTCCTGATGCAAACTCCCCAGTCAAACTTCCCAGTAACGTGTCTCGCAACGTGTTTCGCCGTCGAGAGACTGTATTGCGGAACAAAAACTCCGCATAAGAGAAGACCACTTGTTGTATGCTATATGAGTTTGGCTACAAAAGGAGAGCACCATGAAGGTTCTGTACAACGACGGCCACGTGGACGAGGTTGCTTCCGAGGAAGAGCTGCACGTCATTCGTCACAGCGCCGCACACATTTTGGCCCAGGCGATCAAGCGCCTGTATCCCGAGGCGGACTTCGCGTACGGCCCCGCAACGGATAATGGCTTTTACTACGACGTAGACCTGCCCGAGGGCACGAAGATTAGCGAGGACGACTTCGCCGCCATCGAAGCCGAAATGAAGAAGATTTGCAAGGAGAACCTCAAGTTCGAGACGTACGAGCTTCCGCGCGAGGAGGCCATTGCGCACATGCAGGAGCGCGGCGAGAAGTACAAGGTGGAGCACATCGGCGACCTCGACGAGGACGCACGCATCACGTTTTACAAGCAGGGCGAGTACGTGGACATGTGCGTTGGCCCGCATCTCATGTACACCAAGGCTCTCAAGGCGTTCAAGCTTACGGGCGTAAGCGGTGCCTACTGGAAGAACGACGCGAAGAACAAAATGCTCACGCGCATCAATGGTGTCGCATTTGCAAGCAAGGCCGACCTTGCCGAGTACGAGCGTTTGCTCGAAGAGGCCAAGAAGCGCGACCATCGCCGCATCGGACAAGAGATGGAGCTCTTCATGTTCGCGGACGAGGGCCCGGGCTTCCCATTCTGGCTGCCCAACGGCATGCGTCTGAAGAACGCCCTCATGGACTACTGGCACGAGATGCAGGACGCCTACAACTACGACGAAGTGCAAACGCCCATCATCCTCTCGCGCACCCTGTGGGAGACGAGCGGCCACTGGGATCACTACAAGGCCAACATGTACACCACCCTCATCGACGAAGAGGACTACGCCGTTAAGCCCATGAACTGCCCGGGCGCTTGTTTAATATATAAGAGCCGTCCGCGCAGCTATCGCGACCTGCCTCTCAAGCTTGCCGAGGCCGGACTCGACCATCGCCACGAGATGCGCGGCGCACTGCATGGCCTGTTCCGCGTGCGCTCCTTTACGCAAGACGATGCGCACCTCTTCATTACGCCCGACCAAATTACTGAGCAGGTAACCGATACGGCCCACCTCATTACGGCATATTACGAGCAGTTCGGCTTCCCGTATCACATCGAGCTCTCCACGCGTCCCGCCGACTCCATGGGTTCCGACGAGGACTGGGAGCGTGCCGAGCAGGGACTGCGCGACGCGCTCGAATCGATGGGCGTGGACTTCATCGTAAACGAGGGCGACGGCGCGTTCTATGGACCGAAGATCGACTTCCACCTCAAGGACTGCCTTGGTCGTACGTGGCAGTGCGGCACCATTCAGCTTGACTTCCAGCTGCCGCAAAACTTCGAGCTCGAGTACACGGGCGCGGACGGTGAGAAGCATCGTCCCATCATGGTGCATCGCGCGGGATTCGGCTCGTTCGAGCGCTTCATCGGCATGCTCACCGAGCAATATGCGGGCAAGTTCCCCACCTGGCTGAGCCCGTGCCAGGTTAAGGTGTTGCCGGTAAGCCAAAAGACGCGCGACTACGCCAACGAGGTCGGAGCCGCTCTGCGCGCGGCCGGCATTCGCGTGAAGGTGGACGAGCGCGACGAGAAGATTGGCTACAAGATTCGCGAGGCGCGCGCCGTCGATCGCGTGCCCTACATGCTCATCTTGGGCGAAAAGGAAAAGGAGGCCGGCAACATCTCCGTGCGCGATCGCACCAACAAGACGCACGCGGCCTCGCTCGACGAGTTTATCGCCGAGATTTGCGCCGAGATCTCCGAGCGTCGTGGATAAAACCGACGCGAACACCGTCGTCACAGGCCTTCCGGAAGAACGCGTCCGGGAGGCCTGTTCTCCCCATTGCGAACGCTTCGCGGACGTGGGTCCTTCGGGTAAGGAACGCAAGGGCGAGGCAAAGGGCTTATCTCCATGCAGTAGGCTCGCGAAGGGCGAGCCGTTTTGCGAGAATCGCCTCGCAAAGAATGCGTCGTCAGGCGATATTTCGCTCGAACAACTTCAGGCGTTGGCTGAGGAGATGGGACGTACGCAGTGGCGCACCGCATCGGACGTTGCGCAGGTGGTGGCAAACTATCTGCGCTGCCATCCACGCGTGGAGGCTGTGCGCTATCCTGGGCTCAAGTCCGACCCGCTCTTTGCAAAAGCCGCCTGCACGCTAGTGGGCGGTTTTGGTCCCTATGTGACGTTCCGAGTTGCGGGCGAGTGGCACGTCCTACACTGCGAAGAAGCCGATTCCCGCGATGTGGTTATGGAGCTCGAACGCGAGCTGCAAGAAAGCGTGATTTGAACAATAATGCGGCTGAAGGTCGCCATTGACGGCGCTCCCGGCCCTACAAAGCTCGTGAAACGGCGAAAAAACGGCCCTCGGTCGAGCTCTGTCGGATTGGGCGCACCACGAATCCGACAAAGCTCGCGAAACTGCCGAAAACGGGCCCTCCGGCGAGGGTTGTAGGGCCGGATGGCCCGACTGGGCCATCCACCGCCGAACCGGCCATGAGCTCCTCTACCACGTCTGGCGGAAAGCGACGACGTTGGTGTTGTCGTCACGCACGAACGACATGTCGAAGTCGCCTTTCACCACGTCGAGCGGGTTGTGCTCCTCGCCGGCAGACGAGAGACTCACGGTAAGCGCACTCGGATTGAGGTTGAACACATAGTCCACCTGCACGGATTCTGCACCACCGCTAATCATCTCGTGGAAGAGCTGCGTAAAGAGGCGATCGATTATCTGTTGCGTCCTATAGGGACACAACCGCCGTGCGAGCTCCTCGTTTACGAAATCGAGTGCGGCAACGAATCCCGCTTTCGTTGCGTCAACGGTAATGGTGTTTGTCACTTCGGGCGGCACGCCGTACTCAAGCGCAAGCATGGTAATATCGTCCGACTGCTCAACGCCGCTTGCCCATTGCCGTAGCTCGCTGCGCAATCCCAGGATAAGCGACCTCGGATGCAAGTTGTTGTTGCGCATGAGGAAGTCCTCGAGGCGATCGTTGCCAAACTCCTCCTTGCTCGCGTTAAAGGCCTCGCTCACGCCGTCGGTATATACAAACAGCTCGTCACCAGGTTCAAGCATAATGGTATGCTCCCTGTAGCGAGCGATGTCGAAGGCGCCGAGCATTGGTCCCGACTTGCGCTCGAGCCACGTCCAGGTGCCGTCGTGCCGCAGCACCGGGGGATTGTGTCCGGCGTTCACGTAGGAAAGCTCGCCCGTATCGTAGTTCAGCACGCCAATCCACGCCGTCACGAACATGTTCATGTCGTTGTTGTGGCACAAATGCCAGTTGGCGCTGCGAATGGCCTCGCTCACCTTCATGCCCGATTGCAAGTAGTTGGCAATTTCCGTTTTCGCGGCCATCATGAAGAGGGAAGCTGGGATGCCTTTGTCGGAAACATCAGCGACGACAAAACCCAGCAGATGACCGTCCATGAGGAAGAAGTCGTAAAAGTCGCCGCCCACTGCGCGCGCCGTTTTCATCGAAGCAAAAATGTCGAATACGTCGATTTGGGGGAATGGCGGGAACGTGCGGGGGAGTGCGGACCGTTGGATGGCCTTTGCCGTGGCGAGGTCGCGCTCGATGCGTTCACCCTCGGCCGCGATGAGGCGACGTAGTGCCGCAACGGTAGCGTTGATGTCGTCGGAGAGGGAGGCAAACTCCGTGCTGTTGCGCACGTCTACCACCACGTCCAGGTTGCCTGTCGTAATTTCGTTCAGGCGACCATTAACGCGCTGAATGCTATGCACCACCACACGCGAAATGAGCAGGTAGATGGCCACGAACAAGGCGGCGAACACGAGCACTTCCATGTAGGCGGTAAGGAGCACCGAAAGCTGGAGGGGCGTATCTGCCTCGTCGACGGGAAGTATGGCAACAATGCGGTATCCGTCGATGTCCTCATAGGCGGCAAAGTAATCCGCGTCCACGTACGTTACGCGACGCATGGTGTTCGACGGGTACTGGGAGAGGTCGCGCAAAAGCTGCTCTGCCTCGCCAGCGTTTGCTTGGGCGTCAAGACGCGTACTCACGAAGGAACCATCCTTCGCATATGCCAAAAGCTGACCGTTTTGGCCGACGTGACGGTTGACGACGGCCGTACCCACGCGTTGGGCCGGACTCTGCACATAGCGGGCCGAGCTTTCGACGTAGGTTTTCGCGTCCGCGAGGTCGCGCAGCAGCGTCTCGCTCGTATCGGCCTGCGTCATGCCTCGCTGGACAATCGCCGTAAAGGCAACCGTAATCACAAAGCCAACGAGGACTACGCCCAACATGCCGAGCTGTATGGTTTGGGAGATGTCGCGCGACTCCTGGGGTTTGCGAAGTGTGGTTTGTTGCCTATGCCCGCTAGCCAGCGCGATTGCGGCGCCGGCAACCGCAACACCAATGCCGTTGCAAGCAATCATGGGACCAGAACAGGCTCGCACGACGTGGAATGCCTGCAAGGGACTATCGAGGTTCGTGTAAAACGCAAGGAGCAGGTGCAGGACTTCCGCCACAACGCCGGAGGCAAAGGCCAGAGGCCAGCTCGGCTTGCGTCCCTCAAACACATAGCGGTTGAGAATCGCCGCATATAATCCGGCGGCCGCCGTGGCAATGGTGCAGGCGACGCGCGTGAACATGCCGCGCCCCCACAAAACCGAGAACCATCGTTCCACGGCGCCGATGAGTCCCGCAATGATTCCCGCCGGCCCACCAAAGTACAGGCCAGCGACGATGGGCGCCGCGTCGCGCACGTTCATGGTGGCGTCGTACGTCTCGATGCCGAATTCCGTACCAAAAATGGCCACGATGCCAAATACGATGCCGTAAATCACCTGCTGCCTGCCGTACGAAAGCGCGCCGAGCTTCGTGTTCCTACCCAAAACGACCAACAGGACGCTTACCATACCTGGCAGCAGCGTCGCGAACGCAAACTGCATAACAATTGGAATGATTGCCGAATCCATGCGTCACCCCCACCTCTCGCACAATAAACATATGGTACCAAAGAACACGTGGCACACCGCGGCTCAAGCGAAACGGACCTCGTGAGGTTTCGCTCGTCGCACCTCTGGCAACGCGCGAAACCATCTGCGAAAACACGAAATCTGCTGATTCTTTTGTAATGCGTGCTTTTGGTGGCCGCGGCCGCATTCATCGTCTACTATTTGCATGTAGGTTTAGCTTGACTAAGGAGGAACTATGGCAGAGCAAGAGCAGGTCGTAGCCAGCGTCGATGACCTGAACGCCCTCATCGGGCGCATGCGGGCCGCGCAGGCGGAGTTCGCCACGTTCTCGCAAGAGCAAGTCGATAAAATCTTTTACGAGGCTGCACTTGCCGCGAACAAGGCACGCATCCCGCTAGCCAAGATGGCCGTCGAGGAGACGGGCATGGGCCTTATGGAAGACAAGGTCATTAAGAACCACTATGCTTCCGAATACATTTACAACAAGTACCGCCACACCAAGACGTGTGGCGTTATTTCGGAAGACCCAGTCGCGGGCATCACGGAAGTAGCCGAGCCCATGGGCATCGTGGCAGCCGTCATCCCGACGACCAACCCGACTTCCACGGCCATCTTCAAGTGCCTCATCGCGCTCAAGACGCGCAACGCCATTATCATTAGCCCGCACCCGCGTGCGAAGGGCTGCACCATCGAGGCTTCGCGCATCATTCTTGAGGCCGCCGTCGCCGCAGGCGCTCCCGAGGGCATCATTGGCTGGATTGACGTACCGTCGCTCGAGATGACAAACACCCTCATGCGCGCGGCCGATATCATCCTCGCCACGGGTGGTCCCGGCATGGTTACGGCTGCCTATAGCTCTGGCAAGCCCGCCTTGGGTGTCGGCCCCGGCAACACCCCCGTCATCATTGACGACACGGCGGACATCCGCATGGCCGTGAACTCCATTATTCTTTCCAAGACGTTCGACAACGGCATGATTTGCGCGTCCGAGCAGTCCGTCACCGTGGTGGGCGAGGACGCCTACATCGCCGCGAAGTCCGAGTTCATGCGCCGCGGCTGCTACTTCCTCAAGGGCGATGAGCTCGACAAGGTCCGCAAGACGGTTATTATCAATGGATCCGTCAACGCGCGCATCGTTGGCCAAACGGCCCATCGCATCGCCGAGATTGCCGGGGTCGACGTACCCAAGAACACCAAGATCCTCATTGGTGAGGTTGAGTCCGTCGATCCTTCCGAGGAGATGGCACACGAAAAGCTCAGCCCGGTGCTCGGCATGTACAAGGCGGCGACCTTCGACGAGGCACTTGCCAAGGCCGAGCGCCTCGTTGCTGACGGCGGCTTTGGTCACACTTCCTCGCTCTACATCGACACACGCGAGAAGGAGAAGATCGCCCGTCACGCCCAGGCCATGAAGACGTGCCGCATCCTCATAAACACCCCCTCCTCGCAGGGCGGCATCGGCGACCTCTTCAACTTTGCCCTCGCTCCTTCCCTCACGCTGGGCTGCGGCTCTTGGGGCGGCAACTCCGTCTCGGGCAACGTGGGTCCCAAGCACCTGCTCAACATCAAGACGGTCGCAGAGAGGCGAGAGAACATGCTTTGGTATCGCGTTCCCGAGAAGGTTTACTTCAAGCGTGGCTGCATGCCCTTGGCACTCGATGAGCTGGGCACCGTGTTGGGCAAGAAGCGTGCGTTTGTCGTAACAGATAATTTCCTGTACAAGAGCGGCTTCACCAAGCAAATCGAGGCCAAGCTCGACGCCATGGGCATTGTGCACGCGTGCTTCTACGACGTGGAGCCCGACCCGACCCTGCAGTGCGCACGTCGCGGCGTGGCCCAAATCGCCGCCTTCGAGCCCGACACCATCATCGCCGTGGGCGGTGGCTCGGCCATGGACGCAGCCAAGATCATGTGGCTTATGTACGAGCATCCCGAAGCGAAGTTCGAAGACATGGCCATGGACTTCATGGACATCCGCAAGCGCGTGTACACCTTCCCGCAGCTCGGGTCCAAGTGTTACTTCGTGGCAATCCCGACGAGCTCCGGCACGGGTTCGGAAGTGACGCCGTTCGCAATTATCACCGATGCCGATACGGGCATTAAGTGGCCGCTCGCCGACTACGCGCTTATGCCGAACATGGCGATTGTTGACACCGACAACATGATGAGCCAGCCCAAGGGCCTTACCTCGGCCTCTGGTGTGGACGTGCTCACGCATGCGCTCGAGGCCTACGTTTCGGTTATGGCCTCCGACTACACCGATGGCCCCGCGCTGCGTGCCGGCAAGCTCGTGTTCCAGTACCTTGCGCGCGCCTACGACGATCCCAACGACTTCGAGGCTCGCGACCACATGGCAAGCGCAAGCTGCCTCGCCGGTATGGCCTTCGCGAATGCGTTCCTGGGCGTTAACCACTCCATGGCGCACAAGCTCGGCGCGTTCCACCACATCCCGCACGGCTGGGCCAACGCCGTTATCCTCACGCGCGTGATGCGCTACAACGCAGCTGAGGTTCCCACCAAGATGGGCACCTTCCCGCAGTATCAGTATCCTCACGCAAAGGCACGCTACGTTGAGTTCGCTCGCAACTGCGGCTTCGACGGCGCGAACGACGACGAGGTGTTCGAGAACTTCCTCGCGGGCATCGAGGAGCTCAAAGCCCATGTGGGCGTTAAGGAAACCATCAAGGACTTCGGCGTGGACGAGCAGTACTTCCTCGACACGCTCGACGAGATGAGCGAGCAGGCCTTCAACGACCAGTGCACGGGCGCCAACCCGCGCTATCCGCTCGTGAGCGAGATTCGCGAGCTGTACCTCGATGCCTACTATGGGCGCGAGGCGACGAGCTACGAGGAGTAAGAGGGTTGTGCCGCGGGGAAGCGTGCCCCGCGGCACATGATTCGCAAAAAGGAGGCAAGAGAGCATGATTCTCTCCAATAGCAAAATTGAGCTCGAGCGGCGCAACAACAAGGTCGTGTACCAAGACGGTAACCGTTTGGTAAAGGTGTTCAACGAGCAAAAGCCCGGTTCGGATGTGTTCAACGAGGCGCTCAACGACGCGCGCGTTGCCGAGGCTGGCGGGCGCGTGCCGCAGGTGCTCGAAGTGAGCCAGATAAAAGACGGCGAGTGGGAAGGCAGCTGGGCGCTCGCACTCAAGTTCATCCCGGGCGAGACCCTCGAGCAGGTTATGCAGGACGATCCCGTCAACCTGAAGAGCTACCTCGAGCAGTTCGTCCAGCTGCAAATCGACATTCAAACGGCCGACGCGCCGCTGCTCAACCGTCAGAAGGACAAGCTTCGTCGCATGATCGATAGCTGCAAGTCCATCGACCCGTCGGTTCGCTACGACCTGCAGATGCGCCTCGACGGCCTCAAGGGTGGTACCAAGGTGTGCCATGGCGACTTCGTTGCATCGAACATCATCCTTCCCGACGACGGCAGCGACCCCTACGTGTGCGACTGGGCACACGTTACGGCTGGCGTGCCCGAGGTTGACGCGGCGCAAACGTACCTGCTGCTGCAGGTAAAGCACCCCGAGCGCGCGGCACTGTACCTGGACCTCTACTCCAAGATGAGCGATACGCCCAAGCAGCTCATCGTGCACTGGGTGCCCGTCGTCGCCGCTGCCGAGCTCGCGCGCGGACGTCAGGCAGGCGAGAAACTCCTGCGTATGCAGGTAGAGTCTGTATTCAACGACGTGTAAGCCGGAATTCTTGGCGGGCCGTTAGGGATGGCGGTCCGCCAGCCTGCTACCAAAGATTAGTTAACTGCGAACCGGCCTCGCGGGCGAACACTAGCCCGGCGGTGTGGTCGATTGAGACGGCACGGCGCTAGTGTACATTCTGCCGACCCCAGACAATGTTTGATGGGCAAAAGCGCAGGTAGATTGCTATATGCACAAAAGTGCTACGGCAGAATGTACACTGAAAGCAACCTAAAGTGTACATTCTGCCGATCCTCGAAAATGTTTTATCAAAGAAAGCGCAAGTAGACGCCCACATGCTCATAGGTGATGCGGCAGAATGCACACTCACGACTTGCCCTCGGCGTCGATGTACAGGGCGAAACGGAACGGCCCTGGGCTTGGATGAGCCGGCTAGGGCGTGAGAGCCCGGGGATCTTGTCGTAGCGCAAGTTATGAAGCATCTTGGGGAGCGTATTTCTTGATATGCTCCCCAAGGCGGTGCATAATCGATGGGCAATGTCCCCTTCTGGCTGATGTCAGCTTCGTTTGTTTTCAAAACGACGGCAGGCAGAATCGCGGTCTGTGCTTTGGCCGAGCCGTCGCGAAAGCCGGGAGGGTAAAGTCTGTCGGAAACGCGACTTGTGAAACTGAAAGGTTTGCACAGGTCGATATTCCGACAGACAGGCCTTCTATCCTGCCGTTTTCCGACCTGGCCCGTTTGCGCCTCATGCCCCCCATCGCGGCCTCCCGTCCTCGTCTCTTCTCGATGCCATCGTTTTCCTAGGGCAACAATGAGATTTATAACGAAGTAATGCAAATCCGGACGCGGCCAATAGTATTTCGTCGGCAATTTTGTATTATCATTTCTCCGTTCGGGGAAACTCGATCGGGAAGCATTCTTCAAAAGCCCACCTAAGCGGGAGTGATGCTATGAACGCCATCGTTTCGGTAACGCGCGATTGGGGTATCGGACGCAATGGCGGACTCGTCGTGCGAAATCGCGCTGACATGCGCTTTTTTAGGGAAACGACCATGGGTGGCACCGTGGTGTGCGGACGAACTACGTTCGAGAGTTTTCCGGGTGGCGCGCTTAAGGGTCGCCGCAACGTGGTGCTTTCGCGCAATCCTACGTTTATGGCGCAAGGTGCCGAAGTGGTGGCTTCAGTTGATGACGCGCTTCGGACGATTTATGAAAACGAGGCGTTCGAAGAGCCGACCGAGGCCTCAGTTGGTACCTGCTTTCGATGTGCGGGGCAATCGACGCCAGAGCTCGAAGCCCCGACCGAGGCCTCAGTTGGCACCTCAACCCATGATGTGTGGATTATAGGCGGGGAAAGTGTCTATCGCGCGTTATTAGATAAATGCGCTCGGGCTTTCGTGACATATCACGACACGAGCGTTCCTGTGGATGCGTATTTTCCCAATCTCGATATCGATGATGCGTGGGAGCTCGAAGACGTGCTTGGCTCTGGGACAACCGAGCAGGGTATTGCTTACGAGTTTCGTGTGTATCGCAACCTGCGCCTATTGGGCGAGGTTTTGTCTGCTGCGCGTCTTGGAAAACCGTTTGGAGACGGGACGAGTGCAGCTCGCACGGACGTGGTGGAGACGGGCACAGCGACGGGGGAGAGCGGCGATGCGTAAACGAGGAGGCAGCACAATCGCGACTCTGACGAGTGCGACCGGGGCGAGCACAACGACGGGGGAGAGCACAGATGCGTAATCGCACAGGCAGGACTAACGCAAGCCTGACGCGTACGACCGGCGCGGGCACGGCGGCGGGGGAGTGCACAGATGCGTAAGCGCACTTTGCTGGGGGGACGCATGCTTGTGGTACGCGCATGCAACCTGTTGCTTTCGGCTCTACTGGCAGTTTTCGTGACGTTCGGTCTCTCGGCGTGCAGGGCAGGCCTCCCGCAACAACAATTTGGCGCTCCCGAAGCCATTAGCACCAAAGACGATGAGAAGGCCATTCGTGACGCAATGGAGAAGCAACTCAAGGCAATCGAGCCCAAGGAGGAGTTCCACGAGCACCTGCTCAAGCGCTTCTCGTGCAAGATGGCAAACAAAGTAAAGGTGGAACGTGACGTGGCAACCCTCGACGTCAAGGTTTCCAACGTCAATTTGGAGGCGGCATTCAACGCAGCGTATGAAGCGGTTGGCTTGGATGAGATGGTATCCTCCCTTGGTGAGTTGTACCGCGAGGAGCGCGATCCCGAAATGTATGATGCCATGTACCAAGAGCTGTACAAGGCAATTGACGCGAGCGAAGACGTTGTTACAACCGAACTCACGCTACACTTTACCAAGCACGATAACACATGGGAGCTCGACGAAAAGTCAGCACAGGAGTTTGCAGCGGCTGCGCTTCCTGGCTTGGAGTGAAGCCTCGGGTACAGCCTCGCGTCACCAACATTCTACGGGCTGTCCCAACATGGTGCGAACCTGAAATGTAGCCTGTGTGCTGGGGGTTCCACTTAGAGCTGGTCTTGCCCGCTAAGTGGCGCCCTCAGCACACAGCCTGGACCTGTGTGCCGGCAGGCCCGTTTAGCTCGCCTTTCGCCGCCTAAACGGCGTCCTCAGCACACAGTGCGAAACCTGAGCCCAAAGCCCCGCTTGGCCTGCACTTCGCGTCATTGCTTCACGTCAAACTTCACGTCTTAAGTGGCACCGTGGGTACACAACGTGTAACGTGTACCAGAGGGAACACTTAGCCCGGGTTCCGACGGCTAAACGGCCCCCACAGTACACAACGCGTAACGTGTACCGGAAGGGCCACTTAGGGCGGGTTTTGTCCGCTAAACGGCACCGTGGGTACACAACGGCAGCGTCGTTACACACCAGCGACACCGCTATGCGGCACCGCAGCGTCGTTACACGGCAACGGGAATGTTGCGCACTTGCGGACCGTGCTCGTAATTCTCCACAATAAGGTCGTCGGGCGTGAACGCGTAGAAATCCGTAACGTCGGGATTTAGAGAAACGCGTGGCGCGTCGTAGCGGGGACGTGCTATGAGCTCGCGCACGATGCTGACGTGGCGATCGTATATGTGCGCGTCGGCAATCATGTGCACGAGTTCGCCGGCTACCATGCCCGAGCTTTGGGCAACCATCATGAGCAGAATGGCGTACTGGCACACGTTCCAGTTGTTCGCGGTAAGCACATCTTGACTACGCTGGTTGAGCACCATGTTGAGGGTAAGACGCCCATCAGCGCGCCGATCGTCCGTCACGTTGTACGTGCAGCTGTACGCACAGGGATACAGGGCCATGCGATGCAGGTCGTCGAAGTTATATAGGTTAGTAAGGATTCTGCGCGAGAACGGCTCATCCTGGAGGTCCTTGAGCACGCGATCCATCTGATCGAACTCACCGTCGGAATACGTGGACTTCTTACCAACCTGATACCCGTACGCCCTGCCAATCGACCCGTCCTCGTCGGCCCACGCATCCCAAATGTGTGTGGTCAAGTCGTGTACGTTGTTGGACTTCTTTTGATAAATCCAAAGAATCTCGTCCATGCAGCTTTTGAGCGCGGTGCGGCGTAGCGTAAGCGCCGGAAACTCCTCGCGCAAGTCGTAGCGGTTGCACACGCCGAAACGCTTAATCGTGTACGCCGCAGCGCCGTCGTCCCAGTGCGGGCGCACACGCTGACCCTCGGTTGTAGTGCCATTGGTAAGAATGTCGTCGCACATCGCGACGAACAGATCGTCCGCTTTGCTCATGTGTGCCCCTTTCGATTGCGTTGCGTTGCAACCTGCAGTCTCGGTCTTCAGTCTTCAGTCTTCGTCCAAACCACTGCGAGAACCGCTCAGTCAAACGTGCAAGTAACGTTCACCACTAGTTGGTGCCCTACAATTTGCCGTCGGACAGGCTGCCCGCCACGCGAGTTAGCACCGCGAGCTGCCTGCATCACATACTGTCCGCACCGCAGGCCGATCGCATTGCAGGTCGGCCGCCCTACAGGTTGGCCGCACCGCAGGTTGCCACCCTACAGGTTGGCCGCACCGCAGGTTGCCGCCCTACAGGTTGGCCGCACCGCAGGCTGCCACCCTACAGGTTGGGCGCACCGCAGGCCGATCGCATTGCAGGTCGGCTGCCCTACAGGTTGGCTGCCCGGTCCATCGCGTCCTCAAACAACTCGCCCGCATCCTCGGTTGCGTCCACGATGTCTTCGTCCGTGCGCCAAAGCTGCTTCGTGTCGATGTCGCCGTCCGTATTGAGCATCTGGACTTCCGTTTTCATTTGGTCCCAACGCTCCACGACCTTGCCCTTGGCCGAACCAAGCAAGTCGCCCACCGCACCGTCCTTGTCCTTCTCGATAGTGGGAAGCTTAAGGTCGGTAAACGCTTTTGAAGCATCCTCACACACCTTAACCGCCTTGGTGAGTGCTTCTCCGCGACCGTCCTCGTTGCGAGCCGCCTCGTAGAGAAGGCCAACGAGTTGCTTCGTGTAGTCTTTGTCTTTTGCCACAACATCGCGGACAAAATCGCGCACCTCGGAAGGCGTGCCCGCATATGCGTTGGCGCTTACGCAGTCGTCAACTTCGTCGCCATACGGCGCGAGCTGATAATCGAGGGCATCGGTCGTTTTGGCCGAACCCGATCCATCGTTGCCCGTGCTGCGACCTTGTGCGTCGTTGCCGGTCGTTGAGTCGCCGTTCCCGTAAAGGTCGTTCAGCTCCCGATTATAAAAATCGAAGATGTCGTCCAGGTCGTTTAGGCCGGTATCTTCGTTGCCGTTTGGCGTCGCGCCGTTGTCGTTGAGGTCGAACGGCGATGTTGCGCCCGAAGTGCCCGCATTAGCCGAGTGTGACGAAGCGGTAGCGGAAAGGATCACCGAGGTGCAGCCCGCGCCTAACACTCCAAGCATGAGCGTACCGCCCAAACAAATGGCCGTAACAATGTAGGCGAAGGGGCCTGAATTCGAGTTATCGGGGTCGGTGGTCGCGCTCGCCGTCTCGAACTTTGGCTCTTTGTCCTGTGCGCTCATCGCGATACCTCCTGTGTTGCTCCCAGTTTGTAGCGTGCTCTATCATAGCCCAAATCGCGGTTCGCAATCGCTTGTGCAGGCTTTTGTCACAAGAAAAGGCCTCAGCCCCGCACACGGCCCAGCGCACAAGCTATTCGGCACGTCAGAGCGTGCGGCGCGAACCTCAGCCCCGTGCACAACCCGTGCACAGCCTGGCGCACAACCCTCGGTTGGAGTGCGTGTTCTTCGGTTACCGAAAAGCTTTTATCTGTAATTCTGCAGGTACGTGTCGATATGCTCGAAGTCTTGGTACTGGGTACCAATAATGTATTACCTAGATAACGAATCACTTGCGAGCGCATGGGCCACGCCGCTCCATGCGAACGACGGCGTAGCTGTTACCATCCTTGTCGGCGATGCTAACCGAATAATCGCCGTCCTCTGCGTACAACCACACATGCATGGTGTCGCCGAGGTGCGCCGCCGTGCGATACTGCACGTACATGCGACCCAGCTCGAAGTCCTTGTCGCGCATGCGAATCGCGTCTTCAGCAATGGCCACGTATTGAACGTTGTTCACATGCCCGTTGGTATCGATGAGACGCTCCGTTACGGGCATTTCGAAGAGCTTTTCTCCCGTACCATTCAGCTTGATCTTTCGCTTCGTGGGCGGAAAATCGGGCTTTTCGTCGGATACAAACACGCGTTCGGCATCGGGAATGCGCGCCGCACGGCCAAGGTTCGTGTCGAAGGCCACAACGAGCGAATCGGCTCGAACAATCGTAGCGCCCGAGGCGTCCTCAATCGTGAAGAAACGTTTTGCCACGGTTGGGGTCATTTCGTAGCACCACGTACTAATGCGAATTTCCTCAGTGTGCGCCGGGAGTCTCGCGACCTCGATTTGCCATGCGATCACAAACCACGCGAAGTGATGCTCCGCACAATACGCGAAGCCGTGCCCGATGTGCTCGCAATGGAACATCGAGCAATCTTGCAGGTAGTTGAGAAAAGCGGGAATCGTAAGATGCAGTCGTTCGTCGCATTCGCTGTAGCGAACCCTACTGGTAAAGGAATACATGGCGTCCTCTCGTCGTGGCGTTTCGCTCCATGTTACACCAACGCGCGTCATACAGGAATTGAGGCTGCAAGGCGCTCGTGCGAGTATGGCATTACCTCCACGTACACGATTGTCGCCGAAAGAATTGAGGCTGCAAGGCGCTCGTGCGAGCACGGCCGCACAACACATGAGGAACGCAATACACTCCCTTCTGGCCGAATCGCCAACGACAGTGCTTCGCTGCAACTACGATATGCCCTATCATAGGTATAACCGAAAATGCGCAGAGAAGGGAAGGATCATGGCATCAGTTCAAGGTGTTATCTTCGACATGGATGGCCTTATGTTCGATACCGAGCCGATTTGGGGCACGTCGTGGGCGCCCGTTTGCGAGCCGTATGGTCTTACGGTAACGGATGAAATGGTGGCAGGCGTGCGCGGACGCGCGGGCGAAACGATGCTCGCGGCGTTGCGGCACTACCTTGGCGACGACGCCCCGGTCGAAAAGATTTGGGAGGAGGAGAAGGCCCTTGTCCACAAGCGCGTTATGACGGAGGGTACGCCAAAAAAGCCAGGCCTCGACGAGCTGCTCGAATACCTGCACGATTGCGCACTGCCCATGGCGGTTGCATCCGGTAGCACGAGGGCCGTTATTGAGTCGAACGTTGCACGAAATGGCTTGTCGCACTACTTCGACGTGCTGCTCTCCGGCGAAACGCTCGGCCGCGGAAAGCCCGACCCCCTCATCTTTTTGGAAACGGCCAAGCTACTTGGCACCAATCCCAGGCGCACCATCGTGCTCGAAGATAGCTTCACCGGCATAGAGGCGGGCCACAACGGTGGCTTCATCACCATTATGGTTCCCGACCTCGCGCAACCCGACGACCGCATTCGCTCGCTTGCGACGGCCGTAGTCGACCGGCTCGACCAGGTAATCGACCTCTTGGAGTCCGGCCAGCTTGGATAAACGCTTGAGCGATTGCGCGCGGCAGGCCATCGGGCAGCGGTGAACGTGCGCGGCCCATCGCGTGCAGGCAGCCGCGTGCGGCCCATCGCGTGCTGCTTTACGCAAAAGTGACCAACGACTCCCATTAAAGTAGCAAGTGGTTAAAGGAAACCGATGCGACCGCGATGGGAGGAATCATGTTGCGCGTAACTGGTGACAATAACACCTTGAGCACTGCTTTTATCTACGACACCCCGCATCTTGAGGCGTTGGGATCGGCAACGCAAACGCGGGAAACATCCCCTTGGCGAACGATAGAATCAACAGTTGCGGTCGTCCTCATCGCGAGCATTTTGGCACTTCCCATGTTTACGGTACAATCTGATGGCTTTACGAGAAGCGTTACCATTTGGGGCGCCCTCAACTTCCTGATGGACATGGTCTGCGCAGGCATCGGCTCCCACGGCACAATTGTTCTTGCGGCCGCACTCTTCCTCCTCCTGGCAATTGGCGTTGGCTCGATGCTCGACACGCTAATCCTGTGCGCCGATGCCCATCACACGGGAAGGGCAGTCGTCTCGAGCTGGGGCATGGTCGTTTTCGGAATTGGCATGGTGACGCTGTGCCAAATGGCGGAGAATCAAATCCTGGACGGAATGCTTGGACTCGGCACACTGTACCTCGAACCCGCCGTATGGTTTGCCGTGATTGGCGGAGCTGCGTGCGGCCTCATCGATATTATACGTTGCGCGCGGAAGTCGTAACCAATTGCGACCCCGCGCTTCCTCATGAAAAACCACAACACGTAACGTGTACCAGAGGGGCCATTTAGCCCGGGTTCGGCGGGCTAAACGGCCCCGTGGGTACACAACCCGGACAGCGACCCGTACGCGCAGCGAACGGCGTTGAGCTTTCGAACAGGCTCATCGGCATAGCCGAAGCGACCCGTATGCGCAACGAACGGCGGCCGTGCAAGGGCATCTCACCGAAGCCGTGCACCCGTACACCGTATATTTATAACTAGTAGTTGATGCATACGCTATCATGTGCCTATTGGCAAATCGTAAAGAATCGTATGCGAGGAGGAACCATGGCATTTCCGAAGGGCTTTTTGTGGGGCGGCGCGACGGCAGCGAACCAGTACGAGGGCGCATGGGACGTAGATGGCAAGGGCGCGAGCATCGATGACCACCTTCGTGGTGGCGACGGCGTTCATGGCATCCCCCGCCAAATCGACGAGGTTCTCGACCCCGATGCGCTGTACCCCAGCCACGAGGCCACCGACTTTTATCATCACTACGAGGAGGACATCGCGCTTTTCGCCGAGATGGGCTGGAACGTGTTCCGTATGTCCATCAACTGGTCTCGCATATTCGCCAAGGGCGATGGCAAGGCGCTCGAAGCCGGTCTCGAGTTCTACGACAAGGTCTTCGACTGCTGCCTCGCCCATGGCATCCAGCCGCTCGTGACCTTGTCTCATTATGAGCTTCCGTATTCCCTCATCGAGCGCTTCAACGGCTGGGCAAGCCGCGAGCTCATCGACATCTTCTTTAATTACGCAAAGACCGTCATCGACCGGTATCACGACAAGGTGAAGTATTGGCTCACCTTCAACGAGAACAACCTCGGCTGGTCCGACATGGGAACCATGCTTTCCACGTCCATGCTTCAGGGCTTCACCGGCACCAACGACGAGATAAAAACGCAGCCGCAGGACCGCGTGAACGCACTGCATTATCAGTTCGTTGCGGCGGCAAAAACCATCAAGTACGTACACGAGAACTACCCCGACCTCAAGATGGGCAACATGGACTGCTTCATCCTGAGCTATCCCGCGACGTGCGACCCGGCGGACGTGCTGCTCAACCAGCAGAACATGCGCAAGTCCAACTGGTACGCCTCCGACGTCCAGGCACGCGGCAAGTATCCGCGCTATGCCAAGGCACTGTGGGAGGAGTGGGGCGCCGTTCCCGACATCCAGCCTGGCGACGAAGAGCTTCTTTACGAGGGCAAGATCGACTTCTATAGCTTCTCGTACTACATGTCCAACACCGTCACCACGCACGAGGGTGCCGAGCAAACCGCCGGCAACATGAGCTTCGGCGGCAAGAACCCCTACCTCAAGGCGAGCGACTGGGGTTGGCAAATCGACTCCACTGGTCTGCGCATCGCCCTCAACGAGATTTACGATCGCTACGAGCTGCCGCTGATGGTAGTAGAGAATGGCTTCGGAGCACTCGACGAGGTCGTCGTTGAAGACGGCGTCGAGCGCATCCACGACCCGTATCGCATCGACTACCTGCGCGCGCACGTCGCCGACATGGGTCGTGCCATCGAAGACGGCGTCGACCTCATTGGCTACACGTGGTGGGGCCCCATCGACGTCGTTTCCGCCGGCACGGGCGAGATGCGCAAGCGCTACGGCTTCATTTACGTCGACAAGCACGATGACGGCACGGGCGACCTGCACCGTGCGCGCAAGGACTCGTTCTTCTACTATCAAAAGGTGATAAAGTCCAATGGCGAGGACTTGGACTAGTAGCTAGCGCTGCGATGCGATAACCATCCAATGTTGCGAGGGCACCCTTCATGTTGGCGGGTGCCCTCGTTTGCTTGCCGCGCACCGCACACATCAGCCCACAACGAAAAACAAACCGTAAGGCGAGCAGTGCTTTTCACGACCGCTAAAAGAGAATACCCTTTTATCGTAGTTTTCCCGTAGTACCCAAAAACGGAAATGCAGGTGAGAGGCACATGAAAGGTAGCTATGCAATGAAGAAATCCCGTTTCGCCGTATTCGCATGTACGTTGCTGCTCGGACTCGCGATGTTTGCGGGTCCCTTGGCTTTTGCCGATGAGTGGCAAGGCAACGCTCAGGACTACGTTCCGGAGGAGGCATACGAGTATACCGAGCCAACCGAGGCCGCACCCGAGGAGGGCGCGCCTGACGCCGCAGCCCAAGCACCCAATGCGGCAGCGAATGCGCCGCAAGAAAACGCTCCTGGAACACCCGCTCCGGAAGCAGCTAATAACGAAACCCCCGCGCCGGCACCCGTCGCGCCCCAAGACGCCATTACGACCTCGGATGACGACGAGGTACTGCAGCTGGGCAACGACTGCGTGTGGGCTGGCGAACGCCTCGACCTTTCTGGAGCGTCCATCGCAAACGACTTGCTTGCAGCAGGTCGCGACATTACCGTAGAGAAAGGCCAACTGGGCGGCAGCATTCGCGCCGCTGGCCAAGAGATCCGCGTTACCGATACAACCGTTACGCAGGGCATAACGGTCGCCGGCGAAACCATGGAAATCGAGAACACACAAACCGAGTACGTTGCCGCGGCGGGTCGCATCGTGAGCTTCGAGGGTACCTGCAAGCAGCTTCGTGCGTATGCAAGCGAAGTGACCATTAACGGAACGGTGGAAGGCGACGCCGAAATCGGGGCAGATTCAATTCGCATCGGACCGAACGCGCGCATTACCGGCACCTTGCACGTGACCTCCGACTCCGACCCCGTCATAGCTGAGGGTGCGCAGGTCGCCAACGTAGAGGTTACGCACGAGGACGTGGATAGCACGAACGCAGGGGAGGCCCAAGAAATCGCCTTCAGCGCCCTCTCTGGCTTCACCGTACTGTTCGCCATCTTGGGCATTCTGAGCACGATTCTTGTCGCCGTGGTTGCCGAATGGCTCTTCGGCCGTCATACGGCTGCTGCGGCCGAGATGGTGCGCGATCACACGGGTGCTCACCTTGCCACGGGCATTCTTGGTATGCTTTTGTCTCCTTTGGCACTCATTCTTATGTGCGTGTTCATAATAACGTTGCCGGTGGCAGGCATTTCTGCGCTGGCGCTTCTCGCGTTGGCCCTCGCCGCAAAGGGCTTCGCGGGCGCCTCGGTGTTCCGCTACGTGTTCCCGAAGTTCGGGCGCTTCACGTGCGCACTTGCGGGCGGTGCCATCATGGGCGTTCTTGGCGCCATTCCCGTCATCGGCGGCATCGCGAAAATCGGCGCGTACGCGTACACCTTGGGGTATGTGCTGCAAAACATCTATCGCGGGCTTCGTCCAACAGACGATGAGTCCGTAGAACGCGACGTATACGGCTCCGCTCCAAAGCCGCCGGTGGCATAGACACCGAGGAGAACGCCGCTCGAAAAGGCCACGCCGCCGAGGTGCGGGCACGCTATGTTGTGGCCCGCATCTCGGCGGCGTGCAACTCATTAAGAAGCCCGCGTGCGAGCGGCAGCGCGATGAGCGTGGTAAGCACGTCGGTTACGGGCTGGGCGATTTGCACGCCGAGCATGCCGAACAAGGGCGGCAGCACGAGCACCACGGGCGCGAGCACAAGGCCAAGCCTACAGGCTCCCAAAAACGTCGCGCGCCACATTTTCCCGCTTGTTTGGAGCAAAAAGTTGGTGGCCATGGCAAGGCCGGTAAACGGCATGGTAAAGCTCTGCAGGCGAAGTGTCACGACGCCGAACGCCACCACCGCAGGGTCGTCGCGAAACAGGGCGATGAGCTGCGGAGCAAACACGAACGTAATCACGCCGATGGCCGCAACCGAGAAAAACGAGGCGCGCACGGCGTAGAAGTATCCCTTCCGAATGCGGTCGTAACGTCTCGCGCCCAAGTTGTAGCCCACAATCGGCTGAAGACCTTGTCCGACGCCAATTTGGAAGAAGTTGCCTACGCTCGTTATGCGTTGCACCACGGCAATGCCAGCAATGGCGGCGTCGCCAAACGGTGCGGCGGCGTTGTTCAACAAGCTCGTAGATACCCCCAGCATGAGCTGGCGCACGAACGACGGCACGCCCCCGTTGTTAATCGTTCGCAGCATGGTGACGTCGGGAATCCGCACGTACCGCATGCCAAGCGGCGTAATGCCGATGCGCCGCATTTCCACGAGGAGCAACACGAAGCTCACGCCCTCACTCACCACGGTGGCCAGCGCGCTCCCGGCAATGCCGAGCCCTAGGCCAAAAATGAACAGCGGCGTGAGGATCGTGTTGAGCACAGCGCCCGCCACCATGCACAACATGGAATAAAACGCCTCGCCTTGGAAGCGAAGCTGCATGTTCATGAGGAATCCGCAGCCAATGAAGGGCGCACCGACAAGCAGCACACCAATGTAGGTGCGCGCGTAGGGGAGAATGGTGGCCGTCGAACCTCCCAAGTAGCATAGTTGGTCAAGAAAGACGTGACCGAGGAGCGCAATTATCACCTCAATCACAAATGCCCCCGCAATGCCGGTGTTCACGTACACGGCAGCTTCCTCGCGGTCGCCTGCGCCAAGACAATGGCTCATGCGAATGCCCGTACCCTGCGCAAGGTAAAAGGCGACCGACTGAATTATGGTAGACGTCACAAATGCCACGCCCACGGCGGCACTCGCGCTCGTGGAGCCCATTTGCCCCACGAAGAAGGTGTCGGCAAGGTTGTAAACCGTGGTGACGACGTTCGCAAAAATGGCAGGCGCCGCGAGCGAGAGGATGAGCGGACCAACGGGGCGTTCGAGCATCTCGCAGCGCTTCTCCTCAGGGGTTTGCTCCCTGGGAGCGATGAGTGAGAGAAACGACTTCATCGTTCATGCGCCTACCGACCCGCACCACGCTCGTAGAGCGTCTTTTTGGTATAGGCCCACCGTCCGTCCTCGCCCTTGCGAAGGCCCAAAATTCGAATGGGCAGCGTTCCCGCAGGCGCAATTGCCCCGAAAATGGCGCGCAGAGCAGCGGGAACGTTTGCGTTGACGGCGCCGAACGACGCGTTGCGCGATTGCGATGCGTCGCCGCTTGCGGGCTTTTCGGGGACAATACCAATGCCGGCGGCAAGGTAGGCACACATAATTACCTCGGCGTCCGAAAAGCGCGCCACGTCCACCGGCAAGTCGATGCTCAGCAACACAAACGGCACCTTGGCCTTTTTGGCGTCGACGCGTGCCATGCTCACGCCCTGTATGCGAGGGTTGGAGTCCTGCAGCTGCTCTACGCCGGCACCGACGGAACTTAGGCACACGACGTAGTCGGCCTTCTCCAACGTCTCCGTGGTGTTCTTGGGGTATTCGAGCGCGGTCCCCTCGGCGTTGAGGTATCGTTCGATGGAGAGGACCGTCCGCGCGTCCTTCGGACCCGTCGTCGTGCCTGCCACGTTGTTTTTTATGAGGGCCTTCGTGTCGATTGCCCGACTCTCAGCAAGCTGTACAAGCGCTTGCTCGACACCGGCAGCTTCCTCCGCGTTCGCGCACATGAACAGGACGTTCACGTTTGAGCCGGGGATTGGAACGATGCCATCGTTCTCGAGCATGGTGATGGCCTGCTCTGCGATGTCCTGCTCGATGTTGTGATGTTGTTGCGACCCCACTATGCTCGCCACATCATTCGAACCATTGACGGCGGCACCCGCGCCCGCTGTAGAATCTGCGGGTTCTTCTGCTTGCTGCGAGGCATTCCCTTGCAGCAAGCCATGCTTCTCCTTAAGGCTGAGCACGCGAATGACTGAGGAACGCACAAGCTCGCGACTGAGCGTCCCCTCGTCGATGTGCGCCGCCAGAATGGAAACATAGGCGTCCAAAAACCCGATTTGGTCTACGTTCGTGAGGTCCACAGGAAGCAACAGGAGGTCGCATCCCGCCTGAAGGCACGCCTCGGCCATCGCGACGGCGTACTCAACCGTTCCGGGCTCTGTGGGGAAAAGCTGAAGGTGCGTATCGGCCTCCTCGAGAAAGCGGTCCATATGGAGCGCGGCACTCATCACCACGCCGTCGAACCCAAGCTCCTCGCGAAGCAGGTTGGTTACGATGTGCGACGACATAGTTGCGGGATAATACCCGCGCGTCTCGCCATCAGCCAGCAAATGCTCGTTGTCGAAGGCCGAAAACGTCATGCCGGAGACGCGAACTACCTCGGCACCGTTCTCGATTACCGACGCAAAGCTCGCGAGGCCCGTCTCGCGCAGGGCGTTGAGGGTGACCGGCGTTGATGATGGCATGTTGGCGCCGTCTCCGATGCCGGGGAAGTGGCCAAAGGTGCTTATTACGCTGCTTTTGTCTTCTCCGTCCGCAAAGGCGTCGGCAAGCGAGGCGATTGTTTCGACGTCGGTGGAAAAGACGTCGGTGCTTAGGTCGGGACTCGCGAGGTCACGAATAACGTCAACGTCGGGCGCGAGGTTCGTATTGATCCCCAAGGCCGAGAGTTCCTCGCCAACCACCTGGCCGGAGATAATGGCGTTTTGCACGGCCTCGCTCCCGGTCGCCCCCAGCGCCATGTTGCCTACGCCGCGCGTGGCCATGGGCAAGGTGACGCGAGCGCCGCCTGCCTGCTCGACGCACACGAAATAGGACGTCGGCGCGGTCTGCGCGTCTGCAGCGCCCTCGGCGTGGGCTGCTTGCAGCGTCCGTACGAGAGTCGCGGTTTGCGCGGCATCCACCACGTTGGAAGGAAGCAATACGATGCCCGCGTACTGACGACGACGTAGCGCGTCGGCAAGCTCCGGGGCAGCGGCGAGGTCGGTGAGGGGCTGCTCGTTCCACATGCTGAGTGCGGGCACGACGAGCTGGGCCACCATTTGCTCGCAAGACATGGCATCGACGAGCGCTTCGAGCGTCGGGGGCGCCACTTCCTGCGGCGAGGCATCTTCTTGCGAGCCGGCGGACGGTTGTCCGCAGGCGGCAAGGGCGAGTGTGGTTGCGATTCCGCCAAGCGCCGCACGGCGCGTGATGCAGGTCGTCATGCTTCCTCGATTCACGGCTTCGTTGGTTGCCTCGTTATGGTATCACAGCGAATTGCAGGCTGTGTGAGACACTTTCGCCCGCATGGAAGCCCCTTCCCGGGGTTTCTCTTACGTAGTCGCCTGGCGGAGAAGCTCACGCAGGTTGCGCACAAAGCGTTCGCGGTCGTCGGAGTCGAACGCACGATGCTTGGAGACGCGGGGCTTGCCCTTGCGGCGCGTCGAGCGAAGCTCCTGCTTGGTTGCGTGGCGAACGAGCATGAGCGCATCGATGGTGCGTTTGTTGAAAATATGACCGCGTGGATCGATTGCCGCGCAGGCACGCCCGAGGGCCATGGAAGCGAGGCCAAAGTCCTGCGTCACCACCACGTCACCCGGCTCGAGCTCGCACACGATGGCAAAGTCGGCGGCGTCGGCACCGGCGCCCACCTGCAGGATGCGCACCCAAAAGCCGTCCGTGGGTTCCGTGGGGTCGTCTCGGCGCACATGGCGCATGAGGTTGTGACCCGAGTCGCCCGCAACGACGCAGGGAACGCGCGCCGAGCGGGCGCACGCAATGGCCTCGCGCGTGGTGGGGCAGGCGTCGGCATCGATGAACAGCGTAGGCACGTGCGCTCCTTTCGTTGCAGCGGGTTACTTGAGAGTATTCCCAAGTTGTTCAACCACTCACATGATACACTCTGTTCGTTCGCGACAAACGATTCGCAACGATTGAACGCGAAGAGACATCGCGAAGACGTGCCGGAAAGACTCGACATGCAGAAAGAGGGGCTTTAAGGATAATGGCCGATTGGGAGTTGTTCGCACGATGCGCGCGCGGATTCGAGAAGGTGCTGGCAGACGAGCTCCGCGGCTTACGCATGAAGCGGGTGCGGCCGCAAGTTGGTGCCGTGGCTTTTTTCGGGTCGCTTGAGGATGCCTATCGGGCCTGTTTGTGGAGTCGGGTCGCCACGCGCGTACAGCTCGTGCTCGGACGCGTTTCGGCGCGCGATGCCGAGGCGCTCTACGCCGGCGTGCGCAACATCGCTTGGGAGAGCCACGTACTGCCCGGCGCCACCATCGCGGTGCGCGCGCATGGAACGAACGCCAGCCTGCGCAACACGCAGTTCACCGCCCTCAAGGCAAAAGACGCTTTGTGCGACCGGTTGCGCGACGTGCGTGGCGAGCGTCCGAGCGTGGACGCGAGCAATCCCGATTTCACCGTGGACGTGGCGCTGCACGAGAGCAGGGCGACGGTATGTTTGAATGTATCGGGGCCATCTTTGCATCGGCGCGGGTATCGCGAGGATGGCGTGCAGACGGCAGCGCCGCTCAAGGAAACGTTGGCCGCAGGCATGTTGCTTGCCACAGGATGGCCCGAGTTGGCGCGCGAGGGCGGCATGCTCGTGGATCCCATGTGCGGCTCGGGCACGATTGCCGTGGAGGCGGCACTCATTGCGGCCGGCATAGCGCCTGGCTTGCTCCGCGATCGTTGGGGATTCGAAGGCTGGGCTCAGCACGACGCGTCGCTTTGGGAACGCGTGCTTGCCAAGGCGCGCGAACAGGCTGAGGTCGCGCGGCTGGAGGCGCCTCGCGCGCCGTGTGTGTTGGCAGGCGACATAAGCGAGGATGCCATCGCTATTGCGCGCGCTAACGTAAAGCGTGCTGGTGTTGCGTCCTACACGCAGGTGTTTTGCGACGACGCAGCTCGCATCGGACGTCACCTGCGTGGCATTTTGAAGCGCGGAGCGCGAGATGGAATGATTGCGACAAACCCGCCCTATGGGGAGCGTTTGGGAACGCGCGAGGACCTGCCGCACACGAACGCTGCACTCGTCGCTGCTGTGGACGCGTTGCCTGCCGGGTGGCGCGTTGCCCTCATAACGCCCGACGTGAGCATCGATACCGCCTTGGGGCGCATTCCCACGTGGACCTTGGATTGCAACAACGGGCCGATTGACGTGCGCATTCGCATGTACGACCTGGGTGTTGGGGGAGCCGGCGAGTTCGTCAACGGTTCGCGCGGCAGTGGCGCGGCACACTTGCACGATTCCGCGACGGGCTCGCGTCCGGGCGTCGCGGGTCCTCGCAGCGGCGTCACCCCACGTGAGGACGCCCCGGACCTCCAATCGACTGCCACGAAAGCACACAAAAAGACGGAACCCACCGAAATCGAGGTTGTCTCGTTAACCGGAACGCAGCGTCGTGTCCGCATTGCCAACGAACACAGTACTCAGTTTGCCGCACGGTTGCGCAAAGTGGCACGCGAGCGCGTGCGGCGTGCACGCAAACAGAGCGTTGCTGGCCTGCGCGTGTACGAGGCTGATGTGCCCGAGTATCCGTTCGTCGTGGACGTGTATTTCGGCGCCTTCGCAGATGACACCAAGCGATACGCAATTGTATATGAGCAACGCCGACGCACAAAGGGCGATGAACAGGACGCCGCTCGGCGGCTCTTCGACGCCTGCGCGATCGTCGCAGCTGTGCTCGACGTACCCGCGGAAAACGTACTCGTCAGGTCGTGGCGCCAAGGACTCGACTCAAGCACCAAGGGCGACGCACATCAGCGCATCCCGCTGTGGGTGCGCGAGAACGATATGCGCTTCTGCATAGATCTTGCCGGCAAGCCCGACACGGGACTCTCACCCGCATGGCACGATGTGCGCATGCAGGCGGGGGAGAGCGCAAAAGGTAAGAGCGTCCTCAACTTGGGCGATGCCACGATGGCCGCAACCGTGCATGCAGCAAACGGCGGTGCAGCCCGCACGACAACCGTGGTTGAATATCCCGACCGGGCCGAATGGCTGCGCGACACCTTGCACGTGAATGGCTTCGGCAACAAACGCCACAAGGTAATATGCGAGGATGTCGCAATGTGGGCGAAGCGCGCGCAACGCGAGGGGAGGACGTTCGACCTTGTAATCTGTTCAGATGCAACGCAGGCTGACATCGTAGGAACGGTTGGCACGAGATTGGTTTTGTCTGATAATCTGTGAAAGAAACGAAGTCAACAAGAGAGGAACGAACATGACACTTTTGGCACCGGGTGCGCACGTGATTGGCGACGTGACGTTTGCGGAGGACTGTGCGGTTTGGTACAACGCGGTGGTGCGCGGCGACGAAGCATCCATTAGCGTCGGACGCCTTACTAATATACAAGACAACGCCGTTATCCACGTGAGTCCCGGCTTTCCCACGACCATTGGGGAAGGCGTTACCGTTGGGCACGGCGCCATCGTGCACGGAGCCACCGTGGGGAACAACACCGTAATAGGGATGGGCGCTGTGGTGCTCGACGGTGCGCGCGTTGGGTCGAACTGCATCGTGGCTGCAGGCGCCGTGGTACCTGGCGGACGCAAGGTGAAGGACGGAACCATCGTGTACGGCAATCCCGCGCGCAAGCTCCGCGACATGACGGAGGAAGACATCGCAAGCAACCGAGAGAACGCCGTGATTTATCGCGATTTGGCACGCAACCAGCCCGTGGAGTGGCGCGAACTGTAGGCCTACTGTAGGCCTTTTGGCATTCTCGCAAAAAAGAGTCGAAAAAAGTGTTGACACAAGCGGCCGAAGGCGCAATAATACTTCTCGCACCGGGTGGTGGCGCAGTTTGGTAGCGCACTTGACTGGGGGTCAAGGGGTCGCTGGTTCGAATCCAGTCCACCCGACCAGAGAATTTTAGGACCAGAGCCTACAGTCTCTGGTCCTTATTCATACATACGACCCCATCCTCGATTTTTGCTAGGCCTCTTCGGCTTTTTTGGCTACGACGTCCTTTTCAAGATTGAGGAGGATTTCGCGAATACCTAAGGAGACGACCGTGATATTGCGCTTCAGTGTAGAGGGGTATCGCGGCTTTGCCGAAAGGCTCACATTCGACCTCACCAAGACTCGCGACTACACCTATAACACCAAGGCCATAAATCGCCATGTGGTAAAGAATGCCCTCGTCTATGGGCGCAATGGCGTGGGAAAGACCAATCTTGGCAAGGCGATGCTCGATGCGAGGCACAACGTTGCGCATGAGGCTTTGGGATTCCGCACAGGCACTGCCTTTCTCAACGCGGATGAGGCGCGAAGTACAGCCCGCTTTTCGTACCTCTGCGACTTCGATGGTCGCCGCGTCCTATATGAGTATTCGAAGAATGCTCGTGGCGTCATTCGCGCTGAGCGGCTGGTGGTGGACGATGGGGTCGTCTATGATGTAGACGAATCTGGGTTTTGGGCAACCAACAATCTCGCAAGTTTCACTTCCGGATCCTTGGTTGTTGATGGCACAGACTTGTACTTAGGCCTGTCTGTGTTAAGCTACGTCTGCACTAATACGCCTGGTCACCTACTTGGCCCCATTCTTTCTCTTTATAGGTTTTTTCTCTCGATGCAGATGAACAGTCCCGCATCTCTTGAAGATGACATTGCGTTGGTATTAATGCGGGAGAAGGTAAAGGAGCTCGAGAAGTTCCTGCGCGACCATGGCATTGACGAGACTTTGGAGGGTCTGCCCACACCAACCGGCGAATTGGCGCTCTACATGCGCAAAGGTGCAAGGGCGATTCCATTCTCCGAGGTGTGTTCGAGCGGCACACGAGCTCTGGTACAATTATTCTCCATTTTAAAACTAGGGGAACCAAAGCCCTCACTCCTCTTCCTTGACGAGTTTGACGCTCACTACCATCATGACCTTGCCGAGCAAGTGCTCTGCAGCATGCAGGATGAGCCCAACATGCAGGTGATTGCCACGACTCACAATACAGACCTTTTCAGTAATAGGTTCCTGCGCCCGGACTGTCTATTTGTTTTGTCGCCGCGTGGCATTTTCGCCGCGGCCGACACGACAACCCGCGAGCTCCACGAAGGACACAACCTCGAGAGGCTTTATCAGGCTGGGGAGTTCGATGTCTAAGGGCAGAGCCATTCTTATGGTCGTTGAAGGCGAGAAGGCCGAACCAGAACTCATGGAAAGAGCTCTCGAAGTCTACGGCATCAGCGATGTGGATGAGATCTGCACCTGCCTTTGGTTTGTGGTCGACTATGGCCCGCAACGACTTACTCGATATCTGAGCACGTATGCGTCGTAGCGCCGTGTGCAAGCGGGTAACGCATCAGACTGCGGCGATGGGCACGGAGCGAAGGCACGATCCAAATATCCTAAGGGTTTTATCACTCTACGATTCGATATAGAGTATCTCCTGCCCCAACATGGTTGCTGTTCACGGGCTGGCCAGAAAGTAGCGACCTATCAGAGCAGGCCATATTCGGAATCGACTCGCACGCACGGACCACCACGATCTGCGTCATGGTGGTCGCGACGGGCGAGACGACCACCAGGACGTTCCGAGGCAACGACTACGCGGCCATGGCCAGGTGGATGTCCGGGTTCCACGCGCCGGGGCGCGGCGTCGCCGGATGCAAGGCGAACGCGGCGACCGCGTGTTGGCCGACATAGTACGGACGCGGCCCGGCGTCACATTAATCAATCTGACGCCCTCACGTCACGCTGCGCCCAGCCAGCCCGCGAGCTAGTCCACGAGGCCGTGCTCGGCGAGCAACGAGGCGTCACCCATGACGTGCAGGGCCTCCGGGGCGTCACCGAGGGCGTCCAGGCCATGCGGCCAGGCATCGTCTCCCGGGATGAGGTTCGTGCGGGCGGGTTCGGCTGTCGAGGTCATCGGGCGCCTCTCCTCAGCAGGCCGAACGTAGCGACGGCCGCGGCATCGTTCGGTGCCACGCCCAGGAGGAAGCACAGCCGGTGCATGATGCGTGCGAACCTCTCGCGGTGCAGGTCAGAGACCGTGACACGAAGGACGTTCCAGTCCTCGGCGTCCTCGGCCTCGAAGGGCCGGCGCTGGGGGTCGTCCACGATGTCCAGGGCGACCTTGCGGTCGGGCCAGTAAAGTACCATTGCATGTCTCCTCTCTCCTTGGTGCCATCTAGCAAGTGGGTACAAACTGCCCACTCACTGCTTGCAAGCATGAACCGCCCCACCAGCCATGGCGGGGCAGGTCGGCGGGGAGGGTGCCTTTCGTGCCACGGCGAAGAGTGAGGCGTCCCTCCCGAGAATGGGAGGGACGCCTTGAGTCACGCCCTAGGAGACGAACGCCTTGGCAAAGGCCTGCGTCTGGCCCCTGTACGTCGCCGCGGGGGCCGCGGCCCCCTTGGGCACGAGCACGACCTGGACGGCCTCGGCGCGGCGGGACATGCCCTCGGTGCCGGCCTTGGCGCCGTTCCTGGCCCAGCCCATCCAGCCGTAGCGCTGCGAGTGGACGCGGTAGTAGACGTCGTATTTCTTGGCGACATCTCCGGCGAGCCTGACCTAGATCGCCTCGATGCGGCGGGACTGGCCGACATTCCGACGCAGCCGCAGCCCGCCGCCCGGTCACGCTCTTCCTGGGTGTGGAGGCCGTCTAACATATCGCGATCCTCAAAGCCTCCAGACGCAGACTCATGCCGTCCGTGACGGACGCGTTGCCCTTTTCGGTCCACGCCTTCCACCCGCCGTTCTTCGCGTGCCCGTTAGCCTTGCGCGGGTTGCTCTTGGCCATGGCACGTCCTCTCGATATGGCAAAGGCCCCGCGGAGACGCGGGGCCTTTGTTGGGGACAAATGCTGTATTATAGCCATCTTAGCAGAAGGCCGATACAAAAGAGCCGTGAGATTGCGATTCGCTAAACCGCTGTATGCTCCCTCTTCGGTCGGCCGCCTGCCGGTTCGCTCTCGATGCGAGATTCGATGCTCACCATCCTCGTCCCGCCGATCTTCCAACTGTCCAGGTATCCCGCCTTGCAGAGCTGGGCGATGCGCGCAGTGCTCACGCCGAGCACTCGCGCCGCCTCGGCGGCGGTGACGGAGGGCACCTGCGCCAGAGACGCCTCCACCGCAAGCGTTACCATGCAACCGTTTATTTGCCGACCAAATCGACCGCGCAAAGCATGGCAAAGATATGAAGAACGTTCGCTTTTGTCAATCACGCAGCGTATGAGGTCAGACAGTTTTGCAAAAATCGAGGAATTTGCTAAACTCACCAATCATTCTCTTGGGCAGATTGATAGGAGCGGGAGACTCTGATGCAATACAAAACGCTTAAAGCCCTATTCCATGCAGACAGGTCGAACGAGAGATTCACCAGGTACACAGCACTCGCCGACGAGAGGCGCAGCGCCGACTCTGCCTTTCGGACAGGCATCATCACGGACGGCGGCGAGTTATTCATGGCCGTTCCGAGGGAGCTTTCGGTGCTCTCGGAGACCGTCCTTCGCTTCGAGAGAGTCATTTCGAAGCTTGCCAGCGACCTGCCGCCGGTAGCCACGGGGGCGCTCATCCGAGACCTGATCAGGTGGCCATCTACAACGAATCCGGGATTGAGGTGCACACTGGACTCTATCCGGAAAGTCGAATTATAGATGCCGTTAAGCGAATGCTCGAGATTGTGAACTCAGATGAAATGCCGCAGATATACAGCTCCATAATCGGCCACTTCGTGTTTGAGTACATACATCCGTTTTACGATGGGAATGGAAGAACGGGACGGTACCTGCTCGCTCTCTGGCTGAGCGAACCGCTATCACTTCTCACTTCCCTTTCGTTGTCGCGCATCATATTCGAGAACAAGGACGCTTACTATCGAGCCTTCAAACGGGCGGAGCATCCCCTGATGCAAGGGGAGCTAACCTTTTTTGTCATAAGCATGCTCGAACTCGTGAGGCAAGCCCAGGAGGAGTTGGATTCCAGCCTTCGGGAAAAGAAGTCGCAGCTAGAATCTGCTGCAAACCGTCTCGATTCGGCGCAACGCGACTTGGGCATATGTGATCAGGAGAGATCGCTGTTGTATCTGTTTTCGCAGGTCCATCTTTTTACATCGGTGCCCAGCGTACGGCTTGCCGAGCTAGCTGACTGCTTGGAGTGCTCCGCCGGCACAGCGAGAAAGTACTCTAGGCTACTTGAAGAGAAAAACCTCATCGAGCCAGTCACGAAAAGCCCGTTGAGATTCGTCCTGACGCGCAAAGCGCTTGACCTGCTTGGCATTAGGCAACAGACGATGTAGGCAGATGCCACAGGCTCTGCGGTTAAGTCTCGTAGGCATTCGGATGCGCGTCAGCTCTGCCGGCCTGCGTCATCCAACGCTCGAGCCCAGCAGTTTTGAATGAGCGCTACGGGCAAACGCTGGAATAATGATGAGCCATGGTGGCGGGAATAGCCGCACTAGACTGGGAGTGGGATCGCTACAAGACTGCGCGATTCACCAGGCGCTTCGGACGTGGTTCCGGGGCGCCTTTTGGTGCTTCTTGGGGACTGCTTGCGCCTGCTAGCCAAACGCGAGCCTCGTGTAACGTCTGATAAGGGCGAAAGTGTCTTGTCCCAAAAGTACTGCAAATGTAAGGATGATTGCGTTACATTATCCACGAGATGATTATCATGCAGAAGTCAGCGACGCTCAACCTGAGGGTGGATCCCGAGGTTAAGCAATCGGCCGAGTCCGTTCTTTCGCAACTCGGGCTCTCCATGTCGACTGCCGTCGACATGTTTCTCCGCCAGGTGTCCCTCACGGGAGGGATTCCCTTCAGGGTCGCCCTCCCCGAAGCCCCACGCCCCATCGACGTGGATTCCATGACGGACAGGCGGCTGGTAGAGGCCCTGTCGCGCGGCCTCCGGGAGGCCGAGGAGGGCAGGGGGGTCGAGGCGTCCGCTGCGTTCTCGCGCATGAGGGAGGAGCTCTTCGGTTCGTAGCTTCGAGGTTCGAAAAGGTTCACGCGTGGGTGCAGATGCGTGCGCCAATCGGAACAGCAACCGAAGCTCCTTATTTTTTCCGTCACGGCGTCAGCCAATATCCAAGAACGCGACATCGAACCCTTGCGCCTGCGCAACACCAGCCTAACGGACAAACGGGAGAATCACGTTGTAATTCGCGCGTCAAGTGGGTAGACTCTAATTGCAGGCGAAGAGATTCGGGCTGCGTACCCGGGCAACCGAGTGAAAGCTTAAGCGTCGTGTGCCGGCGCCGGACCTGGGGCTTTTTTGAGGGCTGCCTATCATTAGGCGGCCCCTCTTTTTTCGGATGGGATGGCATGAAGCTCTATATCTACGCAGACGAGTCGGGAACCTTCGACAAGGAGCACAACGACCTCTTTGTGTATGGCGGCCTCGTTGTTCCGGGGGACTCCGCAAAGCGCGACCTGGAGCGCAAGTATTCCGCGATCGAAAACGACATCCGAAGGAATGCGTCTAGGTTCGGCGAAGATGACGAGCTAAAGGCCTGCTACCTCAGAATGAGAGAGCGGAAACGGCTTTTTGCCCTTCTCCAAAAGAGCCAGTGCGTTCAGTTCGGTGTTGTGGGGCGTAATTCTCGAGCGGGAGGGCGAGCTGCTACCCACAAACGCGTACGCCCTGCTTACGGGCGAAGGATACGAGTTCGCATGGTGTGTGCAGTGCGGCGTGTTCCGCGGCACGGGGCGGTCCGTCTTTCTCGATCGCCGAGAGTTCGACGGCAGCGTGGTCGACCAGGTCGAGCAGGCCTATCAGTATGTGCTCTCCAAGATAAACATGGGCGCGAACTTCGACCAGATCGTGGCCTTTGGGCTTCGCGAGCCCGAGTTCCTGGTGGATGACGAGGACTTCCGCGTGAATGTATATCGCATGAGCCTCGACGAGTTTGGCAAGAGGCTGGATCCTTTGCACGATGCATCTAGTGGGGATGTGCAAATAAAGGAGCGCAATAAAGATGCACGTTGTCGTAAGGCCATCGCCGATGGGACACCGATAAGCACCGATGGGACACCGATGGACCCCCGTAAGCACCGATGGGACACCGATTGGCTGAATCTCACAAAAAGGGAGAGAGACATCATTTCGCTGTTCGATAAAGACGACGCTATCACAACGGCCAACGTTGCTGATTTGCTTGAGCTTGGCATGGACAGGTCTAAAGAAATCGTTCGCGGGCTGGTGATGCGCGGTGTGCTTATGAAGCATGGCAACGGGCGATACACGCACTACACTTTAGCGGGAAGAGAGTAGGCTATGCAGGTCCTATTCAAGATGCAGGAGTACCATATGGGGTCATGGGATATCAGATGATGAACTGCACGCAGTTGTGGGAGGACATCATCTCCATTGGTAGGGGCACGGGTGCGCCGTACTTCACGGGGTCAGTGGTGATGGTGCAGCAGGGGACGCTCGTTCCCGCCGGCACGCCTTGAGGTCGTGTCCATCTCGCTCACGCAGGGCCAGGACAACCCACAGCTCATCTTCGGGTCTATGAACTCCACCGGCAAGTCGCTCTCCTCGGCTGACCTCATTCGCAACTTCGTCCTTATGGGTCATCCGGACCAGGATGGCCTATATAAAACCTACTGGCGTCCCATAGAAACAACGCTCGGCGCATCCACCTACGACGACGTTTTCGACGAATTCGTTCGCGACTGGCTCACGGTGCTGCATGCGCCAGAGCCGCTCGCCCGGCGCGACGTATACCAGTCTTTCAAGCGCCACTACGAGGATGAGGGATACGGTGACGGCAGAACTGTAGAGGAGCTCCTTCACGCTCACGGCATACAACTCCGAGCTTTCCGACGGGACCTTCCGGGAGAAGAAGGAACGCACCGTGGGAGGCTTCGACGTCGAATGGGTTGCGATATCCGGTGAGCTCAAGGACGCGGACGAGTGGACGCCTAAATCGATCGGCGAACGAGCGGACCGGCTGGTTCGCAGGGCCCTTGAGGTCTGGCCAGCGCCGCTGATGGAGGAGGCGGTTTGCGAGTCATACCTGCCCGAGAAGAAGGGTGCCTCTGGGGCAAGACCGATTACCTTTAAAGATATCTTCAGCGCGGGAGCCATTCGTGCCGGTGACGTGCGCTACGAAGGCGCAGAGCCGCGCAATATGAGGCCGTTCGATCCACGACTTGTGGACATCGTCACGCAGCCCATGAACGTGTCGAACCTTATTGACCGCATGAAGCACGACGAAATTGTTTGCCTGTCTTTTTAAGGGCGATACACTCCGAACCGTTAGGACGAGCATCTTCACGGGGATTGGCACAAGAGCCGACCTGATTGCCGAAGGGGTGGATTGGCGCTATGGGTCAGCGCGTTGAGTAAATCTCTGTGCTACCATCCTGTTAACTACAACGAAGTTAACGGGGGGCTTGGCATGGATAGCCCAGAAAGCATACGCAAACGCATAGAGCAGCTGCCCCAAGGCAACCTTACGCGCAAGACCATAAAGGGACACACATACACGTACCTGCAGTGGCGCGAGGGCAGTAAGGTGCGGTCGCGCGTGGTTCGCGAGAAAGAGTTGCCTGCGGTCAAGCGTCTTATTGCCGAGAGGAATTGTTTGGAGAGGAGGCTCAAGACCATGCAGGAAATGGATGGAGAAGAGGAGGTCTTCAACCTAGACGTCTATACGGGTGAAGAGCTCAACCTCATGTGCTCAGGTGTGTCTGCGTGGAGGGAGAGGCGCGTCTGCGGAGACGTAAGGGCGTATCTGCGAAGTAGCGAGCCGAGGGTTTGGGTAATGTATGGGCTGCGGCGAACCGGCAAGTCCACGGCTTTGCTCCACGCCATCGCGTAGATGAATAGCAAGGACCGTGGCGACGGACGATGCCAACGGTGGTCTAACAGAAGTTTTTCTTAAACTCTTGCGGAGGCCGCACATTTAGTGCGGCCTTAACGTTGTAGAAGATTGAGGGGGTGATTGGCTTGCCGAGGAAAAGAACCGAACGTCTGAGCTCAGAGCAGGCGCGAAGAATAGCCGAGGAGTGTTACGGCGAGGTGCTGGCGTACTGCAGACGTCATGCGCCAGTTGGGCATGAGCCGGCCGACCTCGCACAGGAGACATTCCTTCGGTTCGTGAGAGCTGGAAGCTACCACGAACGTGGCAAGCCGATAGCCTACCTCATGCGGATAGCGAGGAGCGTCTGCATCGACGCGAGCCGCAGGCGGAGACTCGAGACGGTGTCTCTCGACTTCGATCTCCCGACTATGGAACAAGGCGAAAGCGACATCGAGCTCAAAGAGGCGCTGGCAAAGCTGCCGGGGGACCTTCGCGAGGCCGTAGAGCTGCGCTACGGAACGGGGCTCGATGTGAGCGAAGTGGCCAAAGTGCTCGGAATCAGCAGGTTTTCGGTTCGCAGACGTATCAACGCGGCCCTAAGGCTTCTTGAGAAGGAACTGGGAGAAGGTGATCTTGATGGGCAAGGCCGGCCATAAGAGGCTTGAGGAAATCCTCGCCAAACACTATGCGGCCCAGCAAGTTGCGGTGGAACCCGAGGTTGTAGATGTCGTCGTTCGCACGATGCTCTCCGAGGATGCGCATACGGGCAGTGTTCGAGGTCGAAGCATGGGGTTCGCAGCCTTCGTCGCGGCTCAGGTTGGCTTCATTCCCGTATGGACGTGGGTGGCGCAGGTCGCAATCGTCGTGGTCATGTGCGTGGTGGCATTCGTGGGGGGCGACGCGGATGCCGCGAAGCTCACCGTGGGGATCCTCTCGGCTGCAACTGTTCTGGTTGGCGCCCCCACGGTTCACGCGAGCAAGCTGTATGGCGTGGCGGAGCTGGAGTACTCGTGCCCGAACAACGTAGCCAGCGTCATGGTGGCGCGGCTCGTCGTGCTGGGATGCTCGTCGGCACTCGCCGTGCTGCTCATGGTCTTCGTGACAGCGGCATACCTCGACCTCGGCGCGTTCGTGGTGGCGCTCTGGGCCACACCGCCGTTCTTCTGCTCCTGCGCGGGATGCCTGTTCGCGCTTCGCAAGGTGGCACCGTCGACGGGCGCTGCGTTCTGCGTCGTGTGGAGCGCCGCCTGCTCGGCCGCGCTTTTGGCGCTCTCGGCACACTTCCCCGAGATGTATTCCGAGGCTTCGCTCGTCGTGTGGGCGGGCGCCGCCGCAGCGGCGCTTGCCTGGCTCGCGCGGGAGGTCGCCATGACCTTGCGCTCAGCCTTGCAAGGTCTCGACGCCTTCTCCCCATATATGGCCAAGACCTACAACTAGAAAAGGACTGAGGATTCATGGAACTCACTTTGGACAGGCTGACCAAGCAGTTCGGGGCGCGCATCGCCGTGGACCGCGTGTCGGCTACGCTCACGCCGGGCGTTATCGGCCTGTTGGGTGCGAACGGTGCGGGAAAGACGACGCTTATGCGCATGGTCTGTGACGTGCTCAGGCCTACGGGAGGGCAGATCCTGCTCGACGGGCGTGACACGACTGACATGGGCGACGAGTACCGGGCCCTGTTGGGCTACCTCCCGCAGGACTTCGGCTACTACCCGGACTTCACCGCGCTCGACTTCATGCGCTACATGGCGACGCTCAAGGGGTTCGGCAAGCGCGATGGGCGCGAGCGGAGCATAAGGCTGCTCGAAGAGGTCGGTCTCGCTGGCGACGCTCGCAGAAAGATAAAGACGTTTTCGGGCGGCATGAAGCAGCGGCTCGGCATCGCACAGGCGATGATAAACGACCCGCAGATACTGGTACTCGACGAGCCCACGGCAGGACTCGACCCCAAGGAGCGCGTGCGCTTCCGCAATCTCATCGCCAGCTTCGCGCAGGACAAGATCGTCATCCTCTCCACCCACATCGTCTCCGACGTGGAATTCATCGCCAACCGTATCCTCGTCATGCGTCTAGGTTCGTTCGTAATGGACGGCTCGCTGCAGCAGATTGTCGCTCAGGCAGCGGGCAAGGTGTGGGAGTGTCACACGGACGCGAGACGGGCCGACGCGATGGTCGCGGGCATGTCCACAGCGAACGTGAGGTACGCGGGTGACGGTCATGCGGTGGTGCGCGTCGTCGCGGACGAGCGCCCCATGGAGGACGCAGTGGCCGTCGATCCGACTCTGGAGGACTTGTACCTGCTCGTGTTCAGCGACTTGGCGACTGACGGGAGGGCATAATGGGGGTCCTCGTGCGATTCGAGCTCAAGAAGATCCTGGACAACAGGGCGGGCATGGCGGCATGTGCTCTCATGCTCGTCATGCTGGCGGCGATAGCGGCATTGAAGTTTTGGCAGGAGACGAGAGGGGTGGTGGAGGACGGCTACTACAAGAAGGTCGTGGGTGCGCTCGACTCGGCAAATCCCCGTTCTGCCAGCTTGGAGAATGGCGCAAGGGCGAGGATAGACGGCTCCCTGGAGAACGGCTTCTGGGGCTACCACCCCTATACCGACGCGGAGAAGGCATACTGGAGAAACCTGGCCGACGAGATCGCGTGGCCCCTGGAGTGGGGCTACGACGGCGGGTGGCACTACGTCCTGACCTGGAAGGGATTCTCAGGCCTGGCCATAATTGCGCTCTGCATCGCGCTCTCGGGCGTGTTCGCGGGCGAGTACCGGGACCGTACGGTGGCGGTGGTGCTGCCCACGATACGCGGGAAGAGGGTCCTTCCCATCGCAAAGACCGTCGCGGCGTTCCTGTTCACTACGGGCTACTGGCTCGTGCTCGCAGTCGCCATCATAGCGATCCACGTAGGCGCCTACGGCATCGAGGGATGGGACCTGCCGGTGCAGGTGACGCTCGGACTGGACAACCCCTATTCCCTGACGGTGGGGCAAGCCGTCGTGTTGTCGTATGTGCTGGGCTACATTATTGCCCTCGGCATGGCGGCGCTCACCCTGCTGCTGTCGTCCAAGATGAGCTCGACCATGCCCGTCGCCGTCATTCCTATAACCATTGTGTTCCTGGGGATAATCGGCCTGTTCTCGGCGCCGCTTGCCAAGGTTGCCCTCCTCACGCCGTTCAGCGGCCTTAGCTACGCATTTGATGCCATGGTCTCTTATGCAATTGGACCATTTGTCTCCGACCTTCCTATGATGCTGGCCACTCTTTACGGCATCATGCTCATAGCGTTTGTGCCTCTCGCAATTTATTCGTTTACAAGACAATGCCCTCGCTGAAACTCGTTGCTTTTCCGACAACTATATCTTCTTGCGCACCCTCGATATCGCGTCGCTCTTACGATCGTCCCCGTAGTGGTCCCTGAACGAGTAGAAGACGATCTGATCGCCGGATACGTCATAGATTATCCGGTGCTCATGGTTGATTCTGCGTGACCACAGGCCCGAGTAGTTGTACTTGAGCTCCTCGGGCTTGCCAATGCCCTCGAATGGGTGACGGTCGATGTTCTTCACCAGCTTGTTTATCCTTCGGTGCGTGGGCTTATCCGACTCCCACGAGAGGTAATCGTCCCACGCGTCGTCGGTGAACACCTTAATCATCGTCGACATCGATGAGGTCGTGCACGGACACGCCGCCACGGGCCACCTGCGCCATGCCTCTGTCGAGCTTGTCCCTGAGGTAAGGGTTCTCGTAGACTCGCACCGTCTCCATGAGCGACTCGTAGTCGCGCTGGCTCATCACGACCACGTTCTCCGACGGGTCGTTGTTCGTCACCAAGATGGTGTCGGCGTCGTCCCTCGCGCTTCTCATGTGCTGCTTGAGGTTCTGCCTGAACGCCGTGTATGTGACTGCCTGCATCGCTGCCTCCTTTTCTATTGTACGGGATGTTGTACATATAGTCTCATCTTCGGGCCGATTACGCAAGACTCTTTCCTCCCTGTTACTCGTCCCACTCGGGTTGCCCATCGATTGCGTATCGGAATCGCGGGCATCGTAATAGGCAGGCTCATGAACCAGTCCGATGACACGGAGGCGCGTGCGAGCTATCCCGATCGTCTTGCGGCAGGAAACTCGAAGGGTATGCGCCCAAAGGGTCCTTGCAACTTGGCCGCGCGGCCGCAAACTGCTGCCCTTGGTGCGGCGCAGCACTTCCCGCTGGCATCCGCATGAAGATAGGCTCGTAGCTCGCTGCTCGTTTATCCTCATGCACCGAGGTCCGGAGGCCGCTTTTGCCAGTACGCTCTTTTCGCCGATGCGTTCTACCACGCGGGCCACATCGAAGCGTACGATGCCAATGGCATTGGCCTTCAGACGGCGGATGCGTTACCATTCTTAACTACCTGCTGGGCGCAGCAAAGGAGCAGAAATGGCAAAGTACGCGAGAATAACTCGCTACGTAGAGAAGTTCGAGTCCACGTCCTCGGAAGCGGAGTTGCGGCGCATTTTTCTGGAGTTTATTGATGCCTGTTACCATCCGAATGTTCTCGACCCACAATACTTGGATACGCTCAAAAAATGCGGGCTGTCGCACGGAAGGCATTTGCACGCCAATGTCGAGTCGCTCGACATCGACGCAGTGGTGGCGATATTGGCATTGCTCGTCCGCTCTGCGCGCGACATGTTGGACGCAAGCCCAAACGCTAGGCCTCCATTGCTCCGTGCCATCGAGGATGGATACGGACTGCGACTCCTGCGGAGAATAGCCGAGCTCGACGGCACGTGGGAGCGTCCCAACGTGGTCACGTTCTACCACGAGTACGACAAGTACGGGTTTCTCAGCAACTGGCACGATGCCCCGTTCGAATTCGCCGGCAACAGGTTCCCCACGACGGAGCATTGGATGATGTGGCAGAAGGCACAACTCTTCGGCGATCGGGATGCAGCAGAGAAAATCCTGTTAACCACCGACCTGGACGAGGTGAAGCACCTCGGCAAGCAGGTAAAGCCCTATGTTGAGGCCGCGTGGCGCGAGGTGCGCCTTCCCGTCATGCGCGTCGGCCTGAGGCAGAAGTTCGCGCAGAACGCGCGGCTGCTCAACGACCTCCTCTCCACGGGGACCGCCGTCCTCGCCGAGGCGTCGTCGAAGGACACGATTTGGGGCATCGGCATCGGCCCGGACGACCCGAGGGCCGGCGACCCTGCGAAGTGGCACGGACAAAACCTTCTCGGCAGGCTACTCATGGAGGTGCGCTCGGAGCTGCGCGCGGCCGGTACCGAGCCTGGTAATGCGGGCTGGTCCCACGAGGACCTGGAGCGTTCGCAGTACTGGGGGATGAGTCTGCTCGAGCTTGCGCGCATCCCATCCACGCGCCCGGCTGCACTTATGTACGCGAGTTACGTGGCCCAGCACGTCCCTCATTTTCGCGACGCCCACGACGTGCTGCGCGAGGTACGTGCGAGCGTCGGCGGGATAATCGTGTCCATGCGGATCAACATGGGTGAGGGTCTGCCAATCGCAGGGTGGTGCGAGTTCGTCGATGAGCTGTCACTGCGAGCTTATCTGGATGGGCGCGAGGCGTGGGCGGCAGGCTCCACGGCCAACGAAGAGCCGCCTTGTCGCGTTAGGAAGTCGAGCGGCAAGAGCGGCAACGGGAGGGAGCTTGATCACCTACTTAGGAGAAATCCAGGTTTTGTGTCGCGACCGTTCGAGGAGTCTCGCCTGAGGCAGGCCGCGCAAGAGGGTCGCCCCGCGCCAGAGAATGCGAAGTTCGAGGACTGCTACTGGGCAAAGCACCATTGCACGGACCCAGGCACTGCTAAGGCGAGCGCCTTTCTGGAGGACAGCGACCTCGAGTTCCTCGCGGGCCTGAAGGATAATCATGCGGGCGACCAGCTATCGCGGCAAACTGCGGAGCTCGCGTCATATGTCGTGGGTGACGACATCGAGGCTTTCGTCCATGTCCTAGAGCAGCAGGAGACCTTGCTCCGGAATTGCAAGTCGAGCAAGGACCTGCGAAGGGTCATCCTGCTCGGTTTGCACCTGGGTGCCGCATGCGCCGATGGAGCGTGCGCCAACATCCTTGGAGCCATGTACTATCTGGGCGATGTCGTACAACAAGACTACGGGCGGGCGAAAGAGCTCTACGAACTCGCCGACTCCAAGGGTATTGTCCAAGGCATGGTGAACCTGGGATACATCTACGAGTACGGTCGCTGCGGGGGCCCGGATTACGATATGGCCTATCGGCAGTACGCGAAGGCGGCTGCGATTGACGGCCACTTCGAGGCCCTGTACAAGCTTGGCGACATGTACGCCAAGGGGCACGCCGTGGACACCGACCTTAGGGCGGCGCTCGCACTCTACGAAAGGAGTCTCGGCGCGGCGGAGGGCATCGTCCAGCAAGCTCAGCCCGCGTTCCGCATCGCGGAGCTCATCTCCAGCAAGCATGGCCAGAGATGGGGCATCCCGTACGACCCAATGGGCGCGCTCTCGCTCTACCAGCTCGCCGAGCGCGGGCTGCGCGTCGACGTCGCGTATGGCCAAGAGTATTACCGCAATCGTCTGCAACTGTCCATCGCGGGACAGGACCGCATGCGCAAGGTATTGGACGACCCCGGGTTCTGGACCAGGCAGGTGAACGGGCAGGAGGAGGCTGACGCCATGGATAACAAAAGCGTCGTGAAGGCGAGCAGGGCCACGCTCGCCGCGGCAGTGTGGGGCGCCGCCATAGGCGACGCGCTGGGAGTGCCCTACGAGTTCAAGGGCAGGGACACCTTCGAATGCCAGGGCATGGTGGGCCACGGGACCCACAACCAGCCGGCCGGTACGTGGAGCGACGACACGGCTCTCATGCTCGCGACCTGCGACAGCATACGGGTCGTTGGCCGCGTAGACGCCGACGACCTCCTCATGCGCTTCCGCCGCTGGTACAACGACGGCGCGTACACGCCCGACGGCGCCGTGTTCGACATTGGCAACGCCACGGCCACGGCGCTGCGCACGGGCCGCGGCCTCGACGGGGAGTGGGACAATGGCAACGGCTCGCTCATGCGCATCGCGCCGCTCGCGTTCTGCGACGCCACCGACGACGAGGTGAGGGCGGCATCCGCCGTCACGCACGCGCACCCCACCTCCACGGAGGCGTGCGTCGAGTTCGTGCACCTGCTGAGGGATACGGCCGCCGACCCGAACGGCACGCGCGAGAAGCTGATGTCCGAGCTAGCCGGGGTTGCTCGCGACGAGGTCCGCTCGGGGGGCTACGTGCTGGACACACTCAAGGCAGCCAAGTGGTGCTTCGCAAACACCAGCAACTATCGCGACTGCGTGCTTGCCGCCGTCAACTTGGGCTCCGACACCGACACCACCGCCTGCGTGGCTGGTGCCCTCGCCGGCACGGCCTACGGTTTGGACGCCATCCCTGCCGAGTGGCTCGACGCCATGCGCGGCGGCGACGTGCTGGAGGCAACGCTGTTCTGATGCTTACGCAGATCCACGCGCAGGCAAAGAGGTATGCCGCGGACCACAAGATGAGCGAACCGCAGCTGCAGGCGTTCGTGGGCGCGCTCAACGGCGCGCGCAGCTGCGTTTGCATCACCACGTCGAACTTCGCGCACGGACGCCGCCCGCGCGAACTACCCAACAGGTATGTATTATCGAACCATTAGCCGCATTCATCTGGGCTTTTGTCAAATTGGTTAAGATACTATTTACCTGTTGGGTAGTTTTGGGTGGATTTCAGCTTCCGCGCGGTGCTCCCAAGCTGCCGGACGGGAGGGAATCGCGCACGAGCCACGTCGGCGGGACGACGTGCGAGGGATCAGCAGCTCTCGGATGAGAATGAGTCTCTCGTACGTCGCAAAAGGAAGCCAGATTCTATGGTATAATCCCTCCTATGGCAAAAATGGATACCATAAAAATACACGCGAACGCGAAGAGCTTCCCCAAAGCGCAGGCCTTCGTGGAGGAAACGTTTGAGAAGCGCCATGTTAGCGCTAGCATCGCTTTCGAGACGATGCAGCTTTTCGAGGCGATTTTCAACGAAATCGCTTTTCATGTCGACGACGAAGATACCGAGATTGAAGTCAGCACCAGCAACGCCCTCGGGCATACGGACATCAAGATGGTGTTCCCGGGAAAGCGTTTCTCGGTAACCGAAGGGGATGTGTTCACGAACCCCGAAGCGAAGATCATCGAGGCGTTTTCCGACAAGATGTCTTGCTCGTACCGTGGCGGATACAACGTCATCCGCATTTCTCTGGGCAAAAGCGTTCGGTCCTTCATCCTCCCGAACGTCATTGCAATCGTCGCGGCCCTCATCGTGAGCATCGTATTCGCACTCTTGCTTGACGAGGCGGGGCATGATTATGTAGTGCGGGAGTGGATAGCGCCCCTACAGAAGCTGTTCACCAACGCCGTGGTTATGATAGGCTCTCCGATGACGCTCTTCTCGCTGTTGAAGAACGTAACCGACTCCTTCATAGTCTCGGAGCGCCACTCTTCTTCGGGCAGGTTGTTCATAGCCTCGATTGTCTCGTCCGTCGTCGCGATTGCATTGGCCCTTGTCATCGGCTTCGTGTTCACCCGGTGGGCTCTAGCAATCACCGGAATTACGGAAAGCACCGACATCGGGCTCGATGGCTGGTCGCTCGCCTCGGCGGTAGACCACATAATACCGTCGAACATCCTCGAGCCCTTCCAGTCCATCTCTCCCGTTCCCATGATCGCCGTGGCGCTCCTCGTCGCAGCCGCACTCTGCAACATCGGACAGAGCTTCGAGGCGATGAAACGTGCCATCGACGCCTGTTACGACCTGTTCTCGGCCATGCTCGGAATAGTGATGGCCGTTTTTCCGGTGGCGGTTTTCCTGCTCTTCCTGGAAGTCCTGATGTCGGATGACGGCTTCGTGCGGTTCGTGGTGCTCCTGTTCGAGACCGTAATCGTACTCCAATGCACAATACCCCTGCTCATTACGTATGCCGTGAGGCTGAAGGTGCATGGCGTTCGCGTGGGGGAGTTCGCGAGGAAGCTCTGGCCGCTCGTGAAGGAGAACTTCCTCATAGGCTCCGTCATCGATGCGGTGCCCTACAACACACGCTACTGCGTCAAGGTCTTTGGCTTCTCGCGTGAGCGTCTCGAGAAGGAACTCCCGGTATTGGCGCAAACCAGCTTGGACGGCAACGCCTTCATCCTCATGCTGCTCTCCGCGCTCTTCATCTTCATCGCCAACAGCCCGGTATCGTGGCTCAACATCGCGGTCATCGCCCTTATCGTACTGTTTCTTTCGTTCGGTGCCCCCAACCAGCCGGGCTCCATCCTCATCGGCATGCTCATAATCCTCACGTACCTCAATTTTAATGCTGCCATCTCGATGGCGCTGTGCTTCGAGCTCTTTTGTGGCAGTCTCCAAAACATCCTGAACGTCATTAGCAGCGTGGTAATGGTCGCCGAAGGCGAAAGCAGAGAAAAGCAGTCGTAAGCAGGGAACGGGCGCACCCGCAAGCACGTTACGCGCTCGTCGGTTACGTCATCCTCATATTCTGCTCTGCAGCGGACAGTCTGAGAGAAAAACATTGTTGGCAAGATCGCACAACGAAAGATCGCGTAGATAGTCCTGCAGGATGGGCAACGATTGCGAGGACTGCGGGCCGATAATGATACACGACACCAGGTCCTCGATGGTGGCCTGCGCGCGCAGACACATAGCCTCCAAATCGAGCGGATAGTACTTTTTGATTCGCTCTTTGGCCACATGATAGCGTGGCTTCATGTCGAAGTCCTCCGCATGGAACGGCATGACCACGAGGCGGATTTCCCTCTCGCTCGAGAACGACGGGTGTTTAAAGGATGCGGAGTCGCGCCATGCCTCTCGTACCTGTGCGCGCAACGACTGGTTGCGCTCCGAGATTTCGTCACTGGCGAGCACAAGGTCGTGGATTTTCTCTACGAGCGGGTGCGACTCCATTTGATCTTGGTAGAACACCTCTTGAATCGCCATCGCGCCGCCCGTCATGCGCTCCAGGACCTCGCGCCGCATGCCCAAACAAACGCCTCGCCCGCGGTTGGCGTAGCGCTCCCACTGGGCAGCGTCGTCGCGATACAAAGAGAAGCACGCGGCGTAGGCCGAGTACTCGAAGCGCTTTTGCTTGAGCTCGTCGTACATCGCCTGCAGTTTGAGGGCCTTCTCGTGCCTACCCTCGGCCTCTAGCCGCCGACGCACAGACTTGAAGATGCCCCGCATGAAGAGCTGCATCTCCTCGGCGTCGTTCATGTTGAGTACGTTGTTGAGCCGAAGCTCCTTGCGGCACAGAATCCCGTCCAACGCAACGAAGTCTGTGTAATGATAAAGAATCTGTTCCATCGCTCAGCAGGAGGTGTTGGCGACCGCGGCGAACTCATTTATAGCAACGTGCATAACACATCTCCTTTTCCTGTAGCGATGACGTACTTCCATCTTAGTCGGTTGTCTTCGGTTCATGATGGACGAAACCGCGAAATTCCGCCCGTCTCTTTTCTCATCGAGAAGCGGGACCCATCACGTGGACGAGGTCGTCGGTCAGCGTGTCGGCCTGCGAGCCCCAGCTGTTCTTGATAATCCAGGCGCCGTTGCCCGGAGGGGTGGTCTGGCTCGATAGATCTTCATCAACATGCACCGACGGCAACATCCTTCGTTGTGAACAGCGTGCATCGTTTGCCCGCACTCCTGCTCGAGGTTCCAAACACCGCTCGCCAAGACCTGCAGGCGATGAATCGCTTGGCGTTCCTGCAATATGGGACACAGGAGCGACACGCCGCTCATTAACGATCCGCCATAAAACGCGACACAATGCTTTTTCACCTCGCCAGGGAAGAATCCGAGGCCACAAAAGCAACAACTCAGCCTTTACAAACACAGCACGGATGCCTAGAATCTAAGCATAACACCCGTTATGTTTTCTCTCGCAATGGTTTCACCGCCTAGCGGCTTCGGCCTAAGCTGCAAGTTGCAGTCTCGGACGGTTGCCTTGTGAGTCGAGCCACGTACTGTTGCCTTGCACAAAGGCTCTATGAGCGAACCGTATGGAATGCAGTGCGCCCTAACAGAAAGGGGAGGAGATGCCACCCAAAGCGCGCATTTCCAAAGAAAAGATAGTCGAGGCGTCCTTCGAGCTAGTCCGGGCAAAGGGCCACGAAGCGCTGAGCGCACGGTCCGTCGCCCGACAACTCGGCTGTTCCACGCAGCCCATCCTGTACTACTTCCATAGCATGGACGAAATATTGCGTGCGACGTATCACATGGCTGACGACTATCATACGGCTTTTATCCTGCCCGAGCCTTCCGCGCCAAATGCGCCAAACACCGCGAATCCGCTACTACAAATGGGGCTGTCGTACGTGCGCTTTGCCCATGACGAGCCTCATCTCTTTAGGTTTTTGTTCCAAACTAATCAATTTGGAGGCATGAACGCCAAAGGTCTCGTAGCTAACCCCGAGCTTGGTCCGATTTTAGCAGTTCTATGCCAGGCGCTTGGATGCTCCGAGCAAGAAGGGACCGAGCTCTTCCTCACGTTTTTCTACGTTGTACACGGCATGGCGAGCCTTTTGGCAAACAACGTCATGGACTACGATGCCGAGCAAACGGCCCGCCTGCTCACAGGCGTGTTCGACGGCGTGGTCGCTGCGCGTGCAAGCATACAAAACATTGCCTACGAAAGGGGAGACCAAAATGAACGACCCAACGAACGACCCGCAACACCATTCAAAGTCTAACGCGAAAAACAACCCGAAGCCTAAACCTCAGTCCAGCACACGGCCCAGCCTTCACAGCACAAAGCCGGTGCTCTTCGCCTGTTTGTGGATCGCAGCCTACGTGGTGCTCATGAGTGCGGCGAACGGGGTATCCAATGCACTCGGCATACAAAACTCCGGCACCGCTATCGTAGGCATGGTGCTTACGCTCCTTCTCTTCACGTGGATCCACAAACATCAACTCGAAACCACCTACGGACTGTGCCCTTCGCAAGTCTCTGCCCACAGACTCCTCTATTACATACCGCTCATCGCTCTGTGCACGACCAACCTCTGGTTCGGCGCAACGCTCAACGCATCCCCCCTCGAGACGTGTCTTGGAGTTGTCTCGATGTGTGCCGCGGGCTTTTTGGAGGAGGTCATCTTCCGCGGGCTCCTGTTTCGCGCAATCGAACGCGAGAATCTCATGCGTGCCATCGTGATTTCTAGCGCAACGTTTGGCATAGGACACCTCGTGAACCTTCTCAACGGAAATGCCGAGAGCCTGTTAAGCAACCTGCTGCAAGTGTGCTACGCCATAGCCATAGGCTTTGTTTTCGTCGTGTTGTTCCATCGAACGGGAAGCTTACGCGCATGCATCGTGTGCCATGCCGGCATCAACTCGCTCTCACTCTTCGCCAACCCCGCCACCCAAACGCCGATTCGCGACATCGCGGCGTCACTCTTCCTCATCGTCGTCTCGGTAGCCTATGCCGCCTACCTTTGGCGCCTCTCTTCCTCGCCCTTGCGCCCATAACCTATGCCCCGCCTACCCTGGCACCGCACGCCTGCCCCTACCGATTGAGCTTCGCCATGGACGCGATTGTGGAAATCTGCATGGGGCACACGTCCATGCACGTAAGCGACTTCGAGCACGTATTGCCGAAGTGCTGCGCATAGGTCTTCTTGATGTCGCGCGACTTCTCGCGGTTACGCGCGTACACTAGGTAGCAATCGTTGGCAAACACTGCGCCAAAAAAGCTTTGACCATTCGTGTAGTTGGGACAAATCTCAAGACACAAACCACACTTGAGGCACTTTGCCGCATCGTATTGATGCGAGAAACTCGCCTTCGCCACAGGCTGGTACGACCCAATGTAAACGTCGCTGCGTTTGAGGTTCTCCTGAATCGAAGCCCGGTCGACCACCAAATCGCGGATGGTGGGAAACTTCGTAAGCGGCCGAAGAACGATTTCGTCTCCCGCCAAATCCCTCAGGAAGGTGTCGCACGCCAAGGCCGGCATTCCGTTAATCACCATGGCGCACGCCCCGCACGCGCCCTGCAAACAGGAGCATTCCCACATGATGCGCTGCGTCTTCAGCCCGGCTTCATTCACGATGTCGTCGTGATAGTTGAGGTGATCAAGCATGCCAGCCACACTCGTATCGCGCGGTCCGTCGTAGACAAAAGACTCCCAATAGGGCTCTGCGGTTGGCGACTTCTGCCGCAAGATCCTAATTCTCATATGCCCGCTCCCTGTCTAGCCACGTGCGATACGCACCGTCATCGTACGAAACCAACGTACCGTACGCAAAGTCATCATGGCTCTGCGGCGCATCAGCACGATAGTGCGCACCACGGCTTTCCTTCCTCGCCAAAGCGCACGCAAGCGAGGCATGCGCCGTTGCAAGAATGCCAGCGAAACTATAATTCGCATATGCCGATGTGCTGGCGTCATAGCGCAGGTGCTCCGCGATTGACTGGTAGTACTCAACGCCCGCAATCCCCTCAGCGAGGCTCTCCTCCGTGCGAACGATGCCCATGCTTTCGTGCATGGTCTCGGCGAGCATGTCACGCATGTACGCGACGGGGAAGGGACTTTGTGTTTCGAACTGCGCGGCAAGGCGACGCTCTTCGCGTGCAATATATTGCGCAAAGCTAGGCCGTCTGCGCGCGTCCGCTCTCTGGCACACATCGTCTGCCGCCACCCGTCCACTATAGAGCGCGGCCAGCAACGAATTGCCGCCCAAACGATTTGCCCCATGATACATCGACGCGCATTCGCCAACGGCATACAGTCGCTCGATGCTGGTTTCGTGGTTCAGGTGCACGGCAAGCCCTCCCATAAAGAAGTGAACGGACGGCGCCACGGGTATGGGCTGCGTCGCAACGTCGATGCCACGATACTTCAAGCACAAGTCGCGAGCTTCCTGCAGGCGCTCGTCAATGAGGCACCTATCGAGGAAGGAAATGTCGAGGAACACGTCCCTGCTCGCCGCGTGTATCTCGCGCGAAACAACGTCGCGCGTCATCAGGTTGCCACCGGGCCCGTACTTGTCTTCCATAAAATAGACGCGTCGGCCGCCCTCTTCGTAAAACAGCCGACCGCCCTCTCCGCGCACGGCCTCGGTTACGAGCATGCGCTTTTGGTCCGTCTCGAGCGTGGTGGGATGGAACTGAATGAACTCAAGGTTCTTGAGCAGCGCCCCCTGCATAAAGAGCTTTCCCGCCGCATAGCCATCGCAAAGAACCGATCCCGTGGTTTTCCCAAACAGCGCGTTTTGACCGCCCGTAGCCATCACCACCGCACTGGCGTTAACGGGAATCAGCTTGCGGTGGAGTTCGTCAAAGAGCAGCGCGCCATAGCACACGCCATCCTCGATGAGCGCGGAGTAAAAGTGCAGGTGAAGCTTGCCCACGATGGTCCCTCGCGCCTCATGACGGCGCGCCTCCATAACGAGGGCCGAAACGATTTGCTTGCCAGTGGACGACCCGCAAAAGAACGTTCGCTTATGGGATTGTCCACCAAAGGCCCTTCTCCGCGGTTTGCCCTGTTCGTCTATGGAGAAGACAGTTCCAATGTGCTCAAGGTAGTTGATAATACCCTCCGCATGCACGCACAGACCCGTAACAGCATTGCGCCCGGCAATCCAGCAACCACCGCTCAGCGTGTCATCGATGTGGCAGGCAACCGAATCACCCTCCTCGCACTGTGCAGTCACAGCATTGATGCCGCCCGCAGCCATAACGGACTGTGCCCGCTCGGAAGGATGCGGGGAGACGAGGGTGACGCGCACGTTGTTCTCGGCGCATCGAATGGCACACGCAAGGCCGGCAATGCCACTCCCAATAACCAAGACGTCCTTCATGGCACACCTCACGCGTGAATGAACATGGCCAGCTGGCCCCTCGTTACAACGAAGGTCGTAACCAGAAACAGACAAGCGCACACAACGCCGACGACACGGTCAATCTTGGCCTGCGTTTCTCTACTAGAGAGCAGGCCAATCGTGATGAACGCCCGCGAGAGGGAGGTTGCCACGTGCAGGCAGACTGCTGCATAGAACGCGATTTGCGCAAACACGAGCAAACCGAACACGAGCCAGTTCCCCGCCGCGGAGGAGCCTTGGAGGAGGCTGAACGTGTTCATGTGAACAATGAGCAAAGGGAATATGAGGGCGGCCGACACACGCTGTGCAACCGTTCGCCGGTTTTGCCGCAAATAAGGATCGACGCGCGTTCCGTCGCCGAGCAGGAACACGGAGCACATGCCCGTCACCGCGTGCAAACACATGAACACAATGATGGGCGCGACCGTAAGCGTTTTGAGCGTTGGGTTGTAGTACATCGTGGCGTAAGCGAAAACGTTATACGCCATGTGCGCAAACAAGGCGAGTATGGTGAGCAGTCCAAGCACGGCATTGCATTTTTTGGGCTTCAAGAGTCCCCCGTCCCTTCGCAGACGCGATTGCATGCGACTATATATTAGTAGGGTGAGCCACACTCACCGATGAGAAAACCCTTAAGAGCGCGTCTCATGCCTTGGCTACGACTTCAAGGCCTTCGCCAAGTCGTCCTGCGTAATTGCCTCTCGCCTTGTGACCATGCCCATGGAATACCCCTTTCCCCGTTTTGCCCTCATTCGCCTCGCGGCCGCAGGTCTATTTGCCATTATCCAACGCACGACGAATCTCGCGCACAAGTTTATCTGCGATTTTACGTTGGCCCTTTTCGTCGGGATGGCCGTTCAACACGACCGCATCGTTCTTTTCGTCGAGTGGGTCCGAAAGATAACACACGACGCGTTTGTCGCCCGTATGCTTCGAATGGCTTAACACCGCCTTTTCGAGAGCGGGGTAAAGGGCTTCGCTTCCCCACATGGTACCAAGCGTACACACGATGAGCGAGTCGGGGTTCAGCTCGCGAATTCGGCCAAGAAATGCTGAATAGCCTTTTGTAAACTCCTTCATGCGTGCCTTGACTGTGCCGGTGTAACTAAAATCGTTCGTCCCAAGGTTGACGACCACCACGTCGCGGGGATGCGCCTCGAAGTCCCACGGCAAACCTTGTCCTATCGTCACGTTTTCGTAGAGGGGTGGCACGAGCATCTCGTCGTTTCGCTCGCCATCGCCCGAATAGCCCGATACGATGCCGAACCCGCTATAGCACACCGTTTCGTAATCGGCCCCGAGCGCTTGCGCAGTAATATACGCGTAGTCCTTCATGAAGTTCTGCGTCGTCGTTTGATACTCCCCGTCGTTGCTTTCGGCCTCGACCCCATACGCGCAGGTAATTGAGTCGCCGACAAAAGCAATGCTTAGGCCCTTTGCAGCCGTCGGCTTCACGGGAGCGAACGAGCGTGGCTCGGCAGGCGCGTTTGTCTCTACGGAGATGGAGCGTATGCCCACCGCGCCTCTTGTTGCCTCCGAAAGGTGAATCACTTCGAAAACAGTATTAGAGAAGGGACCTTCAACGGGAACGTCGACTATGTGCGGCGACTCTCCCAGCGTTTCGTCCAGCACCACCTTGCCATCGACGAGGACGGCAAACCTCGGCTGGAGGTTTAACTCGTTGTTCACGTTCTCGTCGCCCACCATTTCAATCTTGATGCGCGTACCCGTGGCTTTGAACTCCACGGCGCTGCCACTTTGCGGCAGCCAGCGCGCATCGTCTTCCTCGTAGGTACGCCCTATGAGACGAACGTTTTCCTCGGTCGGGGTAACACTCACTACCTGCGATTCTCCTTGGTTCGCCACCTGCGTTGCTTCCGTGGCAGCTTCCTGTGATTTGTCGAGTTCGGTGCCGTTATTCGGCCCATCCGTAGAGCATCCAGCAAGGGCAACTGCGCTCAAGGCCGCTGCTCCCATGCCAAACAGACTTCTTCTACTGATTAGCGTTCTCCCGTTCATAGTAGGTTCTTTGCTCGCGACGGCTCCCTCGCCCGCGGCAGCCCTCCTGCTCACGACATTGCCCTCACGACATTGCCCCGACTTACGAGGATCTTGTTTGAATGTCCACCGCACGTGCGACCACTAGCTCGTGTGACCAGCAGCTATGAGCTCGTCCGTCAGACGAGCAGCCACGCCAACGCAGTCGTTGCAGTTGCAGCGGTGGCGCTTGAGCTCCACGCACTTCACGAAGCCAAACTCGCGCTCGAAGGCCTGCTCCAGCTCGTCCTCACGGTCTATTCCCAGGTCGCGCAAGACCTTTTGCGCCGTGAGCAGCGCCCCGCATTTGCCGCCGATGCTGCGCGGAGCAGGCGGGTTGCCGCCCGCCCCGTCCACGTCCGCGAACGCTTGGTACAAGGAGTTCGAGCAGTTATAGCCTGTGCGGTGTATGGAGCGAGCCTTGTTCTCGTGGTTCATAGTTGCCCTTTCGCTTGTGGTCGGTGAGTATTATATTAGTCCGTCCGAGGGCGTTTGTCTGCAAGATCACGTTTGACGATGGGTTTGAGCCAATTGTATTGTAGGTATGCGCCAATCCTTATACCGTCAGTTAAGATATGCGTGATTACGTCAGAAGTGAGCGTAGCTCGGGCTATCAGGTATTAGACCGAGACGGACGCGAGTAGGCAATACTCAATAGGAGACTATCATGAACCGTATTGACATTTGGTGCCCAAGCTGCGGGACGAAACTCGATGCGAGTGCGAATGAGGCACAGGTAACATGTGCGCACTGTGGAGCTACGTATTCGATGAGTGAGGTAATGCGGCACAGAAAACCGAAAGGAAGCAATCAGCCAGGCAATGCCATATACGAAGAGGTCGATGGTCAATCTCAACAGGAGCGAAAGTCCAACGTGCAACTCCAACAAAAGTATGGAAGGCCAAAAAGGCACTTGGTCCTCTGGATTTTGGGCTGGATATTCTTTTTCCCGGCACCCCTAGGGGTTCTGCTCTGCCGCTCTCTGCGTAAGAAAGGGCTTAATACTGGAAATGCTGCACTGGTGACGACGTTTGCAATGACAGGTCTTTGCGTAGTGTTTCTAGGAGTTCTGGGTGTGGAATACAAGAGTGACAGCAAGAACGCCGAGCACGAGATCGTGCAGGAGTCCCCATCAAAAGATGAAGACGGGTCGAAAAAGGAGAGGAAGCCTGCGCAACAAGTCAAGGACGAAGAGGCTTTGGAATACATAGACCTGCAAAAGGGCATCCGCGGCGAATACGGGGAGGATGTCGTGGTGTATTCGAAGTTTGTAGGCATGATGCCCGACATTGCCTATCACGTGTCCCCGGGGAACTTCAAAGTAAAGAACTGCGGGATATACCCCGTCGAGTTCGACGCCTACCAAGGAACGATCAAGGGGGCCGACGGCGTCACTGAGTTGGGACGCCTGGTACAGGCTAACTATATCGAAAGCGGCGAGACAAGAAACGTCAAGATAAGAAAGGGATGGGTTCTCGCCATCACATCCAACACAGGTCATATTGCTCTCGTTCCCGAGGAGTCGGACATCAGTATCGATAGCATCGAGATGGATGATGGTGTAAACGTCATAGGCTCCTGTGAGAGACAGCTAAAGGAATACTGCTATAAGCTCGTTGCGGACACCTATCCGAACGAGAACGTCAACTGGAATATAGAATCGTGGAACTGGGAGTTCAACGTATGGGATACGGATAATAGCGTTGACGCCAAACTAGACGTGCCAGCTGCGGACAACACGGGGTATCCACACTCTGTGTGGATCCTCCTCACGCCTATAACCGAGGGCGAAAACATGACGGGAGGTACGTGTCATTACATCAGCTTTGATTACATTGGGCACTACACAGGTGACCCAGTCCCCGAAGACCATGTCTACGATGAGAAAGGCCAACCTTATAGGGATCGGCTGGATGCAATCGCGAGGGATACTCTAGGGATAGAATGATTTGGAGCGCAAGGCACATACTTGGGTGAACGACAGAGCGGTGCCTAGGTGTAACCGAGCCGCAAGAGTATGGAAAACTGATTGTTCACGCAGAATGCGCGTACGCAGTTTCTAACCCTCGCAGGTCGTCGACACCAAGCGCGACTGTCCTTTCAGGTGCTCGCATATTGCACTAGGTCAATGCGATGTGACTTTGACAAAATCGTCTCAGAGCTGCATGTACTTACCTCACTTGTCTCAGCCTATAACACGTTGTTGGGTCGGCTCGTCAACTATGCGACCTGTGATTACAATGAATCACGCATCATGTGGTTACAATATGTGTGAGACGCATTGGTTTCAGATGCTAAAGCATAAGTCGACACGCTTGGTGGGGTGATACACGACGATGAGCAGCATGAGCGCAAGTCTGACCAACGTTAGCGAGTTTCTGTCAGTAAGCGATTGGTATTATGTCGTACCTGTTTACCAGCGCGATTACATCTGGGATGAGCCGGAGTGCCGTCAACTGTGGTCCGACATCCGCGAGGTCATGTCCGGTAAACGGGATAATCACTTTATCGGCAGCGTAATCTGTAAGAACTCGGAGGATGGCACGAGAAGCACGGTCATCATCGACGGTCAGCAGCGAATCACAACCCTCCTGCTGTTGGTTCGAGCTGTCATTGAGTTCGAACCTGACGAGAAGGCGAAGCGTCGTTACGCCGAACGATATCTCGTGAATCGCAATGCGGATGATGATGGGGAGAGATTGCGTCTGCGTCCCGTCGAGGACGATTACTCTGCATTTGAAAAGATAATGAGATGGGAGCTACCCGTTCGCGATGATTCCTTTACAGAGCGCGAACAACAGAGTTTTGTGTACGGCAACTATGTTCTTCTGAGAAAGCTCGTAGGAACCGACATCGACTCCCAGATAGTGACGCTCGACCAGATAATGGATGCCATCGAAAACCTGCTGCTTATTCGCATCAAGCTCGGCAAGGAAAACCCGCAGCTTATCTTCGAAAGCATCAATAGCACTGGCAAGAAACTCGAAAACTACGACCTAATTCGCAATTACATCCTAATGAGCCTGCCGTATGATCAGCAGGTCGACATGTACCTACGTTACTGGCGCAGTATCGAGAGGAATGTGTGCTCTGACGGTCGCGGCAAGGATGCCCTAGGCACATTCCTCCTGTTTTGGATGTACCTGAAGCGACGGACAAACGACTACTCAAAGAATGGTCGAAAGGGCAAGTTGAGTGACAAGTGCCTTTACCCAGCATACAAGTCGTTCTTCGATACGATCCGCGAAAGCTTTGGCTCACTTGATGCGACGCTTGGAGACATGCTGGCATGGTCGGAGACCTTCGATGCCGTGCAGAGCCACGTTTTTCATGGCGATCTAGCTGGCTTCGGCGACGTATGTAAGGCTCTCATTGAGAAATGCCAGCTTTCCCTGTCGGTGGTCATTCTGATGTGGGCGTACCGTGGCTATTGTGACGGACGATGGAATGCAGATGCCCTCGCAGGGATGTCGCGAGCGTTTCTCAACTACGCAGTTCGCCGCATCGTAAGCGTGAACGGCAACAGTCGTGGGCGTGGCGTCGATGCCCAGACAGTATGCCTGATGATGCAACGTTTTGAGGACAATTACATAAAGGGCGACGATCCCGTTGACGTCTTCTGGCGGTGCCTCACATCGTTCACAGGAATTGCCTCATCGTTCGTAAATGATGTGAACTTTACCGAGGGACTCTCGCGTCCGGATTTTTACAACAAGCGCGACGAGTCTTTGGTGTGGTACATGCTCTACGAGTTGAATGCCTCAAAGTCGGAGAAGCCACCGCTGAGGAGCGCCTTCGTCACCATCGAGCATGTCATGCCAAAGACAATAACGAAGAAGTGGCGGCGCAGCCTTATCGGTACATCCAGTGACCTTGAGCTTGACTACGCGAAGCACGTGCACATGTTAGGCAACCTCGTGCTGACGACAGCGAGTGACGAACTCAGGGGCAAGTCTTTCGCTGAGAAGAGGATCGTTTACGGGAAATCTTCGTTCGCCGATACAAGGGATTTCGTCAAGCACTTCAATTGGGGCTTCAAGGACATCGAAGAGCGGACTCGCGAGATGGCACGCGAGGCTTGTAAAGTCTGGCCATTGCCAGAGAGGTATGCCGTCAAGGGTGTCGCTTCAGAGAAATCATGGTACAGGTTTAGCACGGACTACGATTTGTTCGACCGCTGCAATCCAGTGGAAATCAGTATCTATGACGATAGACGATCGTGCACGAGCTGGTCAAGTCTGCTCATCCGGGTCTTGCAGGGCGTGCATGACTTCGATGAGAATCTCTTCGAGAGCTGCGTTCTCGACTTCGCAAACAGGAGGACTGAGCTCGTGTCCAAGGACGCGCATCAGTTCAGGCGTAACATGCGCATGGTGGGTACCGACTATTACGTGAACACAGATCGGAACAAGAAGACTCTCTACAACTGGTGTGGCGAATTCCTGGCGTTATGTAGCGAACGCTCGGGTATGGACATGGTGAGTGAGGTCATGTTCCGCATAAGGCGCAAGTCGACATAGCCGTTCGGGTCTGCGAGGGCATGCTTAATACATCTTGCTGGATAACGCATGTGCCACCAAGCCCAAACCGAGGACCGAGCCTGTAAAGCGATGCGTCTTGCGATGCATCACAGTTGTGTCAGCACCGCGTGACGGGTCTTAATCATACCAACACTCTGGCGAAACGCGCGCGCCGCGCATATGCTGTAAGCGTAACGTGTCAAAAGAGCTGAACACATGTTGTAGATATGGACAGACGAAAGAGGACGCGGAGCTCGTCATTTTAGCGTTCCTGCACTCCTCAGGAAGGGATAACAAGGGCACTGCGGGAGGCCTCCACAAGTCGTGCGGCTAAGGCTTAGCGACGCCACCCTGGACACATGGACTTGTGGTATAAACGTTATCTAGCAACGAGTAACGACCGCGCGCACCATCCGTGAGAATCTACCCCGCGTGCGGAACGTACCCACGGCCCTTCACTCAGAGTATTCGAACAATTGTCCACGTGGAGGTAAAAGGATTGGCACAAATCCATGGCAAATGGGGACACTACGTCCGACCTGGAAAGACGGATGGGACGCGCTATGGCGGTGATAGCCGTCACGAACACGTGAGGGGTCCCGAGAGTGTATTCGATAACAAGGGCCGCCATCTCTACACATGCCCCGAGAACGGCGCGCGCACTCTCGAGTATGCGTTACGAAAACGACTTCCGGCGGGAAGCCTTCGCATTGCGCAAGGCAACATGCGCATTACCCTCCCTCTCGAAGCGTGCGGCTTTACCTCACGAAAAACGTTCAAGGCATGGTGCGAGGACGTGGCTCGGAACACGTCACATGAGAGTGAGGCTAGAAGGACTTCGACTCACACAATCACACGAGCCTCAGGCGAATGGCTTCACTTGGATGCGCACTCACCGAACGACGTGGCGCGCGCGAGCAAGGCCGGCGCGGAGGCATTCGCTTTAGACTGGTCGAGGATGCGAGCCGAGGGTAGGAACTGCGAGCTATGGCGTCGAGCCACAGGTCTTGGCGTTAGTGAGCTCTGCAAACGTGCGGGTCTTAGCGTGGCAGGCTATGTTATGTTCCTCACAGGCGAGGCACGTTTGACTGACGTGCAAGTCAGGAGCATGGCGAATGCATGCGGCATCACGCCAAGCACCCTTTTGCGGTATCGGCCAAGACGGAGAAGGGCGCAATAACACGCTCCTGAGATGCTAAATTACATAGAACGCTAGGAGGCCTAGCCATGGTGAAGTTCGTCACTACTGAGTACACGCACATGTACGGGAACAGTCACACGGGGCGATCCACGTACGGACACGGTGGGCATACGTTTTTAGGCAAGCGCGTGGAAAAGATGAGGAAGGAACTATACCTTGACGTCAGTTACGTCAGTTCGAAAGTTGGGGTGGCGCAAAGCGTGTACGAATCATTTCTAGAGGGACGTTACCGCTTCGACCGTGACCAGCTCGCTCGTCTTGCCGAAACGCTCGGCGTGACGATTCACGAGCTTTTCCACGAGAGAACTCACAACCCGCTAAAACCCGAGGCCACACGTAATGCAAGAAGAAAAATGCAAACGATACATGTGAGGCCAGTGAGAACCAACCGCAAGAAGCTGAAGTCCACCCCAAACGAAAACACGCAACCGCTGAAGTCCAAGAAGCCCGTGGAACGTGCTTACGACGCGGATATGGCGGCGAAACAGCTTGCAAAGAAGTTCAAGGTGAAGCGTGGCTAGTGGAGCACCTGAGGTCATGCACACGCGTCGACGGAAGAGTCAAAGACTATCTGCAGCTCAGGCGTGCCTTCGTACCTTACTCCCGCAAACGATGCCCCGCGATAACCCAACTCCGCGAGTTGATGGCCGAGATCGCAGACGCCAGACAGTCGGTAGTGCTTCTCTGCGCCCGCGCGACGAATCACGAGGGTAACGCGAAAAAGATCGTCGGCATAATTCGGCCCCGGCTTGCCTTCCCACGTCATGAGGCCAGGCTGTTCGTCCTGTATAGATGCAAGGTAGCCTTCACAGAGCTGAATCGAGCCGAGCCGGTCCGCCTCCACCCACTCAAGTCGGCCCCCGTCTTGATCGAAGAGGACATCGGGGATGCGCACCACGTCGCAGAGTATCGGCACTATGAGGACGGGTCGGTCACCGAATACGTAAAACCAGGGCTCTCGAACCTTACGTGTCTCGACGATGACGCCCGACTCTTCCAAGAACTCCTGACGCACGCGGTAGGCGAGCGTCGCGTCTCCATGCTCGAGCTTGCCTCCCAGCAGCTCGTACTCCCCGCGCTCGTTTATCCGCAGGAGATACCTTCCGCCCAACGCAGCGATTCCTTTCACCGACACCTTAAACAATGTGCCTCCTCCCAAGTGGCTATTTTGGTGTTCATATTACTCCGTCGGCACGCTCGAGATGAGAGTAATAATTGCTCGCCTCAATCTCATGGGTGCACCGCAGGCAAAAGCGGCTGTTCTTATGCGCAATCCGGTCGGTGGTCACTGTTGGGTCGGACAAGAGGGCCTTGCGAGAGCCTTCGATGGTTAACCGTCGCGCCGCGCCCAATGGCTATCGTAGCTTTGTTAGACGAGGACTGTGGCAAGGAGCAGAGGCGAAGGGCTGTGACAAGGGCTTTCGATACCCAACCGTCGCGCTGCGTCAATCGCCATCGTAGCGTTGCTGGGTAAGAATCCCCGCGGAGGAAGGACTTTTCAATGCTTAAACGTGGCATAACAATCCTAATCACTGCGGCAACTCTGCTGGCGGCGTTGGTCGCGGGCGTGAAGGCCGAGGTCATACGTCCGAACATGCTCTTCGTGCCCGAAGGCGTAAAGGGCATTGATGCAAGCGAGTATCAGGGCGCGATTGACTTGGCCACCCTCTCGGACGCAAATATCGAGTTCGTGTATGCCAAGGCAACCGAGGGCGCGTCCCATGTCGATTCCCAGTTCCAGGCAACATGCCTTGAGGCAGCAAACAGCCGCGTCGCCCTTGGTGCTTACCACTTCTTCTCGTTCGACTCGCCTGGCACTGCGCAGGCTGCGAGCTTCGTTGCAACCGCGGCGCGTGCTTGGAACGATCCTGTCATCCGGTCGCTCAGACCCGCCGTCGACGTGGAGTGGTATGGCGACAAGGAGCAGAATCCGCCCGCGGCCGAAGACGTGCGGCGCGATCTCAGGGCGTTTATCGATGCGGTCGAGAACGCGTGCGGTTGCAAACCTCTCATCTACGTGGGCAACGACATGTACGATCGTTACCTGAAGGACCACTTTGACGACTGCGACCTCTGGATATCGTGTCGCAAGTGGCCCGCTTGGGTTGAGTGGCCGCAAGGGGAGTGGACCATTTGGCAGTATAGCGATGTGGGCGAAGTGGCGGGAGCCGCCAACGTGGCCGGTCATGTTGACCTCAACGTGCTCAATAAGGGTTTGTCTGTTGAGGACCTGCTCATGCCGCAATCCCCTTAACAGACAAAAGGTCGGCTAAGTGGCACCGCTGGCACACATTACGAGGTTGTGTGCTGAGGGAGCCATTTCGCGGACAAAACCGACGCTAAGCGGCAACTGCTGGCACACAAGATGAGCCTGTGTGCTGGGAGGGCCGTTTAGCCAGCTAAGTGGCGCCCGCAGCACACAGGCTTACACCGGCACATTCGATGCGGTACTTCCGCCTGCGCGCAAGGGCGCGCCCTCAACTCCTTCCACCGCATCGCTCTTATCTAACAACGGACAGACCATCAATGGCAGGCATTTGTCACCTTACATCATGCGTGCACAACATAGTATACGATACATGATAAGCATTTGTTATTGGTTGAAACGCGGCGCACAATAGCATTAGCAACTGGCATTCAGGCAGAACAAGCGACCTGAACACAGCAGAAAGGCATGATTATGCAAAGTCATACCACACGAAATCATACCGCACACGCAATCGTCATTGCTGTTTTGATGTCCCTAACTCTCGCGGCATGCGGCAACTCGAACAATCAAACGCAATCGCAAGCGTCACTCGAGGCGGAATCGCAGGCCCAGGAGTCCACGCTATCGGAAACCGGGTCAGGCTCAGGCTCAAATTCGGACTCAAGCTCAAATTCAACCTCAACCTCAGGCTCAGCTTCAGAGTTGACTTCACAATCCTCCTCTGAGCCAGCGGCGGAGGCAGATAAGCGCGTTGCAAAAGACGATGCCAACATGCAAACAGAGGACGCGTCCATGCCGACCAGGATTCCCATGGAGGGCGGTACAAAGATCAACATGCACTTTGGCGACACGGTAATCCCCGGCGTGCTCAACGACTCCGACACCGCGAAGGCCCTTATTGAAAAGCTTCCAATAACGCAGCACGTAAGCAGATACTCCCACGACTTCTGCGGCACCACAGACGAGCTTCCCTACAACGAGAACGAGGTACACTACGGGTGGCTCAACGGCGACATAGACTACGCGACGGACGCACCGTACTTCACGATTCTCTTCGAGGACGAAGACGTGTCTGAACAATATGGCTCGCAGGTGAACATCGGCGTAATAACGTGTCCGCTTGAGGACATCGCAAACCTCGAGGGATCATACGACGTGCGTATCGAGCTCGCGGAGTAGATTGAGAAATTGACCTAAAACGAGAGGGGAGAAGCTCATGGCAAAAGAACGCATGGGACAAACGCACGCGGGAAAAGCGCTCGTAGGAAAAACGTACGCAGACAGCCCAGAAATGTCGAGACGTACATTCTTGAGCGCAATGGCACTTGCCGCGCTGGGTGCTTCAGCAGGCCTCGCGGGTTGCGCCTCGCGGAGCACGGGCACTACTGCGTCGGATGGCGCTAACGCGGCTGACGACGCCACCACATCACACGTAGGCAGTGCCGACCAATCTGCCGACGTCGCTTCCACGACCGACACCACCTCCGCGACAAGCAACGGCGACAACCAATCCACTCAATCGAACAGCCCCGCAGGCACGGACGGCACGAAGCCACTGGTAGTGTACTTCTCCTACACCGGCAACGTCGATAAGATGGCTCATTGGATAGCCAACGAAACGGGAGGCGACCTCGTGCGCGTGACGGCCAAAGACGCCTATTCCGACAACTACGACGCAACCGTCGACCGTGCGAAAAAGGAGCTTGACGAGGGAGCACGGCCCGAAATCACCGTCGAACTCGACGCAAACCAACTGGCAGGATACAACACGGTGTTTTTCGGCTTTCCCATATGGTGGTACGACCTGCCCACGCCGATGTGCACCTTCCTGGAGAGCTACGACCTCTCGGGTAAGGAGGTCGTACCCTTCTTCTCGCATGGCGGTAGCGCAAGCGGCGCCAACAGCCTCACCACGCTCGAGTCGCTCGCCAAGGGGGCGACGGTAAGGTCGGACGACGTCATATCCATTCTTGGCGACAACGTCGCCCAGTCCGAGCAAGAGGTGCGCGATTGGGTGAAGGACCTCGGTTTTTCGGCATAACGTTGTTTTTGCTGCCCAGACACATTGAAGGCAAATTCAAAAGCTTGCAGAGCACAACGCAGGGGCCAACATCACCCCGTCGAATCATACTCATCATGCTCGCATTTCGTGGTGAGGTCTCGCGCGGCCCGATATCCTTGGTTACGAGCGACTGCGCGCATGCATTCTTCAACCACCGCGACGAACTATGCGCCTCACGTCCAATCCGTTGCGCTACACTAGTACGAAGCGTTGCGGACACAACCGGAACAAGGCGGAACTGCTATGACTTACTCCATCATCGGCATACTCGCTACCATCATTCTGGTCATCATCAACAGAGACGTACTCTGGGAGGACGGCAAAGGCCGGGCGCACGCCGACGCTGAACGCACCGACGCCGAGCACCGGCACAGCACCACGCGCCACAGCTATCGTAGCTTCCTACAAGGCGTCCTGGGCTACTACATCACCGACATGCTATGGGGTGTCCTCGAATCGCACCATCTCACCTCGATTCTCTACGCCGATACCGTCATACACTTCGTAGCAATGGCCCTCGCGGTAATGCTCTGGACGCGCTACGTCGTTTCGTACCTCGAAGACAAAAGCATCTTCGGACGCATACTCTCGCACGCAGGAACGCTCTTCGTGTGCTTCGAGGTCGCAGTCGCCACCTTCAACTTCCTTCATCCCATCCTGTTTTGGTTCGACGAGTCCGGCACGTATCACGCAGGAGTCGCGCGCTACGTCACCTTGGCGATTCAAATCCTCATGTTCTTCCTCAGCTCCGTCTACACGCTGCGCGTCACGGCCACAACGCACGGAACCACCCGGCGCCGCAACCTCACCATAGGGCTCTTCGGCATCGTTATGATCCTCCTCATCGGCGTGCAAGTTGCCTACCCGCTCCTTCCGTGCTACGCCATGGGCTACATGCTAGGCACTTGTCTGTTGCATAGCTACGTTGTGGAGGACGAGAAGGACGAGTACCGTAAGAATCTTGAAGATTCGCTCAGCCGCGAGCGCCAGCAGCGCGAAGAACTCCACGAGAGCAGAGAAGCCCTCAAAAACGCACTTGCCACGGCGGAGGAGGCGAACAAGGCGAAAACGGTGTTTCTCTCCAACATGAGTCACGAAATCCGCACGCCCATGAACGCAATTATTGGCCTCGGCAACATCGCGCTTGCGGACTCCACGATTAGCGATTCTACCAGGCATTATTTGGAGATGATCGATACGTCGGCGCACCACCTGCTCGGCATCATTAACGACATCCTCGACATGAGCCGCATCGAGAGCGGTCGCATGGTAGCGAAACACGAGGAGTTCTCGCTCATGCACGTGCTCGAACAAGTAAACGCGATCATCGGCGGACAATGCAACGAGAAAGGCCTGCATTACGAGTGTCGTATACCGCAGGACGTGTGCGACTACTGCATTGGCGACGATCAAAAGCTTCGGCAGGCGCTTATCAACGTGCTGGGGAACGCCGTGAAGTTCACGCCTGCGGGCGGTTCGGTGACGCTCGACATACAAACGACGATGCGCTACGAGGGCAAATCGACCCTTCGCTTTACCGTTACCGATACGGGCATTGGCATGAGCGAAGAGTACCTGCCAAGGGTGTTCGACGCGTTCAGCCAAGAGGACACGTCTGCTGCAAGCACCTATGGGAGCACGGGCCTCGGCATGCCCATTACCAAGAGCATTGTGGAGCTCATGGGCGGCTCAATCGAGGTGCAAAGCAAGCAGGGGGTGGGAACGACGTTTACCATTGCGCTCACGCTCACCGAATCGACGCGGACGAGCGAGCTGCGCAACGAAGAGCTGGACCTCCAAGGCATGCGCGTACTCATAATTGACGACGATGAGATTGCTTGCGAGCATGCGAGGGTCGTGTTTGGCCAGCTCGGCATTTCGTGCGACAAGGCACTTTCAGGCGTTGAGGGATTAGACAAAACCCTGATGTGCCGCACGCGCCGCGAGCCGTACGACCTCATTTTGGTGGACTGGAAGATGCCCAAGATGGACGGCGTGGAGACAACCCGTCGCATTCGCGAGGAGGTGGGGGAGAAGGAGAGCGTAATCCTTCTTACCACCTATACCTGGGAAGACATTGCCGACGAGGCACGCACGGCGGGAGTGGACGCATTCGTTGCCAAGCCACTGCTCGCGGAGCGCGTACTCGAAGAGTATGGGAAGGTTCGCGCGCGGACGGGCGATCGCAGGGTAGAGCGTACGACCGACTTGGCCGGGCGACGCGTGTTGCTCGCGGAGGACGTCGACATAAACGCCGAAATAATGGAAATGCTGCTTGCGATGCGCGAGATTGAGGTAGAGCATGCAGAGAATGGCAAGGTGGCTGTCGATATGTTCGCCAACCACCCGGAGCGCTACTACGACGCCATTCTTATGGACATGCGCATGCCCGAAATGAACGGTTTGGACGCTACGAAGGCCATTCGCGCCATGAACCGCTCCGACGCGCAGACGATTCCCATCATCGCGCTCACGGCCAACGCCTTCGACGAGGACGTCCGACAAAGCATGCAGGCGGGTCTCAACGCGCACTTGAGCAAACCCGTTGAACCCGACACGCTCTTCGAGACGCTTGAGGAGCTAATCGACGAGTAGCGCGGGCGGCGGCCACGCCACCGCCCGCGCCCGCCCGCGCAGACGCTACTCCTCGGCAGGATCCACGAGGTCGAACTTCTCCACATCAATACTAACCTGGCCCTTGCACGCAAACGTAATCGCGTCGGCGGTGAGCACGGTAGGTAAGGTCATGCTCAGAGCCTGAACGCCGTCGTTCACGAACACCTCGGCACTGTACTTGTCTAATACCAAACGAAGGCTGAGCTCTGCGGGTGCCCCGGGGATGTCGCACTTGCGATGCTGCACGTAGGCACGGCGCATCCCCGCGTGGATGCGGCTAATCTCCAGCGTGCCATGGGCAGGACGGTACCGAATCGAAGAGTGGAACATCTTGTCCTGCGCGAACCAAAGGATGAACTCCTGATAGGTATCGCCCTCGGGACGAACGTTTACCAGCAGGTCCACGACGCGTCCGCTCACGCCCTCCAAGGCGATGGGCTCGTTCCCCACGGCCACATCGCTATGCGCCACCCGGTTCCGGCGCCAACCCTCCAGCTCGCGAATGGGCCACTGGTACAGGCGTCCGTCGCGCACGCTTAGCTCGCGCGGCGTCGCCATTTGACCAAACCAGCGCGTCGAGGGAATGGAGCCGGCGATGGCGTCCCAGTTTTGCATCCAGGCAACCATAATTCGACGTCCATCAGGCGACAAAATCGTTTGGGTGGCGTAGAAGTCCGTGCCATGGTCGATGCCCGAAGTACTCTCCTCCATGAGCATGCCGGTCTCTGGGTCCACGAACCCCACGATGCAGAGTGTGCCGTTTCCGCTGTAGAAGTCATGACGATGGGGCAGCATGTCCTGCGGACTCACCAGGAGCACGTCTTTTCCGTCCAAAGTAAAGATGTCGGGGCACTCCCACATAATGCCATAGCGCCAGCAGTTGCGCGAAAGCACCTTTTCGAACTCCCACGTAAAGGCGTCGTCGCTACGGTAAATTACAATCTGGCCGCTTTTGTCTGGGCCTAAGCTTGCCAAAACCACGCGATACGTCCCATCGGGCTCGCGCCAAATCTTGGGATCGCGGAACTGCTCCGTGCTCGAACCCTCGGGAAGAGACGAGCCGTCGATGACGGGATTGCCTTCGTACTTTTGGAAGTCCACGCCGTCACCCACCGCCAGGCACTGTGTTTGGTGCTCGATGGGACTGCCGTCCTTCCGCTTGCCATTTTCGCCGGCGCCCGTATACATTAGCAGAAGTCGGCCGTCGGGCAGCTCGATGGCGCTTCCCGAAAAACACCCGCCGTGCTTCTCGTAGGGCATGTCGGGCGCGAGGGCACACGACAGGTGCTTCCACGAAAGGAGGTCCTTGCTCACGGCGTGTCCCCAGTGCATGGGTGCCCACGTTATGGTATAGGGACTATACTGATAAAACAGGTGATACTCGCCGTCATAATACGAAAAGCCATTGGGATCGTTCATCCAACCCACGCGCGGTGAAAGGTGGAACACCGGCCGATCCTTGGGCTCAATAAAGGCCTCCATGTGCTCTTCGTACGACCTTGCCTTTGCCAGCGGTTCGCTCGCCACAAATCCGTTCATGTGCCCTCCTCACTATGGTCTTACCATAATGATACCTTGTTTGGCGAGCTTGGCGCCGACAAACACGCTCGCACTGGCAAACGTTGCAAAAGCACGGAGCTGCGGGGGCTTTCCCCAAGCCACCTGCTATGATGTGACAAACCCCGTCCATTCGTCGCATTCGGGAGAAGCCTCTATGAGAATGCCCGCAAAGCTCAACTTCCTGCGATGGCGTGGCGTGCTAGCCGAAGCGAGCGCGGCAGTTCGGCGTGCCACCGCAATCGTGCTGGCGCTTATGTGCGTTACGCTGGCGTTTACGCAGTGGGGCTTCATCGGTGTGCAGTTCGCCGACGGCGCCACAGCCTACATCGTGTCCATGATCGTACCGGTTGCGATAGCCGCCTTAGCCCTCGGCACAGCATGGGGCACGGGGCTGGGGTGCTTCTCCGGATCCGTGCTATGCCTGCACGCGCTTCTTACTCCGCTCGACTACTACGAGCTCGCCTACGTGACGCCAAGCGCCTCCATTTTGGGAATGACGCTATTCGGGTTTGTCCTCGGGTCACTGCTTGCGTGCATCCTCAACGGGAGGTTTACAGGCTGGCGTCGCAACGTCCTCGTGGTGCTAGCGTGTTGCGCTGCGTCTGTGGTGTTCAGCGCAAGATTCAGCATAGGCATCATTGCCTCATCGCTCGCCACGCTGGTATCCGAAGCCGGCCTCGACCAGAATCACGAACAACTCGCACAATTGCACGCGAAGGCAGTCGAGACCGCGTTCTTCAAGAGTCATGTGAGTTTTCAGGTGTTTGCCGATTCCATCCTCACGGCCATCTTTTCCCTGGCGGGCATCACCCTAGGCGAGCGAGGCATGCGCGAGGCAGGGGTGGCGGGCTTGCGCGAGGTGTTCGGCGCGCGACTGCTCACCGTGGTATTCGTTGCGTTTATGATAATTGCCACGGCGGCATACGGAGCCGTCACAGCGGCCGAGCTCGCGGATGGCCAGGAACACATGCGCAACGCGGCGGAGTATCTTTTGTGCCAGGTGGAAAACACCAGCGCGCTCAACAAGCGAATAGTGGAGGCCTTTTCGGAGGACGAGAACAGCTCGAACGAAGCCATGGAGGGGTTGGTGGAGAGTGCCTCCGCCGACGTGCTCGTGAGCATCCTCGAAGGCCATGCGGAAGAGACTGACGGCCTCATACTTGTTTCCATCGACGGTCACGTCGTGTGCACGGACGTCGGCCGGTTGAACGTCGACGGGAAGGCAAGCGTCGGCGATCTGTTGGGCGGCGACATTCAATCCGCCGCACAGCGCAGCGCGCAACACGAAACCCTCGAACGAATCGTGTACCTTGCACCGAACAAGTATAGCGACCTCATCGATACTCCCGGGACCGAAAAGATGGGTGATTCTCTGTTGATTCACCAAGTTGGCTACCTCATGGCCGTGCAGGACGACAACTGCGAGGTGGTGATCATTCGTCCCGCCGGCATGCTGTTCGACGGACGCGACGATGTGGTGTTTTGGATAACCCTCTCGTCCCTCGCGCTGCTCGTCGCCGTGTTCGCGCTCACGTCGCGCCTGCTCGACCGCATGGTCGCCCGCCGCATCGATGCCACCAACGACGTACTGGGCCGAATCACGGACGGTGACCTAAACGCGCGCATAATGCCCGAGGGAACGCGCGAGTTTTGGGACCTTTCCGCCGGCATCAACGTAACGGTGGACGCGCTCCAAGGTTGGATTGCCGAGGCAGAAAGTCGCATGGACGAGGAGCTAGCCGCAGCAAAGGTGATTCAGGAGCAGGCACTGCCGAACGTCTTCCCGCCTTTTCCGCACATAACGCGCTTCGGCATATTCGCTAGCATGAAAACCGCCAGGGAAGTCGGAGGCGACTTCTACGACTTTTTCCTCCTCGGTGACAAATGCGGACCAGAGGCAGGCAAGCTCGCCTTCGTGATTGCCGACGTGAGCGGCAAAGGCGTGCCGGCGGCGCTCTTCATGATGAAGGCCAAAACCAAGATTCGCGACTGCCTCGAGGGAGGCCTCGAGCTCGGCGAGGCGATTGATTCCGCCAACGCGCAGCTGTGCGACGGCAACGATGGCGACATGTTCGTAACTGCTTGGATTGGCGTGCTGGACTACGGCACCGGACACGTGGAATACGTCAATGCGGGTCACAACCCACCGCTCTTGCTGCATGAAGGCACAACTACCTGGTTGAAGGACGTTTCGGGCATGCCGCTCGGCGTGTTCGACGACTTCCCCTACGAAACCTTCGCCATCGATTGCTCCGCAGGAGATAAGCTCTTGCTCTACACGGATGGTGTAAACGAGGCGTTCTCGGTGGAGCGGGAGCAGTACGGCGAGCACCGCTTGGAAGAGGCCGCGCGCGAATGCCACGACCTGACGCCGCGCGAGCTCATCGAGCACGTGCGCGCCAGCGTCGCCGCCTTCGCAAAGGGCGCCGAGCAGTCCGACGACATCACCATGCTCGCGCTCGAGGTCCGCGAGGAACGGACGTGACGGCTCCACTAACCCATGACGAAGCAGATTGCCTAGCAAGAGGAGCATACAATCGATGTAGCATTCGCATTCCCGGGCGCCCTTGCTCATGGCCACCCACCGACCAACGCACACCGTGCCATCCCGTCTTTTTACACTCAAGTCATAGAAATCCGCAAAAGTCTGTGTTATAAAAAATACATAATTCAGAATGCGTAGGAGTACGCAAGTCGGCAGAGGAGCAAGCAACATGAAGGAGCAGACATCTGCTACGCCTGCTACCAACGAAACGGCCAAACTTCAGCCCTATCTTTCGCCGCTTGCAGTTTGGGCCTTATCGGTTGGCTCGGCCATAGGCTGGGGATCGCTTGTTGTTACCAGCAAAACCTATCTCTCGCAAGCGGGACCCATGGGCTCCATTCTTGGCCTTCTCCTTGGATTCGCCATGATGCTCATGGTTTCGAGCCATTATCATTTTTTGGCCAACCGCTATCCGGGTACGGGAGGCCTCTACAACTACGTAAAGCACGTTTTTGGATACGACCGCGCCTTCCTCATCGCCTGGTTCATGTTTTTCATTTATATTTCGATCTTCTGGGCTAACGCCACAAGCGTCCCGTTGTTCGCACGATACTTCTTGCGAGCAGTGTTCAAACAAGGGTATCTCTTTACGGTATTCGAGTACGACGTCTACCTCGGAGAAGCCTTGGTCACACTACTGGTAATGTGGCTCGTTGGTTTGCTGTGCATGAAGAGCAAACAGGGCACCGCGCGAATCATGGTGGGAATGGTGCTGCTCTTTACCATCGGCATTACCGTTTGCTTTGCCGCCGCCATGCTAGGGCACACCGGCACCTCAATGAGCATGGGTCCGGCCTTCGTCCCCGAAAAGAACGTTTTGCAGCAGGTCATGCGCATCGCATTCATCTCGCCTTGGGCATTTATTGGATTCGAGACCATCACCCATTCTGCTGGGGAATACAACTTCAAGCACAGCAACATGTTCCGTGTTCTCGTTATAGCCGTGTCTGTTACCACAGCGCTGTACGTCTTCATCGTCCTCATGAGCGTTACCGCGTATCCGGCAGGCTGCAATAGCTGGCTCGACTACATCAGCCGGCTGGATGAATTCGAGGGAATCGCCGGACTTCCGGCCTTCTATGCGGCAAACTATTATCTTGGTTCGGTCGGCGTGTTCATTCTTATGGCATCCTTGGCGGCACTGGTGCTCTCCAGCCTCATCGGCATGTTGCGCGCCGTTAGCCGTTTGTGCTTCGCCGTGGCGCAGGATGGCATCCTGCCCAAGCGCTTTGCCAAACTCAGCAACAAGCAAATCCCTGTTAATGCCATCCTGCTGGTACTGTTTGTGTCGCTGCCCATTCCGTTTTTGGGAAGAACGGCCATCGGGTGGATTGTCGATACCACCACAATAGGCGCCACCATAATCTACGGCGCCATATCCGTAACCGTTTTTAAGGTCTCCGGTCAGGAGGGCGTCAAAGCAAATCGCATTATCAGCGGAATCTGCCTGCCCATCTTAGTCGCCTTCGCAGTGTTCCTGCTCTTCCCAAGCGCTTTTTCCGACTATTCCATCGAAACCGAGACGTACGTGCTGTTGGCCGTTTGGTCCTTCTTGGGCCTTCTCTACTTCAACTTCGTTATTCGCGGCGACGAGGAGAGGAAATTCGGGAAGGCCATCATCGTATGGCTTGCCCTGCTCGTGTTCATCGTTTTGATGGCCATGACATGGGCGGAAAGGCTGAACGAAAGCAGAGAAAACACCATCGTTGCCGAAATCGCCAGCTATATGAATGGTACGGCGGACGCCGAGATTCTCGCACAAAGCCAAGACGAGTTCCTTGCGGTACAGCTCGCGCGGCTTCACGCAGCCGACAACCTTAGCGTTTTTGTAATCGTCGGCCTGTTCGGCATGTCTCTCATGGTTATGTTTATTAATTATACGCACATGCAAAAGTGGGAGAGAAAAGCCAACGAGGAGCGCGACAAAGCCAAAAACGTCGCGCTGAGGGATCCCCTAACTGGAGTGAAGAGCAAGCATGCCTTCCTGTTGCAACAGCAGGAAATCGACGCAGCCATAAACGATGGAACGGTGGAGGAGTTTGCCATTGTCGTTTGCGATGTAAACGGCCTGAAGGTAGTCAACGATACGCTCGGCCACAAAGCGGGCGACGAGTACATTCAAAGCGCAAGCAAGATGATATGCGACATTTTTGCCCACAGCCCGGTTTTTCGAACTGGCGGAGACGAGTTCGTCGTCCTCCTTCGCGGACGCGATTATCTTATTAGGAAGGAACTCGTTCTGGCACTGCACGACCGTTCCGTAATGCACATCAGCTCCAACGAGGTCGTTGTTTCGGGCGGCCTCTCGGAATTCAATCCCGGAGAGGACGCTAGCTTCCACGATCCCTTCGAACGGGCAGACCAGCTCATGTACGAAGAGAAGAAGCTGCTCAAGGGCATGGGCGCCATAACGCGCGAAGACGCAGAGGAAGCCGCAAAGCCCATTTTCCCGCAAGACGAAGATGCGGAAATCATGCACCTCAAACGTCATGTTCTTGTTGTCGACGACGAGAGCATCAATCAAATGATACTGGGCAACATGCTCGAGGAGAGCTACGACGTACTCTACGCGTCCGACGGAACCGAGGCGCTCGAGCAGGTAAAAGCCCATCAAGATGAGCTGGCCATCGTACTCTTGGACTTGCGCATGCCGAAAATGGGCGGCATGGAAGTACTCAAGGTGATGAAGGAAGAGGAGGAGCTTCGGGACATACCGGTCATCGTTATTACGGCCGACCAAAGCGCCGAGGTGGACTGCCTGAAGATTGGCGCCATCGACTTCATTCCCAAGCCGTATCCCTCCATCGAAATCGTCCAGGCTCGCGTCAACCGATGCATTGAGCTTTCGGAAAAGCGCAACATCATTAAGTCCACCGAACGCGACAGCCTTACGAACCTTCTTAACCTCGACTACTTCCTCCGCTATGTGCGGATGTACGACCAGCACTATAGCGAAATGCCGATGGATGCCATCGTGTTGGACGTCAATCGCTTCCACATGCTCAACGAGCGTTACGGCAAGCAATATGGGGACAGCGTGCTTGCCCGTATTGGCCAGCGCGTCCGCCAGATTTCGCGCGAAATCGGTGGCGTATGCTGCCGCCGCGAAGCGGATGTTTTCCTTATCTACTGCCCCCACAAGGATAACTACGAGCACATACTGGACATGGCATCCCAAGGCCTCGTGGACGAGGACGTCTCGAAGAACCGCGTCCGTCTGCGCATGGGCGTATATTCAGAGGTCGACAAGTCCCTCCAAATCGACCGCCGCTTCGACTACGCCAAGATTGCCGCAAACACCGTGAGGAGCGGGTATCAAAAGGCGATTGGCATTTACGATACGAAGATGCACGAGGCGGAGCTGTTTAGGGAGCGTCTCCTCGAGGACTTCAAGCCATCCTTGGAGAGCAACCGCTTTATGGTGTACTTCCAGCCCAAATTCGACATCCGACCCGAGAGTCCTGTGTTGGCCAGTGCGGAGGCCTTGGTACGTTGGGACCACCCGGAGCTTGGGATTATCAGCCCTGGCCTCTTCATTCCATTACTAGAAGATAATGGCCTCATACTGGATCTCGACCAGTTCGTATGGCGCGAGGCGGCGGCCAGGATTCGGGACTGGAAGGATCGCTTCAACTTTGCCGTGCCGGTTTCGGTAAACGTGTCGCGCATCGACATGCTGACGCCAAACCTGAAGAGCATTTTTGCCGAAATCCTTGAGACCTACCAACTCAGTGCGGACGACCTCATGCTCGAGATTACCGAGTCCGCCTATACCGGCGACTCGGACCAGGTAATTTCCACTGCCAAGGAACTGCGCGGAATGGGCATGGGCTTCCGCATCGAGATGGACGACTTTGGAACGGGATACTCCTCCCTGGGCATGCTTTCGCGCCTTCCCATCGACGCGCTAAAACTCGACATGAGCTTCATCCGCAACGCCTTTGGCGAAACGAGGGACGTACGCATGATCGAGCTGATCATCGACATCGCGGATTATCTGCACGTGCCGGTTGTGGCCGAGGGCGTCGAAACCGAAGAGCAGTATACGGTTTTAAAGACCATGGGCTGCGACTACGTGCAGGGCTACTACTTCTCGAAGCCGGTGCCCTCCGAGGAGTTCGACCACTTCATCGTTGAGCGCGTTGCGACGAAGGTCGAAGCCACGCCAGCGGCCAAAAGGACGTATATGAGCGTTTCCAATGCGTTGACGAGCGACTTCGAGAGCATCTTCTACGTGGATGTTGTAACGGCTTATTATCTCGAGTTCTTTATGAGTGAGCATGGCGACTTGGAAATACGTCCCGCCGGAACAGATTTCTTTGGAGAGGCACGAGAGAAAATACTCGCGGGCGTAAACGATGCCGACGCACAGCGAGTGAGAGAGGCGACCAGCAAGGCGAACCTCATTCATCTGGCCGAACAGGACGAACCTCTTGCCCTGACGTTCGGCAAGGACGTTAACGGTACGCCAAGGTCCTATTCGCTGCAAACAATAAAAACGCGCGAGAGCGATCATCACCACGTCGTGATTGGCATGCGACCAGAGTAGCGCACCCCACGGCGCCCGCAGGTGGTTTGGTCAAGTGGTTTGGCTCGAACCTCTGCGGGCGCTTCTTTTTTGGCCGAGAGGCCCCGCGGGGCCTCTTCTTCTCAGCGGGCTTTCAATACCAAAACAGCCTCAACACACGCCAAGACGCCGCGCCATGGGCACAACAAGCAGGAGCTCCCGTCACCGAAGTCGAGAAAGCACCAGTCGGGCGCCAACTCGGCACGCTCGTAAGACGCTACGCCAAGCTCATACGCAACGATCCGTTCCGTCTCGCACTCCTTATTGGACAAACGCTGTTGCTGGCAATCCTGATTGCCTTCGTAACAGGTGACGGGTGCTTTACGATTTACGAAAACACCAAGTCATGTTTGTTCGCCCTCTCGTGCGCAGCGTTTTGGGTGGGCATCCTCGATTCCATCCAAGAGATTTGCAAGGAGCGTCCCATCTTCCAACGCGAAACGGATGGCGGCATTCGTGTTGCCTCCTACGTCCTCTCGAAGCTGGTTGTGCTGGGCGTACTGTGTCTCGTACAGGCCGCGCTTTTCACCGCAACATTCTGCGCTTTCATGAGCTTGTTTTGGGGCGTGGGGTGGACAGAGACGGGCTTCATGCTCATGCCCGGCCAGCTATTCGCCACATCTGCGTTCATTATGCTTTCGGCCATGTGCCTTGGACTCTTCGTCTCGGCACTTTTCAAGAATCCCAATAGGGCGATTGCCTGCGCACCATTGCTCATAATGCCTCAAATCCTCTTTGCGGGCGTGGTCGTCGAGCTCACAGGCGTCGTCGAAACGATTTCGTACTTCGTAAGCTGCCGGTGGGGCATGAGCGGCTACGGCACCACGGCGCAGCTCACCACCCTCAACAAGTCGCTCGTCGGCAAAGTCGTTAACGGAACCGAGGTCAAGGCAAGTTGGGACCTTTCGGCACTCTCGCCAGCGTCGGACGAGGCCATGTACGAGCAGGGGATCTTTGGCTTATTCAGCGCTTGGTCGGTCATGCTGGTTATGTGCGCGCTGTTCGTAGGCCTCTGTCTGCTGTTACTCATTATCGGCACGCGCAAAAGGCACAAATAGCAAGCGACGAAACGCGTTGCCTTGGAGTGATACCATACTGGCTAGAATTCCCAGTGGAAGGAGATGCTTATGAGCATGCAAAGGCGGCTACTTGCAACTGTCGCATTGGTGTGCGCCATGCTTTGCGCCATCGTTGCAGTACCCGCAACAACGAGAGCCGCGGAGGACACCCCCCAGCCCGTACCCGTGTACATAACGCTCGACGAGCTAGCGGGGAAGCGATTTTCCTACGTAAATGGTAGCGTATACAACATGGCGGTCCAAAACAGGATTGACGGCACGTCTGAGCACTTCTATCCGTCGCTGGCTGAGTGCGTGGCCGCGGTGGAGGCCCAAAAGGAAGATGCGGCAGTGCAGCTCTCGTACTGCTGCCAGCTCGCCGTCAACCGTCGTCCGGGAACGGTGGCGCTGCTGCCCGAGCCCATCGCTGACGTTTCGGAAGGTTTCTTCTTCCCAAAGGGGTCGAACCTCACCGCAGAGTTCAATAGGCTCATCGCAAAGTTCTCGGACGACGGAACGCTAGCTACCCTCGAGAAGAAGTGGGTGGCCGCAGACGAGTCGGGCAAGACGCTGCCCGATCAGGACTGGGATGCACCCAACGGCACCCTGAAATTCGTCACCTCGGGCGTCATCGAACCCTTTAGCTATGTGGGAGAGGGCGGCGTGGCTAAGGGCTACGACGTGGAGCTCGCTTTGCTCATTGCTCGTGAGCTAGGGTATCACCTCAAGGTGAGCACTCTTCCCATGGACTCGATTTTTGCCGCGGTCGATAGCGGCAAGGCCGATTTTGGCGGCACGCTCACCCAAACTCCCGAGCGCGCCTCCGTGTGCGACTTTAGCGACACCGTTATGCCCACGACCATTTCCGTCATCGTGCTGGCAGAGGGAGCTACCGGAGCCGCTGGGGATTCGGGGTTTTTCGCCAGCATCTCCGATTCCTTCCGAAAGACCTTTATTGAAGAGGACCGCTGGCAGCTCATCGTGTCGGGTTTGGGCGTCACCATCCTCATAAGCGTATGCGCAGGTGCCCTAGGCATCGCGCTGGGCTTTGCCACGGTGCTTGCTCGCCGTGGCGGCGCTAAGTGGCTCGGCAAACTCGTAAACGGCTATCAGGCGCTCATGAGCGGCGTACCCATCGTGGTAATACTCATGGTCCTGTACTACGTGGTGTTCGGCTCATTCAACATCCCAGGAACCATCGTGGCAATACTCGCGTTCATGCTCTCCTTTGGCTCGACGGCAGGCACCACCATGTGGACGGCCATCGACGGCCTCGACGTCATTCAGGAGGAAACGGGCCTCGCGCTCGGCTACACACGCCAGCAGGTATTCCAAAAAATCATATTCCCCCAAGCAGCGCAGCAGTTCTTGCCTCAACTCTCGGGGCAATTCGTCTCACTCGTTAAGGAAACCTCCATCGTGGGATACATCGCGGTGCAAGACCTCACGCGTGCGTCCGACCTCATTCGTGCGCGCACCATGGATGCGTTCTTCCCGCTCATCTCCACGGCAATTATCTATTTCCTGTTCTGTCGCCTGCTGGCATGGGCGCTGGGTAACGTGTCGGCCCGCTTTGAGGTGGCAAATCGTCCGCGCGAAATCGAAGGGGTGGAGCAATGAGCCTCATAGAAGTCAATCACCTGCGCAAGGAGTACCCAAACGTCACCCCGCTCAAGGACGTTAACGTTCGCGTGGACGAAGGCGAGGTTATCTCCATTATTGGTCCGTCTGGCACGGGAAAGTCCACCTTCATACGCTGCCTCAACCGCTTGGAAACGCCCACGTCAGGCCAAATCCTCGTCGACGGGGTGGACATGTGCGATCCGGCAACGGATTTGCCTGCGATGCGACAAAAGATGGGCATGGTGTTTCAAAATTATGCGCTTTTCGGCCACAAACTCGTCGTAGAGAATCTCATGATGGCCCCGATGGATTTGCTCGGCCTCTCCAAGCAGGAGGCGTACGACCAAGCCATCTCGCTGCTCGAAACGGTTGGCCTGCGCGACAAGGCCCTCAACTGGCCACACGAGCTTTCCGGCGGCCAGCGCCAACGCGTGGCCATTGCGCGCGGCCTCGCCATGCGGCCCAAGATTCTTCTTTTCGACGAGCCCACCTCGGCACTCGACCCGCAAATGGTTTCGGAGGTCCTCACGGTTATTACGGGCCTTGCGGAGCGCGGCCTTACCATGCTCGTCGTAACGCACGAAATGCGCTTTGCACGCGACGCCTCTACGCGCGTGTTTTACATGGATAGGGGAGAATGCTGGGAGGCTGGTCCCCCCGAGCAGATTTTCGAGCACCCGCAACGCCCAGAGACACACGACTTCATTTTTCGCGTGCGGAGTTGGACGCGAACCGTCGATTCCCTTACGCCCGACGTGCCCGCCCTCGAGGCCTCGCTCACGCACTACTGTCAGCGGCAGTTCATGGGGCCGCGCGCTGCAAACGCCTGCGAGCTGCTCATCGAGGAAGCGGTTGGCAACCACCTTGTGGGCATCGCACGCTCGCGAGGCATCACGCAGCCAAACGTACACCTCACGCTTTCGGCTGGCGAGGGCGGCGTCGATATGCAGCTTTTAATCGACTATCGCGAAAAGCTGCTCGCGGGCGGAGACCCCTTCGAGGACGAGACGTGGGACCCGCTCTCGCGCACCATCGTGAATCGCCTTTGCGAACGCATGGAGTTAGTTGAGCCAGGCCTCGTGCGCATTCACATAAAAGCCTAACGCTGGTACACTTTCACGTGGAAGATGTTTTATCGCGAGAAGAGAGAAACTTGCCATGATGAACATGCTGGAAGAAGCCATAATTTACGCAACAATAATGCACCAAGGCAAGGTGCGCAAATTTGGAGGACGGCCGTTCATCTTGCATCCCATGGAGGTCGCACAGATTCTCTCGACCCTCACGGACGACGTGGAGGTAATCACGGCCGGTATCCTCCACGACGTTGTGGAGGATACCGACGGGACCTTGTCTGAAATAGAAAAGCGCTTCGGCGAGAGAGTGGCCACACTCGTTGCCTCCGAATCGGAAAAGAAGTATCCAAGCGAAGACAAAAGAGCTACGTGGAGGCGCCGCAAGGAGGAGTCGATTCTGGCATTGCGGCGGAGTCGCGACATCGGCATAAAGATGCTCTGGCTCGCAGACAAGCTCTCGAACATGCGGTCGTTTGCCAGCATATACTCCGAGAGGGGCGAGGCCATGTGGTCGGATCTGCACCAAAGCGACCCCGCGGCACATCTGTGGTACTACAAGAGCATTGCCCAGGCCTTAGAGCTCTCGCTCAACAGGACCGGCGCATTTAAGGAGCTCATCAAACACATCAACTTTATTTGGCCTGGCACCTTCGACTCGGGCAAGGCACGCTACCGAGAATACCGTGAGGTTTCGATTGAGGGCTGCAAGCTCATCGGCCACGGAGCCAAAGGCGACGTGTACCGCTACGACGAGGAGCTGGTAATCAAGGTATTTAACCATAAAAACCTGTATCAGGACGTGGAACACGAGATCGCGCTTGCGCGCCGCGCGCTCGTTTTGGGAATCCCAAGCGTCATTTCGTTTGGCATTGTTGCCGTCGGCGACCTTTACGGTGCCATGTACGAGTTGCTTAACTCCGAGACCGTCTCGGAGCGCATTGCGCATGACCCAGCACGCGTGGACGAGTGCGCCGAGCTCATGGCAGGGCTTGCTCACGAAATCCATGGCATCGAAGTAACGGAAGACGACATTTTCCCCGAAGCGTATGGCAGGTTGACGGAATACATTCGCGGTGGCGTTGCCTACGAAGACGAGGCGCTGGCAAAGAGGTGCATGCGCCTTGTACACGCGCTTCCCAGCGCAAACACCCTCGTCCACGGGGACTTCCACACGGGCAACGTATTCCTAACAAAAGACGAGCCGCTCCTCATCGACATGGACCGAGTTTCGCGCGGGCATCCCATCGTAGAGATTGCGGATCTGTACTACTTTTATGTGGTCCTTGGTGAGGATGACCCGTCCGTCATCGAAGACTTCATGGGATTCTCGTATGCCACGGCTAAGCGCTTTTACGACGTCTTCCTCCGTTGTTACCTCGGAACCGACGACGAGGCGACGCTGCGCGACGTCACGGAGAAGGCATCGCTTTTGTGCTACACGCGTTTGATTCGCAAAATCCGAAAGAGGGGAGTGAGGTCCGCCGAAAACAAGGCTACCATCGAGCGCTGCATCACGCGAATCGGCAAGCTCTTGGATACGGTGGACACGCTGGAGTTTTAGTCGCTCACATTGAAGAACGTACGCACGTCGAAGTTCCATCCCGGGCACGCCTGCGCGCATTCCTTGACGAGCTGTAAACGAAGCAGGTTGATATCGTCCGTACCGAACTCCGCAATTGCGTCGAAGCGCACTTCGCGTGTTTCGGCATTGATGTACAGGCCACGCATCTCCACTATGTTTTCGTTACGCCACACGATGCGACCCACGGCAGCTCGCACCTTGCGAGCTGCTTCTTCGTCGCTCACATCGGGATATGGCGTTACGCCAGCCAGGGAGACGCCACACTTCTTTATAACGCGCTCCTGCACTTCGCGAGCCACGGCATCGAACTCGGCAATTGTCATTTGGTTGTCGACTGTTACGTGAATGGCACCGACCACCTCGTTGGGCCCAAAGTCCAAAAGCACCAAACCACTGGCAAAGCGGACGGCGTCCACGGCACGAACCTCGCGCTCGACCTTCTCTGCTACCTCAGGGCTCACACGCTCGCCAAGCAGCTTGGAAACCGTTGACCGCAGTATTTCAACGCCACTCCTAATGATAAGAAGCGAAATGCCGGCCGCAAGCCATGCCTCCACGCGCCAACCAGTGAGGATATAAATGATGCCAGCAACAAACGTTGCCATGGACACACCGCCGTCCAAAATGGCGTCCGCTCCGGAGCCTATGAGCGAATCCGACTCGATGTGCTTGCCCAACCGGCTCAAGTATATCCCCAGGAAAAACTTCACAAACGCCGCGACTACAACAATCGCAAGACTGGCGAAGCTATACCTGGGCGTCGTGGGGGTTGCGATAGACTTCACAGATTCAATAAGCGACGTGATACCAGCAGCGAGAATGAGCGCCGCAATTGCAACCGACGTGATGTACTCCATGCGACCGAAGCCAAACGGATGGTCGTGATCCGCAGACCTACCCGCAAGCTTCGTGCCAATGATGGCGATAATCGACCCGAGCGCATCGGTAAGGCTGTTCACTCCGTCAAGCACGATGGCAACCGAACCGGTAATAAGTCCGACCGCGCTCTTTGCAATCGAGAGCAAAACATTGCCCGCAATGTTTATCGTGCTCGCATGAATGATTTGCTTTTCGCGATCCATGAAGGCCCCCGTCTATGCTTCCCTTGCCGTGCCTATATTCTGCACGCTCAGTATACTATGCTCGCATCCTTTATGTACAACCATAGCGCAAGGTCACACCTCTTCCAGCCATGCGGGCATCTGCAAGCTGGTAGAATGATTGCAGGCACATATGGCATCCACATGCGAAAGGACCGAATCATGAACAGCAAGGCAGAGGTTGCGCTCGACCAGTTCATCCAGGATTTTGACGCATTTTTGGTTAAATGCTCTGAGTTCGAGCTCTCGGGTACTTGGAACGTCAAGCAACGCGGTTTCATGTCGGCATACTTCGAGGCCGACCTGCTCGCTGTGGCGTTGCACATCATGTCGGTAGATGGTGTGTTCGAGCGCGCCGAGGCAGAGGTTCTTAACCGGATGTTCCAAACCAACTACACGTCACGCGACCTTCGCAACATGTATGTGTCGCTCAAACCGGTCGTCGATGACTACTGCGATGCCGAAGCCGCTGATGCCGTCACGCTGCTTTCCGAGCTGAGTGCAGAGCTGAGCGAGCAGTACAAGCAGCTCATTCTGGAGGCCTGCCGCATCATTTCGCTCAGCGACGGCGTTGCCGAGGGCGAAGAGACCGAGCTCATCGAGAAGCTACGCGCCGCGCTCGAGGAATAGCCTTGCCTCTTGCCGCATCTTGTGTACCAGGGGTGCCACTTAGAACCGGTTTCGCGCGCTAAACGGCCCCCACAGTACACAACCCGCATCCTGTAGGGAACCTTTGCCCTACGCAAGTCCCGCAAGCAGCTCCATGAGGTCGTAGAAGAACGGATGCGGGTCGCTCTTCTTAAGATACCCACCCTGGAAGTAGCTATGATTAACATGCATGTCGGGCATGACGTTCCACACGCCCTTCTCGATGGAACCCTTGTCCAGCGGCTTCTGTGGCGCGCCAAAGGGTGCGCGCGCCGAAATGGTATTTACCAAACCGTCGTTGGCGTGCCACTCGTCGTCTACCACGCAGCCACCCTTCGTCGTTCCACTGTAGCGACCCATAATCGTAGCGGTTCGGAAGAAGAGGGGCTCCATAGCGGAAGCGTCGGGCACGCGAGCGCCGTCCGCGCCCGGTTTCGTTCCATCGCATGCCACGGAGAGATAATACACGTGCGGAAGCGTAGAGATGCGTTCGTTAAGCGCTCGCGCGTGATCGATCATCATGTCGTAGTTAGCCCAGTCCCGCGAATCGCGACCGTCCGTGCGGATTTTGGTTCTGGCCTTCACCAAGCGGTCGAAAAGCCTATACTTCAACCTCACCTTTATGCTTTTGTCGTCGAAGGTAGGGTCCTGCGAATACTCGTACGCCGTCGTCCCGTTGGAAGGTGCGGCAATGGTGACAATTGCAACGATGCGATCCGCCATACCGCCCGCAAAGAGTAGCGAAAGGTCCTCTGCCGGGGTAGCCGCACGCTCCTCCTCGCTTCCATTGGCCAGCAGCTCACTGAACAAGCGAATCGTCGCGCCGCCAAAGGAGTGGCCAATGAGGACAATCCGCGTGCTCTTGTTCCACTCAGGAATGAGCGGCTGCCCCGAAAAGTCACGTCCGTAGCGCTCGTGCCCATACGCCTCGCTATGAGCCTTGCCATAATCGGTACACACACCGGCCAGCTGCGCATACAACTCGCAGGCCCGGTCCCACGCGCTGCCTTGCGGCGCCACGCTTGCGGCATGGGCATCGTAGCCACGCTCGCGCAGCGTCGCCACCACGTCTCCGGACGCACCGCCCCAGTACGGCTTTTTTGCGTACTCCTTGTCGTACTCCCCGCTGCCATTCAAACCATGACAAAAAACGTATACCACGTTACTCATGCGCTTCCTTTCTTGGGTACTGCCTTGAGGGTGTCGATTATACAGGCAGGTTCCAAAGCACTTACATTCTGCATAGGCTATACTAACGTCTAGTCATATTGAGCCGAGACAAACTCTCTGGAAGGCATGTCTTGCGGGATTCGTTTCGCGAAGGCTCAACCTCGCGAGAGCCGGCCCCGCCGACCAACCCCGGAGGAGGGGAGAGGCGCATGTCCAAGGGAATGGCAATATACACGGCACGGCTCATGACGGAACGCCTGCTTGGCCTCGTGCTGTACCTTTTGGGAGCAGCCTGGCATATTGGTCCTCGTGCCATCATCTGGTTCGTAACATACTTCGTCGCCGCAATTCTTGGCGCCTGTTTGTACCGCTCGAACGCCGAACTCATGGACCGACGCGCAAACATCGCCAGTACGAAGGACGTAACCCCCGTATGGGACAAAGTCATCCTTGCGGCATTCTGGCTGCTTTCATACTTCGTTATCTACTTCGCGGCGGGAGCTACCGTCGCCCCATCCATGCCGGTCGGCCCGTCAACTGTACTTGGCATCGCCCTCTACGCCGCCTCCACCGCACTCACGCTATGGGCGCTTCGCACCAACGCCTACGCCGAGTCGGTATCGCGCGTGCAGAACGACCGAAACCAAAGGGTGTGCAGTAGCGGCCCCTACGCATTTGTCCGCCACCCCATGTACTCCGCCATCCTCATGTTTTGCGTCGCCATCGTCCTCGTGTTCCCAAGCATCGCCGTTGGCGCCATCTCACTTGTGGTGGCAATACTCATCGTCGTTCGGACTCTGCTCGAAGACGCCATGCTCGCAGAAGGTCTCGTCGGCTATGACGCCTATCGTCGCCAGGTCCCTTCGCGCCTGGTGCCCCATGTGTTTTAGCAACCACATCCCGACGGCTGAGGCGACGCGAGCGAGCGCCTCGGCGTAAAGAGAAGCCACGCGCCCCTCCACGTCATGCCTGCTGCAATATAATAGGGAGACCCCACGCTTCGCCAACCACAGGAGGTGGCCCCATGCATTCCACGCGACGCCAATCAGCGGCCATGCGAATCGTCTCGATCGCGCTTTCCTTTGCAACAGCCGCCGTGCTTCTGTGCTCCTGCGGCCTCATCGCAACCAGCCCCGTAACCGTAAGCTTCGACGGCGGGGGAGCCCGAGGCGGCCATGTCGCCTCCATCGACGCGCACGCGGGCGACCGCATCACGCTGCCCGAGAACGGCTACGAGTGGCCCAACCGAAGCTTTGTGGGATGGACGGGCGGAGCGTTCAGCAAACGCGAGGCGCTCGACCCCGGAGACGAGGTGCAGGTGGACGAGTCTCTCACCTTCACCGCCGTGTGGGGCATAGAGGTAAAGTTCGACGGCAACGGCGCAGATTCGGGCACTATGGAAAGTATTGCCGCACTTGAAGGCGACGAAGTGGAGCTACCCGCATGTGCCTTCGAACGCAAAGGCTACGAGTTTAGCCATTGGACCACCAACCTCAGCAAAGGCGAGGGCACGAAGGAATACCAACCCGGCGATACGTACCCGGCCAAGCACAACGTAACCTTTTTCGCCAATTGGACAAGGTCGGACGGCGTCTCGGGCTCGGATGTGGCCGTCACGAAGGCGGACGAGGAGATCACCGGTCGGCTCGACAACTGGACGCAGGGCGACTTCTCATGCACGCTCAAGGTAACGAACGAAACCGACGCAACAATCATGCTCGACGCAACCTTCACCTCCCTTGGCAAGGCCGGCGAAACGAAGGGCACGGCCACCGACGACGCGCGGGTTCTCGGTCCCCAAGAGTCAGTTATTCTCTACTCGCCCGAAATGTACAAGGCCTCGGCCGTTGCCTACACCGTGAAGGCGAGCGAGGCGCCCGGATGGATGCTGCCCATATCCGAACGCATAACGATTGATGAAGTCTCCCTCGACGCAAACAAGCTCGTCGTTTCGATTACCAATACGAGTGCCGAAAACGTATCCGTCGCAAGCGTGCTGTGCGAGGCAAAAGGCACAGACGGCACGACGTACACAGTTAACGCCTTCGCAACCGGTATACTCAAGCCAAAGGCCCATCTAGAGGCGACGTTCGAGCGACACAACATGCCCGAATGGACCAGACTTAGCCGCACCTATTACGTGGAAGGATTCGCCCGCGAATTGTAAGGCGCACAATGCGGGCACAATGCGGAGGTAGTCGCATGGATAAGCACAGGTACAAACGGCCAGCGGAGGCGCTCGACGATGTAGTTGACGACATTCGCTACTTCGTGGCACACGTCGCGGTGTACGTGCGCGCACTCGCAAAGTGGCTCGTCGCGTCCGGCATCATCGGCGTGCTGTGTGGTCTCATTGGCACCGCCTTCCACAAAGGCGTCGAGATTGCAACCGAGTTTCGCCTCGCAAACTCCTGGGTGCTCCTCACGCTTCCCGTGGCAGGCCTCGCAGTTGTGGGAGTGTATCGCTTGTTGCGCGTTGAGGGACTCACCACCGATACCGTCATCGACCAGGTGCGCACCGGCGAGGGGCTCTCGCTCAGGCTGCTGCCCGCAATCTTCGTCTCGACCATCGTCACGCACCTCGCGGGCGGCTCGGCCGGCCGCGAGGGCGCCGCGCTCCAAATGGGCGGCACGGTTGGCCTCGGTGTCGGCCGCGCGCTGCACCTCGACGAGCGCGACCTACGCACGGCAACGATGGCGGGCATGGCGGCGTTCTTCGCGGCGCTCTTCGGCACGCCTGTGGCCGCGACGATCTTCGCGTTGGCGGTAATCAGCGTGGGCGCCATATACCACGTCGCCTTCGTACCCTGCCTCATAGCCTCGCTTGCTTCCTTTGGTATCTCGCTACAACTTGGCGTCATGCCCACGCACTATGCAATCGGCCTTCCCAACGTGACGCCGTTCACGGTGGTACGGGTCGCGCTGCTCGCCTGCCTGTGCGGCATGCTCTCGGCCATCTTTTGCGAGGCGCTGCATCGCACCGAACGGGTGGCACATACGCACATCGCCAACCCGTGGCTGCGCGCCGCGCTCGGCGGCGCCTTGCTGCTCCTTCTCACCTGGGCGCTCGGCACCTACGACTACAACGGCGCTGGCGTGGGCGTCATACGTCAGGCGGTAGAGGAGGGCACGGCCGTTCCCTGGGCGTTCGCCCTCAAGATTATCTTTACCTCCATCACACTCGCCGCGGGCTTCAAGGGCGGCGAAGTGGTTCCATGCTTCTTCATTGGTGCCACGTTCGGCTGCGTGGTGGGACCGCTCCTCGGCCTGCCAGCCGGCTTTGCTGCTGCCGTAGGACTGGTTGCCGTGTTTTGCGGCGCGGTAAACTGCCCCATCGCGTCCGTGGTACTCTCCGTCGAGCTCTTCGGCGGCGAGGGCATGCTGCTGTTTGCCGTCGCGTGCGGATTCGCGTTCGTGATGTCGGGCTACTATGGCCTGTACTTCTCACAGCGCATTCTATACGACAAGCTTAAGGCGACCTACATAGATGCCCGTGCAAACGCGTATCATGAGAGCGACAACTAAGTGACGAGAAACTGGCACCTCGTCGCAGGAGGTAATATGAAGACGAACGCAACCACGCACAGCAAGACGACCATCATCGTCATCCTTGGCGGCATCCTCGTCGTCGCGACCGTCGTGCTCGGAACCTGGTGGACGGGCAGGAGTGCCGCCAGAGACGCCACCGAGGCGGCACACTCCGTAAGCCTGCTCTACCTCGACGAGCTGGCTGGTCGACGCGAACAGGTCGTTTCGTCCAGCCTAAGCAACAAAATCGACGTCATCAACGTCGCCATCGAGCTCATGACGCCCGAGGACCTCAGCGACAAGGCGCATCTCGAAGCGTATCAGGACCGCATGAAGCGCCTGTATCACCTCGAAAAGTTCGCCTTCATCGATTCTGATGGTCTTATCTACACGGCCGTTGGATTTCAAACGAACGTCGACGACTACCAATTCGACTACAAGACGCTCTCGAAGCCCGAAATCTCGATTCTCAACCTTAGGAGCCACGACAAAAAGGTCGTTATAGCCGTCCCCGTAAAGATCCCGTTCGAAAACAAGACCCTCACCGTGTGCTTTATGGAAATCGACATGGACGAGATGCTTTCCGGCGTCTCCATGGGCTCCGAAACCCAAGACGTCACGTTTTGCAACATCTACACAACGGAGGGCATCGCCCTCACAAACAGCGTGCTCGGGGGTCTCGCGCAGGAAGACAACCTCCTCGAGGCCATGAGGCGCGCCGACTTCGACGAGCACGACTCGTACGAATCCTTTATTCAGGAGTTCACCGGCCATCAGCGTGGCGTCGTAAGCTTTACCTACAATGGCATCCTCGAAACGCTATGCTATGTGCCCGTTACCGGCACCGAGGACTGGCAGCTCACGTATCTTATTCGCGAGAGCGTGATAAGCAACGACATAAGCTCCGTTTCGAACCATATCATTGCGCGCAACGCCATGCAAACGATCCTCACGATGGCGATTCTTGTGGGCATGTTCGCCTACATCATCGCACAAACGCGCAAGAGCTCACGCCTTCAGCTCGAAAACGAAACGGCCGAGGCCGAAAATCGCGCGCGCAACCAAGAGCTCGAGGAGCGCTTGAGGCTGCAGGACGCCCTGCTTGAGGAGCGCAAGAGCGCCGAGGAGCAAACCAAGCTCATAACCGCTCTCGCCTCCGACTATTGGAGTGTGTACTACATCGAACTCGACCAGGACTCGGGCGTGTGCTATCAATCACACGCCGACATCGAGCACAGCCTTGAGGTGGGCGAGCACTTCCCCTACCTCGAAACCGTACGCGCCTATGCCAACAAGTACGTTACCGATGCCTACCGCGAGGAATTCCTGCGCTTCGTAGAGCCCGACGCCGTGCGCGAGGGGCTTTCCGAGAGCCGGGTGATTTCGTATCGCTACATGGTTTCCAGGCATGGGCGCGAGACGTACGAAATGGTCCGCTTCGCCGGCGTGCGTCACCCCGAGGACCGCGACGACCACCTCGTGCACACCGTGGGCGCCTGCTTTACCGACGTCGACGCCGAAACCCGCGAGCAGCTCGCACAGAACCTCGCCCTAAGCGATGCGCTGGAAGCCGCCGAAAAGGCCAACCGCGCCAAAACGTCGTTCCTCTCCAACATGAGCCACGAAATCCGTACCCCCATGAACGCCATCATAGGTCTCGACAACATCGCCCTCAACGATCCGCAAACGCCCGACCGCACGCGCGACTATTTGGAGCAAATCGGAACCTCGGCGGAGCACCTGCTCAACCTCATCAACGACATCCTCGACATGTCGCGCATCGAGTCGGGACGCATGATACTCAAAAACGAGGAATTCTCGTTCTCCAAGCTGCTCGAGGCCCTCAACACGATGTTCAGCGGACAATGTCAGGCCAAGGGCATCACGTATCAGTGCCACATCACAGGCGAGGTGGACAACAACTACATTGGCGACAACATGAAGCTGCGTCAGGTGCTCATCAACATTTTGGGCAACGCAGTGAAGTTCACGCCAACGGGAGGCAGCGTGGACCTCGATGTGGAGCGCACGGCCCGCTTCGACGGAAAGTCCACCCTGCGCTTCCGTATCTCCGATACCGGCATTGGCATGAGCGAGGAGTTCCTGCCACACATCTTCGACACGTTCACGCAAGAAGACTCCTCCGCCACCACGCAGTACGGCAGCTCCGGCCTCGGAATGGCCATTACCAAGAACATCGTCGAGATGATGAACGGCACCATTGAGGTGCGCAGCAAGAAGGGCGAGGGCACCACATTTGACGTGAGCATCACACTTGCCGACTCTCCGACGTCGGGTGACGACCTTGACGTGGAGATAATGCCCCACGAAATTAGCGTGCTCATCGTGGACGACGACCCCATTGCCTGCCAGCACGCACAGCTCGTGCTCGAATCGGCCGGCATCGCCTCCGAAGTGGCGGAAAGCGGCCCGCAGGCAATCGAGATGGTTCGCGTGAGGCACGCGCGACGCGAGCCGTACAACCTCATTCTCGTGGACTGGCAAATGCCCGAGATGGACGGCGTGGAAACCACGCGGCAGATACGCTCCATCGTGGGCAACGAGTCGGCGATTATCATCCTCACCGCCTACCGGTGGGACGAGATTCTCGACGAGGCAACCGAGGCCGGCGTCGATAGCTTCATTCCCAAGCCGCTCTTCGCCGCCACGGTGCTCGAGGAGTTCAAGGCCGCCCTCCGCCGCAAGGGGATTGAGTTTTCCCAAAACACCCGTACGGTCGAGCTCGCGGGACGACGGGTGCTCCTTGCCGAGGACGTGGACGTTAATGCCCAAATCATGATGATGGTGCTCGGAATGCGCGAGATTGAGGCAGACCTTGCGGTTAACGGCCGCGTTGCCGTGGAGATGTTCTCCCTCAGCGAGCCAGGCACCTACGACGCAATACTCATGGACGTGCGAATGCCCGAGATGGACGGACTCGAAGCCACGCGGACGATTCGCAAACTCGACCGCAGCGACGCACGCACGGTTCCCATCATCGCCCTCACGGCCAACGCGTTCGACGAGGACGTACAGCGCAGCTTGCAGGCCGGCCTCAACGCACACCTGAGCAAACCCGTGCAGCCCGACGTGCTCTTCGAGACCTTGGAGAACCTCATCGTGGATTAGGCGCGTGTGAGACAGTCCCACAAAAACATGGTACACTCTTTTGTTCGAACCATAAAGACGAGCAAATGGAGATGCACGCATGCTCGATCATCAACAACTATTGCAGTATCTTTCGAGTGCCGCGAGCTTCGGCGGTGGAAGTAACGTTTGCTTTGGCGAAGAAACGCACTTCTGGACGCTTGATGGCGAACAGCTGGCAGGTGGCATTTTGAGTGCCAACACAACGCGAGAGGTTCTCGACGCCTACGCGGCACAGTGTCCCGACGTGCCCTATGGCGAAAAGCCAGTTCCGGTAGTCGTGTGCGCACGCTGGCATGTTGCCCCCGAAGATGGCGCGCGCACTCCACTCCTGCTCATACCCGCAACCCTGGACGTGGGCGGGGCCCTGCTTCCCGACCCAACCAGGAGGCCTTGGATTCCTTGGGAGCGCCTCGTGGCCGACGGGACTCGTGGCTCGCAACCTACCGTGTGCACGCTCGATACCTTGCGCGCACACCAGCATACGATGAGCAAACTTCCCGATGACGGAACTTGGTCCATGCTCATCGCAAGAACGTTCGCCCTTTTCGATGCGGTATGCACGGTGGACTTTGACGATTCGTACGCCGCACTGCGCATTTGGGATCGTCCCGACGAGCTTGCAACCACGTCGCGCCTTCTCCACACCATTGCCTCAACGCTCGCGAGCAAGGGCATCGATTCGCTCGCACTGCCACTACGCGCCATGTTGGAGGCTCTTCCCACCGAACAGCCACAGGCGACCAACACATTGCCCAACGAGGAGCTTCTCGACTCCAAGTTGCTCTGCGGCATGCTCGACGTCGAGCCGTGGCTCAACGCCAACGAACGTGCGGCACTCATGAGCTTCGTGCGCCAACATGAGGGCGACCTACTTGCCATGCATGCTCCAGAGGGAACAAATGCAACCACCGTCGCCTTGGCAGCCATGGCAAACCGCTTAACGGAGTGCGCGCTGCGAGGCGAGAGGGCTCCGGTTATGGCATGCTTTGGCTCCGAGGCCACCTTGCACGCCCTCTCTCGGGCGCTTCTCAACCGTCCCCCCGCAGGTCAAACGTCACTTCCTGCACGATGGCTGCCGCGCATCGCACACGACGAAAAAAGCCCCGAGGGACGGCGCACGCTTGGCCCCATACCCACTGTGGCAATCGGGCGCCAAGCCCTGAGCGGCGATGGGGACGCGACCGAACTCGGCGCGTTCAACGCATTCGTAGGACACCCCCTGCTTGGCGAGGCCAGCAGCTACAGTGATGCTTGGTACATTCCCAAGGCCACCATCTACTTCCTCGATTGCGTCTCGGGATATTTGGGTCGTCGCATTCGCGACGTGGGGGAGGCCACCACGCTCCTTTCCGAGCGACTGCGACACATCGACCAAGAGCGCTGCGAACTCATTGACGCCTACGCAAACGTATGCCGGGCTTCCGAACAGCTTGCGCAACGCGACGAGCTACTCAAGCGCATAGTCGAGCTGCGAGGCGAGTACCGCGAAGCGCGCGAGGCGCTCGATCGCTGGGACAAGCTCGCAGCAGAGAATCCCGTCCGATATGTGCGAAAGGGACACCCAGAAGAGGACCAGCGCGAACTCATTGCCAAGAACACACGCCTTAACGAAACGATCCCACGCGGCCACGCGTTTGTGGCCGACGTGTGCGAGGCGTATCGCAACGAGTTGCAACGCATCGAGAACAACCTCGAGAGCCTGCGTCTTGACTCGGCCGAAATCACCCAGCGCGTGCGGGCATCCTCGGACGAGGGGCAGCGCTGTGTGCAGATGATCGCCCACCTCCAAATCACCTGTGGTCTTTCCGTAACAAGAACCAAACAACTGGAATCCACCATCGACGGACGTGACGTTTCCTTGCAACGGCTCGACGACATGCTCGATCGAACCGTCCGTCCCGCCGAGTTTTGGCTCGCGGTCCACATATATGAGGCTCGCTGGCTCTCCTTCGCCCAGCGCAAGCACGGCTTGAGGCGTGCGCTGTGCGGCGATGGCGTCGTGAGCTGGCGCGCCCTTTCCAACCTGTGCCCCATAAACGCGATTCCCACCAACATGGCATCCATAGCGACGCTCGATGCCCGGGGTGCTCACGTCCAAACGCCACTTCCCCCGTTCGACCTCGCCGTCGTACTCGACGCAGACGAGATGGACGTGGGCACAGGTGCCGTAGTGCTCGGCCACGCCAGCCGAGCCCTCGTGCTTGGCTCGGATGCCTCTCTTGGACCCCAGCAGCCCCAAGGTCGCACCTCCGACATGCTGTACGCTCCCCAGGAAGTGCGCGATTCTTGGGACGAGTTGTTCGACGCGCATCTAGTTGCCTCGGGAGACGCATCTTTAGCACGCGTGCTCTTTGCCCAACAGGGCAAGGAGACGGCCTTTCTTAGCGACGTGCGCCACGCATACGGAGAGCTCGACGACCTGCGCTCCAACCTCATTCCCAGCGAGTCGCTCTCGTCGGCGCGCACCCCCACGCACAGCGCCGACGACCCCGCCTACCCGTTACTTGGCATCGTGCCCACGCTTGCACACGTGCTTGTCCCCGATTCGTCCTGGCAGCAAGTGGAATCAAGCAGGACAAACCGGGCGGAGGCACTTGCCATCGTGCGTTGGCTTTCGAAGTACGCGCGCAAGATATGCGAACGCTACGAGACGCATGGCAACGCCGTTATTGGCGTGGTGAGCGCCTACAAAGAGCAAGCCCGTTTGCTGTGCGAGCTCCTCGCGCAAACGAGAGCTATGAAACACGGCGAAATTGACGTCGTCTCGCTGCGCGAGGCGAAAAACCGAACATGGCCCATCGTCGTGATTAGCGCGACGTGTGGACCGACGGCATATAAGGACGATTGCGCCTGCGACGCCTCCGCCATGCTCTCGCTTTTGGCGGCACATGCGCAAGACGCTATGGTGCTCTTCTGGGGTGCCACCTGGCTCAAGAGCGACAACGACGCGGCCCTCACGTACCTGCGTCGCTCTGCAATGGTCGGAAGGCTGTACTCGGTCGTGCGCGAAGGACGTATGAACCACCGGCGTTCGCAGGACCAGCCTCGCCACCTCGACGACACCGCAAACCTGCCTTTAGAGCGCGACCTGCGCGCCAAACCGCTCTCGCTCACGTCTTTGCTGCGCAAGCTCGAGAAGTCGGGAGATCTCCCCGCCGTGCCGAGCACCACCAAGCTCAACCTCGCGCTCGAAAAGGTCGGCCTCATCGAACGCGTGACTACCGACGCTGGGCAGAGCGGATGGCGCCCCACGGCCGCAGGTCGCGAAATCGGCATCCTCGCCACCTCCGACCGAAAGGGAAGTCCGTTCTGCTCGTACGCCCCCTCCACGGAACCTGTTATCACGAGCACGGCCATCACGTTGCTGGAGGAAACTGAATGATTCTTCGGCGTCTTCGACGGATAGTCATTGGCCAATATGCGAAATCGAAGTTTTGCGCGACTTACGCACCTCAAGGCGCTAGAATAGGTGACTTGTAGGATATGAAAGGTGGCTGCTAACTTGGGAACCCGCACCGAAAGAGCAAAAGAGATGATAAAGGGAGCCGTCGCGCCCGATGCTGCTGCAATGCAGGCAAACGGCACCGCCACGGCACCCATTGGCACGTCCGACAATCCCTCGCACGCCGTCTTCACCATTGCCAACGTAATTACGTTTACGAGACTCGTTCTCACCTTCGTGTTTTTGGGCATATTTGTTCAGCAGGATCCTTCCACGCGCGCGCTTGCCATCATGCTCTATGCAATCGCCGCAATCTCGGACTTTCTCGATGGGCAAATCGCACGACGCACGCAAACGGTAAGTTGGGTTGGCAAGGTTATGGATCCCATCATGGACCGCGTTCTGCTACTTACCGGCGTCCTCGGCCTCATGATTACGGGCGAGCTGCCAATTTGGATTGCGGCTATTGTCTTGACTCGCGACGCATATATCCTCGGAGCTGCCATGTATCTCCGCAGGTTCGAAACACGGCCAATCGATGTGATATTTATAGGCAAGGCGGCAACCGCGCTACTCATGACGGGCTATGGCTTCCTTCTTATAGGCCACCCGCAAGTACAAGGATTCAATTGGGTGGATGTTCCGTGGCTTCCCGGCTTCAATGGCCAAACATGCGCTGCTTCCATCTATCTCGTATACGCCGGTATGATTTGCTCCGTGGTCTCTGCAATTATCTACCGGCACACTGGCAGAAAGATTAAACGCGCCGTCCTCGAGCGCCGAAAAGAACTCGAGAGCCAACAAGAAAGGTGAGAAAACACACTATGGTTACATGGAATTCGGGACGCACCGCGCCCTTCTCGCTGCGTTTGTTGTTCGTCTCCCTCGTCGCGGTAGTTCTCGTCACCTCCTCGTCGGTTCCCGCCGTCGCGGAGGAAGCTTTCGATGTGGTCGAAGAGCTCGAGTACGTGGAAGAGGTTCCCGCAGAGCAGCCTGCAGAGCAGGGCGAGCCGCAAGAGGGCAAGCAGGATCCACAGCGCGCCAACAATGGCGAGGCGGCGCAGCAGGCGTTGGCGAACTCCGCAGAGCCACGTCTTTCGGAGGCCACGGCTGCCGCCATCATAGACAAGGGCGGCAACATCCTCTATGAGCGCAACAGTGAGCAGGAGAAGTCTCCCGCGTCCATCACGAAGGTGATGACTGCCGTCGTTGCCTTGAGCTCCGGAAAGTCGCTCGACGACGAGGTGATTTGCGTCGCGCCCTATTTGGGCGAGGAGGCGCAGATGGCCGGCTTTGAGGTAGGAGACCGCATTTCCTTTAGGGACCTCCTGCGCGTGATGCTCGTCTACTCCGCAAACGATGCCGCCTACAATGTCGCCCTTCACGTGGGCGGCTCGATTCAAGGTTTCGCCGACCTCATGAACGCGAAGGCTGCCGAAATCGGCATGACGCATTCTCATTTTATGAATCCGCACGGTATTGACGAGGACGGCCACTACTCAAGCGCCATCGACCTCGCCCGGCTCAGTCGCTACGCCCTCGAGAACTTCCCCTTCATCGCACAAACGGTAGCCATGCACTCAGTGGAGGTTCCCGTACACGGCGAGAAGGTTCGCTTCCAATCCACCGACGAGCTGCTTGCCACCTACGAGGGCATTCGCGGCGTAAAGACCGGCTACGCAGAAAACTTCACCTTTATGGGCGCGTCCACGCGAGGTGGCATTAGTCTGTATTCCGCCGTGCTTGGCTGCACGACGGCGTCGGGTCGCTTTAACGATACCGCGGCAATGATGGACTGGGCCTACGCGAAGTACCAAACGCGGCCGATTTCGCAGGATCGGTGGGCTGTGCGGGTTCATCCGCTCGCGCTCGACTTCGACTACCAAACGGTCGTCTCTGCCACAGGCAACGACCTTGGCCTCGTGTGGCCGAACGGTAGTGGTGCATCCTATTCCAGCACGCTCGTAAAGTCGGGACGCTTGCTCGATACTAGCAAGGCCTATGGATGGACGCAATGGTACCAAGGGGAAGCCCTTATGGGGCAATCCATGTACTCAACACGACCCAATCCCGTTAAGGTTTCTTCTTGGCCCACCTTCTCGATGCCACTGTTCTACGAAACCGCCACACTCGGAAGGCCGACCAATGCGTAGCGCCACAACACGAGACGGCATGCCCGTCCTTTACCATGAGCATTTACTGCTCGGCGCCAAGTTTGGAGATAATTCCATTGTGGAGCGCTACGGCAGCGAGACGAATACGTCACTCATGCCAACAGGTGCGGTTCTTGCGGACGTAAGCGACATGAGCATGCTGCTCTTCGCCGGAGATCCCGCCCCATCCTTTGCCACAACCGCGTTTGCTGGTAGCCTGCTCAAAGCTGGCGAGTGCAGTTTTCAGGCAGTGCTCAGCGGTGATGGGTCGCTCGTCTCCATACCGCTGCTCGCGAGAACGGGGGCGTCGGAGTACGTCGTTGCCGACCTCTCCGCACGCGGTGACGTGCTTGATGGCTGGCTTTCCTTCTTGAGCGCGGTGGAGCACGAAGGCGTGGCACCGTTCGCGTCCATCGAAACCGAGGACGTGGCCGGAACGCATGTCGCACTGGTGCTCGCCGGACCGGCAGCGGCCTACGTGTTGGGAGACTACGTGAGCGGTGGCCGTGTCGCCCTTCCCGCGCCTGGCAAAATCGAGCAGTGTTTGCTCGATCGCATACCCTGCATCGTTGCGCACCCATACGTCCACGAGTTCGATGTCTACCTGCTTTTGGTGCCGCCGGTACATGCGGTACAGCTATGGCGCAGCCTTCTCTCGTTTACCGAGGTTTCGCCAATCGGTCGCACGTCTTTGCGACACATTGCCCACAGCAAGTTGCCGTGGAGCCAACGCTTGCAGACTACCGATGCCACGCGCCTAACAAGCGAGGACTTGGCTTCCGCCAATCTCGTACGCAATGCACAAGACTTCGTTGGTGCTCGGGGGCTCTTTGGCAAAGCGGAAGGGAGATCGTGACGCATGAAGTACGCCATCAACGGCCTTGGCATTCCCGAGGCGATGGGGCCTTACTCACAGGGTACCACTGCCGGACGTTTGGTATTCGCTTCTGGACAAGTCGCCTACGACAAGGATGACCCCACTAAACTATGGGGAACCACTGTCGCAGAGCAAACGGAGCGAACAATCGATATAATTGAGACGATACTCGCCGAGGTGGATTGCACGCTTGCAGACGTAGCGCAAACCACGGTATACCTCTTAAACATCGCCGACATCGAAGAGATGAACGAGGTGTACGCACGACGCTTCCTGCAACCTGCTCCCGCACGTGCAGTTGTGGCGGTATCGGGACTTCCTATGGGAGCACTCGTGGAAATGGACTGTGTTGCTTGCCGATAGGAGTATTATGGATATGTCCTATGGGTTAGAGGGGAGATAAACGTATGCAGCCCACAAAAACAGGTATGGGGGCCACTGAGGTTTTCCGGATGCCCTCCGCCGACGCCACCATACCCGACCTTATGGGTGGTGCGCAGCAGGCGAAGCCTTCCATCACCATCGTAAAGGGTCCGATGGCCGGGGAAAACTTCGAGCTTGACGACAAGCTCATTACGCTGGGGCGCGATCCCAAAAACAGCGTTTTTCTCAACGACATGACGGTATCGCGGCACCATGCGCGCATCGACCTTTCGGGTATCGCTTCGGGATACGCCACAATTGAGGATTTGGGTTCCCTTAATGGAACTTGGGTCGATGGCGCCATTGTGAACAAAGCTGTGCTCAAAGATGGGTCCACAGTGCAAATCGGCACGTTCCGCATGGTGTTCCATACCAACCGTCGTGCCATGAGGGTAAAGACGGGGTAAGGTTCATGGCAGATGCAGGATACCTAACCATCGGCAAGGTGGTAAAGCGGCTTCAAACCCAGTATCCGGATTTGTCGGTTTCGAAGGTGCGTTATCTCGAGGATGAGGGGTTGCTTACGCCCTCACGAACTCCAGGCGGTTATCGCCTGTATTCGCAGCACGATGTGCGGCGTCTCGAGACGATTTTGTACCTGCAGAAGAACCGTTTTATGCCATTGCAGGTCATTAAAGAGGAGCTCTCGAAGGTCGATGCCGGTTTGCCAAGCACACTGGATGCGCAGCAAAATGCATCGCCTTCGTGGACTCCGGGCGAAATGGCACACGGTGAGTCGGTCGTGCCCTCCATGGATAGCGAGGAAACCCTCCATAAGTTTCATCCCATCAGCCGCATGCCCGAATTGTTGGGTGTATCGGTGGGATTCGTGCGTGAGCTTTCGGAGGCGGGCGTCATCGTCTTGAGGACGTCACCGCATGGTCGCAGCCTCGTGGACGGACGCGATTTCCCGCTTATTCGGACCTGCGAAGAGTTGCGTCGGTTTGGCATCGGGCCAAAGAACTTACGCCAATACGTGCAGGCAGCTAATCGCGAAAGCGGCATGTTCGAGCAGGCACTTACGGTATTTGGCACGAACGCTTCGGGAGGCTCTTCGGCCGCTTCCGCCAACGAAGAGAAGCGCGAACGTTACGAGCAGGCACTCACACGCATGATTTCACTCACCAATGGCGTACGGGAGATACTCATACGCCGGAGTCTGCGAGGTAGATTCAAAGAGTGATAGGGTCGAACTGACGGGTGGACTAACGGCGTGCGAGATGCTTGTTCGCCGGGGAGTGTTGGAACGTTCAAGGAGCAGTAGGGTAGAGCTAACGGGTGCATTAACGGCGTGCGAGATGCTCGTTCGCCGGGGAGTGTGAACATTCAAGGAGCAATAGGGTAGAGAGGACTAGCATGGCCATCATCGATTACGAGAAACTTGTCGTAGACATTCCTGACTATCCGGAACCAGGCGTTATTTTTAAGGACATAACCCCTTTGATTGCCGACAAGCAAGGCTTTGCTGCCGTTGTGGACGATATTGCCGGCCACTTTATGAACGCCGGTATAACGAAGGTCGTAGGGGCGGAAGCTCGTGGCTTTTTGGTGGGTGCCCCCGTGGCGTATCGTCTCGACGCTGGCTTCGTCCCCGCTCGCAAACCGGGGAAACTGCCTCGCGCTGTGTACAGTGCGAATTACGCCTTGGAGTACGGTACCGACGTGCTCGAGATTCACAAGGATGCACTTACTCCTGAGGATCGCGTCCTCATCGTGGACGACCTCGTAGCCACCGCAGGCACCGCTGTTGCCACCGCAAAGCTCATCGAGCGCACTGGAGCCACGCTCGTCGGGTTTGGCTTCCTCCTTGAGCTCGCCTTCCTCAAGCCACGCGAGATTATTGGCAAGGAGTTCGACCAGGAGATTTACACCCTTGTACAGGTGGACTAACTGAGCGACAGATCGGTCCGCTTTTGCTCGCTAAGTGGCACTCCTGGTACACAACTTCCGACTTGTGTACCAGGAGTGCCACTTAGCATTGGTTTTCTTGGGTTTTCTTAGCTAAACAACCCCGTTTAAACAGCCCCCTTCGTACACAACGTCATCTTGTGCCAAGGGGTTGTGTGCCAATGACAGTACTGATTGGTTACCTAGCGTCAGGCGAGCGTACTATGTACCACATACGTTATTGCCAACAGCAGAGGCTGATGCGCAACGTACACTTCCAACGGATGGCGACCAATGGCCTCAAGAGGAGGACAGCGAAAGGTGCTGAAGACAGAGGGAAAGCCACGTTCTTTCCACCACGATCCCATGGCGCTGCCTGCTAGGAACAGCAAGGAGTAGGGGAGAACGGGATAATAGTCGCCCGACACGAAACCCGGCCCCGGAAAGCCGAGCCACGAGAAGAGGCCAACTTCGTACGGCCATCGGGGCAGCACCAAGCGCCATGGTCCGACTCCAACGATACCCGCGCGCACATGCAAAAAGGCTATGAAACACACAAAGAGCGCAAGCGCCGCACCCGGACCTTTGGGTGATGCATGCAGCTTCTCGAGCAACCATGCAATGAACGTGGACGCAGCCATGCAGAATATGATGCCAAACGATATAGCAGCATCCACCCCCGCAATGCTCGTCACCACATATATTGCCAGCGCAAGCGCAGCGTATTTTCCTGCGCGCCGTAGATTGTTGCGCGACATAACGCACATGCAGCCGGCAATCGCAAGGAAGGTCCACGATATGCTCGCCCGCCACACATCCTCTAGCGGCGGGCGAAACCAATCGAGCCGCATGCCCGCTATGTAGACCAAGTCGTAGCAAAAATGGAACCCAACCATCGAAACGATGGAAAAACCCCTGAGTGCGTCTATAAGATGAAGGCGTTCCCCCCGCGGTTTTTCCGCGTGACTCTTGTCTTGTTCGCTCATAGGGCGCGAACGAGTGCCGTCACCTTGCCAAGAATAATGGGATTCTCGATGTAGATGGGTTGCATGGCATCGTTTTCGGGCTGAAGTCGCACGCGACCTTCCTCCCTATAGAACGTTTTTACCGTTGCGGAGTCGTCGATAAGGGCAACAACAATCTCGCCGTCGTGAGCCTCATGCTGCTCGCGCACCACGATGTAGTCGCCATCGAAAATACCTGCCTTAATCATAGAGTAACCGTGCACGCGCAGCACAAAGGAGCTGGCGTCGCCCACGATGCTCATGGGAAGCGTAAGCGTTTCCTCCACATTTTGCTCGGCAAGAATGGGTATGCCCGCAGCAACGCGCCCAACAAGCGGAAGCGTTATGGCGTCGCGATTGCGCTCCTCGTCAACTTGTGCAAGACCTTCGATGCCCGAGCGCTCTCCCTGCTCGGTAACAACCTCAATGGTACGCGGCTTCTTCGAATCCCGATGGATGTAACCACGCTCTTCGAGCGTCTTGAGGTGCATGTGTACGGTGGAAGGCGAGGCAAGGCCCACAGCACTGCCAATCTCACGCACAGAAGGCGGATAGCCATGGCTTTTAGTATACTGACAAATGTAGTCGTATATGCTCTGTTGACGTTTGCTGATTTTGGGTCGGGGCATGTGTCTCCCTTCTACAATGCACGAACGCGTGTCCTATACACATAATAACATGCGTTCGGCTTTTTTGTACTGTCTTTTTTTGTCCCCTTGCGAGCGTAAGGTGCGTTTAGTCAAACAAACGCAAGGAGGGCAACATGGCACACGCGAAGCACACGACGGGAAACACTCGGCAAACGACCAGCGCACATTCAGGAATGACGCATCCGTCGCGTACGCAGTATGCAATTCGCGCACACACAAAAGCTGATTCGCAACAACGTGTCCACAGGCAAACGACGCTCACCCTACCGACCCGCACGCAACGGACCAGAGCACGAGCGAATGTAACGGGGCAGGGAAGCATAAAAGGAGCAATCGTTATGCTCTTATGCGCCATCACGCTTGTGTGTACCTCAGCACTCTTCGGGGAGCTGCACACGCGGCATACCAAGACTCTTATTGCACAACAACCACTCGAAACGGTATTCGTGTGTGAGGGAGACACCATGTGGCATATCGCGCAGGAACATACCGTCGTCGGCGTGGAGACGGACGAACTTGTCACATGGCTCTACGAGCACAACAACCTCGTGGGCACCAGTCTAAGGCCAGGCCAACGTCTTGAGGCGCCCAAGCCAACTGAATGATAACAACCGATTCCCAAGGCACGGATGCAAGGCGCGAATGCAACCCGCGGATGCAATGTGGTTAGTAAAACCAGCTTGGCAAAGGTAAAGGTGGCAGGGCGCTGGCAAGTATGCTATTGTCAAACTACATCGACGTAGGGAGTAACATGCGCTGTCCAAAATGCGGATGCGAGGAATCCAAGGTAATCGACTCGCGTCCTTCCGAGAACCACGAAGCCATCCGACGCCGTCGCGAGTGCGTACGCTGCTCAACGCGCTTTACAACCTACGAACGACGGGAGGAGACTCCGCTCATCGTAGTAAAGAAGGACGGCACCAAAGAGACCTTTGACCGTCAAAAGGTCATGAACGGCCTTCTGCGCGCAACCGTCAAACGAAACATACCCGTCCGTACGCTCGACCTTTTGCTCGACAGCATTGAGTCGGAGCTGCGCGACAACGGTATAAACGAGGTTCCATCTCGCGAAATCGGCAACATGGTACTCAAGCGGCTCAACGCAATTGACGGCGTTGCCTATGTGCGTTTCGCGTCGGTTTATCATGACTTCAAGGACGTGCGAGAGTTTTCGGAAGAGCTGAGGAGACTTGCACAATGACAAAACCCAACGAAATCGAGCTTCGCATTACGCGTCTCGATTCGCAGGTTGAGCTACCCAGCTACGCCTACGAAGGTGACGCAGGCCTCGACCTCAGAGCCAACGAGGATGTTACGCTCCAACCTTTCGAGCGACGCCTCATCTCCACGGGACTTGCCATTGCCATACCGGAAGGTTACGCAGGTTTCGTGCAACCCCGCAGTGGACTCGCTCTCAAGCAGGGTCTTTCGATGGCCAACACGCCTGGTCTCATCGATTCGCATTATCGTGGCGAGCTCAAGGTCGTCGCAATCAATCTCGACGCACACAACGCCATTCACGTTGAGCGTGGCGAACGCATAGCGCAACTCGTCATCCAGCAGGTGCCCGTAGTGCATCTCATGGAGGTCGAGGAGCTAGACGAGACCGACCGCGGAGCCGGAGGGTTTGGCTCGAGCGGCGTATAACTGCATAACCACAGCAATCGGATTGGTGGGCATAGCTTCAGCTTAAACCATGTCGCCAAGTGCGGCGGCACCAAGAAACACGGAAGTTGGCCGCTGTTTCCACACTTCCAGCTTAGAAGGCGCCGACCAATGAAGAAGGAAACAGCTCGCGCATCCAGACGCGCGATTGTTGCAAAGACACAGCATGCAAACGGCAAGAAGGGGACGAAAGAAGGGGTCACATGGCAGAGAACACATGCAAGGACTTGGTGATTATCGGCGGAGGTCCGGCCGGCCTTTCCGCCGCCATCTACGCCCAACGCGCAATGCTCGACGCGGTTACGCTTGAGCAGCAGTCGTTCGGTGGCCAGGTTATCCAAACGAGCGAAGTAGACAATTATCCAGGTGTGCCTCACACCGATGGATTCTCTCTCATAGAGGCCATGCGTACGCAAGCGGAGGACTTGGGAGCAGAGCTTTCCATCGCGAGCGTCACCTCCATCATCGAGGCTGGCGACGAGGGGTTCACGGTAGGCACAAGCGAGGGCGATATCGCCACGCGAGCCGTCATACTTGCGGCCGGAGCCGTGCCACGCCATGCCGGGTTCGAAGGCGAGGAGGCCTATGTTGGTCGCGGCGTTTCGTACTGCGCCACGTGCGACGGCATGTTCTACCGCGGCCGCGACGTCTTTGTAATTGGCGGCGGCAATTCTGCCGTGGAAGAGGCGCTGTTCCTCACGCGCTTCGCACGTCACATCACGCTCGTGGTTCGCAAGGACCACATGCGCGCGCAGCAAACCCTCGTACGCGAATTCGAGGCCAACGCAAAGACGTCCGTGCGCTATCTTACGTCAATCACCAAGGTCGCAGGAACCATGGGCATAACCGAGGTAACTTTTAGGAACAATGAGGACGGCAGTGAGACTACCGAAACCTTCGAAACGCCCGTTGGCGTGTTCGTCTTTGTGGGACGCGTGCCAGCATCCGAGCTCGTACGCGATCTTGTAGACGTAACACCCACTGGCTTTGTAAAAACGGACGTTTCCATGGCAACGAAGACGCCGGGATTGTTCGCTGCGGGCGACGTGCGCGACACTCCGCTACGCCAAATCGTGTGTGCCGCGAGCGACGGCGCCATTGCCGCAACGAGTACCGCCGCATTCTTGGGCCAGCACGTCTTCGACTGACGTACGGTACATCGCATGAGGCTGTAGGGTCCTTTGGGGCTGTAGGGTGTACCGAGGGAGCCGTTTAGCGGGCGCATGACGGCCAGACTGTACCGGCTAGTCCCCCGGCCACGCCAATTATATTCTCTGATAATCACAGTTATGTAAAGTAAAGCGCAGACAAACGCTGCCGTCTCCTGCGAACGCCAGCGACCGACGCAAAGACGAGTCGCTTGGAAAAGCTTACTGCCAGCAGGGATTCTAGGTGGGTCCCGCAGCACACGGGTGCAGGCTGTGTGCTGGCGGGGCCGCTTAGCGGACAAAAGCGGGCCTAAGTGGACCCCACGGCACACGGCATGGCTTCGGGTTGTGCGCCCACAGGGTTGTGCGCCCACAAGCCTTACCCTATGCGAAATGCCTCAAGCTCGGCACGCATGCGCGCGTCGGCACGCAACGTGATGAGCGTGCCTTCCTCCACGTATTCCTCGTGCACCACGTGGCTACGCTCATGAGCAGCTCGCACGAACGAACCCTTGTCGAACGGTATGAGTACCGTCATCGTTTGCTCACCCTGCATCGCCTCGCGCGCAACGCGAAGGCCCAGCGACCCCATCCCACTCCCGGTCACCGCCGAAACGAGCTCGGCATCGGGCTGCCAGTCCCGCAGCCGCGCAATCTCGTCCTCGCCAAGCAAGTCACACTTGTTGAAGACCAAAACGCACGGCGCGTCCGACGCACCGATGTCGTCGAGGATCATCTGCACCGTGGCGATCTCCTCGCGCACGTTCTTGTCGCTTGCGTCGGCCACCAAGAGCAGCAAATCTGCCGAACGTGCCTCGTAAAGCGTAGACTTGAACGATTCCACTAACGTTGTGGGCAGCTTTTGAATAAAACCCACGGTATCGGTAATCGTGGCCTTATGACCATCCTGAAGCGTCACCGAACGCGTGGTTGGATCGAGCGTGGCAAACAGCTCGTCCTGTACATACGCGTCGGCACCTGCGAGCACGTTGAGCAACGTCGACTTCCCGGCGTTGGTATATCCCACCAACGCGACGCGAAACACGCCGCCTCCGCTGCGTACCTTGCTTTGCTCGCCTCTACGATGCTCAAGCCGCTCCAACTCGCGCTTGAGCGTGGTAATGCGCTTGCGCACCAAGCGTCTGTCGACCTCAAGCTGACTCTCGCCCTGACCAAAGCGGCTGCCAATGCCACCGCGCGTTTGTTCTCGCACGAGATGGCTCCACATACCCCTGAGCCTCGGCAACAAGTACTGGTTTTGAGCGAGCTGAACCTGCAACCTTCCCTCACGTGTCGTCGCATGACGTGCGAAAATGTCCAAAATGAGCGCGGTGCGGTCGATCACCTTAATCCCCTCGCCCATGATGCGCTCGAGGTTGGCCTGTTGCGATGGCGAAAGCTCGTCGTCGAACACAACCACATCCACCTCGCCGGCAACGGCGTCGTCGGCAATCTCGTGCGCCTTGCCAGAGCCAATGTAGGTTTTGGGAACTGGCCGTGTGAGCCGCTGCACGTACGAGCCCACAACATCGCCATCGGCCGTTTGCACAAGCCTCGTGAGCTCGGCCAGCGAATCCTCCACCGTCCACTCACTGCCCGGCCTATCTATCCCCACCACAAACACGCGCTCGCGCGGGCTCTCCGTAGGCTTTGGCTCAAATCGTGCCATGCACTTCTCCCCCAACGAATGCGTTCCATTCCTCGCAGATAAACCCGGCTGCTTCCTCAGGGCTGCGCCCGTCCATCTCCACCGGATGCGCCCGTCCATCACGACGAATCCAGCTCAGCTGCCGTTTGGCGTAATGGCGCGTGTTGCGCTTTACGAGACGCACGCATTCATCGAGGTCGAACTCCCCATCGAGATGACGCAACACCTCGCGATACCCAATGGCCTGCGAGGCGGTTTTAGCATCCCTCAAACCCTCCGTTTCGAGCTTGCGCACCTCGTCCACCAAACCCGCGGCAAACATCGCGTCCACGCGCTGCTCAATGCGCTCATAGAGCACCTCACGCGCAACCACCAACGCCCACACGCGAGCGTCGTAGTGTGGCGATCGCATGCGAAGCCCCTCGTTGCGCACGCCATACGAAGCACCCTCGTCACACAGCTCCAGCGCTCGCACGACGCGACGAACGTTGTGGGGATGGATGAGCGCCGCACTTCCAGGGTCGCGTTCCACGAGCATCGCATAGAGGGCATCGGGGCCCTGCTCGCGCGCAATTCTCTCATACGCCGAACGACGCTGCACCTCAACCTCGCCCTCGGGAAACACCATTTCGTCGATGACGGCATCGAGGTACAAGCCCGTTCCACCACACAGTACCGCAACCTTGCCACGCCGCATCACGTCGTCCACGCACGAACGCGCCTCGCGCTGGAACCGCGCAACGGAATAGGGTTCGCTCACGTCCGCGACGTCTATCATGTGCAGCGGCACCCGCGTACCACCGGGCGCCACCTTTGCCGTACCGATGTCCATACCGCGATACACCTGCATGGAATCGACCGAAACGACCTCGCCGCCGAGCTTCTCGGCCACGAGGTCGGCTATTTCGCTCTTCCCACTCGCCGTAGGCCCAACGACGCACGCCACGCGGGGCAACCTCATCGGGGCTCCCCTTCCACAGCTCCCTGTAAGTACCACGTACGCGCCCGTTCCACGCGAACGTCCACCATGCGACCAATGAGCTCTTCGCCCTGCATGCCATCCGGCAACGCGAAGTGAACGGTTTGGTTTTTGCGACTATGCCCAACCATAACGCGCTCGTCACGCTTCGAAGACCCTTCGACAAGAACCTCGACCAAGGCGTTCACGTCCACCTGGTTGGCGCGGTACGCCAGTTGCGCCACAAGGTCCGCAAGACGCTCGAATCGCCCTTGTATGACCTCGTGGGGCGTCGTATCCACCATACGCGCCGCAGGCGTTCCCTCACGCCGAGAGTAAATGAAGGTGTAAGCCGACGAAAACGCAACTTCCTCCACGAGCGAGAGCGTATCGAGGAAATCCTCCTCCGTTTCGCCCGGAAAGCCCACAATAATATCGGTAGAGAGCGCCATATGGGGCATGGCTGCGCGAAGACGCCTCACCAAGTCGAGGTACTCCTCACGCGTATAGCTGCGGTTCATGGCCTTTAAGATGCGAGTGGAGCCACTTTGCACGGCAAGATGAAGATGCGGCATCACCGCGGGAGTCTCCGCCATGGCAGCAACCACCGAGTCCGTAAGGTCCTTTGGATTCGACGAGGTAAAGCGCAAACGCTCAATGCCCGTCTCGCCTACCGCTCGCAGCAGCTCGTCGAAACGCGGCGCTCCGTAGTTGTCGCGTCCATAGGAATTTACGTTTTGCCCGAGCAGGCAAATCTCTCGGGTCCCCTGCGCAACGAGGAGCTCGCACTCCCCCACGACCGACTCCATCGTCCGGCTTCGCTCACGCCCACGCACGTACGGCACGATGCAGTAGGTGCAAAAGTTGTTGCAACCACTCATGATGGGAACCCATGCATGATACGTCGTTGCACGATGCGTTGGCAAATCAGTAGAGAATCCCCTGCCGGTCTCCTCAATGCATACGTGTGGCATGCGCGACGTCCCCTCAAACGCCTCCACAAGAAGGCTGGGAAGATCCGCCAGCGCCGACGTGCCAAACACCACGTCCACACTCGGTACGTGCTCGCGAAGTCGCTCGCCGTCGCGCTGCGCAATGCAGCCACCGATGGCAAGAACACGCTTGCCCGACGGCGCAGGCGCAGCACTTACCACCGCACTTGCCTGTCCGTACAGTCGCGTGTCGGCATTCTCGCGCACGCAACAGGTCATAAACACCACGATGTCGGCATCATCGATACTCGTGACCACCTGACAACCACAGCTATCGAGCAGGCCCGCCACGCGTTCGGAGTCGTGCAAGTTCATCTGGCACCCAAACGTACGTATGAAGTACGTTTTGCCAACTAGTTCCTCGTACGTTGCCATGTAGCCCTAATACCCTGCCGTAGCGTTCATCGCGAACGGATTCGACGCAGCGGACGATATGGTGTGCACGTATACGGCGATGCGGATGGCCGTACGGCTCTCTCCACCAATCTCAATATCGGAGAACGTCGGCGCACAGGAAATGTCAACACCCGTAGGGATGAGGAATCCTCGTGCGATGGCAATCGCCTTGATGGCCTGGTTAACGGCTCCGGCTCCAACGCATTGGATGTTTACCGGCACGCCGTCCTTCACCATACCAGCAATCGCGCCCGCAACAGACGCAGGCGACGACTTGCTTGATACTTTGAGAAAATCCATCTTGTACTCCTAGACGCCCAAGCGCCCCGTTTCGCGTTTGAGGTTCGTTATTGAACATATTTTTTAGATTCTACATAGAATTGAGGTAAAAGTGAAGTGTTATTGCAAATTTACCCATGAGCAATGCAATCACGTCGATCACGACGCACACAACGGCACACTTACTCGTCTTCGACGAAGTCGAAGCCTACCGTGAGGTGGCCCGGCGTCATGCGCAGCGTGGGTTTTGCTACCAGACGGACGTAATAGCGCTCACCCACTATTTCGAACGCCTTTTCCAAAGCCACCTGCAACGCCTGCTCGTCTTCCTTAGAAAGAGCCAACTTGCGCTCGTTTGCGTCCAGTCGAGGTGCGCTACGACGCGTGCCTGCCGACGTGCCACAAACCACTGCGGCGGCGTTTCGAAGCGGCGCGATATCGCCCTTTATGACGCGATGGGCGTTGCGCTCCGAAATCTCGATGCCAAGGTCGCGCGCGACGGCACTCAGCTCGCGCGCATCGAGCGCCTGAGCCGCACGTTGGGCCACCAGCACGTCCTGCATGCCTACGCCCTCCGAGAAACCAACGGGCATACGCACCCGCATGGTGCTCAGCGTCTCCGAAGGCGAGCCAACGTACACGTTGCACCTGCCACGCTCCTCGAGGGCGAACTCCACGCACGTCCGATAAATGTTATGCGGACCGCGCACGACCTCCTTGCCATTCGCCCGTACAAGCTGTGGCCACGTGGACTGGTCGGCACGCTCGCCCAGCTCGCTCACATCGAACACAATGCGCATGGCGCAACCCTTGCCAACCTCCGAGGCCATCACGCGTGCCGACATGGCATTCTCTCTAATGGAAAACAGAGCCATGCCTCGCCCATGCACACCCCAACGGTCCATTTGCATGGTATCGAGCTTGGACGTGACGCGCGCATCGAACACCCGCTCGTGCAACGCCGGCGGTATGCCCGTACCGTCATCTACCACGATGAGCGTGCGCACGTTTCCCTCACGCGCCGTCCCCACAAAGATGCGCGACGCGCCGGCATCGCGTGCGTTTCGTAGCAACTCGATTACGGCGTCTTCCACACAACGAATGTCGTGCTTCGCCTGACGACGCTCTGCCTCGGCGATGCGCAACCGTACAAAACCGTCGCCAAGGGTCTCCTCAACACGAAGGCCGTCCCCTCCCGAAAAGGAGGAGACGAACCCCAGCAAATCTTCCTGCGATGTTGCGCTCATGGACTACTTTGCGATGTCGACCGCACGAGACTCGCGAATTACCACTACGCGAACCTGACCAGGATATTCCATCTCGTCCTCGATTTGCTTCGCGATTTCGTGCGCAAGGACGGTAGCCTGCGCGTCGGAAATCTTGCTCGGCTCCACCATAACGTGCAGCTCGCGACCCGCCTGCATGGCATAGGTGCGCTCAACGCCGTCATGAGCGTTGGAAATCTCCTCGAGCTTCTCAAGACGCTTGATGTATGCCTCGGCCGACTCACGTCGTGCACCAGGTCGAGCTGCCGAAATGGCGTCGGCCGCCTGAACAAGTACGTCGAGCACGCTTTCCGGCTCCACGTCCGCATGGTGCGCCTCAATGGCATGAACGATGCTCGGACGCTCGTTGTACCGACGCGCAAGGTCCGCACCGATTACGGCGTGAGGTCCCTCAACCTCGTGGTCGATGGCCTTGCCCAAATCGTGCAGCAAGCCCGCACGTTTTGCCGGACCGTCGTCAAGCCCAAGCTCGGAGGCCATAAGGCCGCAAAGCGCTGAGACCTGCACGGAGTGTTGCAGCACGTTTTGCCCGAACGACGTACGATAGCGTAGCGAGCCAAGCGTTTTGATAAGTTCGGGATGCAGATCGTGGATGCCGGCGTCGAACGCAGCCTGCTCGCCGGCCTCCTGGATCCTCTCGTTCACAAGGCGCTCGGCCTTATGGTACATCTCCTCAATGCGCGCGGGGTGAATGCGCCCGTCCGCAATGAGGTTTTCGAGCGCGACACGTGCCGTCTCGCGGCGCACGGGAGAGAAGCTCGAAAGGATTACGGTTTCGGGCGTGTCGTCAATAACGAGCGTAACGCCCGTCACCTGTTCGAACGTGCGAATGTTTCGTCCCTCGCGCCCAATGATGCGACCCTTGAGGTCGTCGGAGGGAATGTGCACCGAGGTTACGGTAATCTCGCCGGCTTGGTCGGCCGCACAACGCTGAATGGCAGTAGAGACGATCTCGCGCGCTGTTTTATCCGCCTGCGCACGCACACGCTGCTCGGAGTCGCGCAGAATCTGGGCCTCGTCGCGAATCGTTTCGGCGCGGACCTTTTCGATTATCTCCCTGTGCGCATCCTCCTTGGTAAGGGCGGAAATGCGCTCGAGCTCGGCCTCCTGTTGCTCGTAGAGACCTTCAACCTCGTTACGCCTGCGATCGACGGAGCTTTGCATCTTGGATACCTGCTCTTCGCGACGGTCGAGCGCCTCGTTGCGATGATCAAGCGATTCCTCGCGCTGCATGATGCGATCCTCCATGCGCTGGAGCTCGCTCTTGCGCCGCTTCTCTTCCTTTTCGGATTCCTGCTTAAGGCGAAGAATCTCCTCCTTTGCCTCGAGCACCGCACTCTTGCGCGCCGTCTCGGCCTCCTGCTGGGCCTCGGCGGTGAGTTTTTCGGCTTCTGCCTTCGCAGTTTGAATTCTTTGTTCGGCCTCCATCACACGAGCATTGGTCTTGCTGCTAGCGCTACGACCCATAAAAAACGCACCTGCCGCAGCACCCACCACAAGACCAAGCCCAACTAGAACTGCTTCCATTACGACTCCTCTAAGACGCATCTTCATAAAAATTCAATCACCTCGCACACAACGCGCGAGATGCCGAGACATACGCCATCCGAGGCTCATCTGTACCGACGCACATAGCGAACAGCTCCGTTATAAACCAACCCACCAAATATAAGAGGCAGCGTCGCCGTAACCAGTCGACGCAGAAAGCTCAAACGACGAGCAAAACTGTACCTTCCAAAACACTTGTATGTCAAACAGCACAGAAAAAAACCGGAAAGAACATTGAAAGGGCGTGCGTACGGCCGCGCGCAGCCGCAAGTGCCGTTGCACCCGCTGCCACGCGCGACCGCACAACTAACTGGCTACCTTCGCATCGAGCGCTTCCTCGGCAGCGCGAAACGCCAAATCGTGCGCAAAGCCACGTCCGACGAGGAATCGCGCGAGCTTCATGCGCGCATTGGGCTCGCGAACGTGCTTGCGTGCCGCAACCTCACACGCTCGCCGATACTCGTCATCGACGTCGAAAAACTCGTCGGGCCAACCGGCAAGGGCATGCACATCCACACCCCGGCGCGACAACTCGTACTCGATGCGCCTTTTGCCCCAACCACTCATCGACTTCGAACGCGCAAAGCGCTCGGCAAAGAGCGCATCGTTGAGCAGGCCACACCGCGTTCCGACCTCGAGTGCGTGCTCTTGCGCGAATGCTGGATACCCCTCGCGGGAAAGACGTTGCAACACCTCCGCCTTAGAGCAGTCCCGTCGCTCGAGCAGCGACACCATGCGCTCCTTCGCACACTCGCGTTGCACATCGCTCACGCACGAAAGCAAATCGCTTCGAACCATCCCATGCTCGCCAAGCTCCGTGCGCTTCGAACGCATTGCGCGTGCCACCGCAACGGGCACCTGCAGCGTTTCCTCGTCATCTCCCTCATACGCAATGAGCAACAAGGCGCGTGGCTTCACTTCACACATGCCCGCACGGCGTTCGGGCATGAGAACATCCCACGAAACAACCGTTCTACTCATGCTATTCCTCGCTCAACGCACTTTCCGCCATATCGCCTTCGTCCAACTCAGGCTCGCCAACTCGCTCGTCACCAAGCTCCAAGCCAGCCGCCACACGGATGCGATGTTCCATCTCGTCGTACAAGTCCGGGTTTTCCTGGAGCGTCTTCTTCGCAGCGTCGCGTCCCTGCCCCAGCCGCTCGCCCGTCCCATACGTGTACCACGCGCCCGCCTTGTTCGCAATGCCGTATTCCACGGCCATGTCGAGCACGGTGCCTTCCTTGGAAATGCCCGTACCGTACATGATGTCGAACTCTGCCTGCTTGAAGGGTGCGGCGACCTTGTTCTTCACCACCTTGACGCGTGCACGCGAACCAATGATTTCACCGTCTTTCTTAAGGCTATCGACCCGGCGAATGTCCAGTCGCACCGACGCAAAGAACTTGAGGGCACGTCCTCCCGGCGTTGTTTCGGGGTTGCCAAACATGACGCCGATCTTTTCACGCAACTGGTTAATGAAGATGCACGTCGTGCGCGACTTCGAGAGCGATCCGGCGAGCTTTCGCAGCGCCTGACTCATAAGGCGTGCCTGCAGGCCAACGCTGCTATCGCCTATTTCGCCCTCGATTTCGGCGCGTGGCACCAACGCCGGCACCGAGTCCACCACAATGACGTCGATGGCACCCGAACGAACGAGCATGTCGCAAATCTCGAGTGCCTGCTCACCGTAATCTGGCTGCGAGATAAGAACCTCGTCAATATCCACGCCGATGCGAGCCGCATAGCCTGGATCCAAGGCGTGCTCCGCATCAATAAAGGCCACAACGCCTCCCATGGCCTGTGCCTCTGCGAGAATCTCGAGAGCAAGCGTTGTTTTTCCCGAGGACTCGGGACCATAAATCTCAATGATGCGTCCACGCGGTACGCCACCGATGCCCAGAGCTACGTCGAGCGCCAGCGAACCCGTTGGAATGGCCTCCACCTCGAGTTCCGGGCCACCATCACCAAAACGCATGATGGCTCCATCGCCAAACTTCTTGATGATGTCGTCCTTAGTCGAATCGATTACCTTATCGCGCTCCTCGCCATACGTGCGGGGACGGATGCCCTTACTAACATTTTTGCTGCGAGCCATGTGTTTTCCTTTCAAAATATGGATGCGAACATTTTACGACGAACAGGCGTTCGTCGCAAGACCTTCTCCCCATTTTACGCAGGCAATTGAGCAGAAAACTCCCCGCCAGCATACAGCTATTGAGCGGCTCAATTCGCTAACATAGCGCCCGCAAGCCCCTGACCTGCGCAATCGTAGAAATTATTGAAACCATTCCCAAATGGCCACGTTCATTTGGGAATTCAAATTTCGCCTCAGCCCTTGCAATCCTGCCCGGCATTCGTCCAAGGCAACCCGCACCGCGAATTCCCACTCGCCGTCGCAACACCCTTGAACCTTGCAATCTCGCCTAGCACTAGCTCCAAAGCCACCCGCACCGCGGCCTCGCGCACATCGCAACGGTTGCCCAAAAAGAGCCTGCGCACACCATGCGTACCAAACGCAGAGTCGATGCCAAACCACACCGTTCCCACGGGTTTGGAAGGTTCCGCGCCGCCCGGGCCTGCGATGCCCGTAATGGAAACCGCTACATCGCTGCCCAAAACACGACGCGCCCCCCGCGCCATCATGCGCGCGCACGACTCCGATACCACGCCGAGCCACGGCTCGTCGCACACGCGCCGCGTAACACCAAGAACCGAACGTTTGACGGCAGGGTCGTAGCTCACGATGGAACCACGAACCACTGCCGACGACCCAGCTACGTCGGTGAGCGCCCCGCACACCAAACCACCGGTACACGACTCGGCCGTACCCACCGTTATGCCAAGACGCGTGGCCTCACGCACCACGTCCTGCGCGCGCAAGAACCCTACGTTATCGACCGCCATGAGCGCTTCCCGCCACGTAGGGCCAGCACTTCACGAAATAGTCGATGCCCGACCATGCCGTAATAACGACGGCAGCAATGAGCAAAGCTTGCGAAATCACGTCGAGCGGGATAAAGCCAAAGACGGGCATCGCCAAGGCACGCGAGAACAACAGACCGCATATGGCCATCATTGTAATGGCGGTTTTCGCCTTCCCAAGGTTCGACGCGGCAACCACCACGCCCTCGTTCGCCACAACCATGCGCAGTCCACTCACGAGGAACTCGCGCAAGATGACGATGAAGAGTACCCACGTCGAAACGTCACCCACCTCGAGCAAATAGCACAACGAAACAATTACGGCGAGTTTGTCTGCTATGGGGTCGAGGAACTTCCCGAAGGCGGTAACCTCATTGCGGCTGCGCGCCAAATAGCCATCGACCTTGTCGGTAAGCGAGATGATGACGTACAAAAACGCGACGGCAAGCGCGCTCCACGAAACGGCGCCCTCCGAAACGGGACTGCTCAGCTCCGCCAAGAGCAACCAAAGGGGCACGAGCGCAACTCGCACCATGGTAACGATGTTTGCAGGTGTCCAAATGCCAGCATCCTTGTTCATATGCATCACTCCCCCACGGAAGACGTCTCGATCGTGCCAATCAGTTCGTAGCAAAAGGCATCCGTGAACCTGCAGCGGACCACATCGCCAACAGCTGCCTCGCCCGATTCGATGTGTACCGCACCATCGCAATCTGGCGCCTGAAACCAAGCGTGTCCGACGAGCTCAATCCCACCGTCAAGCTCTTCGACGCCATCGATTATAACCTCTGCCACTTCTCCCACATGCCGCGACGTCGAGGCAAACCCCAAACGTTCAGCTACGTCCTGCAACTGCTGCGCACGCTCTTGCCGATCCTGCTCATCAACCTGGTTGGGCAGCTGCTCAGCACGTGTTCCCTCCTCGGGAGAATATGCGAACACAGAGGTGTAGTCGAAGCCAACCTCTTCGATGAACTCGGCAAGCTCTTCGAAGTCGTCCTCCGTCTCGCCAGGAAATCCAACGAGACCCGTCGTGCGCAGCACCAAACCGGGAATCCTCGCGCGCAGGTCCTCGAAGAGCCGCACGAGCTCTTCTCGCGAACCGCTGCGTCCCATCTCGGCGAGAACATGCTCCACGCAGTGCTGCACGGGAATGTCGATGTAGGGCAACACTTCCTCTACGTTGGCAAGCACGTCGATAAGCTCCTCCGTCATGCCCTCCGGCTGCAGGTACAGCACACGCACCCAACCGCGATACGGACGCACCACCCGCGCAACCTCGGTTAGAAGCCATGCAAGATCGCGATCCCCCGCAAGGTCCGTCCCCCAAATGCCGGTGTCTTGTCCCACGAGCACGACCTCGCGTACGCCGCCCTCCATGAGGCTTTGCACCTCGGCAAGGATCTCATCCGCCTCACGCGACTCATAGGGACCGCGAATGAGGGGAATGGCACAAAACGAGCACCAGCGGTCGCATCCGTCCGAAATCTTAACGTATGCACTTGCGCCCTCCACGGTACGCAGCACGCCCGCGGCATCCCTCGCGTCATCGCCAGAGATTCCAAGCAAACCTTGCACGACACTTACGATGCCATCCTCCTCGTCGGAAGCAACGAACGCGTCCACCTCGGGCAGTTCTCCACCAAGGGCGGCGCCGTAGCGTGAAGGGACGCAGCCGCACATGACGAGCTTCGCGTGTCCCTCGGCGCGCGCGACCTCAGCCAGCTCAAGCGTCGTTTCCACGGACTCTTGCGTTGCGATGCCCAAGAACGAACATGTGTTCACGATGATGGCATCGGCTTCTACCGGGTTATCCACCTCGCGAAACCCCGCCTCGAGCAGAAGCGCCCGCATGCGATCGGTATCGACTTCGTTTTTGGCACATCCAACGGTCACCAAATAACACGCTTTAGTAGTACTCATCTTCGTCGTATTCTCCCGAACCCCGTGAGGTTGACGACTTGTCGTCCGTAGGCGCGTTATTGCCCATCTTGGCAGAAGAACTGCCCGACGACGACTTCGAACCCGAGGTCCTCTCGCTCGGAGCGGATTCCATCGCGTCCTCTTCGTCCACATCCTCGTCTTCTTCGATTGCTTCGTCCTCGTCCTCAGTTTGCTCCAAATCGCTCGACGAGTCCTTGGAAGTGCTCTTCCCCGAGCTCTTCGAGGAGCTCCTTGAGGTGCCATTACCCTGTATGCGAATGGTACCGATGCCCGATGCCTTCGAGGAGTCGAATTGAACGGGCTTGCCATCCTGCGTCACCTGCACAGACGACGTGTCGCTCGCCTGCACCGAAAGCGAATCCTCCACGGCATACTCGTCCTCCCACGGACCAGTAACCTGCTCTGCAATCTCGCTCTTGCCATCGCACTCGATTTCCAGCCATGTGACGGCCCCCTCGGCAACGCTAACCGTTACCTCGGTTGCGCCGCTCGTTCGCGACGACTGCCGTTTGGAGTTCGTTTCCGTCGTGGTCGTCTCGTTCGGCCTCGAAGCATTGTTCGCAGTCGACTTCGAGTCCGAAGCGTTACTCGTTGAGGCATTCGAGCTATTGTTTGAGGATTCGACGGAGCTCGTGGTGTTCACCGGCACCTCTGTGCGGCTGGTATTGAAGTTATTGTTCACATAAGAACTAATCGAAACCACCAAGATCACCGAAATAACCACGATTGCAACGGCGACGATTGCGAGCGCCTGCATCGAGATTTGCGTATTGTTGTTGCGTCGTGCATTCGAACCACGACGTTGTGACGAGCCTCTGCCTCGCGAACGCGCGCTACCATGCCCGCCGGAGCGCGACGACGATCCCGACCTCGAACGCACTCGCTGCCTGTTTCCTCCCGAGATGTTGCGCGACGAACGCCGTCCCGCACGCGAAGATGCCGACTGATACGACTCAGCATTCATGCCGATGCGAAGGTCGTCCTCGTATTCGCGCGACCTAACCCCGCGCGTTTGGATGTCGTCCCACCTCTCGGAGCCATCTCGCCTGCGCGAACGACGCTCGGGGGCGCGACTGGTATACGGCCGATTGCGCGCCGTGCTCGAACCCTGTTGGTCGTAACCAGTCGTCCTTGCATACACATTCGGAGCCTCGTAGGTTTCTCCGCTGCGCGTACGCACGCGCGTGGTGGCAAACGACCCCATGTCGCCTGCCGGTCCGCCGGAGGTGGGCAGCAATCCTCGTGCGGCCACATAGGGCTGGCCAACGCCCGTGGACCGTGAGGACGATTGTCCGTTTCGCAGCTTCGGCCCCCTGCCTCGCAACTCCTCGCGACGCCACCTCTCTAGCTCCTCCGCATACATCTCCACGATGCGCGCCGCATCAAGCCCAAGATATCGTGCATACGAGGAGAGCATACCCTGCGCATACCCGCTCTTTGGCATGGCATCGAAATCGCCTTCCTCGAAGGCTATGAGCACCTCTTCCTTCAGACGCAGCACGCGCGACGCCTGTGTTGTGGAAAACCCAAGCTGACGTCGTCTGCTTGCAAGCTCCTCACTGAACTCTGGTCGCTCCATGCTACATCACCTCCCTGTATTGGGCATCAAGTGTCTTCAGCTCCTCAAGACCGTCCTCGTCGAGCAACACCTCGCGCGGCTTCGACCCGTCCGGAGGTCCAACCACGCCCTTGGCCTCAAGCATGTCCATAATCCTGCCCGCACGTGCATAGCCCACCTTGAGTCGCCTCTGCAAGCCGGAAGTCGAGCCCATACCAGACTCCACCACGATTTGGGCCGCCTCCCATACGAGAGGATCGTCGGCATCGTCTTCGGAGCCACGCGACGCTCCCGCAGGCGCACTCGGCACCACGGCGGTGAGTATCTCCTCATGGTAATCGGGTTCGGCCTGTTCGCGGATAAAATCCACCACCTCGTTAATCTCTTCATCGGAAGTGTAGCAGCCCAGCACGCGCCGCATGTTGAGTCCACGATATTTAAACAGCATGTCGCCATTGCCGAGGAGCCGCTCGGCACCCGCCTCGTCCAGAATAACGCGCGAGTCAAGACCCGACGAAACCTTGAGCGCAACGCGGTTGTCGATGTTCGACTTGATGAGACCCGTCACCACATTGGCCGATGGACGCTGTGTGGCAATTACGAGATGGATTCCTGCAGCACGCGCCAGCTGCGCAATACGCACGATGGAAGCCTCGACGTCCTTGCCGGCCACCATCATGAGGTCGCTCAGCTCGTCGATGATAACCACCAAATACGGCATGGGCTCAGGTGGGTGCTCCATTTCGGAGAGCTTGCCCGAAACGCACATCTCGTTGTACACCTTTATTTCACGAGCGCCGGCCCGCTCGAACACACGCAGCCTTCGCTCCATCTCCGAAACCGCCCACTGCAGGGCACTCGCCGCCTGCCGCGGCTCGGTGACCACCGGCACATAGAGGTGCGGCAGCCCGTTGTAGCAGCTAAACTCCACGCGCTTCGGGTCGATCATGATGAGTCGCACCTGCTTTGGGTTTGTCCGCATGAGCAGGCTCATGATCATCGAGTTGATCATAACCGACTTGCCCGAACCCGTAGTGCCTGCCACAAGCATATGCGGCATCTTCGCGATATCGGCCACTACCGCCCTGCCACCGGAATCGCGACCAATGGCAACCTCCAAAGGTCCGCCAGTTGCCGTGGGAAGCACGTCACCCAAATACACGTTTTGGCGCGCATGATTGGGAATCTCGATACCCACGTACGAGGTTCCCGGGATGGGGGCAAAAATACGCACCTTTTCGGCAGCGAGCGTAAGCGCTATGTCGTCCTCAAGGTTACGAATGCGGCTCACGCGCTCGCCCTCGCCCATCTCCACGCGAAACGTCGTGACGATTGGTCCGGCAACATAGTCCACCACACGACTTGTAAGGCCAAACTCGTGAAGGGTGCCTTGCAAGCGGCTCATGGTTTCCTGCAGCTCCTCGGCACTGCTCGCCGTGCCCGATGAATTGGGATTCGAGCTCAGCATGGAAAGCGGCGGCAGCTCGTAGCCCTCAAAGCCCTCGCCCGGGCGAGTGGTTTGAACGGCCACGTGGGATGGAACAGGTGTAACGGGCGCCTTGCGCTCCGTACGCGTGGGTTGCTGCTTCTTCGCCGTCTTGGGCCTCTTCGTGCTGGCCGCACTGCCGCTCGACGCACTTGCGCCCTGCGCGCTGCGTTGAGGGCGACGCCTTGACGTGCGTGCAACGGTGTTGCGCTCGTCAAGCGTCGTCGAACGAGCATTCCGCAAAAAATCGGGAATGTTCTCACCGTTGCTTGCCGAAGCCTTTGTCGCTGCCGTCCCAGGGCCTTCGGGGCGACGCGCGGTGCGCGATGCCGTGCGCGCGGGCTTCTTTGCCGTGGTCGCATTGCGCTTCAGCGTGGGAGGGTTGCTCGTCTCCTCGTCGAAGCCTGGGATGGGGTCGCTCACCGGTCGGTTACTCGCCGAAGGCCTGTTCAAAGAGCCGCTACGTCCCCGGCGGCGCGTGAGCACCGTAGTTTTGCGACTGCCAATAAAGCTGGTGGGCGACGCAGTTGCCGCCTGGGACGACATGTGGCTCCCGTCATCCGCATCGTCCCAAACGTCACCCGTTATTATGCCCGCAGAGGTGGCAAATGCCTCAAGCGGAGGCTGCACGTGCGTTTCGCGAAAACGAATCGCGCCAGCACGCACTCGCGCGACGAACGACGACATGGAGAAGCCACACACCACGATGCCGGTTATGGCAATCGCCGCCAGCACGACGCACCCAACAGGCAGCCCCACGAGCGAGAGCAGCATCCATGCCACACCCCCACCCACGTAACCGCCTGCACGCCCAACCATCTGCGGGTCGAGCACCACCGAGGGATCCTGAGCGGCGCCGGGTACGAACAGCGAGATGAGCGAGAGAATCGATAGCGTAACGAGCACCAAGCCTCCCGCGACGCGTGAGCCAAAAGGCTCCTCCCCCGCAAGAAAAAACGTAAGCGCGAAGAGGAATAGGGAAACGGGCACCAGCACAGCGCCTATGCCAAAAAGCGACGTAAGCGCCGTTGCCACCGCACTCGTTACCACCGCACTCGTCGGCGTAACGAGCGAGACGAGCATTGCGATGGCAAGCGCGGAAAGCAGTACGCCCACGATGTCGGCCTGCACCGAACCGTGCTCGAACGTTTGCCTAGTCGGAGCGTCCTTACGCGCTCCCGTATTCTTTGCCTTTGCTGCGTTGGAACCACGTTTTTGGGGCATTTATACCTCCATCACAACTGGAATCACCATCGGTCTTGTATGAGTCCTGTTCCAAAGGAAGTTCGACAGGCCGTTGCGCACCGCCTTTCGAAGCTGGTCGACACCTGCATCGGAGTTGCTTTCGACGCGCGAACGAACAACCTCCTGCGCGTCGTAGGTAAGTAGGTCGTCGTTGGCAAACGACACGCCACGACTATAGATTTCCACGTTGCGCGGCTTATGCGAGCGGTGCGACACCGTAACCACGCACGTAACGATACCGTCCTGCGAGAGCTTTTGCCGGTCGCGCAACACGACTGGATCGGCATCGGTAACCGAGAGGCCGTCCACATATACCACGCCCGAGTCCACCGGCTGTCCTATGCGTACCTGACGCCTTCGCATTTCAAGCGTGTCGCCATTGTCCACCACGAATATTTGGCTCGAGTCCATGCCCATGTTTCGTGCAAGCTGCGCATGCGCGCGCAAATGGATGGCCTCGCCGTGGACCGGCATAAAGTACGAAGGTTTTGTCATCGCCAGCATGAGCTTGAGCTCCTCCTGGCTACCATGCCCCGAAACGTGCACGAGCGCCTGGCTCTTGTCGAATATGCTGCAGCCAATCTTGGAGAGCGAGTTCACGATGCCCGCTACGCTCTTTTCGTTGCCGGGAACGGGAGTCGCCGAAATGATGACGGTATCGCGATCGGTAATGGAGAGCGACCTGTGCTCGCCGTTGGCCATGCGCGAGAGTGCCGAGAGCGGCTCGCCCTGACTGCCGGTGCACAGCACCACGATTTTGTCGTCCGGAATGTTCTCGACCTCGTAGGCATCAATTATGTTCTCGTCCGCAATGGAGAGGTAGCCCAACTCTCGCGCGATTTTGGTGTTGGTAACCATCGAGCGACCAGTTACCACCACTTTGCGCCCTACGGCCACGCTTGCATCGCATACTTGCTGAAGGCGATGGATGTGGCTTGCAAACGATGCCACAAACACGCGACCAGGCGCGTTCTTAATTATGTGACGCAACGCCGGACCAACCGCAGCCTCGCTCGGCGTGAAGCCAGGGTACGTGGCGTTTGTTGAGTCCGAAAGCAGGAGGTCGACACCTTCCGCCGCGCATCGAGCTATGGCCTGATAGTTGGGCGTTCGTCCGTCGATGGGCGTTTGGTCGAGCTTAAAGTCTCCCGTATGCATGACGTTTCCAGCCGGGGTACGCACGAACACACCAAGCGCAGCAGGGATGGAATGCGTCATAGCGAAGAAGCTCACGTCGAAAGCGCCCATCATGATGCGCTCCCCGTCCGTCACTTCGTGGAACACGGGCTTTCGGATGCGGTGCTCCGCCAGCTTGCCCTCAATGAGGCCAAGGGTAAGGCGACTCGAATAGATGGGTACCTTGGGCTGCAAATCCATAAGCAGGTATGGAAGTGCGCCGGTATGGTCCTCATGCCCATGCGTAATGATGATGCCCCGGAGCTTTTCCTCGTTTTCCAATACATAGGTGTAATCGGGCAGAACAAGGTCGATGCCGAGCTGCTCGTCGTCTGGGAACATGAGGCCCGCGTCGATGAGCAACATGTTGTTGCCGTATTCGAGAACGGTCATGTTCTTCCCGATGCCATCCAAGCCTCCCAGCGGAATGATCTTGAGCGGCGTCTGCTTTTTTGCCATGCGTTAGCGTATCCCTTCATGTTTTTAGCGTCATATAACAGAGTCTCGCCACGTGCGAGACCACTTCTTTCGAGCTACTTATTGTACTTTAGTTTTGCCGCTTGTGAACGGTGCAAGTGGCACACTTCACATGCGAGAAGTGTGCCACACACCTTCTACAGACGATGACCGCAGGTCATACAGAATTTGAAGCTTGGATCGACGGGTGCTCCACATTCGGGGCACACCGGTGTCCGCTGCGGCTCAGGCTTGGGTTGCGGCTTCTCGACGCCCGTAAGAGGAGCCCCGCACGTCATGCAGAACTTGTTCCCCGGTTGTACGGGCGCACCACACCTCGGGCAACTGCTCAAAGCCGCATCGGCATGCGGGCTAGGTTTTTCTTCCTCGTGCCTCGCCGAGGGGCGCCATGAGGGCTCTGCCTTGGGCTCGGGTTCCGCAGTGGGCTTTGGCTCCATCTCGGTCCGCGTGACGTAAAAGGTGCCCGGGGAGACCTCCTCAACAAGGCCTGGATTGTACACCTGCGTAACGGCGAATTCGGGACCCTCGCCATACTCCTCGGACTCATCGGCCACGCCATCAGCCATTGTTGGAAACGCCGAGGGCGGCGGGAACTCCGAAAAATCGACGTTGGAGCGCGATGCGGGCTCGGACGCCTTCGGCGGCTCAGGCACGTCTGCGGACTCGGGCTGAGGCTCCGGGTCGGGCTCGGAAATCGCGGCGGCCCTAGGCGCGAAATCAAAGGAGAATTCGAAGCCCTTCTCTCCAAACGGCTCTTCCACAGAATCCACCGGCGTCTCGTCGCCGCTCGCCTCCTGAGCGTCCTCGATTTGAGGCTCACCGACTTCGGGGAAGTCTGCCAACTCGGGAACGTCTGCCGTCTCGGGCAGCTCGGACAAATCCTCATACTCCGAAACATCGGCCATCGATGGGACGTCCAAGACCTCGGGAACATCGGCCAGCTCGGGCTCCTCCGCCAGCATGGGAACGTCGGCGAGCTCAGCAACATCTTCCGCCTCGGGCGCCTCTGCAAGCTCGGGCGCCTCTGCAAGCTCGGGCGCATCAACGGGCTCGGGCGCCTCTGCAGCATCCTCATGCGCAGCTTCCCGTTCCTTCAGCAGCGCGTCGATGCGCTCGTTGAGCCGCGCCCGCTCGTCGTCGCAAGCCGCGATACCATCGTACAAAGACTCACGTCCCCATCGCAAATTCTCGTTGTTCTTCGTCGCCTCGTAAAGGCTCGAACCTAGATGCGTGGCGAACCCCTCTCGAATTCTGCTGAGCTCCGCTATGCGTGCACGCAGCACGTCAATCTCGTTAGACGTCTCATAAAATGGTTTCACGGTCATCCCCCTTCATCGCTTGCGAACCTAACCATACCACAACGGCCGCAAAAAGTTCGCAGCCCGCGGCGGACCTACGAACTTTTTGCGGCCGTGCATGAGACAAAACCCAAGGAGCTTGTCTCACAATCGACGCATGCAGTAATTCTTCGGTGCTGCCTTAGCCCTCGTGACGCCGACGCGGCTTGCGCTCGCCGCCGTTGTCTCCAGGCCTGCGGGTACGACGACGGGGACGCAGGCCGTCCTGGGCATCGTGCCGTGACGCGTTAGCGGCAACGCTGGGGGCCTCGGGCTTGTCGAGACGATCGAGGCTCACCTTGCCCTTCTCGTCGACCTCGAGCACCTTAACGCGCACCTCGTCGCCCACGGAGAGAACGTCTTCAACCTTGTCTACGCGACCCTTCGCCACGCGCGACACATGCAACAGGCCGTCCTTGCCCGGCAAAAGCTCGACGAAAGCGCCGAACGCTTGGATACCCACAACGCGACCGGTGTACTCCTCGCCAACCTCCGGCACCTTAACGATGGCCTTTATGCGCTCGGCAGCATCGTTGGCAGCCTCGGCGACGCCCGCGATGAACACGGTGCCGTCCTCCTGGATATCGATGGTGGCACCGGTATCGTCCTGGATGCCACGAATCACCTTGCCGCCAGAGCCTATGACGTCACGGATCTTGTCGGCCGGGATGGTGAGCGAAAGAATCTTGGGCGCGCACTCCTTCGTGTCCTCGCGCGGCTGCGGAATGGCGTCGAGCATGGCTTCGAGAATGAACATACGGCCCTCGTGCGCCTGCATGAGCGCTTGACGCAGGATTTCGGGCGTCAGGCCCGTGGCCTTGTTGTCCATTTGCATTGCGGTAATGCCCTTCGTGGTGCCGCACACCTTGAAGTCCATGTCGCCGAGGAAGTCCTCGACGCCTTGGATGTCGGTGAGTACCACCGTTTTGCCCTCTTCTTGAATAAGACCCATGGCCACGCCCGAAACGGGTCGCACAAGAGGCACGCCGGCGTCCATGAGGGCCAGCGTGGAGCCGCAGGTCGAGGCCATCGAGCTGGAACCGTTGGATTCCATAACCTCGCTCACCACGCGAATGGTGTAGGGGAACTCGTCCTCGGAGGGAATCACGGGAAGCAGGGCACGCTCGGCGAGTGCGCCATGACCAAGCTCGCGGCGCTTCGGCGCGCCCATGCGTCCCGTCTCACCGGTGCAATACGGCGGGAAGTTGTAGTGGTGGATGTAGCGCTTTCCGTCAACCGGCTCGATGGTATCGAGTCGCTGCCACTCGTTGAGCATGCCAAGCGTGCAAATGGAGAGCACCTGCGTTTGTCCGCGCTGGAAGAGGCCAGAGCCATGTACGCGCGGCAAGTAGTCGGACTTCACCATGAGCGGACGCACCTCGTCGGCCACGCGGCCGTCCACGCGCTCGCCCGTCTCCACCACCATGAGGCGCATGGCATGCTTTTCCAGGGCCTTGAGCTCCGTGGTAATCGGGCGGCTCCACTCGAGCTGCTGCTCCTCCGTGAACTCGGCACGAATGGACTCCTTGAGCTCCTCCACGTTCTCCTGGCGAGCGGTTTTGTCGGCGTCCTTGAGGGCCGCGCTCATCTCGTCGAAGTGTGCGAACACGCGCTCGTGCACCTCGGCAATGGGCTCGTCCAGAATGTAGGAGCGCACGGGGAACTCGCCGTTCGCCTCGCGCACCTTCGCGAAGAACGTCTCCTGCTCGGCGCAGAACGCGGCGATTGCCTCTTGGCCAAAGGCCATGGCTGCGAGCATATCCTCTTCGCTTATCTCCTGCGCACCTGCCTCCAACATGGAGATGAACGACGCCGAACCGGCAAGCTCGAGGTCGAGATCGGAGTTGTCGCGTTCCTCGTACGTGGGGTTAACGATGAACTCGCCGGTATCGATGCTGCGGCCGATGCGCACGCACGCAAGCGGGCCCTCGAAGGGCACGCCACCCACCGTGAGTGCGGCACTTGCGCCCATGACACAAACGGTATCGACCGAGTGCACCTGATCGGCGACAAGAGAAGTTGCAACTACCTGAACCTCGTTGCGGAACCCGTCGGGGAACGACGGGCGCAACGGACGGTCGATAAGACGCGCCGTGAGGGTCGCCTTTTCGCTCGGACGGCTCTCGCGCTTAAGATACCCGCCCGGGATGCGTCCCACGGCATACATCTTCTCGATGAAGTCGACCGTCAGCGGAAAGAAGTCGTAGTCTTTGCGCTCCTTCGAGACGACCGTCGTGAGCAGCACGATGGACTCACCGCACCGCACCACGCATGCACCCGTCGCCTGCTTGGCGAGCTCGCCCGTCTCGAGGGCATAGTGCTTTCCGTAGAGGTCGAATTCGTGTGTGACTTTTGCCATTTCTTCTTTTCCCATCTCCGCCTGCCCCCATGGCAGGCGGGCCGTCTCGTTTTCTCTCGCCCCTTGCGGAGAAAACTCATAATGAAGGGGCGCCCGCAGGCGCCCCCGGTACCACCGTTACTGGATGTTGTCGCGAATGCCCAAGCTCTTGATGAGGGCACGATACTCCTCGATGTCGTGCTTCTTGATGTAGGAGAGGAGACGACGACGCTTACCAACCAGCATAAGCAGGCCACGACGCGTGTGGAAGTCCTTCTTGTGCTGCTTCATGTGCTCGGTGAGGCCACGAATGCGCTCGGTGAGCAACGCAACCTGCACTGCCGCCGAACCAGAGTCGCTCTCGTCCTTGCCGTACTGCTTGATGAGTTCGGCCTTGCGCTCCTTGGTTACTGCCATGATGTTACCGCCTTTCGTTTCGATTCGCCCCGAACCGAGATGGCCGCCAAGGCAAACGGGCCACTAGGTAGGGGGTACGGACGTTGGGAGTATAGCACTAGCTTCGCGCATAAACGAGATGCACACAATTCTCACCCGCCGCTGCGCGGACGGGTGCGCGGGCGTGCGCGGGTGCGGGTTGCGCGGACGGGTACACGGACGAGCCGGCCTTGGCGGCGGAAAAGACGCCGCACGTCCGCGGATTGTTCGACGCCTCTTATATCAAGGTCTCAATGTGTACAATTTCATCGACAAAAAAGGGGCTCAATGTACAATATGGGCTCCAAATCGTACATTGGGCCGTCTTTTCGTCCACAAAATTGTACACAAAAAATGGGCTGAAAGGCAGTCCCACGGCTGGGCGGCGCCCCTTTTGCGTGGCAGACAAAAGCCGGGGCCTTGCGCGAGTCAATCCCACCCGCACACGACCCCGGCTATACAGCCTGAAACCTAAAGGCCTGCGCTACGCGTCGTACACGACGACCGTCGTTCCCGCGGGGATGTTGTCGTAGAGCCACTTGGCCTTGTCGAACGGCTGGCGTACGCAGCCGGCCGACACATGCTCGCCAAGCCTGGGGTCCTTGATGTCGAAGGTGCCGGCCCAACAAGGCACCGTATGGAACAGATAATCGTTGTAGTACGACACCCAGTAGTAGCAGGTGTAGTCACTACCACCGAACGAGTATCCACGCCCACCGATGGACCACACGCCGTGACGGCTCGGGCTCGTGTAGCGGCCCACGCCCACGAGGTATTTGTCGCGCATGTACCAGTTGCCGCGGCTACCCGAGAAGATCGCGGTGTTGCACGTCGTGCAGTCAACAAGAATGAGCCAGCCCGTAGGGCTCGAGAAGCCCTGCGCATACTGATACATGGGGTCGGCCTGCATAATGCGCATCCGCTCTTCCTCGGCCTTGCGCACGAACCAGTCGTTGTTCACCACGGGGTTTTCCGTCGATCCGGGGGCTGCCGCACCCTTCGGGACGAGCCGAACCTCGAATGCCTCCATGCGCTTGCCCGCACCCACGGAACCAGCATCGTGACTGTTCTTCGCCCAGCCAAGCCAGCCGGCGCCCTGGACATGCGCACGATAGTACACGTCGAAATACTTTGCGACCTCGCCCTTGAGCAAAACCCTCATGGCTTCGAGGCGGCGCGACTCACCCAAAGAGCCGTTGGTTTCGCCGTCCCTCGATACGTCGACCCAACCCTTGCCCTGCACATGGGCGGCATAGGTTATGCTTCCCGGAATCTTGTTGTTACCGAGCTTCATCTCGGTTGCCTCAACCCTGAGCGACTGGCCCGTGGTGCCCGCAGTTCTGCCGTTCTTCACCCAATCGAGCCAGCCTCTATCCTGCACGTGAGCATGGTACGTCACGCCGGGGTTCGAGACGACTTTGAGCGTGGTGTTTGAGCCGGAGGCCTTCGGTGCCGCCTGGCCCTTGCGCACCAACTTGACCTGCAGCGCCTCAACGCGCCACGACATTCCGGTGCTGCCCGACACCTGGCCATTTGCGGCCCACGCGGTCCAGCCAACGTTTTGCACGTGCGTGCGATAGTACACGTTGTACTTCTTCGCCATGTCGCCGGTGAGTTTTATCTGCACCGCCTCCACGCGCTTGGACTGGCCGGTCGTTCCGCTCTTCTGGCCGTCGTTTGCCCAGTCCGTCCAACCAACGGACTGCACATGGGTGCGATACGTGACGCCACCCGCCACCGGGAAGCCCTTGCCAAGTTTAACTTGCAGTGCCTCGACGCGCTTGGACTGGCCGGTAACGCCATTCGTCTCGCCGTCCTTCGAGTACGCTTGCCACGCGTACGTTTGCATATACGTGCGATACGCCACCGCAGGCTGCACGATCTTAAACGACTTGCGCACGCTTCCCGTGTAGTTCGAGCCCTTCTTGGCCGCAATGGTAACGGTCCCTGTGCCCACTGCCTTGTTCGCGCCATACGTGAGGGTGTAGTCGGTGTTGCGCTTCAGGGTTTTTCCGCCAAGCTTAACGGTGGGGACTGGTTTGATTTGCGAACCCGTCCACGCATACTGCGCGTTGATGCCCGTCACACTGGCCTTCGAGACGCTGAGCGGGGTAATCTTGAAGGTGGTTTTGGCGGTGTCCTTGTAGTTGCCGATACCCGTAATCGTAACCGTGGCCGTGCCCACGTTTTTGTTGGAGGCGTATGCAGGCGCCTTGTAGTCGGTGCCCTCCTTGAGCTTCGTGCCGTTCAGCGTAACAGATAAAACCTTGGGCTTGATGACCGCACCCGTATAGGCGTACGAGGTCTTTTCAAGCTTGATTGCGACATCCTTGAGGCTTACGGCAACGATCTTGAAGGTCGCAGTTACCTTGCCGGCATAGAGTCCCTGGGCCTCAACGGTAACGGTACCCTCACCAACCCTAACGTTTTCACCGTACGTCACCGTGTAGTCGGTATCGAGCACGAGCTGAGTGCCGTCGTGCATCACAACGACGTCGGGTTTTATCTGCGAACCGGTATAGGTTTGGTCGGCAATCTTGATTACGTCGGCCTCTGCGATTTGGATGGGGTCACCTTGGCCCTGGCCCTGGTCGGCGCCCTGGGAACCTTCCTTGTTGGTTGGCTCGGCTACGGCCCGCTCGGCCGCCTCAGGCCCTTCTTTGGAGTCGGCCTGCTGGGAGCCGGCCTGCTTCGAGTCGGCCTGCTGGGATTCCTCGGTCGCGGGGTCTTCGGCCTTCGCATAGTCCGCACCTGCGACGGGCGCTTCCTCCTCGTCGGATGTTGTCCACGTTGCGCGCACAGGGTCGATGGAACGCAGCGTCTCGTCGCCCACAAGGTCGATTGGCGTCTCGCCCTGCCACGCGGCATCGACGTGATACCACGCGCCCTCGACCTCCACCATGTTCCACCATGTGTCGCCCTCGGAATGCACCACCAGGCAGGCGAGGTCGAGTGCCTGCGCGGTCGCGGCAAACGCACGGGCCACGTCCTCGGACGTGGCGAGCAACTCATCAGCAGACAAACGCTCGGCGAGTGCGCGCACGATGTTAGCCGCAGACGCGTCCTCGCCAACGAGCGCGAGGATTTCGGACGCAGTCTCTTCGGCCGTTGCGGCGGGACTCGTTGCGGCGGAATTCGTTGCCGCCGGATCCTCGGCCACCAGGTCCTCTGCGGCAAGGTCCTCGGCAGTGTTCGCGTCTGCGGAAGACACGTTCGTAGACTCCCCGCCCGCGGGATTGCCAGCGGCGGGTTCCTCGCCGACGTCAAGTCCCTGCGCGGAGGTTCCCTGCGCCCCGAACGCCCCATCGTCCGCTGCAATGCCTGCGGTCGCACCGCTCGTCGTGCCCGTTGCGGCACCAAACCCGCCCGCATCCGACTCGCTCGTCATTCCTGAGGCGGATTCGATTCCCGATGCATTGGCACCCTTGGATACCGCTTGGACCGCAGCGCCAGCTTCCTCCCTGGCCTCCGCAAGTGCCGGAGAAGGCACGCCTCCCATCGCAAGCACTAAGGAGAGCGCAAGGCTCGCAGCCGCGCGGGTCCACGCCCCCCTCTCGTCTCGTGCGTTCATATCCATGCTCCTTCCATCTCGCTGTTTGAAAGCATAAAAAGGCATTGTAGCACGGAATGCACTTCGCGCGGCTTATATCCCGCGCAAGAACTCCATGGCACGAAGACGGGCCTCAAGATGCGTGGCCGCCCAACGGTGCGCTATGTCGAGAAGCTCCGCGGCCGTTCGTCCGTCGATTGACGTCGCAAGCAAATTGTCGAACGTAAGACCCACGAGCGCCGCAATCCATGCAATCATGTTAGTCGAGATGGGAAGCGCATCCTCCACGTCGCGCGCGCAACTCTCGCACAGCACACCGCCCGCGCGCACGCATAGTCGGCTCGGCATTGGCTCGCCACAGGCAACACAAACGTCGAGCACGGGCCGCCAACCACCATGCGAAACAACCTTGAGCACATAGGCAGCAACCATGAGGTCGAGCCGAGCGCGATTTTCTGCTTGCTCGCACGCATGGAGCGCACGCCTGAGTATGTGAAACATGAAGGGGTCTTCCACGTCCTCATAGCTCGTGAGCCGTGCCACCTCGCACATCGCCGAGCCGCACGCCACGCGCTCCACATCGCCTCGCACACCCGGATGGGCATCGACCACCTCGGCCTCCGTTATGATGCCAAGCCCACGGCCTGGCGAAACGAGCATCTCGGCCTCGACGAACAGCTCCGTACGGGCCGCAAGCCTGCTCCCCGGCTTCCTGCCACCCTTAGCAACGGCCCGCAGCTGCTCGCCCTCCGAGGTGAGCAGTGTTACTATGATGTCTTGCTCCGCGAGCTTGGTTCGTCCGAGCACGAGAGCACGATACCGAACGGCCGGCCGGCGTGCCATGCGCTAAGCCTTTGCGTCGTAGCCAAGGCGTGCGATTTCCGAGCGATCCTTGCGCCATTTAGGCTGGACGCGCACAGTGAGCTCCAAATAAACCTTGCAACCGAGCAAACGCTCCACGTCGCGTCGCGCTGCCATCCCGATGCGTTTTATCATTGAGCCTCCACGACCAACCACGATGCCCTTTTGCCCGGCGCGTTCAACAAGAATCGTGGCGCTCACCGAGGCATGTCCGTCCTTCGCGTACGTTATGCTGTCGCAGCGCACGCCAAGCGAATGGGGCAGCTCGTCGCGCAGCATGAGGAAGGCCTTCTCGCGCACGAACTCCGCGACGATGTCCTCCTCACTCGCGTCGTGACGCATCTCCTCGGGGAACCAGCGCGGTCCCTCAGGCAGCCATCGCTCCACAAGGTGCAGAAACGCGTCAACATTAAAGCCTTCCTGCGCCGAAATCACGATGCAGTCGTCGAAGTCCGCAAGCTCCGAGGCTGCCTCCAGCTGGCTGGAAACCTGCTCCGGGGTTGAGGCATCCGCCTTGGTAAGTACCAGCAACTTGTGAGCGTCGCAATGGGCAACATGGTTGGCCACCCAAGCGTCCCCCCTGCCCACGGGCTTGGTAGCGTCAACGAGCAAGGCCACTACGTCCACGTCCTCAAGCTCGCCCAAAGCCGACCGGTTGAGCTCCTTGCCCAAGGCATCCTTGGGCTTGTGCAAGCCCGGCGTATCCACAATGATTATCTGCGACGTCTCGGTACCCACCACCGCGCGCAGGCGCTTGCGCGTCGTTTGTGCCACGGGACTCGCAATAGCCACCTTTTGGCCCACGCAGGCGTTGAGCAGCGTCGACTTACCCGCGTTCGGCCGCCCGACCAATGCTACGAAGCCGCTCTTGAACGGTGCTTCCTTCGACATGCAATCAACTCCAAACACAATAGATAAGAGCCTCATAGATAAAAGCTTCAAAAAACGTTAGAGTAGCCGAAGCAAGGCGCGCACGAACACGAGCAAGCCGACGATTGCCACGGCCAAGGAAAGCGACCACACCGCTCCTGCGGCGATATCCTTCGCGCGTCCCGCAAGGGGATGGTATTCGGGCGAGACGAGGTCCACCACCGTCTCGATGGCGGTGTTGAGTAGCTCGGCGGCAACCACCACGCCGCAACACAACACGACGATGGCCCATTCGATGAGCTCGAAGCGCAGCACGCATCCCATAACGATGGCAAATACACCGGCGCCAAGCATCACCTTGATGTTGCGCTCCGTTCGCAGGGCGGTGCGTACGCCCTGGAGCGCAAAGAGGAAGCTTCGACGAAACGTGGGATGATTACTTCCATGCCCGGGGATCATAGTACGCCCTCACCCTCGTGACGCGTGAGGCGCGTGTGCCCGAGCGTCGCGCGCGGGCGCAGCAACGCAACAAGCTCGTCCTCGCGCTGCTCCATCTCCTCGGCCTCATCCTCTTCCAAGTGGTCGTATCCCAGCAGATGCAACATGCCGTGCACGAGCAGCAGCGTGAATTCGTCTTCCACGGGTATGCCAAACCGTTCGGCCTGACGCTCGATGTATGTTGGCGCCAGCAATATGTCGCCTAGCTCGCACGGCTCGTCGGGACCGAGCATCTCGTCGTCGGGACGCTCGCATTCCAACGAAATGACGTCGGTGGCACGATCTTGCTCCCGCCATTCGGCATTAACCTCGCGAATCCGCTCCTCCGAAACGATGGACACCGAAACGAAGCACGTTCGCTCGACGCCCTCCTGCTCCAACACGAACGCGCACGCCTCACAAATCTCCTCCTCGGAGAGGGGACTCGAAACGTTTTCCATGCAATCGACGTCTACCGCACAACTCATGCCGGATCCTCCCCTCTTCGCCCCTCGTGACGCGCATACGCCTCAACGATGCGCGCAACAAGGGAATGACGCACGATGTCGGCCTTGCCGAGGTCGCAAAAGCTTATGCCCTCGATGCCATCGAGCGTCTTTCGCGCCACGTCAAGACCACTTGGACCCCGCAAGTCGCGCTGCGTTACGTCGCCGGTAACGACGAACCTCGAAGACATGCCCAGACGCGTGAGAAACATCTTCATTTGTTCCGGCGTCGTGTTTTGGGCCTCGTCCAGAATAACAAACGAGTCGTTGAGCGTGCGCCCTCGCATATAGGCCAAGGGCGCCACCTCAATCACACCGCGTTCGAGCAGCACGCTCGCACGTTCCATGTCCATCATATCGAAGAGTGCGTCGTAGAGCGGTCGCACATAGGGATCAATTTTTTCCTGCAGCGTTCCAGGCAAATAGCCAAGCGACTCCCCCGCCTCGACTACCGGTCGCGTAAGTACTATGCGCGCGACCTCATGACGTCGTAGGGCGCTCACGGCCATCGCCATAGCCAAATACGTTTTCCCCGTTCCCGCAGGACCGATGCCAAACGTCACTTCGCTGCGCCTCATGGCCGCCACATAGCGCGCCTGACCTTCCGTCCGCGCACGAACCGACCGTCCGCGATACGTAAGCAAAACCTCATCGGAGGGCGACGAGCTCAGCTCGCGAGTCCCGTTCGACACACCCGCAATCACGAGGTCCACATCGGCAAGCGTGGGCGTATCGCCCGCCTCGATCATTCGTATGAGATGAGAAAAAGCCGATGTCGCACCCTCCACCGCCTCCGACGAGCCAACCATGCTCACGCGGTTACCGCGCACCGAGAGCATAACGTCGAACGACTCCTCAATGCGGCGCAAATACGCGTCGGCCGGTCCCATAACGCGAGCCGAGTCCACCGACTCGGGAATGGTGATGCGCACTTGCGTAGGCTCCACGCGCCCTCCTCGTCGAAAGCAGTTTTACCCTCTTATCATAGCGCTCCGCGCGGAATTTGTCTGGAAATGAGCCAAACTACCTGTCCCCAGTACCTCACTCAAAACCCTCAAGTTGGCCTTCAACATTAGCTTTAAGCATAACATGCACCATGCTTCCAGGCTCAAGCTCCGGTTTAACCTTAACCTCGAAGAGCCGAGCGTCCACGGCCCTGCCAGACGAAAGCACGAGGACGTCGTCGTACACGCCATGTAAGGGACGTGCATTCTGAACGCGAAGGGTATTCGCCAAATCGCGCATTCTGGCAGATCGAGCGGCAATTTCGGGTGCAGGAATCTGGTTGGGTGCCTCCGCCGCAGGCGTGCCCGGACGTCGCGAATAGCGAAACACGTGCATTCGCGCGAACTGCATCTGCTCGCAGAACGCATACGACGCCTCGAACTCCTCATCCGTCTCGCCCGGAAAGCCCACGATTACGTCGGTCCCAATGGCAACGTGGTCGAGCCGTGCACGCGCCCGGGCAACCACATCCGCAAAGAAGGCAGTATTGTAGGTCCTGCCCATCCGCTCGAGCGTGTCATCGCACCCAGATTGCAAGCAAACATGCAAAAACGGCGCAACGCGCCCGTTAGAGTCCGCCATCACATCGAGCAGCTCGTCCGTCACCTCGGGCGGCTCGATGGAAGCTATGCGCATGCGCTCAATCGTCGTGTGTTGCAGGAGGTGGTCCAGTAGTGCGTCGAGACCAGCACCCTCGCCGAGCGTATCTCCTGCGGGCGCCCGGTAGTTGCCCAGATTAATGCCCGAAAGCACGACTTCGTGGGCATGGTTCGCGCATGCCTCGTTCACGGCACGCACGACTTCGCTGCTTGCCAGCGAACGTGACGGCCCGCGGGCTTTCCACACGATGCAATACGTGCAGCGGTTGTTGCACCCATCCTGAATTTTGATGCCGGGACGCATGCGACCAGTAGGCGTTGGCGTCATCGCAAGGTGACTCGTCCCAGCCGATCGCGCATCGTCGAAGCCCAAAAGGTCAAGCACGCGCTGCGCCACCACATCCTTGCGAAGCTCGACGGTAATGTTGGGCACCGCCTCCCGCAACTCCTCGGCAAACAGATTGGCAGCGCAACCGCAGGCAATGACCTGCGGGGCCTTGGGCAAATGCGCCGCATGCCGCACTGCCTTGCGGGCCTTTGCCTGGGCCTCGCCCGTTACCGCGCACGTGTTTATTACAACCACATCCGCATCGCGTTCGTCGCAAATCTCGCAACCGGCATCGATGAGCCTGCGTGCGATGACGTCGGATTCCACGCGATTTACCCTACACCCCAAGTTGACCACCGCGACCTGCGGCACATACGTGCCAGCAGGTCGACGCGCATCACTCACCGCTTGCCTCCGAAGGGTCCGCGACGAGCCTTTCCGCTCGACCGACCGGAAGCCTTACCGGTAGCCTTGCCGGCAGTTTTGCCCCTGTGCTGCGCCCTCTTCGACTGCGCGGCATCCTTTTGCGCGTTCGTGGTTCCCTCGTTTTGGTTTTGTCCCTCGCGCTGCGACCGTGCATGCGCGCGCAAATCGCGAACCCTGCGCAACAGCACGGCTTCCTCATCCGCAATGTCGCTCGGCACGTTAACCCGAACCACAACGATCATGTTGCCGCGCGCTGAAGTGCCAAGACGCGGCATGCCCGATCCCCGCAGCTCGACTTGCTGGCCATACTGGCAGCCAGCCGGAACTTGAGCCACAAGGCGCTCGCCTTCCAAAATCCCGTCGAACTCAACCTCACAGCCAAGAATGGCATCGATGGCATCTACGTCCACGATGTGAATGAGGTCGTCACCTTGGCGTTCGAAGCGTTCGTCCTCCAACACCTGCACCGTAACGACGAGATTGCCGGACGCGTCGCCGCGCACGCCGGCCTCGCCACGACCATCCACGCGAATGGACTGTCCCGAGCGAATGCCGTGCGGAATGTCGACCTTCACCGTTTCGTGAGAGGGAGTACGACCCTCGCCTTGGCACGTATCACAGGGATTATCGACCACACGACCCGAGCCATGGCAAACAGGGCACGTTGACTGGCTTTGCATTTGTCCGAAGATGGTGCGCTGCACCTCCACGACGGTGCCCCTGCCGTGGCACCGTTCGCACGTGGTTTCGTGCCCGCCTTCGGCCACGCCCGTGCCGTTGCAGTCGTCGCACGGAGCGAGCCGATCGTAGGCAATTGTTTTGCTCACGCCCGCCGCCGCTTCGGCAAGCGTGATGCGCAAGGTTATGCTCATGTCGCGACCACGCGTGCGCGCGGCTGCCCCGCCACGGCCACCGCCACCAAAGAAGGACTCGAAGATGTCGCCCATACCACCGAAGCCGCCACCAAAGATATCGGACATGTCCACGAAATCCGAGCCAAACCCACCCGGTCCGTCGGGATTGCCAAATTGATCGTAGTTCGCACGCTTGCGCTCGTCCGAGAGTACCGAGTACGCCTCGTTAACCTCCTTGAAGCGCACCTCGGCGTCGGGCTCCTTGTTCACGTCCGGATGGAGCGTGCGCGCAAGCTTGAGAAATGCCCGCTTTATGGTGCGTTGGTCCGCATCGCGAGCGACGCCCAACACTTCGTAGTAGTCTTTCTTTGGTTCCACGACATCAACCTCCGAATGATAATCCCCGACGTCGCGCAGTTATCGTGGCCGTCGTACCGAGAGTATGAAGAACAGTATGAGCAGGATGAGGAACGAAACCGGATACGCGAAGATACCCGATATCAGGAACGAAAGCAGAAGCGTGATGACAATACCCGAGACGGCTCCGCCAACCAACGCCGCTCCTGCCGAACGCAACCAGCGCATGTTAGGGTGCACGCCGCAGCGAATGGTGATGGCAAGTCCAACGGCAACCATTACCGCACCGATTATCGCCGTCACGCCCGAACGTTGCGCACCGATAAGGCCGAGCAGGAGCATCGGGATGCCGACGCCCGCAAGGCGAATGCCGCCCTCTTGCTCGCGCGAGAGTCGCTCCTCCGCCACGTGTATTTCGCACACGAAGTCACCCGACTCCCGCCCATTGGTCCCCGCGTTGCCCTTGCCTTTGGCCCGTACCACATCGCCGTCGTGAGCATGCGCGGGTACCTCGAGCACAAGTTCCGTGGCCGTGAGCACACGACCGGAACCTCCGCACGAGACGCAGGGATCGGCTACGATTTGGCCCGTTCCCTCGCATTCGGGACACGTAACGTCGAAGTATCCTACGCCAAAGATGCTTGCAAGGTCGACGCGAATATGACCGGCACCTCCACAGGTGGGGCAGGTGGTTGGCTCGACGTGCTCCACCGAGCCCATGCCGGCGCACGCCTCGCAGGTGGCATAACGCTGATACGTGATGCCACGTCGCACGCCCTTTGCCGCCGACTCGCCATCGAGATCGAGAACATAGGTGATGTCGGCGCCGGCACGTGGCCGATAGCTGCGCGAGTTTCTCTCGCTCGACCACGACCACGACTGCGTCGTGCCAAAGGGAAATCCCCCATCGAACGGAGAGCCCCCGTAACCGTATCCGGCCGCAGACGAACCCGCACCGGCAAACGGCGCACCCGAACGCATCGCGTTGTAGCGCTTGCGCTTTCCCTCGTCCGAGAGAACCGCATAGGCTTCGCTTACCTCCTTGAAGCGTTCCTCGGCGTCGGGCTCCTTGTTCACGTCGGGATGCAGCTTGCGCGCCTTTTGCTGAAACGCGCGGCGTATCTCGTCGGTCGACGCACCTTCGTCCACCTCAAGAATCGCGTAATAGTCCTTATCGGTCATCGATGCCATCGATTAGGCTCCAATCGTTGGGGGCAACGCCCCTACACGACGCTGGGACGGCGCTCCTACACACATACGGAAAGATTGTACCCAAAAGGAACGCTTGCATACACGCGAATCCTAACGGGTCTGAGGATGTGTGCCGGGGGGCCGCTTAGGGCGGGTTTTGTCTGCTAAACGACCCCATGGGTACACAACCCATCTTGTGTACCGCAGGTGCCACTTAGGGCAGCCTTCGTCCGCTTGTAAACCCTCAGTTTGCCAGCGCCCACAGGGCACCGAAGAGTTCGTTGCCCAGCAACCAGCCGTCGTGCGTGGGCACGAGACGATTGCCCTGACGCGCGATGAGGCCTCGCTCGAGCAGTTCGTCGCGTACCACCGGCGCCTCCGCCATGCGACTTGCCTCGATCCCACGTGTAAGACGCATGCCCAGCATGAGGTCCTCGGCCCACGCCTCCCGAGCCGTGAGGAACTCCACCTCGCGATCGAGCGTCGAAAAGCGCATGCGAGCAGCGTCCGGCTCACGCTCCGGCAGCCACGCAAACAACGCACGCAATGCATCGTATGCGTCACCTTCCACCATGCTCGCCGCTCCCCTGCCAAGTCCAACGTACGGCACACCCGTCCAGTAGGCAATGTTATGCGCGCATTGTTTGCCCGGCATGGCATAGCTCGCCACCTCGTAGCGCGAAAGACCAGCCGCCGTTAGCACGCGTTCAGCGCCCTCCATACGCTCTGCCTGGATGTCTTCTTCGTTGAAGGAGGGACAATCGCCTCCATAACGGCGGCCGAACGGCGTGTCCTCCTCAATGGACAGAGGATACACACTAACATGGCCAACACCCAACTTTACAACTTCGTCGAGTGTACGCCGCCACGAGTTTGCGGTTTGGCGGGGAATCGCGCACATGAGGTCCACCGACACGTCGAGACCTGAGTCAACGGCAGCTTTCACCCTCTCGCGCGCCTGTGCAGCCGAATGAATGCGCCCAAGCTCCTCGAGCTCGGCATCGTCAAGCGACTGCACGCCAATGGAAAGCCGCGTTGCGCCCGCCTCTGCTATCGCCGCAATCACGTCGTCGCCAAGCGAGTCCGGATTCGCCTCGCACGAGAGCTCCCCCACGCCCGGACACGCCGAACGAATGCCCGTAATCAACGCAGCCAGCCTGCGCGCACCCAAAAACGTGGGCGTTCCGCCTCCGATGTATGCCGTCTTGCACGACTCGAGCAATCCGAGCGTCGCCAAACGTTTGAGCTCGTCGAGCCTCTTTTCCACAAACGCGTCCATGCACGGGTCGTCCGCCCGCTTCGCCTCGCTTGCAAAGTCACAGTACAAGCACTTTCGCGCACAAAACGGCACATGAACGTAGAGAGCACCGAATCCCATGTCTCTCCTCTCCCGAGTTGGTTGGGCAATTCGCGTTGCCTTGCCTAACTAATTGTCGCGGATGGGCCATTCGCGTTAACGACTCCGCGACGGAAGCACTTGAAAACATTTAAAGACGCAGCCGCCGCCACGCCCACTCACCGCGAAAATGCTTCAAGGCGCGTTTGGGGTCACGCCTACTCACCGCGCGGCCGCCTCAAAGCGCAATCGACGCTACCCCGAGGTCGTTTCGAAACGCAGTAAGTATAACCGTGCATCACTCCGACGCACGGTCGATAAGCGCGAGAAATTCCTTACAGGTATTGCAACGCACGGCCTCGCCACGCAGGCGCGCAGCACCGGGCATGCCTTTGAAGTACCAGCCCGCGAGACTGCGGGCACGTGCCATGTGGGCACCCGTCGCCTCAAGCAAACGCACATGGCAGGCAAACGCCGCAAGCCGCTCCTCGGCCGTCGGCTCATAACCCGCAAACACCCAAGGATTGCCATAGGTTCCGCGCGCAACCATTACGGCAGCACAGCCCGTCTCCTCGAGCATGCGCAACGCCATCGCGTGGTCGCGCACGTCACCCGAGCCAATCACGGACACGTCTACGGCTTCGCTCACACGGCGCACAACATCCCAACTCGCCTCACCTCGGTACAGTTGGTTCGCATAGCGACCGTGCACTGCCACGGCATCGACGCCCGCTTCCTCGAGCACACGGGCAAACTCCGGAGCAACTTCCTCGCCCAGCCGGTACCCCCGCCGAATCTTAGCCGTAACCGGAACGTCCATACCAGCGTCTGTAAGCCCCTCTCGACATGCGGCTACGATGGCCTCCGCTCGCTGCGGATTGTCGAGCAATGCGGCACCAGACCCATTCTTCGTTACCTTGGGCATGGGACACGCCATGTTAATGTCGATAAGCACGAGCTTTTGCCCCACACGCTTAGCCACCGCCGCCGCAGCCTCACGAAACTGTGCGGGCTCTGCTCCAAAAAGCTGCACGGCGATATCTGGCTCAGCCGATTGCGGCTTCACGAGTTCCCAGGTTTTATCGCTGCCATAATGGAGCCCGGCCACGCTCACCATTTCGCTATAGGCCAGCGCAGCGCCCCCCGCGCGCGCCATCAGCCTATACGCCGCATCGCTCACGCCCGCCATCGGCGCCATGAGCAACGGGTTCTGCGCAAATCGCTCGCGCAAGCTCCCCCGAGCAGGAAAAGCCCGCAACTCCGCACACAAACCCGCCCCTTCGGCATACCGCGCGAGCACATCCATAGGCGAGCGCCCAGCAACCCCACCGTCACCCCCGGCCCCACCCGGCGCCAGAACATCTGAGGGGATGTGCGCGGGGCTGCCGCCGGCGACGTCGCCCGCGAATCGCGCAGCACAGCGAGCGAAGCGAGCGCTGAGCGGGGCGGGGTCGCCGGCGGCAGCCCCGCGC
>JAFWMH010000063.1 GCA_017510785.1 Atopobiaceae bacterium | reverse complement strand
GGGGTCGTCCGAACGGGCAAGCAGCGTACCCAGCGTGAGCCGCAGCGGACACTCCACCAGCGCTCCGCCTGCCTCCGCATCGAAGGGAAGCATACGCGCATAAGGCGCGAGCGAGCGGGTCAGCTCGCTGAGCGTCCCCAGGTCGTTGACCGCCACGTGCGTGCCATAGGGCACATGATTGATGAGGGTCGGGACTAGCGTGATGAACGCGTGGAGCGTGCCGTTGGAGAGCGGCGGGACGAGCAACGTGAGGTTGGCGTCGGGCCCTGCCGCATCGCCCGCGCCGGATGGGTCACTGGTTCCGCACCCATCGCGCCCGTCGGGCGAGTCGCTCGACCCGCGCGCGTCTCTCCCGCTAGGCGGGTCGTCGGTACCGTACGCGTCACCTTCCCCGTACACATCTTCCACCCCGGCGTCGCCGCTCGGCACGCGTTCGCCTCTCCCATCAGTTGCGTTTTCCGTCACGGGAACGACGCCTCGGCACAGGCTCTTGAGTGCCGCAAGGAACTCGTCGACATTCGTTTCGCTCCCCACTCGAATGCGTTTCTCTGCTGATCCGTTCCATGCGACGTTAACGACCCGTACGCCAGGCAGAGCGCCGAGCCGCACGTTGCCACGTTCGAGCTCGTCCTGCGTCACTACAGGGCGGTGGGCCGTAATCGGCTCGATGGCATAGCGACTCTGCGTCGTGTCACCGTAGTAACAGGCACACGGCTGGCGAAACGTCTCGCGATACAGCGCGCGCCGCTCCGCATCGGTCTCCATCGCCTCCGCTTCTCGCAGGAAGCGCAACGCCCGCAGCCGCTCCTCGAGCGCACGACCCCTTCCGCCAATCTTTGCCGTACCCACCCCTGCGCGCTCGAAATACCGCAGGTAGCACGCCGCGCACGGGTACGGCTCGAGGTACGTGCAGCTCGAGCCCAGGCACGCGTGGGTGCGGTAGGTCGTGTCGAAGGTGTAGAGGGGCGGGGCATCCACGCCCGCATCGAAAGGCGCGGCATCCTCTTTTCCACGCGTACCTGCAAGATTGCGCGCTTTGCTTGCAGGTGCGCACGCCCCGCCCGCCGGCGCGCGGTCGGGATGACTCACGCCGTGTCGATGCCGGCAGTAGCCGTCCACGAGCGGGCACTTGTCGAAAAAGGCCATGACGGAGGCCTCCATGCCGGGGACGCCCGAAAGGAGCGAGCCTGCCTCCTGCCAGCCCACGAAGCGCGGGAGAACGACGCGTGTGACATCGAGCTGCCGATATGCGCGAAGCGTCGCCGTGTTCTGCGCCACAGCGAGCAGCGAAAGCGTGATCGCGAGGTCGCAATCGCGCGAGTACCACTCGTTGTTGAGGCGCCACAAAAGCCCGAGGTCCGAGAGGATGACGCCCGCTCCTCCCCAGTCGTCGAAGCGCCCGCACAACTCAACGAGATGGTCGAGCTGGGGCTCTGTGTATCGGGCGTTGAGGGCGAGGTGGATGGGCAGCCCACAGCGCCGCGCCTCGCGCACGGTGGCCTCGAGCTCCGCGGGCGTTGAAAGATTCGCACGACCTTGTCTGCGGCTTGCCGAGTCGTGGTCGCCGTAGCGCTCTGCCCACCACGCATCCAGGTATCCGCAGTACAGCTCGTCGGCGCCGGCCGCCGCAAGCGCCTCGACCTCTTCGGGCGCGTTTACCGGAACGCTGTACTTCATGGGCTCTCGTCTCCTTCGCGTGCGATTACTTATTATAAGAGTAGCCTTATCGTACCGCTTCGTGCGGCACGACCGGCGCACTCATATGCCCCTATACCGGCTTTGATGAAACCCATACTCCTCGCAAAACGCCTCGTACGAAAGGCGATTCACCGTTGCCAGCTCAGCACGTAGTGCATCGAGCTCGGAAGAATCCCCGTCAAGCCACGCGCAGGCCGCCAGGTACGGCTCACGCAAGGCAGCCTTTAGCCAGCGCTCGCGCAACCCCATCGCGCGATCGGAGAGCCTACGGTAAAAGCGCGCGGCATCGGGCGCCAGCGACTCCAACCCCGTCGAGTCCGACCGAGTCGCCAGCGCACAGCCCGGAAATACTATAAGACGGCTGAGGGCCATTTGATGCGAATAGATGCTCATTTGCCAGAGCGTCTCCACCTCCGCACGCGCCCCGTTCACCGTTTGATGTTTATGCCAAAGTATGTAGCCCGTCTGCAACGCGACGCCTGCCCGCGCAAACGCTGACACTACCTGCGGCAACGCGTTGACGTCGTAGCGTTTGTGCCAGCGTTCAAGCGTCGCCTCGTTGAGCGATTCCACCCCCACAAACACGCGCGTAAGGCCTGCGGCGCGCAAACGCTCGAGCCTTCCGGCAAGATTCGATGCGTGCGCCAACGACGCCATACGCATTTCCAACGCAAAGGCAACGCGCAAATCACGACGGTCGAGCTCGTCCGCCAGTTCCTCCACGCGAGTCAACGGACCGAAGTCGTCGTCAACGCAGTTGAACACGGGCTGAAGGCCAGCGCGCGCTAGACGGATTGCCTCGAACTGTATTTCGTTCGCGACCAACTGCATGCTGCGCGGCTGCCATTTTCGAAGCCCGGCAGGTTGCTGCGGCGTCGCGCAAAACGTGCACGCGCCGGGACAGCCCCGCGAAGTTTGCATGTTCACCGCGCAGCCCAGTCGCGCATAGCGCTCGAGGTCCGTCCGCAACGGGCGCGCCCAGTCGTCGGGCGACAACAATAACACCAGTCGGTCGGGCGCTAGCGCTTGCGGCGAACCTGACGGCGGCTCCTGCTTCACGGGCTCCTGCCACGCGGGAGGGGACGCCTGCAACGACGCCTGCCGGTTGGTCGACGGCACGTCCGGCGCCACAAGAGACGATTCGCCTTCACGCCACGGTCGCGAGCCGCCCTGCTCCGCGCATTCCCGCACGAACTCAAGCAAGGCCCGCTCGCCCTCGCCCCGTAGCAGCATGGTTCCGCGCGGGAAGCGCCGCGCAACATCTTCGGATGCATGCGTTACGTAGACCCCGCCCACCACAAAGCGCGCATCGGGCCACCAACTAGCCAAACGGCTCATCACGCGAAGCGCATCGCGCACGTCGCTTGACGTCATGAGCGAGATACCCACTACGTCGGGCCCCGCCATCTCCAACCGATTCGCACGACCGGAATACTCTGCACGCAGATCGTCGTAAAAACTTGGAGCATCTAACCGCGACTCATAGTTATCCGCAAACATGTTTCGATTGTTCATGGACGCCGCGACAGCCGCCTCACGTTCGGCCGCGTACAGCCGTCGGTCGAATATGCGGACGTTTCGCACGCCATGTTTCAGCAAATATCCGGCCAGTCGTTCAATGCCCAAGGGTTCGGCAAACTCCAGCTCGTCGCCATCGCAAAGAGGGCGGATGAGCAGGACTGCCAGGCGCTCCGTGGCCGACGTCATCACCCCATCGGTCAACGCAACCCGCTCGGCGCCATCACCACCCCGCCAAAAGCAATACCCTCGTGCCTCGTCGGAAATCATTGTCCCACCCTCCGCGTCGCGTCGCCCTGCAGTATTACGTCGCGTGGAACCTCCCCGTCGCACGGGACCGAGCGGGGACGCCTGGCCCACCAGCGCTCGGTCCACAGGACCGACGTTGCCGGCGCAGCTGCGCCGGCAACGTCGGCAGCCGACCCTTGCGCAAACGGCCTACTTGCTCGCTTTCGTGGGAGCGCCCGTCCAATCGAGCTCGGCCTTGAGCTGCGTGTAAGTTGACTTTTCATCCGGCTTGCCCTTGCCGACCACGTTGCCCACAAGGTGAACCGTGTCGTATGCAGGATCGTCCTTGCCACTCGGCTTGTACTCCACCACGAGCTGAGCGTATCCCTCGCTCCCAATTTCCTTGGAACCGCCCGTGCACTCCCACGCAGACACTTCGTCGGCGTCGTATACCTCGCCCTCGGCTTCGAAAACAAGGGTCTCGTCGCTCTTGTTCACAATATCGAACGTGGCTCGAATGTTCTTCGTGCTGGAAACGAACTCGACCTTCGCGAGCGTAATGTTGCACACATCACTGAGCACAACAACGTGGGGCAGCTCGTTCGTTCCCTCGTCAGACGATGAGCCTTTCTTGTCGCTTGCGTCCGTTGCGGAATCGGAGGATCCAGAATTGGCAGACGTCGCATCCGCACTCGTCGCGTTACTCGACGCGTTACTCGACGCGCCACCGGCCGCATCGTCGACCTTTTCCTCGGGCTTCTCTTCAAACCCGAGACTCACGCCAACGGCATCGAGGTATGCATCAAGGTGAATCGCATCTTCGTCGCCAGTTTTATCCACAAGCTCCCGCAATCCGTCGCGCAGCTCATCGTACTTGGGCTTTTCGGGCGAGCCGTGCAGCTCGGTTTCGATGTCGCTCCAAATTCGGTTGTACTTCCAGTAATCGCCATACTCAGAATCCCCCATAAGGGCATCGGCGATTATTTCGGCGTCCGCCGCGTCGTCGGCTTCCAGCTCCTCGTCGCTTGCTTGGTCGCTGGAACCGGAGGAACTGGTGGAGCTCTCGGAACTGCTGGAACCGCTCGCACTGCCGGCGCCGCCGGAACTGTTGGAACCGCTCGCGTCGCTGGCGTCCGACTCCTCTTCGCCCTCGACGCCTTCCTCTTCCGCCTCAAGCAACTTGGCCAGCGCCTTCTCGACGCCCCCAGACGAAAACCCGCACGCCACGCCGGCCGCCTGGGCGTTAAGATACACGCCTTTCTCGTCTTTGAACAAGCTCACGCACGAGAGCGCCTGAACAAACGCATCGTCGTTTTTCTCCTGCTGCAGCAAAGCGAGCGTTAGGTTAACGTTGGCACCAAGGCTGAGCGAGTACTTATCAATTATATCCTCGTACGCCGCAGCGGCATTCTCGTACTGACCATCCTTGTACAACTTGTTCGCCTCGCGCAGGTCTTCCGCCACCGAGCCGGCAAGGTCGCCCTCTTCCTTTTTCTCGTCGACAGCTTTGTTGCGCTCCTTCGCTAGCGCAAGGGCCTGCTTCACGTACGTTGTAACCTCGCTCGCGTCGCGCGCCTCGCGGCCGACGAAGGACTTTCCAGAGGTGGCTTGCTTAACAAGCTCCACCCCATGTTCCAAAAGCCCACACGAAGTCATCGAAAGTGATACTACCAGCGCAAGCGCAACACACGCCACGCGGCCGAGCCCCATCCTACGCGAATTCCTCATCTACACCACCCTCTTTCCCTCAAAATCCCCTCGCAGAACCCTTCGGCAATCTCTCGGGCCCCTCGCGACGCTGCGCTAATGCACCGGCACGCACGCGCACGGGGCCCCGCAACTCACCGTACGCGTACCGCCACCAACGTTCGTGGGACAGCGTAGGTTTGTGGTACAAACGCTACTTTGGTAGCTCACGCAGCTGCACACCGACTCGCAGGTGCATACGGACTCGCAGGTGCATACCACATGCGTGCTCACCACCGTGTCGCACGTGCAGTACTCGCCCATCACCTTGCCAACGTATTCGCCATCGCCGACTTCGTAGTCGTCCACGAAATACGTTTTCATGCCAGGTTTGAATACGCTGTTGCCGTCCACAATAATCTCGATTTGGGGCTTGGGCAACGACGTCTCGTCTCCCTCGCTCAACGCGCGATCGTTGTAGCCAGGACCCGTCGCGTCGTTGGCGCTCGTCGCATCGCTCGCGCTCGCAGCATCACTGTTACTTGCATTTGCCGCACCATTGTTGCTGGCACGTTGCACGTCGTCATCTTTTATCATATGTGGGCCTCCCCTCGCCCTTGGGCTTGTGCGTCTTCAGGTTTCCAATCGAGCTTGCGTTGCAGCTGGTTGAGCGTGAGCGCGCGGCTAATGGTGCAGCGCACGCTGCCGTGGTGCTCGTCGAGGTCGATGCCGTCGAGCACCTTCGCCGCGCAGTCGCCGGCACAGTGCCACCTGCAAAAGCAATTGTCACAAAAGCGAATGTTGCGAACATTGAGCGTGCCGAGCTCGGCGAGTTTGGCGTCGTCGAACACGAAGTCACCCACTTCGTCGTCGAAGCGCCCGAAGAAGAACCGCTCGGAGCGCGGATCGCTGCGATAACTCACCTCGTAGCAGGCAGTCACGTCTCCCGTGGGCGTTACGGTGAACGAGCCGCTGCTCACTTTGCAAAACGAATCCGAGAGTATGTCTTGCCGGGCACCGCTGAACACGAGACGAAGCCCGTACTTGTACGCAACTTCGAGCGACTCCAAATACCGCTCCACGAACACGCTGGAATCGGGCATGGTGTCCGACGACGTCTTGCAGCGGCCGCACTCCCACACCGGCTCGAGATGAAGCTGCTCGATGGAAGGATAATTCGTTGCTACGAACTCCACGATGCGCGGCATGGCGTCGACCATCGCGGCCGTCACCGTGGTTCGAATGCCGAAGTTGAGACCGGCCTCGCTCAAACGCCGCATGGTGTGGTCTACCGCCGCAAACGAGCCACAGCCGCCCGCGAGCGGACGGTTGGCGTTTTGAAACTCGGGCAAACCGTCAAACGATATGTTTACGTTGTTGAAATTGGCCAACACAAAGTCGAGCTGCTCCTCGGAGAGAACCCCGTTGGTAGCAGCATTGAACACAACGGGGATGTCGAGCCGCTCGCTCACGTCTTGACCGTACCACACAATCTCACGGATAAGATCGAACGCGCAGAACGGCTCCCCGTTACCGTGAATCGAAACAAGAAAGTTGCGTACGGGTTCGCCCGCCGCACGCTGCTCATACGCATTTCTTGCGACAAGATCGATGGCGCGCTGGGCAACCTCAAGCCGCATGCGCGTGATGGGCTCGCCGTTGCCACCTCCCTCGCCACCAAAGGCGTAGCAATAGCTGCAGCGCAAATTGCAGCCGTTGGTGGGAAAGAGCGTTACCTGCGTCGGCGAGAAACCCTCTTCATGTTGGGGCCACGCGCGTCGTTCGAAGAATCCCCGCTCGTCGAACGCCTTCACCACGGCCCGTTCGTCTGCCGACATCGCGTTGTGTGCGTTCGGATCGTTGGCAAAGGCGAGCGCCGCCGCCACTGCGGGTTCGTTGGCCCGAGCCGCCAAGTGACCGAGCGGCGCGTAGAGTATGGGGCTGTGTTCGTCGCGCAGCACGAAGAGCTCGGGCGCTGGCACGTCGGCGGCGCGGGGCGCGTCGGCAGCGGCCGCGTCGGCCGCGTCGACAGCGCAGGGCGTGCCGGACGCATCGGGCGCACAAGCCGTACCGCGTGCACCAACTGCGGCGCTCGCATCGACCACTGCGTTCAAGCGTGCGTCGACGCTCATGCCGACACCTCGCAAAGATTAACGTACACCTCGTTTTGCAGGTAGCCGGCCCGGCCAAGCGTTACGAAAAATGACGCCGCATCCGCAGCAGACACTCCCGCCACGTCAGCCGCCTCGTCAATCGTACGTGTTCCGTCGGCAAGCGCCACAAGCTCGGCACCCGTCCTGTCGACCACAAAGAGTTGCGTGTCCTCGTACATTCCGGCAACACGCCCACCATCCGGCTCATCCACTAGTCGGATTCCCTCGACCAACAGCGGTCCCACCGCATCGTCCGGCGCCACACGCGCCACTTCCGAAGACAAATTCCGAGACGCAATCGCACCCGCACCCGCGCACACCGCGAGCGCCACGAAGCCGAACGCGCCCCTTACAAACGTCCTTCTCTCCATGGGCATCCTTTCCCCGATGCTCATCCCTTACCTAATAGTAACATGGAACAGTAGTAACATGGAACAGACTTCCGGGGGGTTGACTCATGGGAGAATCTGTTTCGCAGCGCAGATAGGAGAACCGATAGGAGAGCCGCATGAAGAACAAGCCATCACCGCCAGTCGGTATTGCGTGCAGCATGCTTTCAGTCATGTTGCTGGTGGGCATTCGGACCTTCGCATCGCCTTGTGCCGTTCACGCAGGCGGCAGCATGGGTGCGTGCCATTGGGCGGCTCAGGCAGTGTTTGGCGTGGGCATCGTGCTTCTCGTACTCTCGCTCGTGCGCATCTTCGAGCTTGACGAAGGCGAGCGGCGCGGCCTTTCTTTGGGCATCGCCTGCCTCGGCGTGCTGGTAGCATGCATGCCAGGAGTTCTTGTGGACCTTTGCGCCACCGCATCCATGCCCTGCCGCACTGGCACGCAGCCGTTTTGCATCGCTGTTGGCGTGGCACTCGCTCTCACGGGAGGAATCGATCTCATCGTCCGGCTTCTGAGGCTGCTCAAACGGTAGAAAACTCGGGCTTGCATACGATTTTATCATAAACTTATGCATTATCTACCGTGCCGGATGTGCCGTATGACTAAAATACCATACTGAGCGACGAGTTGCGGGTTCTTCGGACTCTCGTACATAAAATATAGTGGGCACGTAGTTTTGAACAGTCGTACAAAACGCCAGCTCACGGAGTTCTGGTCATAAAGGTCGCAACATTACGTGCCCACTGTGTAATTTAGCCAGTGGGCACGTAATATTTCGCAATTTATGGCGGAGACCTCGCCAACTGGGGTTTTGCAAAACGTTTAAAACTACGTGCCCACTATTTTAGTCGTCTCCCCCCTTAGTATTATCAAATCGATATGCGATTCCCGTCGCATGAGCACGTTGGACGTCCCATTCGTCCACGCGGCAGATATGTACGAACGTTGCAGCATCGTTTTTCGGTGTACCATTGAACGTCTTAGCACTAAATCACAATATCCCAGCGACACGAATCGAGGAAACGAGATGCGCGTAGTTGTTCCTTGCGAAACTAACGAAGGCTTGGCCAGCATTCGAAGCGGCCACTTTGGCCATGCCCCCTGGCTCACGGTTGTTGACTACGACGACGAGATGAATCTGCTCTCCGTCACGGCAGTGAGGAACGCCGATCACGACACAGCGGGGTGTGCAGGCGTAATCGAACATGTCATGGGTCTCGACGCGGACGCCATCATCACCGCGGGCATGGGCATGCCCCCTCTCATGCGCTTCACCCAGGCAGGTATTGTGGTGTACGCCGACCGAGTAACACCGGGTGTTCAAGACGTGCTCGTAAAGTTTGCCGCTGGCGACGTCGCGCGCATGTCTCCCGACCAAGCGTGCAGACACTGAGGAGCGACCTATAGAGAAACGTCAGACGCACACTGGATTTTCCAATGTGCGTCTGACGTTTGCAACCCCATGTAACGCCAAGCGATGTTGTAGTCGGTCGAAGTGCACAACAGCAGCGCGCTCTCGGTGCCGGCGGCAACGAGCTCGTAGCACACGGCGGCAACGAGCTCGTAGCACAGGTCCTGTTCCTAAAGAATAGTCAAGTGGCACGTCCGTGGCCCGGAGGGCAAAGCTCAAACAGCTATCGGGCCTGCGGAGCTGCGCGCGGCTGCTCCTTCGGCCACTCCCCGATTTGACCTTTCTTTAGGGGCGGGGCACAGGTGGGGTCCCACTCGCGGTCCCGGCGGCAACACTGCACGACGTCAAACACCGACCGCCCTCACGTTCGAAAGGAAAAACCATGTCCATAGTCAAGGCTCGGGCGCATCTGGCTGCGCGTGGTCTCGCGGACCGCATTATGGAGTTCGAAGAGTCGAGCGCGACCGTCGCGCTCGCGGCGGCGGCCATCGGCTGCGAGCCCGCGCTTATCGCAAAAACGCTCTCGTTTTACATGGGCGACCGTGTTGCCCTCGTCGTCTTTGCCGGCGATGCGCGCATAGACAATCGCAAGTTCAAGGACCGCTTCCACACGAAGCCCAAGATGCTCGCAGCACAAGATGCAGAGCGGCTGATCGGACACGGCGTTGGCGGCGTATGCCCCTTCGGCGTTAACGACACCTGCGACGTGTATCTGGATGAGTCACTGCGCCGCTTCGAGGTCGTGTATCCCGCGGCGGGAAATGCGGCAAGCGCGGTGCGCCTCACCATCTCCGAGCTGGAGCACGCCTGCGCGCCCTGCGAGTGGGTAAACGTGTCGAAGCATGCGTAGCGTGTCTCTTTTCTTTAATGCGCGTCGGCCGGTCGGCGCGCGAACGGCAACGTGACCACAAATACTACTAGCGCACCAAAAACCGTAGAGACAAGACGGAAGAGGGCATACCAAAGACGGGCCGTGCCGGAAAGGGTGCACGCCACCAGCAAAAATGTGATTCCGCCGATGCGCGCGTTGAACGCCGGCACGCCCGCAAGCCGACACAGGCACAAAGTGCAAACGAGTCCCAGCGCAACGAGGACAACGAGAATCCATGGGTTCGATCCAAGTGCCATGTCCAGCGCAACCACGCCCATGCCCACGAGTCCGCCCACGGCCGTTACCACTACGCGCGTCACCCCGGCCTTGGCGCTCGACGCCACGTCGCCTTGGCAGCAGAGAAGGCACGCGATGCAGGCAGTCATCTTTTGGATAATTTCGAGACGCATCTCGCCAACCGGAAACTTGATGTCGCACGCCGTGAGCGCAGTCGATACCACACAGCACACGAGCACACTTATCGCCATGCGCGCATCGAGCGCGTTCGGCTTCCACGACGTCATTGCCTTGTCCGACCGATTGCACATGCCTTGGCCTTTCGTCAAGCAAGCTTCTAGCAGCTCTCTCTAAGCATCTTCTATTCTCTCACGATATATGCGGTGGGACACATATTCTTCATTCGGGGTGAGCTGAACACTGTTCGAATCTTGCGTTCCGAACGTCCCGACCCAAAGGGAGTCGTTAGGAGTAGCCGCTAGGACCTTCGCCCAAAACGGCCGACCGGCAAGATCGTCCGATACAGTTGCCGACCCACCGCCCGCACGGCCGCCCGGTACCGTCGGCCGGCATGGCCGTCCAATACAGTCGCCGACCCACCGCCCGCATGGCCGCCCGGTACCGTCGGCCGGCATGGCCGTCCAGCGTGTAGCTGGGCTCCGTCGGTCGGCATGGCATTCACGCTTGCAACCACTGTCGTGCTCGGCTTACCATAGAGGTGCTCGCAGGGCAGTGATTCGACGGTTGGGATTGCATGCTTGTTTTGGCAGGCCATTATCGGCAAGATTACACCCGGCATGCAGGCGGCACATGTTGGACGATTGGTCTGGACGATCGGTCTGGACGATCGGCCTATCCTAGCGAGCGACACTTTACGTCTGGTCGAGGCACGTAACCGACTTGATTTGGGGGAATGGCATGACAAAGAGCTCGATTACGCATCGCACCAAAGCGACTTGCGATGGCAGGCTGTCCGATAACACAACCCACATGGAAGTTGGCTCCTCTCCCTCCCGCATAAGGCTTTGGCTCAGTTCACGCAATAGAACCCGCAGACTCCGCGTGTTACTAAGCGTAGTTGTTGTCGCTTGCTTTTCTCTGCTTGGCGGAGGGATGGCATTGGCAAGCATGTCCTCATCTTCCGCCAAACCAGCCTATACCACCGTGGTAAGTGAATCGCCCGTGTCCGATTCGGATTACAACGCGAAAAGTGCTCCCGCAAAGGTCAGTGCCGAGGATGGGAAGTTGGTCGAACTCAAAGGCGTTTTCTGGCGAGATGAGCAAACGCGCGCGCAAACAGGAATGGGCTGGTCTCGCGTTGTGTATTATCTCCAGCTCGACACTCCCGCGACGGTGACGTACACCGACGCGCGCGGCAAAACAGCTTCCGCAGACATGAACCGCATTGCGGTAAACACGATTGAGCAATATGGCGACGATGCTGATAGGAACCTCAGGTGGATTGAGGACGATCATTGGGACTATTACGTCGGGAGACACGTAAAGGTCACCGGTCAGCTCGTCGATACCGGCAATGCACACACCGTGGGACCCGTCATGTTTAGGGGCAGCGGGGCGAGCAAGTAGCGCGGCATGGAAAACTGGCCGCCCGGGCTCACGCGGCCGGCCTCGCTGGCTGGCATCACGCGGTCGGATCTCGCCGCTTGGCCAGCATCACGCGGCCGGTTCATGGCCACGAGATTGGTTGCCTACGGAGCTGCCGTGCAGTTGGGCGCCGACCAGCCGGGGATGTCCGAGCAAGTCGCTCGGCCCAAGTGCACGGTCGGGCACTGCGGCTCGGGTGAAGTGTACATTCTGCCGCCCCCCGAAAACGTTTGATGAACAAAAGCGCAGGTAGATGGCCACATGCGCAAAAGTGATGTTGCAGAATGCGCACTGAAAGCAACCCAAAGTGTACATTCTGCCAACCACTGAAAATGTTTTATCAAAGAAAGCGCAGGTAGACGCCCATATGCTCAAAGGTGGTACGGCAGAATGCACACTAGCAACTCGCCCCCGGTGTCGGCGGCTGGACGGAGCGATGCATTTTGTGCGGGGCAGACCTGCGCCTAGGCGGGGCAGACCTGTGCAAGCCGCCAAGCACGGAATCGGACGGAAAATCGACCTGTGCAACTAATCTGGAACAAAATCGGACGGAAATGCGACCTGTGCAACTCCCCGATTTGCAACGTCGCATTTCCGTCAGGGTTTTCCCTTCCACTAGTCCTCGCGGCGCAAATGACCCCGCATGGGATGCGCTACCGTAACGCCAGCGACCTGAAGGCGCCTGCGTTCGCGGCGCAAATGACCCCGCATGGGATGCGGTGCCGTAGCGCCCCTTATTGCGCCCCCGCTTGCAGATAAGCGACGATCTTGTCTAGGCTGCCGAAATCGACGAAGCTCACACGCTTGCCGTACGTCTCTATCATCGCACGGACCTCGGCCGTTTGTTTCTCTTCGGGTAGACCCTGCGCTTTTTTGTGCAGCAGCGCCATCATTGCCTTGTGCTTGATGCCAAGTCGAGAGTAGTCAATCCCGCCTCGCAGGTGAAAAACACGAGCGGCCCGGTACACCTCGTCCGAGAGTTGCGCGCGCATCCCGTCTTCGATGTTGTCGACGTTTTCCTGATTCTCGGGGTCCGCAAGGCCAACCGTCGCGATTACGATCCTCTTGCCGCAACAATCGCCCAGCTTCGCGAAGGTCTTCTTCATTCCCAAAACGCCGCCCGCGTAGAGGGAGCCAATGTAAACAATGGTCTCGTACCTGTCTGCATCGTCTACCTCGTCATACGGGAACACGTCGGCACCCGTTCGCCTTGCCAGCTCCTCGGCATATTGCCGAGCAGTTCCGTACCTCGAACCATAGATTATTACATCCAACGTTTGTACCTCCCCACGTGTTTCGTTTCGCCATCGCACCTAGAGCCACGTACTTTTCTTCGCCGCTCGCCGATACCCAACGCAAGCAACGGACGCAATTGTAATCGAACCTCGCAAAGGGAGACGGTGCGCAGGAACGGCGCACCGGAACGGCACAGCGCACCGGCACGGCACACGGCACGCCAAAACGGCTCGGCGCACTAAAACGGCTCGGCGCACTAAAACGGATTGGCACGGCGCACTCGCCCCAATTTACCGCCCGTGAAGCCACACGTCCGCATTGAATCGCAATTTTTAGCGTATTATTAGCACCATCGCAAGGCAACCAAACATCAACAATCGCAGCAACGAAACGGCGGACACACGTTGGCAAGGCACAAGCGCGGCATCACAACAAAGGGCATCGTCATCATCGCGACGATACTGCTCGTCGCAAACACGACGCTCGCAATTCTGCTTACTCTTCAATCGGAGCGCGCCATAATTGAGCAGATAAACGCGCGCATGCTCGACGTGGCCTGCTCGGCCGCAGAACTGCTCGACGGCGACTCCCTAGCGACGCTTACCGCCGAGGACGAGCAGTCGCAAACCTACCAGCAGGCGATGAGCACACTACGAGCCTTCCAAGATAACGTTGAGATGAGTTATATATACTGCGTGCGTCCCCGCGACGACGGCAGCTTCGAGTTCACGGTAGATCCCACGGTAGACGAACCAGCCGACTTCGGCGAAACGGTGCAGCGCACGGAGGCCCTCGAATCGGCGGCAGCCGGCGTCTCCGCAGTCGACCCCGTACCGTACGAAGATCGTTGGGGTCGCTTCTACAGCGCCTATGCACCGGTACGCGATTCGTCGGGCAAGGTCGTAGCCATCGTTGGCGTCGACTTCGCCGCCAGCTGGTACGAGGACCACGAAACGTACATTCGACGTCTCGTAATCGTGAACTGCATCGCGTCTTTGGTTTTGGCGCTTCTCGCCGTGTTCGGCGCATCGAAGCTCGCCAGCTCGCAAAAACGCCACATAAAAAGCCTTCAGCGCGCCATGCTCTACGACCCACTCACCGGACTCCCGCGCATGGGCCACTTCTTCGAGCTCGCCAAGGACGCCCGCAAAAAGACGGTTGGCAGCGGCGAAGAGCCCGCTATTCTTTACGTCGACCTCATTGGCATGAGGTTCTTCAACCAACGGCAAGGCTTCGCAGCAGGAGATAAACTCCTCTGCGCGTTTGCCAACCTGCTTACGCGGCATTTCGGCACCGATCACTGCGGCCGTTTTGGCCAGGACTACTTCGCCGTCGCAACAAATGCGGAGGACCTAAACAACCGCCTGCCCGCCCTTTTTGCCGAAAGCGCCAAAATAAACGGCGGCAACAACCTGCCCGTGCGCATCGGAATTTATCGCGAATCGCTCGGCAAGGTGGACATTAGCACAGCTTGCGACCGCGCGAAAGCCGCGAACGTCGCCAATCGCGGTGCCACTACATCAGTTTTTGCCTATTTCGACGAAACCATGCTCGCCGACATCCACCGGAGACATTACGTGACGAGCAACATCGACCGCGCCATAGAAGAGGGCTGGATTCAGGTGTATTATCAGCCCATCGTGCGCGCCTCAAACGGACGCGTGTGCGACGAGGAGGCACTCGCACGCTGGCAGGACCCCGAGCAGGGTTTTCTCTCCCCTGCCGAGTTCGTTCCCGCGCTTGAGGACACCAAACTCGTGTACAAGCTCGACCTCAACGTGCTTGAGCAGGCACTCGCCAAGATGCATCGCCTCAAGGAGGAGGGCCTTCACATCGTTCCGTCCTCGATTAACCTCTCGCGCTCGGACTTCGAGATGTGCGACATGGTAGAGGAAGTCCGCAAGCGCGTTGACGCGGCCGGCATTCCGCACGATAGGATTAACGTCGAGCTTACGGAAACGGCCATCGGGCAAGACTTCGACTTCATGAAGGCACAAGTCGATCGCTTCCACGAGCTCGGCTTTCAGGTGTGGATGGACGACTTCGGCTCCGAGTACTCCTCGCTCGATTATCTGCAGCGCCTCGACTTCGACCTCATGAAGTTCGACATGCGATTCATGCAGCAGTTCGACCATAGCGAGCGGAGCAGGATTATCCTTACCGAGCTCACCCGCATGGCCGTGGGCCTGGGCATCGACACCATCGCCGAAGGAGTGGAGACGCGCGAGCAGGCCGATTTTCTCCGCGAGATTGGCTGTAACAAGCTGCAAGGATACCTGTTCACCAAGCCGCTCTCGCTAGACGAGGTGTTGTGGCGCTACGAAAACGGTACCGCGATTGGCTTCGAGAATCCCGCCGAGTCCGACTACTTCGAGGCGCTCGGCCACGTGAGCCTGTACGACCTCTCGTCCGTTGCCCGAGGCGACGAGACTTTGCACGATTACTTCGACACGCTGCCCATGACCCTCGTCGAAACCACCGACGCGACACTCAAGCTCATACGGCACAACACGGCCTACCGGGCATTTATGGCAAAGGCCCTCGGAACCACCCGCATCGACGTCGAGGTATCCTACGAGCGCGCATCGTCTCTCATTGGCGCCGGCATCTTGCGGTCGATAATCGCCTGTCGTGAGGAGGGCGACCGCGCGGTTATTGACGGACAAACTCCCTCGGGCACGACCGTCCATGGCCTCGTACGCTGCGTGGCCATCAATCCCATCACGCATAAGCGGGCGCTGGACGTCGCCATACTTTCGACCGATGACAAGCCACGCGAGGGCGTCGCACGATAGGTTCGCACCAAAGGAACGCTCGCCTCCGGCAGGTCGGCGAGCGCTGCAGGAAGTCTGCGCTGGTCCGTCCATCGTGCGCAACTCGCCCATCGGCAGTCGTCCCGCCGGCAGCCGCACTCACCAGGGAAGAATACCGAGCCTTCTGCCACTGCAAGGCTCGGACTCCACCGAGGAAAGCACGTATCCCGTCGCCTCGATCGTCGCAAACAAACGCTCGCGGTCGAGCTCGTCCTCGGAGATAACCACACACTGCTTCTTCCGCCGATTGCTTTTCGCACTCTTCACGTCAAAGTTACTGCGGATGGCATCGTTCACGTGCGCCTCGCACATCGAGCACATCATCCCGTCGATGCCCAACGTCGTTTTTATCATTTCCTCACCTCGTATTGTTTTCGAAGCTGCTCCAACTCCTCAACCTGCTCATTAGACAAACGCAAGCGTGGAGAAGCACATGCGTGCCCACACCCTGCGCAGTCGCCTCCGCATACCCCGTCGCATCCCTTGATGGTTCCGCGCAACATGCCGCGTACGATAAACGCCACCACGACAACGAGCGCCGCTATAACCACCGCATCTGCCATTGTGCACCTCCTAACGTCGCTGCTAAACCATTATGGACAACCAGTACCAACTAAACGCCAACCGCGTGCCGTTCCCAACGTTCGCATTGTCACAAGAAACGGGCCGCCGGGGACCACTCCTCGGCAACCCGTTTCCCAACGAACGACGTTCGACTTACGCCACGAGCAAGCGCTCGGCCTCCGTATACCGCTTCACGAAGAGCATGAAGCACACGAACGCCAGGATGCCAATCGCGGCAATCAGGCCCACAGGATTGGCGGCACCCGCCACCGCGAGACCGATTTGGTACACCACAAGACCGGCGCCGTAGGCAAACAGGCACATGTAGCCAATGGCGAACGCAGCCCACTTGCCGTTGTTCATCTCGCGCTTGATGGCGCCCATGGCCGCGAAGCACGGCGCGCACAGCAGGTTAAAGATCATGAACGCAAAGGCAGCGAGTTGTCCGTGCCCGGCCGAGAACGACTCGAAGTCGGCAGCGACGTTGGGCCAAATTGGCGAGCCCTCGTCGTCCCAGTCCTCGGACTCGGTATCGTAGTTGTACAAGACGCCGAATGTGCTTACGACCTCTTCCTTGGCCACCAAGCCCGTTACCGTCGCGACGGCCGGCTTCCAACTGCCAAAGCCCAGCGGGGCAAATACGGGCGCAAAGGTGTTGCCAATGCCGGCGAGAATGGAATCGTCCATGGGGTTAACCTCGTCGGGGGCCACGCCCGTGCGTGCCGCGACGGACTCAATGTAGTCTTCGGTAACAAGCGATTCGTCCTCGTAGAGGTCGTTTACCATGCCAAACGTACCGTTAACCGTACCGAAGCTCGAGAGAGCCCAAATCACGATGGACGAAAGCAGAATTACGGTGCCGGCCTTCTTAATGAACGACCAGCCGCGCTCCCACATGCTGCGGAATACGTTGCCAACCGTAGGCATGTGGTAGGCAGGGAGTTCCATAACGAATGGCGCAGGATCGCCCGCGAACATCTTCGTCTTTTTGAGCATGATGCCCGAAATGATAATTGCCGCCACGCCGATGAAGTACGCGCTCGTGGAAACCCACGCAGCACCGCCGAAGAGCGCACCGCCAATGAGACCGATGATGGGCATCTTTGCGCCGCACGGAATGAAGCACGTCGTGGTGATGGTCATGCGACGGTCGCGCTCATTCTCGATGGTGCGCGACGCCATAACGCCGGGAACGCCGCAGCCCGTACCCACGAGCATGGGAATAAACGACTTGCCCGAAAGGCCGAAGCGACGGAAGATGCGGTCCATAATGAAGGCAATGCGCGCCATGTATCCGCAATCCTCAAGGATGGCAAGGAGCAAGAACAGCACGAGCAGCTGCGGCACGAAGCCAAGAACCGCGCCCACGCCCGCGAAGATGCCGTCCGCGAGCAGGCCAACAAGCCAGTCCGAAAGCCCCCAGCTCTCAAAGATAGCGCGCGAGCCTTCGGTAAGCCATTCTCCGCCCAGCACGTCGTTGGTCCAGTCGGTAAGGAAGGTGCCGAGCGGACCCATGGCAATCCAATACACGCAAAACATGACGGCCGCAAAGATGGGTAGAGCCGCAATGCGGTTGGTTACTATGCGATCGATTTTGTCGGACGTGGTAAGTTGGCCGGCGTTTGCGCGACGAATGCAGCCGCCAATAATCGAGGTGATGTAGTCGTAGCGCTGCGAAGTGATAATAGATTCCGCGTCGTCGTCCAGCTCCGTCTCGCACGCAACGATGTCGCCTTCGATGTGCGCAATCGTCGCCTCGGAAAGCCCGAGCTTCGCCTGAACCTTCTCGTCGCGCTCGAAGAGCTTGATGGCGTACCAACGCTGCTGCTCCTCCGGCAGGTCGTGGACGGTTACTTCCTCGATGTGTGCGAAGGCATGCTCCACGCAGCCTTCGAAGCGGTGTTGCGGAATGGGCTTGACGCCCGATCGCGCCAGCGCCACGGCCTCCTCGGCAGCCTCCTTTATGCCTGTGCCTCGAAGCGCCGAAATCGCCACGACCTTGCAGTCGAGCGCCTTGGCAAGTGCCGCCAAGTCGATGACATCGCCGTTTTTCTCTACGACGTCCATCATATTGACAGCCACAATCGTGGGAATGCCCAGCTCCACGAGCTGCGTGGTGAGGTAGAGGTTGCGCTCCAGGTTGGTTCCGTCAACGATGTTCAAAATGGCATCGGGGCGCTGGTCGGTAAGGTAGTCGCGCGCGACGACTTCCTCCAGCGTGTAGGGCGAAAGCGAGTAGATGCCCGGAAGGTCGGCAATCGTCACGTCCGAATGTCCCTTGAGCTTGCCGTGCTTCTCCTCCACCGTGACGCCCGGCCAGTTGCCAACGTACTGGTTCGAGCCGGTGAGGGCGTTGAAGAGCGTCGTCTTTCCGCAGTTGGGGTTGCCCGCGAGGGCAATGGTGATGTTTGCCATCGTTACGCCTCCCTGCCGACGAGCTCGACCTGGATCATTTCGCAGTCGGCCTTGCGCAGCGAAAGCTCGTAGTTGCGCACCGTCACCTCAATGGGGTCGCCAAGCGGCGCGACCTTGCGCACGTGGACGAGCTGACCCTTAGTGATGCCCATGTCCATGATGCGTCGCTTTACGGGTCCCGTCCCCGTAAGCTTAACGACCTTGGCGGTCTGACCGATTTGTACCTCTTTAAGCGTCATGTGTGTATCCTTCCTTGTCTACACGAAGACCTTGCTCGCCATCTGCTTGCTCACCGCAACGCGCGCTTCTTTTACAGCGACGATAACGTTGCCGCCCTGTGTGCTAATTACCGTGACGCGCGTTCCCACCACAAAGCCCAGCCCTTCGAGGAACTGTCGCGTTTGGGGGTTGCCGCCGATGCGGGTAATGATGCTGCTTTGTCCGGCTTGCAGGAGCGTTAGTGGCATGTGTCCGCCTCTCGTAGTTACCTTGGGCTAACACACATAAGTTAACGCAGGCGTACTTAAAAGTCAACCATGGATTACTAAATAGGCATTGGACAATAGCGGCGGGCCGCCAGAACTAGCGGCGGGTCGCCGGGACCGTTTCCCAGCGACCCGCTTCGAACCGGGCGACGTTGCCTGCCCGCCCCTCGAAAGACCTCGAGCACCGCGCACACGCAACGCGCCGCGCACGTGGCACCAGAACCGGCGGCGGGTTAGTTCGGCCCGCCGGCCGACGCGTACCGCCCTAGCGCCACGCCCCAGCGAAGCGCCCTACCGCTGTACGAACGCGCCAGTAGTCTTTCCGGGCGCTGCAGCACCCTTGGGAACGAGCTTGATTTGAATCGCCTCGAGCCTATAGCTATAGCCCGCAGTTCCAGCATCCGCGCCGTTTTTAGCCCAGCCCATCCAGCCGAGCCGCTGGGCATGCACGCGATAGTACACGTCGTACTTCTTCGCCATGTTGCCCGTCAGACGAATGCGAATTGCCTCGAGCCGCTTGGACTGTCCGCTCGTGCCGCTCATCTTCCCTTCGTTGCGCCAGCCCTGCCAGCCGATGCCCTGAATATGGGTGCGGTACTGAATGGACCCTGTAACGGGCTTCGAGCCAAGTTTTATCCAAATGCCCTCAAGCCTCCTCGACTCGCCCGACGTTCCCGAGACTTGTCCGTTCTTCTTCCATTCCTGATTGCCGATGCCCTGAATGTGGGTGCGATACGAAACGGAGGGAGCCACGATCTTAAAGGTACGCTGCGCCGTTCCCTCGTAGGCGCCCTTGCCCTTCACCACGACCGTCGCCGTTCCGGCCTTCGTGTTGTTGCGATACGCGTAGTCGAAGTCGGTTCCCGCCTTGAGCGTTTTGCCGCCAAGCGTCACCTTTGGCTTCGGCTTCACGGCCTTGCCCGTGTACGCCTGATTCGTAACGGCGGCAATCTTCGCCTTCGCGACGCTTGTGCCCACAATCCTAAACGTGCCCGTCGCGGTTCCCTCGTACTTGCCCTTGCCCGTAATCGTAATCGTGGCTGTTCCAGCCTTCACGTTGTTTTTGTACGATACGGTGTAGTCGGTGCCGCGTTTGAGCGTCGTCTTTCCGAGCACGACCGTAGGTGCCGGCTTAAGAGCGCTTCCTGTGTACTTTTGCGCGGGCGCCGTCACCTTTGCCTTCGCGATTGAGGTGCCCGTAACGTACACGTAGCAGTTTGCCGTGCGCCCGTCGCTCGTCGAGGCCGTCACCCAACCATAGGCACCAACGCTCAAGCCCTTTACCTTGCCCGTCGAATCCACGCTCAAACCACTATAGTATGTGCTCCAGGTTACGGTTTGGCATGCGTCCTTCGGAGTGACAGTCGCCGTAAGCTGCTTAGTTTGTCCCACCTTGAGCTCGAGGGAGCTTGCCGAAATCGTGATGCCCGTCGTGGGCTTCGTAACCGTTACCTTGCAGCTCGCGGTGTATCCGCCCTCAACCGTCTTTGCGGTAATGGTCGCCGTACCAACCTTCACGCCGCGCACGTTGCCGTACTCATCGACGGTTGCCACAGCTTCGTTCGACGACGACCACGTCACGCGGTTGCACGCCGCGCTCGCGGGAAGCACCGTGGGCGAAAGCTCGATGTAGCCGTTCACGCACACGGTCGCCGTTTTGGGCAGCGTAACGCCCGAAACATGCACCGTCGTAAAGGGCGTGCCGGGCACGTCTTTTCCGTCGTAGATAAAACCTTCGTGTGGCAGCGTCCCTGTGTTTTTGTCTACTCCCATCGCGCGAACCTCATCCGCGGTAAGGACAAACTCATCGGGAAGCAGCCAGCCGTAGTAACTCAACTCCCACGAGGCAGCGTAGTAGCCATCCGCTATCCAGGTATTGCTCGTGTCATCGTATGCGAACCGCACGTCCTTCGTGTGCTGAGTCCCGTCGTGGTCGGTGTACGTCATGTTGCGCACCACGATGTCGGCTGTGGGATGTTCGCCAAACGTCGCATTGGGAACGTAGGTTTCCCACGCGCTCACGTAACGCCCGTCCACCCAGCAATCACTCGCATACGACACGTAGCCATAATCGGCATCTGCCAGGGCGTACGCATACTCACGGGCGTATCCCCAGCCCTCGCGCTCGACCCTAAGCCATGCACCGGGACGCACGGTCGCGGCGATTCTGCTCCCCGAGATTTGCTCGGCATACTCTTTGGAGTCCTCGCTCGCCTGGCGTCCCATCTCCATGCGCTTGTTGTACATTTTATTGAGGCTCGCGCCGTAATAATCGTTGGCGCTCCCGTCAAACTTGTAAAGTTTTTCGATGCGACTGGAAAAACAGGCGCGGTCGTCGGAGCCGCCATGCGAACCGGCACCTCCATACGAACGCGTCTCGCCGTTGTACGTCACATCCACCAGCCAATGCAAATTCGAGTTCCACTTAACTGAGGCACTTGAATCGAGCTTCTTCGCCACCGACCCCATTACGCTGGGAAAACCGAGCGAGTCGAGCACATAGGGATACGCCCACGTGAGCAGCATGCCTTCCTCACTGTACTCGTACATCTCCAGGTGATCGTTAAGGTCGAGTTCCCGATATGGCGAAGCGGCGAGGAAGGGATACGGAAAGTCCTGGCTCGGCTTGCTCTCGTCGAAAACGCCCATGGGATACGCTGCGATTGCGTCCAGACCATTCTGCACGGCATCCATCTTGTTGAAGAACCCCGAGGTTCCCGAGGCATAGGTATCGATAAGATAATCGATGTAGCTCTTCATCGCCGGACACGTCACCGTCTTTTTGGTGTTAACGAAGCGGCCGTTGGCGTCCTTCACCTGAAGCGTGAGTTTGCCGCCGTCCGAGTTCACATACGAGCTGTAAAACAGATAACCGCCTTTCACGCGCCGCGTGGAGGCCTTCTCGTACACGACATCGAGGAAGGTATGATCCGTCTGCGTAAACACGGCGGGGCTATCTGACGTGTCGTACTTGGTGGTGAGGTCTATAAACTGGAAGCTCGTTGGGTCGGGATTGGACGTTTTGACGTAAATCATCTCGTTGAACGGCGCAAGGAGCGGCTGCACGGTGTAGCTGTACGATTCGGGCGTGGTTGCGCTCGCTTGCGCCGAGAGGCCGACCACGGAGTTCGCAGCGGACTTGCCCGAGGAGGTCGAGGTGTCCGTCGTGGGGTTCGTGGCCGACCGCGGCGAGGACTGCGAGGGCTTCGCCGTGGAGTTCGAGCCGGACCGCGCGCCGTTCGCCGATGGCGTCGTTTGCTTGGAGCGGCTTTGCTCCTTCGCCGCGTCGGCGGCAGCCGCGGCTTCGGCCTTGGCCTTGGCGGCCTCGGGCGCTTCGGTGGGTTCGGTAGCGGTTTCCGATGCCTCGGGCGCGTCGGTAGCGTCGCGATCGGGTGTGGTTGCATCGGGCTCGGGAGCGTTGGGGGCGTTCGCATCGGCGGCGCCCTCCCCGTCCGTTCCAGCCTTGTTCGCATCGGCCGCGTCTTCGCTTGCGCCGGTCGCGACATCGTTGGCGGCGTCAGGTTCGATTACATCGGCTCCGCTTGCAGCTGCGACGGTAACGTCATTCGCGGTCGCATCGACAGTGGTTCTGCCCACGTCGGTACCATCTTCGTTTGTGGCTGCACCTTGGTCTGCGGAGTTCGAACCGCTGTCGCCATTCGCGCCCTCGTCCGCACCCACGCCGTCTGCGGCGGTCTGGGTGCCCAAATCGATATTGTCGTCACGAGTCCAGCGTGCACGTCGCGCATCCAGAGACGCAAGCTGCTCGTCGTCGAGCAGCAACCACGTAGCTTTTGTCCAAACCCTCTCGGCTGATTCGATGGCTTCGCTTGCGGGCAAGCTTTTGTCTTCTTCCTCCCACGCGTGCGTACGATCGGCCGACTCAGAAGCCGCGTCCACATGCAGCCACGTATCGTCTATCCGGACGACGTTCCAAACCAACGCGCCGTCCTCCGAAACGCCATCCTGCGTCGCATCGTTTTGCGGCTCAACATTTTCTGACGCACCGTTTTCCAGCGCGCCGTTCCCCGGCTCAACGCTTCCCTGAGCTCCATTCCCCGACGCACCGTTTTCCAGCGCGCCGTTCCCCGGCTCAACATTCTCCGCACGTGCCAGGTCGCACTCAACGCCCAGCTCACGCGCCACCAAGGCGAATGCATACGTCACGCCTTTCCGGTCGCTCGTTTCCAAGTTGAGCGCCGCCAACGTCCTCTCACGCAAACTCCTTCCAGCTGCATCACCAAGGTCAACGTAGGCAAAGCGAGCGTAAAGCGTCGATACCGCAAGCCGGTTGAAGAAGGAAGGCTCGGTCCCGCTTGCATCTTCGTTGTTGTTTTGGGACGCCGTTCCAATAGCCGTTGTTGTTACACCGCGCACCTCGTCAGCCACCTTCGCCACGGCATCTGCGAGTTCCGAGTCGAGCTGCGCATCATCCTCCGCCAATGGCAGCACTTCCTCGTTTTGCTGCGCCGAGGGCTCTTGGCTTGTCGCCGAGCCAAGTTCATCCGGAGACGGCGCCGTTTGCTGGACATACTCATCGGACGCGTTCGCATTAGTCACGGCGGTGGATGTCTCCGTCTCTGCCTGCGGCACAGGCTCCTCGACCATCTCCGCAAGCGCGGGCACAGGCGCAAAGGATGCTACCAGCGTCACACATAGTATCCCGACCAAGGCTGTTCTTAATACCGTGAGTGTTTTCATCGAATGCCTCCCGTCAGTTTGCAGGCTAACACTTTACAGTTATTTAGATAATACTAACTCAGCTGAAGCCAATTTGCATAACAATGATCTGAGGTTTTGAAAGGGACGATCCGGTGACGAGGCAGGCAAGGACGCACCTTGTATGGCACAACTGGAGGCCGCGCGGAGAGACGGCGCTTGACGACGGACCTCCGCAAGGAAATATAATCTTGTCACATAAACGTTAGTGGGCACGTAATTTTGAACGCCCGTACAAAACCCCAGCTCACGTAGTCGCGAGCATAAATGTCGAAACATTACGTGCCCACTGGCTAAAATACACAGTGGGATTGTAATGTTGCAACACTTATGACGATGTAGCCGCCAACTGGTCTTTTGCAAAATGGTCGAAACTTCGTGCCCACTAATTTTTATGTCACGGACTGCAGGCGTGTCGAAAACTAGGATAGGGCTCGCCATGAACACGGCATAGGCACGCCAACGGCTCGCCAAGGGCATGCCAAGGGCGTGTCAGGTTTCGGCAGGTGGCACGGCACGGCGCAATGGGTGCCGTTTGCACCACTTTTGCCGCGTCTCCGGCTGCCAAATGGCGCGTCTGGCACCCATTGCGAACGTCGGGTGCCGATGGGTGCCGGATAGAGGCGGCGGGCCGGCTATTTGGGTCCCCGTGGCACCCATTGCGAACGTTGGGTGCCGATGGGTGCCGGATAGGGCGGGCTTGCATGCTATTCGGGTCCCTCTGGCACCCATTCCGCGTTGGGTGCCGTTTGGTCCGTTATGCCCACGGTTCCGTCTCCACAGGCCCATTTGCACAGGTCGCATTTTCGTCAGGGTTTCCCTCGGCTCGGTCGCGGCGACGAAGACCCGCCTGTGGCGGAGATTGCGACTCCGCTGGGCGTTGACACACTGGCCACTAAACCGACATGCATCCGCGGTTACGAACCAACTTGGGGAGCATATTCACCAGATACATGCCAGCATACGGGCGGGGCATACGGGTGGAGAGCACAGCACGCTTTTCTCTGTTATGCTCTTGCATTATGCTCTCGCAGACAAAAGCGAACAGGAGTCGACGATGGACCGAATGGAAGCAGACCCCGCGCGCAACGACGTGCTAGTGCTTGTGGACGGACTCGACCGTCCCATTGGAACGGCGACAAAGGAACAGGCGCATCGGGACGACTTGCTTCATAGGGCGTTCTCCGTCGTGCTCGTTCGCGAGGTGCACAGCGAATTAGAGCTGTTGTTGGCCCAACGCGCGGAAGGGAAGTATCACTCGGCGGGATTGTGGGCAAACTCGTGTTGCTCGCACCCACGTGCGGGCGAGGCGCTGATCGATGCCGCGCGGCGGCGTGTTCCCGAGGAACTCGGCTGCGACGTGAGCGGTTTGCGCGAAGTGGGCGCGTTTGTGTATCACGCCGAATTCGCGGGAGGCCTCACCGAGTTCGAGTACGATCACGTGCTCGTAGGACGCTGCGAAGGCGAGCCGACGCCCGACCCAGCGGAAGTCGGCGCCGTTCGCTGGGTTAACCTCGACGTGCTAGCGGCCGAACTCGCCATGCATCCCGAGCGCTTTGCGGCCTGGGCACCCATGGCACTCTCCATTGCCATGAGGCACTGCACGCATCTCGACGCGGTGCACTAAGGAAGCGCCGCAGAATTACTGCGTGCGTTCGGCGAGGCACACGCGGGCGCGGGCGGCTTGGCGAAACGGGCGCGTTCGGCGAGGCACGCGCGGGCGACGTATCGTTTTGGTCGCGAGGTTTCCACCGAGGAGCTGCTCGACCTGTACTATGTAGGAGACACGATTGTGGTCGCACGGCGAAAGGATGCTGGCAAGTGCGCTAAACATCTCGGAGAGCCGCTCGTCGGGATAGAACACGCTCAAATCGCGGACGTACCACCCCACCATTCCAATCGTGGCGCCATCAATATTGCGTTATGCACTACTGGGGATCTCGCACACAAACCCATGGGTCGGAGCGGCCAGGCGCCTCGTCGGGAACGGGTCTCGCGCGGCGCCCATCACGCAATTCACCGCGTTGCCGTGGGAAGTCTCCCCCCGCACACGTTACCACGAGTTGACAGCTCTTTCCGGCCATCTTGGCACAACAAACCTCGCCACCGCCGCGAGGCAGCGTGCACGATACCTCGCGGACAATCATCAACCGGCACGGTGTTCCGTAAGCGACCAGACGCCGCAAGCTTCCCAAAACTACCCAACAGGTAAATAGTATTTTAATCAGTTTGACAAAAGCCCAGATAAATTCAGCAGACGGTTCAATAACATATACCTGTTGGGTAGTTCGTGCGAGGAAGCGTCACCTCTGGGCGCGGCGCGTCCAGGTGCGTGAACGGCGAGACGTCTCCGTCCCCTGTCGCTTGCGCGGGACGCCATCACCACCCTGGCCCTGCCCAAAAATTAGTCAATTGTCCCGCCAGCGGCCCGAAGAGCAAAGCTCAAACAGCTATTGGGCCTGCGAAACTGCCCGTGGCCGCTCCTCCCTCCGGGCCACTTTACGATTTGGCCTTTTTTGCGGGCGGGATGGCCGCGGAAAGCGTCGCTGCTCATCAATGTTTCAATGTGTACCATTTCCTGGACAAAAAAGCGCCCCAATGTACGATTCGGAGACAAAATCGTACACTGAGCCGCATTCCCATCCGCGAAATCGTACACGCCAAGACTCGCTGAAAGCGCCGCAGACGTAGCGAGGCACCATTCCCGGGAGTCCGTCTCGCGACGGGGCGGACTCCCGGGAGGGCGGGCGCGCGTCCGGGGATGGCGGGCGGAAACGAGGGGCGGCGGACGCGGTCGACGCGCGACGGACACCCCTCATCAATGTTTCACCTCGCTCACTTGGAGACAAACGCCTTCGCGAGGACCTGCGCCTGCCGCGGTACGTCGCCGCGGGGGCCGCGGCTCCCTTGGGGACGAGCACGACCTGGACGGCCTCGGCGCCGCGGGACATGCCCTCAGTGCCGGCCTTGGCGCCGCTCAATGTCAAGGAGGAAAAATTCCCAAATCGGACTGGCCATTTTGAAACAGCCGCGTTTATCTGGGAAAATGCGAAAATCCGCTCAATAGCTGTATGCTGGCGGGGAGTTTGCTGTCTGTTGGGACGCGTATCCTTCGCACTCCGTTCATCTCTGTAGAAAGGAGGAGACATGGAAGAAACGATGACGAGGGAGACGGCACGGGGCGACGCAGGCGGCAGCCCAGGATTCAGCGCTGATGTCGGCACGAACGACACGGCTGCCATGGACGACGCCGCCGACACGACCGGCGACGCCAACACGACCGGCAGCCACACCGCTGCGACCGCGCCAACGACGCTTGCGCTCGGCGTGCGTGCAGTGGATGAGGCGCGCAACGCCTACGACGCGTTCTGCAAGAGGGTGCTCGCCGAGCGACAGGTGGCCGCATACGTCCTATGTGACCTGCTAGAAGAGCTCGCGGACGAGGATCGTGCCTTCGTCGCTCGCGAGTGCATCGAGGGCGGCCCCGTCATAGGCGCGCCGCTCGGGCGTGACTCGCCGCCCGTTCCGTTGGCGACGAGTCAAGATGGCGGCGGCAATCGCAACGAGGGCGTCGAGCCGGGTGTCGTCGACCGCGAGGTGGACCAGCGAGCACCCGGCGACGACCTTGCCAGCGGCGGGGCCGGAGACGACGGAATCGACGACCCACATGGCTGCAACGCGCCGCGCGATCGCGAGACAAACCCATCGGACTTACACGGCAACCTCGGGCTCGACCCCGGCCCCGCCCTGCCGCTCGAGGGCGAGGACACTACCATGTTCGAGGGAACGGTGCGCTTTGACGTGCGTCTTCGCGTGCGGTTGCCAACCGCAGGGGCTTCACTCGAGGTCAACCTCGAGGCACAGGATGACTTCCATCCGGGCTATCCCCTCGTGCGTCGCGCAATCTTTTATCTCTCGCGCATGCTCTCGCAGCAAGGCGCAGCCGTGACGCCGCACTCCGACTACGGGGCGCTGCGCAAGGCGGTATCGGTGTGGGTGTGCACCGACCCACCGAGAAAGCACTCGAACGAAGTGTGGCGATACCATTTCGCCCAAGCGGGACCCAAGTCGGAAGAGCCCTACGAGAAACGAGGTCAACGGCAAGGTGGCGCCCAAGCGGGACCCAAGGCGGAAGAGCCCTACGAGAAACCGGTGTACGACGTCGCCGAGGCCGTTCTCCTTTGCCTCGGACCCAAGGCACGTGGTGTCGACGGGGCCATCGGCATGCTCGACGCACTACTTGCAAAGGACCTTTCTAGTGAACAAAAGCTAGCTATACTAGGTAACAAATATGGTATGATGCTGGAGGAGCCAGTGATGAAGGAGGTAAGGAAGATGGAGGACTACTGGGCGAGGCTGTACAACAAGGGCGTGGCCGACGGCAAGCGCATCGGTCGCGCGGACGGCGAGCGCATCGGTCGCGCGGACGGCGAGCGCATCGGCATCGCCAAGGGCGCCGCAGCGAAGCTCGTGGAGAACGCGCGTAACCTCGCCGCGTCGCTCTCCGCGCCCGTCGACACCGCGCTCGACCTGCTGTGCGCGAGCGACGAGGACCGCAGGGCGGTGCACGTCGCGCTCGGCGAGTAGGGGCAACAACCGCATGTCCCTACAGGCGCGTGCGACATGCAAAGGACAACTATACGGACGCCAAGTCGGCCTCGATGCGCCCCGCAGGCGCGTTCGGCCTGCGGGACGCATTTCTCATGGCGTGGGCAGCACGGGCGCTTCACATACGTGGGTTCGTTCTACAGTGAGGGATGCCGCGATGGGGCGCTACACGTAAACCCGGGCAACAACGGGTTCGCAAAGATCGTCAGGGGCGAGTACGTGGACAAGACGGGACTCGTATCGCTCTTCGACTCGACGCTCAACAAACCTAAAGGGCTGGTCATGGTGAGCAGCCCCAGGTTTGTGCCGATGTCGAAGACGGAGGCATGGTCCGAAGGAATCTGAGCCCTGTCAAGACAGTGGACAAAGCACGTCCCCAGCAGCTGCGTGGCAAGCATCAGCGACATCAGGAGACTGAGCGCCCTCCTGGCCTTTTCGCATGGCTTAGTTCTCGCCATCCTCAACTCCTATCCTCGGTATACAACTTATGCGACACATCGGGCGTTGGCACCGTCCTTCTCGCACAACAACGATGGATGTATCCGCCCATTGCGAGGGGTTGTGCTACGCGTACTGCTCCAACCAGCGGTAGAACCAGTCGGACGAACCGGCGACCTCGTGTGATACCGCCGTGCCCTTGGCCCGACCGGTTTGCAGCAGCTCGAGCATCCTCTGGGGCGTGCACGCCTCGATGGGCGCATGCTTCAGCAGAGACGCGTCGTTCGTCACGAGGTAGTTCGCCTTGGCTCGCTGGCAGGCGGCGAGCACGAGGTCGTCCTCCAGGTCGTCATGCTCGTCGCGAAACCTGCAGGCGAGCCATATGTCGGCATCAACCGCAGGAACGGCGTTTGCCTGCTCCCTCATCGAGGCCACGGCCTCCCAGGCAAAATGCTTTATGGCGATTGCGTCGCTCTCCGTAAGGGGTCGTGACTTGCGAATCCACGCTTTGTTGTCGCTGCGCACCCTTTGATAGACGTCAAGGAGCGCGTGGGACGGATAGCATAGGGAGGCGTCTTGTCGCCGTGCCTCCTTGGTGAGAGCGTCGACCGTTGCCCGCTGTGGACGGCACGGAAGGAACAGGTCGAGCCACACATTGGTATCGAGCAGGAGGATGGGCGGGTTGGTTCTAATGGCGCATCACCTTCTTTTCGTAGTCCTCGAGGTAGTCCTGGTAAACGAGGTCATCGAGTTCCTCATCGCTGAGGGGCACGTACGTTGATGGGTCGAGGCCCACCTCCTGGGCGAATTCCAGGAACCTGTTCATATATCGGTCGTTAACATCTGCCGTCTCTTCCGCTGGGCAAGTTGCCATACCTGCGGCGGGCGGCTTCGCGAGCATCTCCACGAATTGCTGCATGGCCTCCTCGCCGTGAGCAAGCTTCTCCCAAAGGCTGCGTATGACCTGTGTGGCCGAGATGCCATAAAGGTCCAGCACGGAGTCCCCCGCAGCCTTCACATCCGAATCCAGTCGTACGTTGAGCTGTGAAACCTGTGCCATTTCTTCCTCCTTACCTCGTGCTACAGCATGATAGCACATACCGAACGTGAATGGTCCCGACTTATCGACTGGCTCGACGCCTGCCTCGTGCCCTGGATTCACCAGTGGGGCGTTCCGCAGATAGCTTTCTGCCTGATCTGTTCGGCTCATCCCTTATGCCTGCAAGGTGCCCCGCACGGCAATACGGTCGTGCGGGGCGCCCATGCTATTACTCCCCTGTTATCTCTATGTCGAATAGAGTGTCCTGATTGGGGTCGGGGACATCATTACCGGAGTTGTCGGGGTTGTCTGGGTTATTGAGATCGTCCGGATTCTCGGAGTCGCCGGTGTTGCCGGAGTCGCCGGAGTCGCCGGAGTCACCAGAACCGCCGTTATTGTCGGAGTCGCCGGAGCCGCCGGTGTTGCCGGAGTCGCCAGAGTCGCCGGAGTTGCCGTTATTGTCGGTGTCGCCGGAGTTGCCGTTATTGTCGGTGTCGCCGGAGTCGCCGTTATTGTCGGAGTCGCCGGAGTTGTCGTCTTGCAAGAACGGTACCTCGTCCTCGGATATGCGTTCGAACCAGTTTGATCCAGCGGTTTGAATATCCGACCCCGACCCATGGGCGCTAAACATCTCGGAGGGCCGTTCGTCGGGATAGAACGCGCCCAGATCGGGGAGGTACCATCCCACCATTCCAATCGTGGCGCCACCGACATCGTCGCGATACTCGCAGGCCGACGAGTCGATGGACAGACTCTCCACAAGGTTGCCATCGTGGTCGAAGCATTCTACATAGCCACCAGAAATCTTATAGTAGCGCGAATAGCCCATCCCGCCGTTGGGCAGCGGTGCGCCTGCGCCCTTGCCCCACCAGCCGTCAATGCTGCTCACGTCGAATGCTTGTACCGGCTCGGGCTCGGGTTCGGGTTCAGGTTCGGGCTCCGGATCCGGAGTCGGAGTTGGAGCCGGGGTCGTGGTGGGTTTTGGCGGAGTTGTTGGCGTGGTCTTCGTTGTGTTTTTCGGGGTGTTTTTCGTTGTGTTTTTCGGAGTCGGTTTCTGGTTAGGCACCGTTTTCTTGGGCGACGTTTCAGTGCCCTTGCTCGGGCTCTTCTTCTTTTCTCCGCTATCCGTCTTCTGCTTGAGCGCCCGATCAATGGCTGCCTTCGCATCGAGCACGGGTCGCGACGGAGTGTTGTTGCCGTTTTCGCCCTGCAGGAACGTGCCCTTTTTGCCAGCGTCGCATATGACCTGCTTCACCTGTGCGCCACTCAAATCGCCATTCGCCTGGAACACGAGCGCAGCCACGCCCGACACCATGGGTGTAGCCATGGAGGTGCCGCTATAGTAATCGTAGCTCGACGTTGCCTGATGGCTGTCGCCTTTCATCTCGTATACCGTACTATAGATATTCACTCCCGGCGCAAGCACGTCCACGCGGTCGCCTCCCGAACTTGTGTCGGCCACGTGCAAGCTTTTGTCTTCTGCACGTTCAACGGAACCAACCACGATGATTCGTTTGACAAGCTCTGCGTCGTCGATGTAGTTGAGCAGGCTGTTTCTCCGCGCGTCGAGGGTCTTCTCGTTGCCCGCCGAACAACACAGTACGAATTCGTGGCCATTGCGCAACAGCGACTTCAGGTGCGACGTAAGCAGTGCGGCATTCTGTTTGAGGGCTTCGTCACTCACGCTTGCCGCATCCAAATAGCCACAGCTGAAGTTCACCACTTTGCAGCCCTGGTCCGCGATGAGCCAGTCCAGAGCAACGCCCAACTGATACGCGCTAATGCTGCCAGCCGTCTCCTTCTTGTTGCCTTTCGCATCGCGGTCGGCGTACGTGAGTCCGGCCTGCCAGCCGTAGATTTGCGCACCGTATGCAACGCCCGTCGACCCAAGGTCATTCTTTTTGGCCGCGATAATGCCCGACACGTGCGTGCCATGCTTGCCCGACGACGTCTTGCTCGTATCCAGATTCTTGTCGTACGTATCGCTGTTGTTCCAGTCTTGCGTTTGATAGTACTCGTTACTGTTGTACCATGCGCTGAAACCGGTCTCGTACGGCTGATTCGTCTTGCCAAACTTGCCGGAAAGATCCTCGTGCTCAACGAAGAATTGATCGTCATACACGCCAACGCGCACCGATGAACCGGGGTCACCCGACTTGCCGGCCTTGCCAAGAGCACTCCACGCGTCCTCGGCCTTGATTGCCTCGAGGCCCCACTGCTGCTGGCTCTTTTTGTTTGCGTCTTTCTTGGGCGGATCGGGGTTCTCTGGCGGTGCCACGACGACTGGCATTATCGGCGTCGTACTTACATCGGCAATCTCGCTCAGGCTACGCAGCTTCTTTATTATTTCGTCCAGCTCTCTTTTCGTGAGCTCGCGCGGAAAGCGGAACTGATACGAATTCGATGCAGCGGAGTACCCCACGAGCTCGCCGTCATACTCATCCATGATGCTCACGATTTGACGCTGGGTCACCCCGGATGCCGCATAAATGATAAGCTCGTTGTTCACATAGCCCACGCCGGTGTCATCCTTCGCGACGTGCTTCTTCTCCACGGCGGTGTAGTACGCCTTGTCGCCGACAACCACTGCCGACTTTGGCACTGGCTCGGATCGGGTAAGGAGCACCGCAATCGCCACTGCGACACCTATGCAGGCGAGCGCCACGCAGGCGGTCGCTATCTTGATTCCTGTGTTCCGTCGCGGCGGCTGAGATTGGCCAGTAGGTTCTGGCGGATACGCAGTTACGGGCTGAGAAAAATCTTCATCCTGTTCGACTGGTTCGAATTCGACGTCATACCCGTAGGCTTCCTCGGGCATGCGATCTTCCTCCGGCTCATCCATTATCAATAGCTTCGTGCCGCAATAATGGCAGAATCGCGCCTCTTCTGAGTTTTGCCTACCACATTCAGGACAATACATAGCACACTCCTTTCTGCTCTCGTACAGCTCAATGATAACAACAGTCGATTCAATAATTGCGTTTATGTGCTCATTCGCGTGGACGCTAGTCGGGCGGACCCTGCGGGGTTCGGCACCGACGAATCACCGCAGGAAATGACGGCTCATGGGCGTACTGGAAATCATCTTCTGCACGCGGCATGCGCGGCGCACAACAAAACGGGACGCCGCGAACGACGTCCCGAAGTGGCTGTCCAACGTGCTGGTATCTTTAGGCGCTCTGCCAATTAAGCTACAGACGCTCGGCGTCTGGCGGGACTCGAACCCGCACCTCCTGCGTGGAAGGCATAATAAAAGTAACCAGCAACTACGACTGCCACCAAATGCATAGCACAGCGCGATTGGAGCGTCAAACAAGATTCTCTCATGGTAGTATGAATCTCGGCAAGGGAAACCGCTCACACCTTTTGCGCCATAGTTCTGCGCCACGCCTAAACCGCCGCTCTATGAGTGGCACCGACGCATCTGCAGCGCGCTCGGCCGCATCGCGCGGCAAGGGCCCTGCGGCGGAATACGCGCGGCCGCAGAACGCAGGTGCGAGACGTGAGCAGCAAGCAATCGGAAATCCGAAGTCGGCAGTCCACACACGGACGTCCTTCGATTCGTATGGTAGGGAGAGCAGCGATGTCCACAACGCACACCATTCCCTGGTACGAAGCGCGCAAGGCGCCCTTCGAAGCGTTTGGTATTCTATATTATCCGCTCTTCGCGCATCGCGCCGACCTCGAGGGCATCGAGCTCGATGGCGAAGACATGACATGGGCCGTCACGGCGAACACGAACCTCGGGGGAACGGGCTACACGCTCTCCCAGCCGTCCATCCTTGCGTTGGCCGCCTACCACCACCATATGGCAGTACTCGCAGCAGGCACCAGCTTCCTGCCCGTGGCCGAAGGACTCGGGGAGAAGGGCGTCAACCCCCTTGCCGACCTCAAGCGGTTCGTGCCCGACGTCAAGGCAACGCCAATGTACCCCGACTTCCCTTCTCAGGTAATGGATATGGACGAGGCGACGTTCCGCTTCCACCAGGCAATGCATTATCTTTCGACGTACGGAGTCGAGCTTTTAGCGGGACTCCACGGCCTTGACGTGACGGTTGACGAGGGCTGGCTCCCCGACGTCGAGTCAACGCCCAAGACCAAAAGCGATGAAACGCTCGTCGCGCCCAAGGTGCTGCACCTCATCCTCACCGTCGAGGACCTGCGCAGCGTCGTTGAGGCACGCCTTGGCCGTGCCACGCGCATGCATCCGGCCGAGATGCAAACTACGCTCGAAGTGTTCTCCGACCTCGGCGAGGAGGACGTACAGACGGGCTTCCCCAAAGTTGCCTTCCACGAAAACATGATGGAGCTTATCCGCATCGCGTCCGAAGGCGATTCTCGCATGCTCACGCGCGTCGCCGGAGGACTCGCCCAGCATCCCGGCGACCTACTCAAGGCGACGCAATACGTTCTTGCCGCACGCGGCGCAACGGGCCATCTCGCCACGCGCCAAAAGAAGGGCCTGTGCAGGGCATTCGAGCGCTTCTCCGCCATGAGCATCGCCTGCAACATCGTTGACGCGGGCAAGAAGGATCGAAAGGCAACGAATTACCTCTCCATCGAGCGCTTTGCCGGCCCACACCTGCGCAAAGCCTGCGAGCTGGTATGGTCGGGACAAGTCGTCTCGTGGGCAACACGTCTCGAGCAGCTGTGGCAAGCAGTCGAAGAGGCGAAGCAACCTGCCCGAAGCGAGGTCGACGACGCTTTGAATACGTATAAGACTACGCTACCCGAACGGCTACGCGATGCGTTCGCACGACTCATCAAGCATGAAAACAAACGCACCGACGAGGCGCCCGACCAGCTCGAGGTCGCCTGGCAGGCCCTCCTCGCCCACTACGGCATGCGTCCCGGCATGCTCTTTCGCTCGCTTAACCGTCTCGTGAAGAACAAATGTCCGGAAGTCATGCTGCGCGGGGAGCTCTCGCGACACGCAAAGAGCTATTCCCTCCCCACGCTCGTACGCACGCTCACCATTATGAGCGAAGCTACACCACGCTACCGTCTCGGCTCGTCTGGCTACGCGGCGTTCCACATAGAGCAACCCAACGAGCCGCCCGCGAACGCGCGCCTACGCCGCATCATACGTGATCTCGTCGTCCTACGTCTGCGCGAGCTCGACACGCCGCTTAAAGGAAAGAGCATTTATCTCCAAACAGCGGGCGTCTCACTCGCGGGCTCGATTCTCATGCCCAACGACGCGGGCAGCACCGGAACCGCCTGGCCGCCCGTGGGGATTGCGTACGAGTTGCCCGACGACCAAACGGTGCGCTTCTTCACCTTTTGGGACGAGCGCAGGACGCGCGTGGACGTGGACCTGCATTTCGTCGGCCTCGCGAAGGACGGCAAGCCAATCAACATCGGCTGGAACTCGCGCTACGCGACCAACAGCATGGTAACGAGCGGCGACATCACCACAAGCCACAATTCCGTTGAGTATCTCGATGCGCACATGGGCAAGGCACGCGACGAGGGCGTCAGGTTCGTGGTGCAACACCAGCACATCTTTTCTGGCGCTCGCGACTGGAACGACATCTCCACGTGCTATTCGGGCGCACTGGTCGTGAAGGGAACCGACACCAACGTCACGCTCTATAACCCCGAAAACCTCCTCTTCCGTGACGACCTCACGGGCAAGGGAACCAACATGGACTATGCGGTCGTCGACTTCGACGGGCACTACGTGCGCATCCTCCGCGGAGCCGACCTGCCACTTGGTGAGGTGGGCTTCTCGCTTGGCGACTATCTGGCCGCGCTTTTCGAGGCGCAGGACGCAACGCTCGCCGCCACGCCCGAAGATGCCGATGTGTGCGTATGCGTCGGCCGCAGCGACGATCCCGCGGTGATAAGCCTCTTCGACGAGGGCTTCTTCATAGGTTAGTGCATGAGAGAAAAGCGTTCGCCCCGTGGCTTTTGTCTCCGCATCGAAACGCGGCATGCCGCGAATGCTGGCACGTCCGCACGAGCCGTGCCAGCATTCCATCCCGAGCGCCTCTCGCCTGAAGTGCTCCACGGACCACGGACGATACAGGATTACAAGCATTCCATCCCGAGCGGTTCTCGCCACGGACCGATTGGCGGCGCACCGTTTCCAGAGCTCAAACCATCATTTGCTATAGTGTTGCCATGGTCCAAGCAGAGCTAGGAAAGGAACGCACATGGCATTACCGAAAGACTTTTTATGGGGCGGCGCGGTCGCAGCGCACCAGCTCGAGGGCGGCTACGACGTTGACGGGCGCGGGCTTTCCGTCTCCGACGTGATGACGGGCGGCTCCAACGGCGTTCCGCGTGTGATTACGGACGGCGTCGTCCCCGGTAAGTACTACCCCAACCACAAGGGCATCGACTTCTACCACACGTATCGCGACGACATCGCGCTCTTCGCCGAGATGGGCTTCAAGTGCTTCCGCACCTCCATCTCCTGGTCGCGCATCTTCCCCGAAGGCGACGAGCTCGAGCCGAACGAGGCCGGCCTCAAGTTCTACGACGACATGTTCGACTGCATGCTCGAGAACGGCATCGAGCCCGTCATCACGCTCAGCCACTTCGAGATGCCCTACGGCCTGTGCAAGAAGTACGGCGGCTGGGCGAACCGCGAGCTCATCGACCTGTTCGTGCGCTATGCCCGCGTGTGCTTCGAGCGCTTCCACAAGAAGGTCAAATGGTGGATGACCTTCAACGAAATCGGCAACCAGTTCAACATCTCCAACCCCATCTTTGGCTGGACCAACTCCGGCGTCGTGTTCACCGAGTTCGACGACCCCGAAAAGATGATGTACCAGTGCGCGCACTACGAGTTTGTGGCAAGCGCCAAGGCCGTCGCCGTCGCGCACGAAATCGACCCCGACCTCATGGTTGGCTGCATGATCGCGAGCGGCCCCACCTATCCGCGCGAGTGCAAGCCCGAGGATGTGATAATGGCCGACGACGCGAACCACCACATCTTCTTCTTCGGCGACGTGCAGTGCCGCGGCGCCTATCCAAACTACGCCAAGAAGATGTTCGAGCGCAAGGGCTGGGACCTCGACATCACCGACGACGACCTCGCCGCGCTGGCGGCCGGCCCTGTGGACTACATCGGCTTCTCGTACTACGCCTCGAGCGTCGTCGACTCCGGCGTGGAGGTCGACATCTCCGAGTCAACGAGTGCCAACGACCCGCACAACGTGCCGAACCCCTACCTCGGTGCCACCGACTGGGGCTGGACCATCGACCCTGTCGGCTTGCGCATCATGCTCAAGCGCTTCGACGAGCGTTACAACGGCATGCCGCAGTTCATTGTGGAGAACGGCATCGGCATGTACGAGAAGCTCGACGAGAACAACACCGTCGAGGACGATGCCCGCATCAGCTATCTTGGCGCGCACATCCGCGAGATGAAGAAGGCCGTCGAAGAGGACGGCGTCAACCTCATCGGATACACCCCGTGGGGTTGCATCGACGTGGTGAGCTTCACCACCGGCGAGTACGCCAAGCGCTATGGGTTTATCTACGTGGACATCGAGGACGGCGGCGAGGGCTCCGGCAAGCGCTTCAAGAAGAAGAGCTTCGAGTGGTACAAGCGCGTCATCGCCACAAACGGCGAAGAGGTATAGGGCTCGATTGGTTCGGGCGTGCCCGGGTGGGGCGTGCCCGTTCGGGCCGCCCGGTTCGGCTTGGCCGGTTCGGTTTGCCCGGCTGCCCGGCTCGGCTTGGCCGGTTCGGTTTGCCCGGCTGCCCGGTTCGGCTTGGCCGGTTCGGGTTTGCCGGGTTCGGCTTGGCCGCTTGCCCGGTTCGGCTTGGCCGGTCGGGGCCTCGCTTGGTTCGGTTTGCCCGGTCGGGGCCTCGCTCATGTGGGGCCCAGTTTGACGTGCCAAAGGGATAACAGCACACGATGTGCGGTGTTGTATGATTGGCGTTGTCGATTATGCAACGTCACGCTACTATACCCGCGACGGGTTTTATAACGGCATTAGCCAGCAGTATATGGCTCAATCGTTGGGAGACGACATGCGCGACGAGAAGCAGGGCACCGTTTTGCACCTCAACAGCGACCAGAACAGTTCTTATGAGGACTATGAGCGAGCCTGCGACGAGCGCAGGGCCGAAAACGAGGAATATTTGAACGAGTTCGAGGAGTGGCTCAAGGCAGCAGGTCTTTCGGACAAAACCATTCAAAGACACATCCACAACGTCGACTTTTTTATTAACGCGTACCTTTTGCGCGAGAAAGCCTATGGGATGGAAGAAGGGTGCGCCAGGATGGATGACTTCCTGGGGTACTTCTTTATCCGCAAGTGCACGTGGTCAACGCCCACGACCATCAGGCAAAACGCCACCTCGTTCAAGAAGTTTTATAAGTGCATGCTCGAGAAGGGCCACATCGCACGCGCATCCTACGACGTATTGCTCGACGACATCAAAACGTGCATGCCCACGTGGCTGGCGAGCTGTGAGGACTTTAACAATCCGAGTGACGACGAGTACGCCGATTTGTTTGGACCGAGAGGTATGGACTTTCTTGACGCGCTTTATGCGGGGATAGCACAAAGCATTGGGTTTGGCGACCTGCTAGACGTGGGACGCGAACCGATGCCCGACATAGGCATGGGGCACGAAGCGACGCACGAGCCAGGCATGGGGCGCGAACCGACGCCCGAGTATTCCCAAAACGAGGACGATCAGGCACTTCCAACCCGCGAGGAGATCATCCGTGAGTTTACCTTAATGCTGTTCTACCTCACATCATGGGAGGAGAAGGGCGTGGCCGGCCCGACGCATCGAGCGTGGAAATCTGCGGACTGGGACGCACTCGACTGGCTGCGCAAAATGGACCTTATCTCTTGCACTAACAAGGCAAAGTCGGTTTATCTCACCGACGACGGGATGAAGCTGGCCGAGATGTCTTTGTATAGTATGGGACTCGAGCATCTCATCGAGGAAAGGGACGAAACGGGCGACGACGAGGGAAAACGCGGTAACTTGCGGCTGGTGTGAGTGGGCTTCCCATGGAGCACGGCGGCGGGGCGAAGTAGTCTCCCCCGCTCCGCGCGGTGCCCTCGCGTCACCGCTTGACGCCCCCTCGCTGGTCGATTCGATCGCGCGTTCTGACGGGTCGCGGACAAGAGCGTCGGGCAGCGGCCACAGCGCGCGGGCGCACGAGCCACTGCAACTGAAAGCTATCACGCAGAGCGCGCTGGGCAAAGGTGCCACGATGCCCACGTTCGAATTCTTTGCAGGACTCGTGGTCGCCGCGATGGCGGCCGAGTTCGACGACCGTGATCGCATGGCTCGCTTTGATGGCGGCCGAGTTCGGCGTCCGTGATCGCACGGCTCGCCTTGATGGCGGGCGGGCACGGGAGCTGTGGGGAAGGAGGAAGCGCGAATAGCGGATGGTGTTCGGCTAGAAAGCCAAAGGCCCGGATTGCAGCCGGGCCTTAAGCAATTAAAAACCGGCGTCGCCCGTACCCCTCTTTAAGCCAACGGACCTTGCTGGCACCCCCATCATACCCGTTGTCTCATCTGGGGCAACGGATATTTTGGCTTACGCTGCTAGGCAATGCTAGACTTCTCCGTGCGTTACAGTACATTACAATTCACACATCCCGCGCTCTGGTGCCGCAGCCGCGCGCAGTTCTGTTGGAGTGCCGGACCCACCGGCCAGGCGTTGGGCGGGGTTTTAAGCGTACGTTTTGGCATTGACCGATAAGGTTGGGTTCCATTTCCGCCGGTTGGCAGACAAGGTCGGGGCCTAAGTGGCAGTTTTTGGCACCCATTAGGTGCCATTAGTGCCGTTTGCCCCTTGGTTTTGTCTGCCAGATGGCAGGTTTGGCACCCATTGCCGACGTTGTGCACCACTCCGGACGTTTAGCAACCGTCGACTCCGCCTTACCGTCTGTCTTTGTGCACAAGATGCGGGTTGTGCACCGTTCCGGGGTTGCACCCATCTTCGGCAATGGGTGCCCATCCTGCCATTTAGCCCGGTCAGAAGCGCGGCTCGTCTGTGCTCCGCGCGAGGCTTTTGCCACGCCCGTGCCTGCCTGCGGCGTTACGCAAAACGGGCCGGCGGGCGGTGGCATACTCTCTGCCAACAACCCGACGCCGAGGCCAAGGGGGCCGGGGCGGAGGGGGTTTCAGCTGGAACGTTTATTGTTGGCACGTGATAAGAGAAGAGAGAAAGGAACGAACCATGAGGAAGAT
>JAFWMH010000062.1 GCA_017510785.1 Atopobiaceae bacterium | reverse complement strand
AGGTCGCCGAGGTCGCCGGCGCCGACGGGAGCACGTGGTGCATGGTGAGCGTGGACGGCGCGTGGCGCCACGTCGACCCCGCCGCCGCGCAGGGCGCGCCGGATGCGTCCTGGCTCATGCTCACCGACGAGGAGCTCGTGCAGGTGGCGCCCGATGCGTCCCCGTGGGCGCTTGTGGACGGCGGCGAGGCGCCTAAGGCCGAGGCGGCGAACGAACAGCTTGCCGCAGACAACACCGACGTTGCCGACGAACAGCAGGCAACCACCGCGGATGGCTTGCAGGACGGCTTCACTGATGGCCAGCAACAGAATGGCGCCAACGCCGGGAACAACACCGTCGATGCTGAAGCCGACGACCAGCAGCAGAATGGTGATGGCATTGGGAACAGTCCCGCCGACGCGGATGGCAAGAATGCTGACGCCGACGAGCAGCAGGCCGAGGCCGACGACCAGCGGACCGACGCCGACGACCAGCAGGCCGGCGCCGAGGACGGCCCCGCGCCTGCGGCAACGGAGTCCCAGGAGGAAGCTCCCGAAGCGGCAAGCCCCGTGGCCGAGCCGGCGGCAACGGAGTCCGCGGACGTGTTGGACGCAGGCAAGCAGAACGATGGCGCGCAGGATCCCGCCTCGAAGAAGACGGTTGCCGGCTCCAGTTCCAAGTCCCTTGCCCAAACCCTTAACGAGAAATCCGGCATTACCGCCCAAGCTGTAAGCGAGCGCACGCTCACTCTTAACGGCCAATGGCATGACTTTTATCCGACGGGTCACGGTACAGCCAATGGGTGCATCTATACGTTTAGCATTCCCAAAACGAGTCTCGTGCAGTTGGGTTTCCAAAACTGGTGGAGCAATTATTCACAGTGGGAGCTTTACAACAGCGATATGACGCATCAGTATTGGAGTGGCTATATAGGTGGGAACTATCCTGGAACGGGTTCCGACTATTGCTATCTAAAGGCGGGAACCTATCGGATACGCGTTTATCCATATTACAGCGGTTCCGGTTACCTTCGCGTGAACGGGACTGCAAAGGCCACGAGTATCCCCGTGCGCAACAACGATTCCTCTGAGACGGCCACGCCACTCACGAATGGCAAGACTACCAAAGGTCTCTTCACGCGCAACGACAGTGGTGTTGCGTATTACAAGTTCAGCATTTCTGGCACAAAGACGGTACGCATTACCTGCGAGGAAAACGACAAGAATGTCGATGCTGTATCTAGATATTATCTCTACAATGCCGACAAGCAGAACATAGACTACTGGACTGTGTATTCTCTGAAAACCACAGAACATCAGCTTGCTGCAGGCGACTATTACATTATGGTTGAGCGCAGCAGTAAGCAGGGCGGCCCCTACACCATTAAGTACCAAGCTCTGAGCGACACCGTTGCCGACGCCACCGTCGCACTTTCGCCCAAATCCTACACCTACAATGGTCAGCAGAGAACCCCCGACGTTACGGTAAAGCTCAACGGTGGCACCCTGCGTCGCGACGTTGACTATACGGTTGCCTACTCCAATGGGCGCGCGGACGTGGGCACCTACTACGTTACTGTTCGCGGTACAGGTAGCTACAAAGGTAGCAAAAACGTTGCGTTCACCATCAACAAGGCCTCCGTCGCCAAGGCAGAAGTGACCGGCCTCGGCAAGTGGGTGTACAACGGCAAGGCCAAGAGGCCGTCCCCCACGGTAAAAGTGGGCGGTCGCACGCTCCAGAAGGGAACCGACTATACCGTTTCGTACAAGAACAACGTAAACGTTGGCACCGCTACAGTTACTATTACCGGCAAAGGCAACTACAAGGGCACCCGCTCGGTCACCTTTAAGATTGTGAAAGATACCGCCTCCGTCCAGTACTTCGTGCATCGGCAAACCTACGGCAACGAAAACCCGTGGTCGAAGGCCAACGGTGCCCAGTCCGGCACGGTCGGCGAGTCCAAGAGGCTCGAGGGCATTTGGATTCGCCTTAACCAGCAGCCCGTCTCGGGGTCGATTCAGTATCGCACGCACATTCAGAGGAACGGCTGGGAGAACGGCTGGAGGTCCAACGGCGCCATGAGCGGGACCTCACACGAGTCCAAGCGCCTCGAGGCCATCCAAATACGGCTTACCGGCGACATGAGCCGGAACTACGACGTGTACTATCGCGTTCACGCGCAGCAGTTCGGCTGGATGGGCTGGGCGAAGAACGGTGCCTCGGCGGGTACCGCGGGGTACAGCTATCGCCTCGAGGCCATCCAAATCGTCCTCGTCCGCAAGGGTGGCGGCGCACCCGCGTCCTACTTCAAGGGCGCCTACCAGCAAACGAGTGCGGCCTACAGGAAGAGGTAGGCGAGGCAACACGCAGAAGGTTCGTCGCGGGCCTACGGCAGGCTAGGAGATAAAACCGCGCGTGGGTCTACGGCAAACTAGGTAACAAAAGCGTGCGCATGCCCAGCTGGCTTGCGCACGCTTTTGGTATCCGGCGCTGTAGTTGTGCGTGTGGGTCAGTTGTCGGCGTGCATATTGCCGACCTGCCTCTGCGCCGGGTTTGTCTGCGACGCCGCCGACGTTGGGCGGACGAGTGGCGAATGTTGCGCAAATGTCACAAACTGTTGATATTTATGTTTGCAGCTAATACCGACATCTCCCTTGCGGAAATTACGTACACTAATGAAGGAACGCCGAGCTAGCGCTGCGCCGGCATGGAAGCAACAGCACACGCGACGAAGGGAACACGCATGGCGAAGGACAAGGCACAAGGAGTCAAGATTTGTACGATTGGCGGCGGTTCGAGCTACACGCCGGAGCTTATGAACGGATTTATTAAACGCTACGATCGCCTGCCCATTCGCGAGATTTGGCTCGTGGATGTTGAGCGCGGCCGCGAAAAGCTCGAAATCGTGGGCGCACTTGCGCAGCGCATGTGGGACAAGGCCGGCTACGACGTGAAGGTTCACCTTACGCTCGACCGGCGCGAGGCGCTGCGCGACGCCGACTTCGTGACGACGCAGTTCCGCGTTGGCCTGCTCGAGGCACGCATCAAAGACGAACGCATTCCGTTTAGCCACGGCATGCTCGGCCAAGAGACCAATGGAGCGGGCGGCATGTTCAAGGCGCTGCGCACCATCCCCGTCATCCTCGACATCGTGGAGGAAATGAAGGAGCTTTGTCCCAACGCATGGCTCGTGAACTTTACCAATCCGAGTGGAATGGTTACCGAGTCGGTTATTCGCTATGGTGGATGGGATCGCTGCATCGGGTTGTGCAACGTGCCGATTGGCGCCATGCTCACCGAGCCCAAGCTCATCGATAAAACGCTCGACGACCTCGTATATCGCTTTGCGGGCATCGACCACTTCCACTGGCATCGCGTGTTCGACGCGAAGACTGGCGCTGAGGTAACGATGGACATTATTGAAGGCATGCTCGATCCCGAGAAGGACGACGGCACTCCGGCCAACATTCACTCCATTCCGTTCGCGCGTGAGCAGCTCGAGCACCTGCGCATGATTCCGTGCGGGTATCATCGCTACTACTATATGCAGTCCGACATGCTTGCCGATGGCATGAGGGAGTACAACGGCGAGGGCACGCGCGCGCAGCAGGTTAAGGCCGTGGAGGACGAGCTGTTCGAGCTGTATCGCGATCCCGAGCTTGCCGAAATGCCCGAGTTGCTTGCCAAGCGCGGCGGAGCGCACTACTCCGACGTGGCGACCGAGTCGATTGCGGCTATCTACACTAACGCCAACGAGCACATTGTGTGCTCCACGGTTAACAATGGCGCCATTCCCGACCTTCCCGCCGATGCGGTGGTGCAGGTTTCGAGCTTCGTGGGTGGCGCCGGCGCGCAGCCCGTGGCGTTTGGTCCGTTGCCGACGGCGGCGCGGGGTTATCTGCAGCTCATGTGGAACATGCAGCGTCTCGTTGAGGAGGCTGCCGTGAAGGGCGACTACGGCGCATTGATTGAGGCCGTGGCGCTCAATCCACAAACGCCTGCTGGTGCGGAGGCAAAGCGCTGCATTGACGAGCTGCTCGTTGCGCATGCTCCGTACTTGCCGCAGTTCGCAGAGAAAATCGCCGAGCTTCGCGCTGAGGGCGTAGAGCCCATCGACCCGGTGGTGGCGGACCTCTGCGCGCGGGGCTTGTAAGCACGCGCCGTCCTGCAGGTGTTTCGAATGGACCGCCTGCAGGACGTGGGGTATGAGGTGTAGGGATGGTACGTCGCACCCCTCGGATTCGCGTAGGTGCCTGATTCGGTTCGCTTGGACAAATGATGCCATCCCGTGTGTTCGTCCGCACGGCGTTGTTCGCGCACACGGGACCAAGTTATAACCGTTCGTCCCTTCTCTGGTTTGCCATTAACGAATTTATGGTATTGTTATTCTGGGCAAGGGGGTTCTCTTTAGAAGGCGGGTTAAATATGGGTGGTCGGCGCAGTTTTCGGGTGCAAACGCTGTTGGCGATGTTTTTGCTGCTTACCGTAACTTTTGTGTGCGCCGGTTGTGGCGGTAAGGATTCGTCTGCCGTCTCTACCCAGCCTGCGCAGCAGAACCTCGACACCTCGAAGTTCCTCGTCGCCATTGAGGAGGAGCCCGACACGGTGGACTTCCAATGCACCTCCATCCACTACACTATTGCCACGAACGTGTTCGACCGTTTGGTGGAGATGAAGGCCGACGAAAGCGGCGACGTAAAGGTTATGCCCTCGCTGGCCGAATCTTGGGAAGAGTCGAAGGATGGCAAAACCTACACCTTCCATCTGCGCAAGGGCGTTACCTTTAGCAACGGCGCCGCGTTGACGTCGTCGGACGTGCTCTACTCTTTTACGCGATTGTTGACACATCCCGACTCATGCAACCAAGATATCGTGCAGAGCATCCGCGGTGCCAGCGCGCTTGCGGAGGGTAAAGCAAAAGAGCTCGAAGGCTTCAAAGTGTTGAGCGACTCCGACTTCACCATAACGCTCGAGCAGCCCTTCGAGGCTTTTCTTGCCTGCCTCTCCATGCCGGGAGCTTCCATTATGGACGAGGAAACAACCACAGAGGCAGGCGATCGCTTTGGCGTGGACCCGGCCAGCACAATCGGCACCGGCCCATATATTCTTAAGGAATGGGAGCGTGGCAAGGGCATGATGCTTGTACCTAACGAGTCCTGCTGGGACGGTTTGCCCAAGAACGCAGGGCTCGACTTGCGCTTTATTACGGATGCGGAAAAAATCCGGATGATGTTCGAAAAGGGCGAACTGGACATCCTCGACTTGGATGACCAAGGAAGCTCCGCCGAGTTCTTCATTCACGGCGACATCTACCAAAGCAGGATTGAGGAAGTTCCACCAATCGGCATTTCCTATATCGCGCTCAACGAGTCCGTGGCTCCGCTCGATGACGTGCGTGTGAGAAAGGCCTTGCAGCTGTCGCTCGATCGTGCAGCTCTTCTCGATATTGTTTACAGCGGCCGCGGCTCTGTGGAGAACGGCATTTTCTCTCGCGGGCTCTATGGCTTTAATTCGGACTTGCCTGCGATTCCCTACGACGCAAGCGAGGCAAAGCGTTTGCTGACGGAGGCGGGGTACGAAAAGGGATTCGACCTCAGCTTCTCGGTTAAGTCGTCTTCCACGCAGGCGGAGATGAAGCTGGCAGAGAACGCTGTGGACATGTGGAAGTCCATTGGCATAAACGCGAGTGTAAAGGTCATCGACGAAGACGAGTTCATGAGTCTTCGCAAGGGAGGGAAGCTCGCCTGCTATACGGCTACATGGACTGCCGACTACAACGATCCCGATAACTACCTATACACCTTCTTTGGCACTGCCGAAAACACCGCGTTCCGTAGCCTTTGCTATCCAAAGAAAGACATCATAGGTCGTGTGCAGGACGCGCGCACGATAACCGATCCTGCCAAGCGCTTACGGGAATACCAAGACCTAGAGCGGATTATCGTGCAGGAGGACGCCGCATGGATTCCTCTCTTCTCTCGAACACGCTTGTATGTAACGTCCGAACGACTCGTGGACTTCCAACACGCGTGGAACGGATCGGTCAAAAACGTGTATCGCGCTATGTCGGTTGGCTAAGAAGTACGGCTCAAGAAGATGATGAATTCGATTCGCTACAAAGTTACCGCGATTACAATCATTGAGATTCTTCTGGCCATTTTGTGCGTGTATTTGGTGAGCTTTACCATTGTTCAATCCGAGAACGACCGGCGCTCGGTAGAGATGATGGACTTGCTCGCTCAAGACACGAGCAAGTCCTTCGAGGAGTATGCAACAGGCATCGCACGCTCCGTTGAGATGGTCGCCAACTTGACGACTGACTCTTTGGATAGCGCAAAGCTATCGCGTTGCGGTGCGATTGGCGCTCAATCCGATCCCGCTCGCAGAACGCCTGAACAAACTGCCGAGCTCGATTCCTACTTAAGCGAGTTTTCCAAACGCATACAAGTTGAGACTGCAGCGGTAGCCGAACACACGCATGGCGTCGAAACCTACTATTTTTCGATTAGCCCGGACCTCAGTACCACGGAGCGTGGGTTTTATTATTCACGCGTGGGACGGACGGGTTTTGCCGCGCAAGAGCCATTCGATAAGCAAAAGCTCGATCCAAATGATCCCACGCACTCTGCCTGGTATTTTTTGCCCATCCAACGAGGTCGTCCGTCGTGGATTGGGCCGTTTCCCGCCACGTCTCTTAACGAGATGCTTATTTGCTCCTACGTCGTTCCCATCTACAAGTCGGGGACCTTCATCGGACTGTTGGGAATGGATATCCCGTTAGATACCATCGTTGAGCTCGTTAGTTCCATCCATGTATACGATACGGGCTATGCCTGTTTGCTAAACGCGGATGGAACCGTGATTTATCATCCAGAGCTCAAGATGGGCAGCACATTTGGCTCATCAATTAAAAATGAGGTTTTCCAACGCGATGCCAGCGCGGGTATGCTCATACGCCACGAGGATTCAGCGGGTGCTGAGTGTCAGATGTCCTTCACAACGCTTTCCACAGGCATGAAGCTCGTGATTATTGCCCCAGTGGAAGAGATAAACGCGTCGTCGCGGGCACTGGCGCGCACCATCCTGCCAATTGTGATTGCCGTGGTGTTGGCTATTGCCTTGCTGGGCTTTTTGGTTATGGGTCGCCTTACCGATCCGCTCGAGCGCCTGACTGCCGCATCACAACGACTGGCGGACGCAGATTACGACGTGGAGCTCAACTATAAGAGCAACGACGAGGTGGGCGCCCTGACGACAGCCTTTAGAAGGATGCGCGATCAAATACAGGAGGACTTCGATGACCTCAATCGCCGGGTAAATACCGACGAGCTTACGGGACTTCCCAATCAGCGACACTTCTTTAAGCTGGCTTTGGAGGAGCGCGATCGGTTGGTCGCGTGCGGAAAGCATCCCGTCGTGCTTTACTTCAACCTTGGAGGTATGAAGCACTATAACCGGCGGTACGGCTTTGACGAAGGCGACAGTCTCATTGTGGACGTGGCGCACATTCTTGCCCGTCACTTTGGCGAGAAGCTTACGAGTCGTTTTGGACAAGACCATTTTGCGGCGGTGAGCGACGAGGAAAACCTGGAAGATCGACTCTGGGCCGCACTCGAAGATTGCAAGCATGCCAATGGTGGAAAGGCCGTGCCGGTGAGCGTGGGCATTTATCGGAACGATTTGGGCAATGTTGACGTGAGCGTTGCCTGCGATTGCGCAAAGTATGCCTGCGACCAGCGCCGCGGCTCGTACTTCTCGGGCTTCTCCTATTTCGAGATGAGCATGAAGCAGCAAATCGATATGATTCGCTACGTAGTCGGCCATTTTGACGAGGCGCTCGAAAAGGAATGGATTCAGGTCTATTATCAACCCATTGTTCGTGCTGTGAGCGGAAAGGTGTGCGACGAGGAGGCGCTTTCGCGCTGGTTTGATCCCAATAAGGGTTTTATATCGCCTGGCGACTTTATTCCTGCGCTTGAGGGGGCGGGACTTATTTATCGCTTGGATCCTTATGTTCTTAATCAGGCACTGCTTAAGATGAAGTCTCAGCAGGAGATGGGCCTAACCGTGGTGCCTCACTCCATCAACCTTTCTCGCTCCGATTTCGACGCGTGCGACATCGTGGAGGAGACGTGCGCGAGGGTGGATGCTGCCGGAATCGCACACAACATGATTACGATCGAGATTACCGAAAGTATTATTGGCAAGGACTTCGACTTTATGAAGGGGCAAATCGAGCGCTTCCGGGATTTGGGATTCCCCGTGTGGATTGACGACTTTGGGAGTGGCTACTCATCCCTCGACTTCCTCCAGAGCGTTGAATTCGACCTCATAAAGTTCGATATGAGCTTCATGCGTAAGCTCGATGAGGGCAAGAACAGCAAGATCGTTCTCGTGGACCTTATGAGAATGGCCACCGCAATGGGCGTAGACACCATTTGCGAGGGCGTGGAGACGGAGGAACAGGTTCGGTTCCTGCGTGAGATTGGCTGTTCCAAGCTGCAGGGTTACTATTACTGCAAGGCAATATCGTTAAGCGAGATTGCCGAACGGAATCGGAAGGGAATTCAAATCGGCTACGAGAATCCCGAAGAGTCCGATTACTTTGAGGGCATAGGAAAGGTTAACCTGCACGATTTGTCCACTGTTATTTCCGAAGAAGACAAAACGATGCAGAATGCCTTTAGCACGGTGCCCATGGCCGTTATGGAGGTTTCGGCTGATGCGGTGCGGTTCGTGCGCACCAACCAATCGTATCGCGACTTCATTAAGCGTTACTTTTGGCCCAGCCTTTCCTATGCTCCTTCTGTGCCAAGTGCGGTTCCACCGGCGGCAGAGTCCTTTTTTAGGGGGCATGCGCTGGAGTGCTGCGAAGCAAAGGGAGGTCGCATCTTCTTTGACGAAGCGCTGCCCGACGGGTCCACTGCTAGCTGCTTGATGAGACATACTCATACCAATCCCGTTACGGGCACTGCGGCCGTTGTGGTTGCCGTCCTCTCGATTGCATAGCCGGACGCGGGATGCATTCATGGCGCGATGCTGGTACTACGATGTTGCGGAGCTCGCGGATCCACGCCTATATTGGGCGGGACTCGCGCAATTGCCGTGGGAGGCGCGAAAAAAGAAGGCCGAACGCTATATGTTCGAGAAGGACCGTCTGCTTTGCCTCGGCGCTGGCCTGCTGTGTGCACATGCGCTGCGCTATGAGGGAGTGGATGACCTTACTCTTGTCGAGGGCGAGTTTGGCAAACCGCATTTGGCACACGTGTCGGACGTGCACTTCAACCTTTCGCACAGTGGGCACTTTGTAGCGTGCATCGTGTGCGGCTCGCCGGTGGGTGTCGACGTGGAGGAGCGGCATACGGCGGACGACGACGTAATGCGCATGTGCTTCCAAAGCCAGGAAATCCGCTGGATTCTGGCTCAAGCAGATAAAAGCAAAGCGTTTACGCGCATGTGGACACGCAAGGAGAGCTACCTTAAGCTCTTGGGCACCGGCCTCTCCAAGGAGGCGAAGTTGTGTGCCGTGTTGTCCCAAGACGAGAAGGCGCTAGGCGTTGCGTTTCACGAGATGGAGGTTGACGAGCACTTCATGTGCTGCTGCACGCAACCCCGAGAGCGCGTTGAGTTTGTGCGCTGGTCGCGAGAGGCATCGCGAGAGGCGTGAAAGCCGAGGCGTCCCATCCGCCGCCGAGGTACCCTATTCGTCGTTCAGGCGCTATAATAAAAAAATCTACGTGCGTATTCGAGGAGCTTCCATGAGCATCATTACCAAAACCGAGGACAACACGACTACCATCGCGCTTTTTGGCTGGCTCGACGCGAGTGCCGCTCCCAAGTTCGCTGCAGCGGTTGCCGCAGTTGGGCAGGACACCACGAAGCTCGTTGTCGATTTTAAGGAGCTTGAGTACATCTGTTCTGCGGGACTGCGCCAGTTGGTTACGGCGCACAAAAAGATGTCGGGCAACCTCGTTATTATCAACGCGTCAACCGAGGTACGCGAGGTCCTGCACATGGCCGGCTTCGACAGGCGCCTTAACATTGCGTAGGGGCCACGGGGGAGCGTCGAGTTTCCATGCGCGATTCGATTCTTAAGCGCTTTGCCATTGTTACTCTTGTGGCCCTTACGCTCGCTGCCGCGGCCTCGCTGGCTTTGAGCTACCTCTACAGCTGGAACGAAACGCTTAAGCTGGGTGCAACGCAAACCGAATCAGCCGCCGATGTCGTAAGCTACAACTTGCAAAACCTCGACGAGGACGAGGTGTTCGATCCCGACTCCGAAGTGTATGACGAGATGCGTGGGAACTTGCGCTGGGTATGCGAGACGTACAATTTGAAGTACATCTCCATTTACACGGCAGACGAGGGTCTAACGACTCGCACGTATTACTATGCGGCAGGAGATGAGGACGAAGACGACGAGCTTGCGCGGCAGTACTTCCCGTTTGGTGCAACTAGTGACACGCCCTTCGACAAAGCCGAAATCGCCGCTCTTTCGGGAAAGGTTTTGTCTGATTCGCCCGAGCGGATTAAGAACGAATACGGGACTACCTACGCATGGTATTATCCGCTGAAGATGAAAGGATACGATCGCTACTTCGTAATATGCACGGAGTTCAACGTGCGCGTTATTGTAACGTCGGTTAACGATAACGCGCTCTCGTTCGCCGTTCCAATGATTACCATCTTGATGCTAGTGATTGCGCTCGAGATTCTCCTTTTGCAGCGTGACGTGGTAAGGCCGCTTCGCGTCGTTTCGTCCAAGATGCGCAACTTCATTCAGGATCGCGCTCGCGATAACACGCCGCTCGACTTCGCCCGCAACGACGAGATTGGCGAGATTGCCGAGTCCTTTAATCAGATGTCCATCAATATTGAGAATTACGTCGACCGCATTCAGGAGATGACCGAGGAGCGTGTTGCCTCGACTACCGAGCTGCAGGTTGCGCGACGCATTCAGCTGGGCTTCGTGCCGGAAACCTCTCGTGAGGTTGGGCCGGGGTTCGAAGCGTTTGCGATGTTTCGCGCGGCGCGCGAGGTGGGTGGCGACTTTTACGACCTGTTCATTCGCGAGGATGGGCGCATTTGCGTGGTGATAGCAGATGTTTCGGGCAAAGGCGTGAGCGCGGCGCTGTTTATGGCGATGTGTCGTGCGATGGTGCACGAGAAGCTCAAGCGTGGCGTTAATCCTGCTCAGGCGCTCAACGAGGTAAACGACTCCTTGCTGGCGAACAATCCCGAAGGCATGTACGTGACGGCATTCGCAGGGGTTTACGATCCCTCAGGCAGCGAGTTGTGCTTTGCTAACGCAGGGCACACCAAGCCGTACGTGGTGGGAAGGGGATTCATCGTTCCCGATACGGGAATCGCGCTGGGACTGTTTGAGGATGCGGAGATTCTGGAGGAGCGGATTAAGCTGGTGCCCGGCGAGGGAATTATGCTCTACACCGATGGGGCAACCGAGGCCGCGAGTGCAGGTGATAAACTCTTTGGCGAAGGTCGGCTCGCGGAGGCGATTTGCGATACTCATGACGCACGGGAAGCTGTGCGAACGCTTGCGGACTCCATCGATGCCTTTGCTGCGGGTCGCGAGCAGTTTGACGATCTTACGTTGTTGTGCTTATTTGCGGGGGAGGGTGACGTGTGGCACTGGGAGCTTTCGCCTGAGATTGCGTCGTTCTCGACGCTTCGGTATGGGATTCTTGAGCTGTGCGGCAATACCACGATGGTAAGGCGCGCGATGCTTGCAATTGACGAGGCGTTTTCCAATGTCGCCAACTATTCAGGAGCGACGAGGGTCGATGTGTGGGCGCAGCGTGAGGATGGGAAGCTTACTGTACGCCTGGTGGACGACGGCGTGGCGTTCGATCCCCTCGCGCACGAGACCGGCGAGCGCGATTTTGAGGACTTGGACGACGGTGGCATGGGCATCATGTTCATTCGCGAGACGGCGAGCAGTTTGTTGTACGAGCGGACGGGCGGATGCAACGTCTTTAGCATGACGTTCGAGCTTGAGGAACAGTGACGGCGGGTTCGCTCGGCGCTTTTGTCTGTGGCGCATGGCGTGTTGTTTTCGTTGGGAAATAGTTTTTTGCCCTCGGATTCGGGCCGGAATTGGCCCAATTGGCACCCATCCTCAGCCATGTGCGCCTTGGCCTACCTGCGATTCCTCGCAAAACCTGCGGCCAGAGCAAAGACACCCGCGCCAAGCGCAACTGCGGCGCCCGCAGCCGAAGTCAAATCGGCCGTTGTGGCAAGAGTGCCTGATGTTCTGGGTGTTGCGGTGCTGCTCGTCCGGGTGGTCGTGGTGTTGTTCGATGAGCTGGAGCTGTTACCAGAATTGGAAGAGCCCAAGCTAATCTTAATGGACTCGGACTGGGACACTGCCTCGTTCTTGCAGCCGTCGGTATAGCGGAATTCAACGTGTGACGAATACGGAATCGAGGCTATGTTCCTCGATGTGTTGAGGTATGGATTGAGGTTGGCGTCGTCGCGAACTTTGGCGGAGTATACAATATTTATTGTTTTATCAGCTATTGGCGCAGCGTCGGAAACAGTGACCTCGAGACGTTGGCCGTTAATGGTTTTGGTAGCAGTCTCGATCGTGGTCCCGTCTGACAACTTCACCACAACGTTCTCTGGCTTGGTTGTGTAATACATGGTTTCATTTAAATCGGACCAGACGCACATGTACGTGGCATCGGATGGGACTTTTTGAGTAATGGTATAGGTAATCTCGTTTTGTCTCGAAGTGTAGGTGTTTTTTGCGCTCGTTCCCATGTCGGGCTTTGGCGCCACTTTATGTGTGTGCTCCTGGTTTTTCGTCCAGTACGCGTAGAGGGTCATGTCGGAAATCGCGGTGATATTGGCGCCGTCGACGTACGCGGTGCCAGAGCCGTCGGCGGCCGTGTTCCACGCCTTGAAGGTGTAGCCTGCAAGTTGGAAGGCGTTGGCCCTGAGAGACACAGTGGTGCCCGCCTCTACCGTTTGTGGGGTCATGGTGCCGGTCGCTTTCTCGGCGTTCTTTTCGAAGTTTATGGTGTACGTGACAGGAGTGGGGTTAGCCACCCACCGTGCGTAGAGGGTCATGTCGGAGGTCGCGGTGACAGTTGCTACGTCGGCGTACGCGGTGCCAGAGCCGTCGGCGGCCGTGTTCCACTCCTTGAAGGTGTAGCCAGCGAGTTGGAAGGCATTGGTGTTGAGGGATGTGGCGACGCCCTTCTCGACCTCCTGCGGATCCATCGTGCCGGTCGCGTTCTCGGCGTTCTTTTCGAAGGTGATGGTGCATGTGGTGGGGGTGGGCTGCTCGAAGGCGGCGCTTGCGGTTACGTTGCTGGCGGGCATGGTGAAGGTCCCGGTCACGGCTGCTGCGTCGCCTTCAGCTTGGGCGGTGATGCCGGATGGATTGTTGCTGCTGGTCTGGTTGACGTTGTCGGCTGGAGCGGTCCCGTCGGCCTGAAGGTTCCCATCAACCTGGGCATCCTCGCCGCCGATACGGGCATCGTCGCCGCTGGCCAAATCGCTTCCGTCGGCCTGCGCACTTACGCCGCTCACAACGGATATCGACTTGCCGCTGGCGTCCTTTACGTCCCACGCCCTTAAGACAAAACCTGCACTTGGCGTTGCGGTGAGGGTGACCGTTTCGCCTTCGACCGAGCTGGTTTTGTCTGCTGCAACTGTGCCGTTTTCGGGCTTCACGACCGAAATGCTGTAGGTTGCGGGGACCTTCTCGAAGGTGGCCGTAACGACTACGTCGCTCGCAGGCATGACGAACGAGTCGTTAGCGATGGTAACGTCGCCTGCAGTGACCTCCCACCCTGCAAACTGATATCCGTCGGCGGGCGTTGCGCTGAGCTTGATGGTTGTGCCGGCCGTCGCCGATGTTGGGTTTGCAGACGCGGTACCCCCGGCCTCCGGTTCGGGCGTAACGGTAACGTTGTAAGACGCAGCCTTCCACTGTGCGTAGAGCGTGACGACTCGCTCGGTGGCGGGAATATTCGCCGACTCGTTATCCTTGTAGGAGGTGCCGGAACCGTCGGCGGCCGTGTTCCAGCCAACAAAGGTGTAGCCAACATACGAGAATGTGTTGGGGGTGAGCGATTGTGCGGTGCCATACACGAAGCTTTGGTCGGCCACGGTGCCCGTGGCGCCTTTAGCGTTTTTATCGAACTTAACGGTGAAGTTGGTGATTGGCTCGAACATGGCGGTAAGCGTGTACTTGTATTCGTCGCTAAAGACTGGTAGCCATTGTTGGTCGTCATTGGGAAGCGTAAAGGTAGTTGCGGCGATTTCGTCGTTCGCAAACGTTGCCGTGCCAAGGCCCTTTGGTGCACCACCGCTCTGTGTCCACTTCTTGAATGCGTAGCCAGGTTTGGACGTCGCCTTAATCGAGACGTTCGCGCCGGGGGCGTAGCGACCGTCTTCCGAGGGGGTTACTATACTGGCCGTGCCGCCTGCCTTGCTTTTGTCTCCTGCTTCGCTTTTGCTGGTCACTTCGCCCTTAACCTCGACGGGATAGTATGAGTCTTGGGCTTCTATCCAAAACGATTCCTTTCCATCGGTGGCGGGTGGCTGTCCTTCGAGCGTTTTAACAAGCACCCTGTTGTTTGCTCCGGGAGTGGGGGTGTAGTCGAACGCGAAGTCATCTTCGACGTAACTTGACCAAGAGTCAACGTCGCTACCGATTGCCTCTATGCCCTTTACGATGTCGGCTTTGGCAATTTGCAGAGAGGCGCTTTTGGATTTGCACAGCGTGAGGGAGGTTTCAGGATTTTCGTCCTTCTGCGCGTCCATGCGGAATGCGTACCTGTCGTTTATGGGGTCGTAGCTCGTTGTGCTCCCAAGGTCTTCTTGCGCCAACGTCGGCCGTGCTGCGGCTGCAAGCCCAATGGACAAAATCGCAGCACATAGAACTGCTATTATCCGCGTAAGGAGTGTGAGTGGTTTCGTTTGCGATGTTGATGCGTTCATGACCTCACCTTCTTCGGATAAGCTTGTTCGACCTATGTATATATAGTATGCGTTGCGGCACGGTTTTTGGCTTACATACAGGAAGTTTTTCGGGGGAATTGACGGGCGGCGGAGAGGCTCAGACTCTTTTCCTAGAGGAGCCGTTACCGGAGCGTGGGCACGGCGAGCGGCAAATGGTATTGTTAAACACGGGATTTGCCTTGGGATAAGCCTTTGCGATTGGGGAGGTTCGTTAAGTGCGAAAAAATTGTGATGTGAATAATGATGAAACACTCTGGATTTGAACAAAAGCGCAGGTCAGAGCGTCATACGAAAGTTGATATGTGATATCGTATCAAGATTTTTTTCGCGCTTAACAACGCGTTCTTAAGTGCGAAAAAATGCTGATTACATGATAATATGTAATGTCTGTACATGCCCGTAATGGCGGGATTAATTCTTTCCCTCTCGGTATGATTGCGCGGGAAGAGGGCTTTTGCAGGCGTGAAGAATCGCATGGTTCTGTTTGGTCGTAGAAGGCTTCGCTGCTCAAAGCCGAGATTACGCGCGAGGCGCTGTACATTGCGTGGGCGTCGAGTCCCCAGCTTCCGATGACCGCCACGTACGCCGCGTGGGCGTCGGGTTCCGGCCTTCGACGTATGTTCATTCACCCGCCATGTCCCGTCTTGGGATAAAAACCAGGGCCGTGAACACTTGAGACGTCTCATGGCGCAGGGATGACGGGTTGTCGTGGGGCTGACGATTCCTTTACATAAAAAATAGTGGGCACGTAGTTTTGAACGTTCGTACAAAACACCAGCTCACGGGGTCTGGAGCATAAAATCAGAAACATCACATGCCCACTGGCTAAAATACATAGTGGGCACGTGATGCTGCAGTATTTATGAATATGCACTCGCCAACTGGGGTTTTGCGAAAAGCCCGAAACGTCGTGCCCACTATTTTTTATGTCGCGGAGGCGAGACGCACGGTTTTTGTCCCGAGGAGGCCGGAACAGGCGCGGACACGGCGGTGGTGCAGGCTTTTGCCTTAGAAGAGGCCGGGGAATGGAGGCACGTCGCGGTAAGGACGCAGCCGCTGCATTAGAACTCGCTCACAAAGTGCCGAAACAGCGGAAGGGCACTCGCGAACCGAACCACCCCGGCTCGCCCCGCCCCTAAAGAAACGTCAAATCGAGGAGCGGCCCGGAGGAGCGGCCGCGCGCAGTTCCGCAGGAACGAGGACTGTTTGAGCACGGCCCCCTCCGGGCCACGGACGGGGCAGTTGACCATTCTTTAGGGGCGGGCGGCTCGTGAGCGCCCCCGCCATGCGGAGCCGTCAAACGCCCGCCGCGTATAAACGCCGCCCAAAGTTCAAAAGCTTGACGCGTGCATGTGAGGAAGACTCGCCGCGCGGCAAAGTCCGCCGCGTATAAACCACGCCTAAACCTCAAACGCCGTCTTGACGTCCCAGTTGCGACGAATTGCCACGTCGGCCGTGCAATCGGTGTTGTTGTACACAACCGACCACTGCGTGTTGCTCGTTACCTCGCCCTCCTTGGGGAGCTGCTGTGCTTCCTGCAAAGCATCCCATGCGGTTTTGCTCGGTGTAGTTGCCCTCGTTCGCGTCGAGGAGCTTTTCGATTTTATCGTAGCGGTCCTTGCCGTGACCATAAATGCCATTCTTGCCGTCGGACGTGACTTTATCCTTATGCGTGATGAAGAAGTTCGTCGTGGTGCGCGTGGGCGTATCTGTGAGCTCGCGCGTATCGCTTTCGCAGTCCCACTCAACGACGCGGCCGTCGCACGACGCATCATTAATGTAAAAGTGATAATCCCTGCCCGAGTTCGCGTGCATATCGTAGGAACGCAGCAAGTCTACGGCTTCCTGCGTGGTTGCGGCACGGTCGAGGACGAGTCGAATGGCAAGCGTGGTAAAGATGTCGTGCTTGCTGGTGGTTTGCTGCGTGGGGTCGGAGTCCAGCGTGAGAACGGAAATCGAAACGCCCTTTTCGTTAATCCCGTCGAGGCAAATGAACGGCGCCGTGAGGGCCTTTAACCTCTCAACAATGCCCGCGTCGGGTTCGTTGTCGTGAATGTTGCTCAACGCGCCAAAAGCTATTGACTTGTAGCCGTCCTTGGGTTCGCAGCGAACCATAATCGCGGAAGTATCGGTTTTAAAGTCGTAGTTGCGGCCCATGAGGACCTTGCCGTCTTTGGTGGTTATGCCAAATGAGCTGCAGCCAAATTTGGGCGTTTCAATGTTGATGGGCGCATACGGCAACGCCTCGCCTACCACTGCCTGAGTAGCTCAGTTAGCGTCGGGCGAGCCCTCGCCTTTGGCAATGATGTTTTCCACATTGTAGTCGTACGTTACGTCCATGGTATACAAGTTATAACCGTCTGAATAGCCCGTGCTCTTCGCGATGGTGGCCATGGTTTGAAAACGCGTGAAGTAAACGCACACTAACGCCACGAGTCCAATCAGCACAACGGCAACGATGCCAAGCGCGATGCGTTTAACGATCTTCTTCATGGGGTTCCTCTCGTCGTCTCGACCCATTTCATCTTACCCATTTGGCGGGGCCATCGTACGAAACAAATATATTAGATAAAATCTGTGCGTGGCAGAGGCGGCTTGCAGAAGGCGGCTTGCGCAGAGCGGACTCGTCAACACAAGCCGCATGGCCCACCGAAAGCTTTTGTCTCCTGCCTCAGCCCAATCCGTGCCAAAAATCGCCGAAAATCTAAGTGTCGCAATGAAGATTTTTTGACATCCCGTTGTATAAACCCGCAAAGGTGGGTACTATACCCAACGTTGGCTATAGCACAGGCGCATTTAGGCGTCACTTAAGGAGGTAATGCACCATGACTCTTAAGCCCCTGGGCGATCGCGTACTCGTTAAGCCCGCTCCCAAGGAGGAGAAGACTGCAACCGGTTTGTACATTTCGTCCGGCGCACAGGAGAAGCCGCAGCGCGGTGAGGTTATTGCCGTAGGCGAGGGCAAGCGCGACGACAACGGCAACCGCATTCCCGTCGACGTTAAGGTTGGCGACCAGGTCTTCTATGGCAAGTTTGGCGGCAACGAGGTTAAGGTCGACGGCGAGGACCTGCTCCTGCTTCGTGCCGACGACATCTATGCCGTTATTGAGGACTAGTTCGCAATCGATTCGTTGTTTCGTTATTTAGGAGATAAGCACAATGGCTAAGGACATCGTATTCGGCACCGACGCACGTGCCAAGCTTGCCAAGGGTGTTAACACCCTGGCCGACGCAGTAACCACCACCATGGGCCCCAAGGGTCGCTATGTTGCACTTCAGCGTTCCTACGGCGCTCCCACCATCACCAACGACGGCGTTTCCGTCGCCAAGGAAATCGAGCTCAAGGACCCCATCGAGAACATGGGCGCTCAGCTCGTAAAGGAAGTTGCCACCAAGACCAACGACCTCGTGGGCGACGGCACCACCACCGCTACCCTGCTTGCTCAGGTTATCGTAAACGAGGGCTTGCGCAACGTCGCCGCTGGCGCCAACCCCATCGCCATTCGCCGCGGCGTAGACAAGGCCGTTGCGGTTGTTGTCGAGTCCATGCGTGGTGCTGCCAAGGAAGTTTCCACCAAGGATCAGATTGCTTCCGTTGGTACCATCTCGGCTTCCGACCCCAAGGTTGGCGAGAAGATCTCCGACGCCATGGAGGTCGTGGGCAAGGACGGCGTCATTACCGTCGACGAGGACAAGACCAACTTCGGCATTTCCATCGATACCGTTGAGGGCATGCAGTTCGACAAGGGCTACATTTCCCCGTACTTCGCGACCGATACCGAGAACATGGCGGCCGAGCTCGAGGAGCCCTACATCCTCATGACCGACCAGAAGATTTCCGATCCGCACGACATCGAGCCGCTGCTCAACGCAGTGCTGCAGGCACGCAAGCCGCTGCTCATCGTTGCCGAGGACGTGGACGGCGAGGCGCTCGCAACGCTTATCCTCAACCGTCTGCGTGGCGTGCTGCAGGTCGCGGCCGTAAAGGCTCCGGGCTATGGCGACCGTCGTAAGCGCATGCTTGAGGATATCGCTATTCTCACCGGCGGCCAGGTTGCCATGAAGGAACTTGGCATCGAGCTGCAGAACATCTCGCCCGAGATGCTCGGTACCGCCAAGTCCGTTAAGATTACCAAGGACGAGACCACCATCATTGGCGGTGCTGGCTCCAAGCAGGCCATTGATGACCGCGTCGCGCAGATTCGCGCCGAAATCGAGCACACCGACTCCGACTTCGATCGCGAGAAGCTCCAGGAGCGTTTGGCCAAGCTCTCCGGTGGCGTAGCCGTCATCAAGGTTGGCGCTGCCACCGAGCCCGAGCTCAAGGAGGTCAAGCACCGCATTGAGGACGCGCTGCAGGCTACGCGCGCGGCCGTTGAGGAGGGCATCGTTGCCGGTGGTGGCGTGGCGTTCCTCGAGGCTTCCGATGCGCTCGACACCGTTGAGGCCGCCGACTCCGACGAGGCCATTGGCGTTGCCATCGTCCGCAAGGCGCTTGAGGCTCCCGTGCGCACCATCGCTCAGAACGCCGGCTTTGAGGGTTCTGTCGTCGTAGAGAAAATCAAGAACCTGCCTGCAGGCCAGGGTCTCGACTCCGCGACCGGCGTGTATGGCGACATGATTGAGATGGGCGTTCTCGACCCCGTTAAGGTCACCCGCACCACGCTTCAGAACGCTGCTTCCGTGGCGAGTCTCATCCTCATTACCGAGGCCACCGTCACCGACGAGCCCAAGAACACCACCATCGAGGAGGCCATCTCCGCAGCTGCCGCAGCTGGCGGCCAGGGTGGCGGCATGTACTAAGCGTTAGTCTGAAACTCTGGGAGGGGCCGCCCTCTCTGCTTGTCCCGTGCTCAAACAGTCCTCGCTTCGCTGCGGAACTGCGCCGGGACAAGCAGAGAGGGCGGCCCATCGTCTCGGCTGGAACGGGGACGCCGGGAGTGTTGGTGCGGGCTTCGCCCGCGGTTTGCGCCCGTGCTCAAACAGTCCTCGCTTCGCTGCGGAACTGCGCCGGGACAAGCAGAGAGGGCGGCCCATCGTCTCGGCTGGAACGGGGACGCCGGGAGTGTTGGTGCGGGCTTCGCCCGCGGTTTGCCCGCACGCCCCGCGACCTGCCATGGGTGCCACTTAGGCCGGGTTTTGCCTGCTAAGCGGCGCCTGTGGTACACAACCTTGCCTAACGTGTACCCAGGGGGCCACTTAGCCCGGGTTTTGTTGGCTAAACGGCCCCCACAGTACACAACCCTGCTAACGTGTACCCAGGGGGCCACTTAGGCCGGCTTTGTTGCTAAACGGCGCCTCGCAGCACCCAACAATGCATAGTGTGCGGCAAAGCGCCCGCATCGCATTGTTGGGTGCGACTGCACGGGATAAACCTTCTGCATTGACGAGTTGGCGGGAGGGCGTATAACTCGCAAGGACTGGCTTTAGCATCACCGCTGTTTGGTACACTGCTTACACGTGAATGTTCTATTCCGCGCCTGAGGAGAGTGTTATGCATCGCGTATTCCAGAGTCCTTGGAGCAGGTTCTTGCTGCTTGTGCCGCTTGCCGCCGTACTTGCGATTGCCTCGTGGGCGCATATTCGCTCTACATGTGGCACGTACACGGTAAAGTGTGCGGGACACTATCGAAACGTGAGACTTTCTGCCGGTGACGTTGTGTTCGAGACACCGGGTGTGGTTGAGGTTGCGGAAATCGAATACGACGAGGACATACCACGCGTCGTATTTGCGGCGGTTTCCGATGGCAAAACGAATGTCCGCATTGTGCCGCACGCGGGCACGGAACTCGCCGCGAGCGCCGAGAACCCCGCAGCCGAGGACGTCTGGGCGTTAGAGGTTCGCGATGGCGCCATCATTGAAGGTATTATCAACTTCTCGGGCTGGGAGGCATTATACGTAAGTACGTACGTGTTCATGATTGCCGTCGTGGCTCTATTTGCCAGCTTGCTCGTGCAACTGTGGCGCGAGGCCAATTACGGATACGAAATGGTGGCTTGCGGTGGCGCGCTGATGTTCCTTGCCATACAGCTTATCGTGTATGCCAACCTAATTGCTGGTGACCTTATGCAGGAGTGGACGTTTCACGACTTTGCCGTCGAGCTCGCAACTATGCCGGAATCGTTCGTGCTTTTGTCACTAATGCCCATGGCGATTATCGCGTTGCTTGTATCACTTAGCAACATTTCGCTCATCCGGCATGAAGGCATGCGGCCTGTCAACCTGTTGGGCATTGGCTTTAGCGTGGTGTGGTTCGTGGCTGTTCTCTTTTGGCTCAATGTTGGTACCGTGCTGTTCCATGCCGCGGTTTCGCTCGAGGCAATTTGGATTGTCGACACGCTCATAGGTACGGCCATCTCGTTTGGAGAATGCCTGCTGCTCTCCACCATTTTGTGCGCGTGGCTCGCGTCGCGTCACGTGCCGAGTCGTGCGATGGATTATCTTGTGGTGTTGGGGTGTGGCATTCGGGCCGACGGAACGCCATCGCCATTGCTGGCTGGTCGCGTAGATAGGGCGCTGACCTTTAGCGAGGACCGGGCTGCGCAAGGAGAGAAGCCCGCCACGTTCGTGCCAAGTGGCGGACAAGGTCCCGACGAGTGCATGTCGGAGGCGCAAAGTATGGCGAATTATCTCGCAACGAAGGGCGTCGAGCCGGAGCGTATTGTGCTCGAGGACGCCTCTACCACCACGCGGGAGAACATGGCGTTTTCGCGGAAGGTGATTGAGCGGCATGCGGGGTGCGACGTTTCGCAACTGCGCGTGGGGTTCTCTACGACGAACTATCACGTGTTCCGCGGGTATGTGTGCGCGCGGCAGGCAGGCATGAAGGTGGAGGGGATGGGAAGCCGAACGCGCGCCTACTTCTGGCCGAACGCCTTCCTGCGCGAGTTCGTGGGGCTGCTTGCCACGCAGTGGAGAGCCATTTTGCAAGTATATGTTGTTATCGCTGCGTTCTACGCGCTTGCCGTGTACGCCCTGCTGTTGCAGTAGGTGGCGCCGCGGTGGTAGCCGCGAGTCGCGAGCGGCCCCATCGTTGCGCGCAAGCCGCCCGCGCGCAAGCCGCCCGCGCGAACCCCGCGTGCAAGGCGCTCGCAGGCAAGCCGCCCGCGCGCAAGCCGCCCGAGAGAACCCCGCGCGACTTCCGCTCGAGAGAACCCCGCGCGACTCGCTCCACACAGCCGCCCGCGCGGCCAATTTGCTACAATGTGGCGTGCATGAGAGGGGAAACGATGGCCAAAAAGAAGCGCGACCTGCTTGACGAGATTATCGACATCCAAAACGACTGGAACGCCCTACAACATACGGGCGACGACTTGGTGAGTCAGCTCACGGCCGACCCTGCCGACGAGGTGGTGTACAATCCCGACGACTATCGCGAGCGTCCGCGCGCGAACTCCATCTATTGCGCCACGGGCGTTATGCGTAACGTAAACGCGTGTCGGCGTTGCTTGGACGTGTGTCCCGTCAACGCCATTACCATTTCGGGCGCGACGGTACGCGTGGGCGATGGTTGCCTGCGATGCGGACTGTGCGTGGCGGCGTGTCCTACGGAAGTGTTCCAAATTCGTGGCAACGCACCCTTGGCCCTTTACGACAAAATCGCTCGAGTGGCCACGGCGTACGAGCAGTGCTACGTTACTTGCACGCACGCGCTCGACCGTCGGCCCGAGCCAAACGAGGTGCTGCTGCCATGCGTGGGGATAATAGCACCCGAGGTGTGGTTTAGCCTGCTTGTTGAGTTTCCCAACCTCAGCGTGTATCTCCCGTTGGGCATATGCGACGAGTGCGAAACGACGACTGGCGAGGAGACGTACTGCGAGGCTATCGCCGCTGGCGAGGAGTGGAGTGGCGAGAGCGTAGGCTACGAGGTTGACGAGCGCGATCTTGGCCGCGAGCAAAAGCGCGCGTATAAGCGCAGCCAGTTCGTGAGCAGCATGACGCAGGCGGGTACGCGGCTCGTCTCGCGCACGACTCCCGTGTTGGCAGGCGCCCAGGCGGTCGCGAATCGCCTCAAGGCCCATTCTCAGCAGATAACCGCAATGCAGCAGGCGCTCGACCGCACCGTTGCCACGCAAGGGCCGCACGCCCGCCGTCGCGTTCTTACGCGCAAACGTCGGTTGCTTATGGGCGGCCTTCAACGATACCCCGATCTTGCCGACGAGATGCGCCTCGAGTTTCCCATGGTCGACGCCGAACGATGCACGATGTGCGGCGATTGCGAGAAGGCCTGTACGGTGCACGCCTTGCAAATCGACGACCTTGGTCGTGTGCACATCGAGCAGCCATACTGCGTTTGCTGCGGGGCGTGCGCGGCGGTGTGTGCCGAGGACGCCATCCGCATGAGCGCGCGCACCTGTGAGGAGCTTGTCGTTCCCGACGAAGAGGCCGAGAAGCGCGCACGGCAGCGGGCGCGGGCAAGCAAGGCGCGTGCGAAGAGTAAGCAAACGCTTCAAAAGGGTCTCGACATGCTCGAAGGCTTGGCCGACGACTAGAGCGAGCCCGCGCCCCTCGAGCCCACGCCCCTTGAGGTTACGCCGTTTGTGCGGCACAACCTCTGTGGGGATTGTCATCTCGTGCGAGCGGTATTTCAGAGTTGTATTGCAGAGTGGTATTTCAAGCGATTTGTGACAAAAGCGAACGAAGGAGCAAACATGGCACTTTCCATTGGCATTGTGGGACTTCCCAACGTGGGCAAGTCCACCCTGTTTACCGCCCTCACCAAGCAGAGCGGCTTGGCGGCGAACTATCCGTTTGCCACTATCGACCCAAACGTGGGCATCGTGGACGTGCCGGACGCGCGCTTGCAGGAGTTGGCGAACATCGTGCATCCGGGACGCATCGTACCGGCCACGGTGGAGTTCGTAGACATCGCCGGGCTCGTGAAGGGCGCAAGCGAGGGCGAGGGGTTGGGCAACCAGTTTTTGGCCAACATCCGCAACACCGACGCGATTTGCGAGGTCGTGCGCTTCTTCTCGGATCCCGACGTGATTCGCCACGAGAGCAGCATCGATCCCGAGGCCGACATGGATACAATCCAAACCGAGCTGGTGCTCGCCGACCTCGGCACGCTCGAGCGTGCGATTCCCAAGCTCGAAAAGGAGGCTCGCCGCGACAAGGCCAATGCGCCGCGCCTCGCCATTGCGCAGCGCTTGCAGGCGTGGCTCAACGAAGGGCATCGTGCGGCGACGCTCGAGATGACGGACGAAGAGCGTGCGGCGGCACACGATTTGTTCCTGCTCACCATGAAGCCCATCCTCTACGTTGCCAATGTGGACGAGGACGCGCTCGGCGAGGAACCGCCCAAGATTGATGGCGCTACCGTAGTGCCAATAAGCGCGAAGGTGGAGGCGGAGCTGGCCGAGCTCGCCGAGGACGACCCCGAAGAGGCCGCCGAGTATCTTGCCGACCTTGGCCTCGAGAAGTCCGGCCTGGAAGCGCTTGCGCAGGCGGCCTACCAGCTGCTTGGGCTGCAGAGCTACTTCACGGCGGGCGAGCTCGAGGTGAAGGCCTGGACTATTCCTGTGGGTGCGAAGGCCCCGCAAGCTGCCGGTGTTATCCACTCGGACTTCGAGCGTGGCTTCATTAAGGCCGAGGTTGCAGCGTACGATGACTACGTGGCGCTCGGTGGCGAGGCTGGCTGCAAGGCTGCCGGCAAGCTCCGCATGGAGGGCAAGGAGTACGTCGTGCAAGATGGCGACGTGATGCACTTCCGGTTTAACGTGTAAGTAAGTGTTCGTGAGCTATCTGGGTGGAGCAAAACCAGTGCTTGTGAAGCTGGATGAGTGGTGGAGTGGCGACAAAACGGTGATTCGTGTTACTCCATATGGGCGTGCTTTGGCGTTTGCAAATGCAAGATGCCTCTGTGTAGAGTTTTCAACTCTGGATAGATAATTCTAGCCGTATAAGTCGGATGAGAATGTGGTATAAAGTAACTAGTGGCTGACGCTACTTTCAAGAGCCGGGGGTTTCCCCCCGGCATTCTTTTTCTTGCAGCGCGGAGAATGGGAGGTGTCATGAAAGAGCTCTCCGTATTCGTCGACGAGTCTGGTGAGTTTGGCTCAAGTTCCAAGTATTATTTGGTTACGCTGCTCTTTCATGACCAAAGTATTGACATCGGCCCCCTTATTGCTGGGCATGTGCAAGCTCTTAAGCAATCCTCGCTGGATGACGTGCAGTTTCATATGACCCCGTTGTTGCGAGGCCATGAGTATTACGCGAGTATGGAACTTGCAGACCGCAAGCGCCACCTAGCACGCTTTCTAGCGTTTTATCGCAGATTGCCCGTTACCACATTTACCTTATCGTATACAAAGTCAATATTTCCTGATTACAGGAAGATGCTGCTGCGCATGAAGAGAGATCTCACTGTGTACCTGTTCGATCACCTTGATTATCTCCAGCAATTCGATCGCGTGAAGGTTTATTACGATGGTGGCCAGCATGAGGTTAGCGAGATGCTGCATGCGGCGATTGAATACGCATTAGCGCGCGAAGCGATTATGTTTCGTGATGCTGTGTCTTCAGACTATCGTCTTGCACAGGCCGCCGATTTCGTTTGTGGCATAGAGTTGGCCGCTCTCCGATACTCATCTCACGAGAGCACGCAAACGGATGCGATATTCTTTGGCGGTTCATCAGCGTTCAAAAAGAACTGGCTGAAGCATGTTCGGAAAAAAGCAGCTAAGTAACGTTTTAGGTCGTGTGTGGGAGAGTGTGACGTGATGCACTTCCGGTTTAACGTGTAAAGTACTTGCAAATCGCCGGACTTGGAATGGATTTCCAAGTCCGGCGATTCCTTTCTAATATAAGCCTATAGCTTCGTTAGTACTCCTCGGGTGCTGGGCTCCAGGCTTCTTCCTCGACGTACACGGGTTCCGGTTCGTACACGGGTTCCGGCTCATACACCGGCTCGGGTTCGTACACCGGTTCCGGCTCCGGTTCCGGCTCGTACACCGGCTCTGGTGCAACCTCGTGTTGCGTTGCTGCGGCAGTTTCGCTCTGCTCCGACCCTTCCTCCGTTTTGTTCGTCTTCACGGGCTGAGCAGGTTGGGTCGGTGCGGGAATTGCCTTGCCTTGACCCACTTTGCCGGCAACGCCACTTGTTTCGTCCTTGTGCTGTTCGTCGTACGGTGGCAAACCACGATTGACGCGGTCCATCATGGCCTCCCACTCGGACTCGATGCACTGCTCGTACCAGCCGCTGCCATCGATGTACAAACCCTCGGCGGGCTCCATGCCCGTCATAATGTCGGTGTCGATGTTAATCGTTTGCATTTGGCCGGCAAGGTCCAAGATGGCTGCGAGCGACATGTCGGTAGTTACGCTATCGGCCATGGTCGTTATGGTAGCAATGATGGTGGGCGCGTCGCTCGACATTACCTTTTTAATAATCTCAGAGAATACCATGCGCTGATTGGCTGCACGGAATACGTCGCCGTCGCCGTATTGGTCGTATCCATGACGGCAACGGCAGAGCAAGGCCGCCTCCAAACCGTTGAGTTTATTCTCGCCGGCAGGAAGGTTGAGCCCAGTGTAGTCGGGGTCGTATACGGGCACGGGCAGGTTTACGGTAACGCCGCCAACCACGTCCACTATCGAGATAAAGCGGTCGAGGTCGACCTCGGCATAGTGCGAAATGGGTACCCCGGCAAACTCCGAAACGACCTTCGTGGCGTAGGCTGCACCGCCGAACGAATAGGCGGAGTTTATCTTTTGGGACCCATAGTTGCCCATTTCGATAAGTGTGTCGCGATGGATGGACACCATGGTGATCTTTACGTTTTTGGGGTCGATGCGGCACAGCATGATGGAGTCCGACCTATAGTTCTTCGAGTCGGAACCATAATTTTCGACGTCGTTAACGCGGCCTTGGTCCTTGTCGATGCCGAGCAACAGCAAGTAGAACGGGTCGCCAGGCTCCGAATGGTCGAGGGTTTGGCGAAGCTGGTCGGTTACGTTTTCGGTAAGGCGATGGTCGATATCCGTAACATAGAGCGCGGCAGCAACGCCAACCGACATAATAACGGCGACGAGGGCTACGGCCGCAATTTTAAGCATCGAGATTCGACTGCGACGACGCTCGGTTTTTCGATAGCGATTTACGTCGAAGTACTTCGACATGTCGGCCGGTACGCCACTCTTGCGACGAACAATGGTGCCCGCATCGGTGGCATTAGCTTGCTGAGACGCGTTATCGGGATGCTCTGCTGTGGTTGTGGTCTCTGCGCTTTCCGCATGTGAGGTTGCGTCGGTGGACGTCTCCAATGAATCTGGAGCAAGATGACTTCCTCGCCGCGGAGCGTCTTCGTTTGTGGGACGATTATGTGACAAGACGTGCCTCCCGGTTGAGCATGTGACATGCTCTGCTTACAGTCATGTATCCATAATACACCGTGCCCGTCGTACCCCACACAAACCACGTAACCATTGCAGAATTCGACCGGCATAACGCATCGAGACGGCTGGATGAGTCCGATTCTTACACTGGGACTGGTTCTAGTCCCCGTTTTGGTCCTCGACCTTTGTCTCGTCCTCTTCCTCGGGAGGATTCACGCGATTGTATATGGTCACCTGAGCGAGCTCTTCGAGTAAGCCGGAAGCTTTTATCTGCGTGAGGAATTCATTCACGAAGTCGACCGCTCCCGAATCCTTGGGCAAGCCAATGCAAAACTCTTCGGGGTCGCCTAGAGGATTGCCAACGATTTTGTATGTGTTCGGATTGCATGCGACGGTACTCATTTGAAGGATGTCGTTGCCGACGTACGCGACTGCCCGATTTTGGGCGAGGGCGAGTCGTGCTTCTTCGTCGGCTGTGATTTGCTCGAGTTGAGCGGTGGGACACACCTTTTGCATGAGTGGTATGGAGCTTGAGTGAGACTTCACGACGACGGGCTTGTTTGCGAGGTCGGCGACCGTGCTTACATCGTCCGTAGTGGCGAGCACCATGATTGACTGGTACGACTCGAAGTACGGATTGGAAAAATCGATGAGCTCTTTTCGTTCCGGCGTGGCAACGTATGTGGCGAACACGGCGTCGACAAGGTCGTCAACTAGTGCGACCTCGCGATCGCCAACTCCGAGCGGCTCGAATGAGCAGTGCGTGGCATCACCCGTAAGGTAGCGTGCAAGAAGCTGGAATAATCCCGCATCGAGCCCACGATAAGCCCCCTCGTTGTCGACGAGCATGCAGAAAAAAGGCGATGGTAGTATGCCCCCAACGCGTAGCATGTCGGCGGCTTTTATACGCTGGGCCCATTGACTGTTCGCAAATGCCTCGTCGGGAGCGACGGGGCCTCTCTGCAGGATTGAGTTGAAAGAGACGAAATCGATTGGCGGCATAGCCTGCTCGTTGGCGAGTACAACCTGCTCGGGCCGCTTTGTGCGGGCTTTCGACTCGCCTGAGCAACCAGCAAGCCACAATGAGCACGCTGTGCCACATGTCGCAGCGAGGAGCTCTCGGCGGCTCAATAGGACTCGTTTGCTGTGCGGCATTTTGCCTCCTTTTGCCATCGGGTGCCGGGTGTCGGGCACCGGATGTCGGGTGCCGGTTGCCTAACGGCTAGGAACGCCAGTCCAAGCCATTTCGCTCGCAATACGCAACTGCCGAGTCGTAAAAGCCGGGTTGCTGGGATGCCCAGCCCACAAAGTCGGGTGTGTCGGCGATAATCGGTTCTGCTTCGTGAGCCGCAAGCATTGCCTCGGTAAAGCTGCCTGGCTCGAAAGCCGGTCGGTCGGGGATGTACGTATCGACGAAGATGGGCTGGAGCAGGATGTACGCGCCGCCTGCGCACAAGCGGTCGTATCCGCGCAGCGCACGGCGCGCGGCGGGCATCCGTCCGAGTTTGTACATAAGCAATGCGCGGCTTAGGTGGAACCATGCGTTGCCTTTGCGCTTTTCGCGTGCGTCGAGCCAGTTGAAGCCCTCCTCGTCCTCGAGTCGCGCGAGTGTGAGTGCGTAGGTAAAGCGCGCGCCGAGGGTGTCGAGCGGGGCGAGCGCGAGCAGGTCCTCGCAGTTCGAGCGCGCCATGGTAAAGCGCGCGGTATCCACGCAAGCGCGCGCGAGAGCGGCACGCACGCGGAGGCGGGGACGCACGAACACGTCGGCCCATGCGTCGCCAGCGGCGCCGGGTTCAATGGGCCCGAAGTCCTGCTCCAGTTGTTTGTCGAGGCCAAGCAGCATGCCAGTTTGTTCGTCGGGCGTGACGTCGGACGCGAGCACCATGATGAGCCGTGCGTCGACGCATTGCTCGTTGAGCCCAAGGGCCTGCGTGCAGGCAGCTGAGATGCGACGCATGCGCGTTTCGCGTGCCGCGAGGTATTGCTCGTCGTCAAGAAGGTCATCGTCGTGGCGCGACTCCTCGAAGCGTGCGAGAGCTTGCACGATTACGGAAAACGCCTGTTCCTCGGCGTCGTCTACAAAGTTGGAGGGGTCCTCGCGCACCGCGAGCTCGAGTTCGGCGAACGCTTCCTTCGAAAGAGAGCCGAGCTTGCGGCTTCGCTTGATGGAAAGCCTATGAACCAACTCGTCGCGCGCGTTCATGACATGCCTCCTTGGTCGGCTCCATTTGTGCCGGCGTCTTGCGCGCGCGCTTCGGCCTCGGCTGCCAGCATGGCAAGTACCGACTGCGGCAATCGCGCTGCGGCCTGATTCGCGACCCACGAACCGAGCGCTCCGCGTCCGTCGGGGTCTCGTCCCTCCTGAAGCAAAACCGTTGCTTCCGAAAGCGCGAGCACCAGCTCATCCTCGCTGTATGGTCGTACGGCGAGTCGAGCGAACACACCGTCGGGAAGCTCCAGCTGCCGTACGAATGACTCGGCGGCATGCGGATAAGTTCGTGCGAGTTGGTCGAACAGTTGGGCCGCCTCGGTAAGGTCGTATCGCTTATATGCAATGGCCATGCGGGCGATTTGCGTCCATGCGTCGTTTGACGGACGGGTGTGCGGGTGCGTTTTGCTTGCCATGGTGAGTGCGTCGAGACCTTGCTCGTCCTCAAGCTTCGCGTAGGTTAGCGCGGCAGTAAACCGTACGTCGCCGGTATCGCGCGAATCGGTTTCGAGTGCGATGTGTGCCCAGCGCAGCGCCTCCTTGTTGCGGCCGCAAATGAGGGCCTGCTCGGCCTGCGTTGCAACCCATCGGACGTACGGTCGCATGGCGATGCTGGCGGCGAGCTGCGCGCGTTCGTCTCCCTCGCATGCAGCCGCTGCTTTGTCGCGACGCTCCTCGCATGTGCGTCGTACCTCATCGGACTGGTCGAAGAGAAACGTGTAGAAGGACTCGAACGAGGGGTGCTCGGCTGCCGCCTTCATGCGAAGGGCGTCGTAGCATTGAGCGTCGAGCGAGATTGCCTCGTCGAGAAGCGCGTGACCGCGAGCTATTATCTGCTCGGCCTCCTCGTCGGTGGCGAAGGGAAGCTCGTAGTCGATGTTTTTGGCGGCTGCGGCGACCAAGCCGAATGCGCGGTCGGCATCGGATTGTGGCAGCGAGTCGCGATCGCGCGCGAAGCGTCTGCCGAAGGACGCGAATGCGCGTGTGGCCTCGGTGGGACTTGCGGTGCTGAGCGAGTTGGCGAACCGTAGGCCAAGCCGCTGATAGTCTTCTCGTTGAGGGTCGAATGCCATGCGTCCTCCTTTCGTGCAAGTCGGTGGGGATGGTGCCGTGCTCGGTGCGATGTGGTGGCACTTGTCCCCATTGTTTCGTTTATTGCTGGGCGGGCTGGGCCGATTGCTCGGCGGCTTGGCGTTGCGCCACGTAGCGCTCGAAGAGCACCGGATCCGACTCGACTGGCACGAACTCACTGCCGCGATGCTGCCGTGTTTCGTCGCCCTTGGCGAGCAAGCATACCACGGCTCCCTGCTCAAACTCAAAGGCAAGCTCCACCGAGCGGGCGATGGCCTCCTCGCGGTTGAGGATAACCTCGTAGCGGGCGCCCTCTGGTGTTGCCTCGGCCATTTGCGCACAGATTTCCTCAACGGGATCGTACGCTGGGTCTTCCTCCGTATATATTAGTACGTCAGACCACTTTGCAGCTTCCTGAGGCAGTTCGACCCGACGCTCGTAAGCCTTGCAGCCAGGAGCGCCAAAGAGCGCAATAACGGCCTTGCCCGGGAACTCCTCGGCAACCGACGAGAAGAACCGCTGGTACGAAAGCCGATTGTGAGCGTAGTCAACAAGCCCGATGACGCGCGGGTCGAAGGTGGGGATGAGCTCCATGCGTCCGGGAACGCGCACGTGGGAAAGGCCCTCGCGCACGGCGTCCTCGCCAATGCCAAGCTCGCTTACGAGGGCGATGGCGGCAAGGGCGTTATCTACATTGAAGAGGCCCGGCATGGAAATGGTGACGCGGCCCTCCCAGTCGGGCGTGTGCGCGGTGAAGTGGACAAAACCGATTTCGGGAATGATGTTTGAGGCCCATATGTCGGCGGTGCCCGCCTCCTGCTCACGTCCCGAGGCGGCAAAGGTCACCACGCGCTCGCACTGTTGGGCGGCTTCGAGAACCTGCGACGCGCGGTCGGTTTCGAGGTTGACGATGGCGACGGACGTGTGCTCGAAAATCCGCAGCTTCGATGCGACGTAGTCCTCGAAGTCGGGATGCTCTGCTGCAGAGATGTGGTCGCGTCCGAGGTTGAGAAACGCGCCGGCCGCGAGGTGCAGGTGATCCACGCGGTTGTACTTAAGACCGTGGCTCGAAACCTCCATGGCGACCGTTGCGAGCTTGGAGTCGCGTGCATTGGCGATGTGCCGCCACAAGTCGCAGGGTTCGGGCGTGGTGTTAACGCTTTCGATGTTTTCGATGCCGTCGTACATGTCGATGGAGCCCATCACGCCGCAACGCCCGTCTCCGGCGTGTGCGTCCACGATGGCGCGCACCATGTATGCGCAGGTCGACTTGCCCTTTGTACCGGTGATGCCCAGCAGTGGTAGTTCGAGGTCGGGATTGCCCCATGCCGTGGCCGCAACGAGTGCCGTTGCTTGACGGAAGGATTCGTCGGTGGCAACGATTGCGGGAACGTCGGGCGCCGCCTCGGCGAGGCTTGCCGCATGCGATTCGTCGCACAGGTAGCCAACCGCCCCGGCGTCGAGTGCGGCGTGCAGATACTCGGTGCGGAATGCCACACCTTTGCAAACAAACAGACTATTGGCTCTTACGACGCGCGAGTCGGAATGCGCACTCGAAACGGTTGCATCGTGAGCGATGTGCGCTTCGGCGAGCATGCCATTATCTGCGAGTAAGCGCGCGAGCTGCGAAAGCGATGTGGTATGCATGGGTGGGCCACCTCCGTAGGTAATCGTTCACGTACCACCTTAGCAGTTTGCGCCCCCGCGTGGAAGATTTAGAGCGTGCGGCTGGCGTACTTCGAGCGTGCCGAGTGCGCCGAGAAACCGATTCGTGTATGTTTTGCGTGGACAGCGAGTTTCTGTTATAGTAGTCATTCGCAAGGGCGATTGGCGCAGTGGTGGCGCAGGTGCCTTACAAGCACAAGGTCACTGGTTCGAACCCAGTATCGCCCACCAGAAAAGACCAGCTCAGAGGCTATGTAAACCTCTGAGCTGTTTTTGTCTTGAACGTTTCGGGGATATGTTCTGGGTATCTACTTGAGAATCGCGCTTTTTATGCCCCCTAAGATGCTTCATAAACGATGGGCGTTGTCTGCTTGTTGCTAATGTCAGCTTCGTTTGCTATCGCAGCACCGCCAGACGGGATCGTGGCCTGCGCGATGGCCGAGCCGTCGCGCAGGCCGGGAGGGAAAAAGGTCTGTCGATAATGCGACTTGTGCAACTGAAAGGCTTGCACAGGTCGATTTTCCGACAGATTCCTGCGCGGCGATTTGCACAGGTCGATATTCCGACAGGTTTTTGCTCTGGAAGCGGCGCAGAGGTCCGCTATCCGATAGATTCGGTCCCGGCGATTTGCACAGGTCGATATTCCGACAGGTTTTTGTCCCGGGGACGTTGCAGGGGCCCGCTTTCCGACAGGTTCCGCCCCGCGTGATTTGCACAGGTCGATTTTCCGACAGATTCCGCCGCGGTCACCCCAGGAGCGGAGCCACCGAGCCTCGCAACGTACGGACGAGGGTGTAGGCCAAGCGTCTGGTGATTGGTTGCGCGTGGGGCCCATCTATGGGAGTCTTGTTTAGGAACACGTCTCCATCGCGGCCCCGTCTCTTCTCGATGCCATCGCATTCCGTGGGCGGGACACCAATCGAGCTGCGGTTATGAAGCATCTTGAGGATTATTTCGCGGTTTATGTCGTCTTTTGGAACCGCACGACTACCTTGCCTTTTTCGCCTCCCTTTGCATTGGTTTCATAGAGAATGCGACCGATAACGCTGGCCGCTTTCTCGTCTCGTGCTGGCAGCTCGTGAAGAATTCTCCCACGATTCCACCACATGCGTCCCGGCGGCGGTGTAGAGCCGCTCTAACGACGAGTTGTCGGCATTAGAGCGTGGGATGTCATTCTAACGACGGTTTCGCGGGTTAAATCGTCGTTAGAATGCCAGTTATGCGACAATGTCGCGACACGCGGACGACATCATGTCGCCTCGATGTTGCTCTCCCTGCCAGCCAGGACGTAGCGCTTGGCGTCGCTTGCACTCGCCTTGAGCTTCCCGCTCTCGAGCAGCGACTTGACCCAGCGCTGTCCCGTCCTCACCGAAACGTCGCCCGCCTTGGCGAACTCGGAAGTGGTGAGGGAGCCGTCGCGCTCGATGATGGAGGTTGCCAGAGCCAAGACCGCGTCCTGCCCGGAGCCCGCGGCCGTACGTACGACGGGCACGTTCGCGCGGAAGATGTCGCCATCCTCGAGCGTAGCGACACGACCGCTGTAGAGGCGCGAGAACTTGTCGAGGTTGCGCATGCCGCTCCCTAGCTCCTCGGCTCTCCCGATGTTGGCGAAGACGTCGGCGGTGGTGGGGTTCTTGGGCATGGGGTTGAAGTCGGAAAGCGTGATGCGCCCCTCGTAGAGCGCCCTGCTCGCGTTCTCGGTCCGTATGCCGTCCGCATCGATGATGAGCTTGGCGGGGAAGGGACTCAGGAACTCGCGGTGGATGAGCAGGTTCGACACCAGCTCCCGCACGATGATGTCGCGTGCACTCTTCCTTATGCCACCATCGAGCACGAACTTGTCGGGCAGGTGCTTATTCGCAAACTCGGAGAGGAGATCGTAGGCTTCGATGAGGTTGGTCCTCACCACGAGCCTGTCGTCGTAGCGGTCCGCGTCGGCGAGGCGGCATATGGCGTCCGTCTTGTACGCGGGGCACACATCACCGATGACGTCGTCGTCTCCCAGAAGGAGTAATGCCGCGAGGGTGAAGCCCTCCTCGCCGGTGCTGCGGTCCTTGGCGTAGAGCTTGGCGCTGCGCAGCATGGCCGCGTCGTCGAGCGAGCCCCACGGATGATCTGGCTTTCTTGCCACGGCCATCTGCCGCATGCGCGCTAGGAGGTCGGGTCGAAGGTCCTCCATCCCCGCGTAGCGGTAGATCCTGCGCTCCGAGAACGTGTTCTGCTTGCGTAGGTAGAGCAGGGAGATTTGGTCCACACCCGTTATTTTGGTATCGACGTCGGCAAGTCGGTCGTAGACGACGCCCTTGAAGCTGTAGACCGCAGGGCCCATAGGCACCCACACGCGGATTACCAGCTTTCCGTCGCACTCGACGTCCTCCGGCTCCACGAGCGGGGCCGGGCGGAACACTTTCGGGTTGTTGAGGACGTTCGCAATGTTGCGCTTAATGTCGGGCGCCGCATTGCGAGATACGCCCAGAACGGTGCCGTCGTCCCCGACCCCGAGGAATATGTTGCCACCCTGACGGTTGGCGAACGAGCACACCGTCTCGAAGAAGTCCGTCTCCGGCTGGTTGCCGCAGCGCATGAACTCCGTGGAGATTCCCTCGCCAGCCTTTATGTGCGTTTCCAGCTCCCGTTGGTCCATGATGGCTCCCGTCATGTGTCGTGTGCGACAATGTCGCGACACGCGAGCGACATTGTGTCGTCGAAGAGTGTACCACATCGGATGTCGCGCTATGCGACAATGTCGCGACACGCGAGCGACATCATGACGCCTTCCTTGCGACTTGACACTCCCTAAGGAATTGTAAACAAATACGTAGTGATGCCTGCTTGACAAAGCTCGGGGCCGGGGCGCCCTTGCGAGGCCCCGGCCCATCGTTTCCCACCAGAACCTTATCGCGCTCCCGGCGAACTCGCCGATGTCGGCGGAGGCGCCAACCGAGACCTCGCCCCTGCCTATGTTTTAGACGCCGTATGGTACGGCCTTGCCCTCCGTCTGCGACAGCCGCGAACGATTCACCGTGGGCGACCGCGAAGTCGCGCGCGTCGTGGCGATTCTGCACGATATCATCAAGGCCCGCGTCGTTTGACGCGGGCCTTGACACAAGTACGCCTTAGATTACTGGCTATTTCTCTCGCTTGCGTCGCATGAACCCCGAAAGAAGGGACGATATGCCTGCGAATGCAGTTGAAATGAGGCCAGCTTCGGTTGCATCGCCTGTCGCAGGAATCGTTGTTGATGCGTCATGCATGCTTGAACCTCCAGTTGCAGCTAGCTTGGCGCCATGTGGGTATGCGGTCGCAAATGTGGTTTCATCGGCGACACAGCTGCTCTGTTCTATTTGTTGTTCGCTATTCAACACGGTAAACGTAGCGATGGAGCGGTTCGCATTCTCGTAGATGGCGGCGATGGTATGCTCGCCGGGGGTGAGGGTCGCCAAGAAGCTCTGGTGTATCGTGACTATGGTACTACCTGATGCGACGGAATACGCTTCCTCGGGAATCTGCTCGCCGTCGATGTCGATGGCGACGAGGCTCTCGGCTGGTGCGTTGAAAACGAAGGTCGCGCCCGCAGCGTCATTGGCACTCAGTGTCGTTTTGTCGCCTTGGGTGACTGCGTAGTATCGAACCTGCCCAGGGGCGACGATCGTGAACTCGAGCCTGGGCAACGTCGTGGGCCCCTCCCTGCCCGTGGCCGCGGCGTACTCCTCGTCCCAGAACGTCGTGCTGTACCCTGCCTTGTCGCGGACCTCGAGCCCCACGACGCGGTAGGCGCCGGGCGTGT
>JAFWMH010000061.1 GCA_017510785.1 Atopobiaceae bacterium | reverse complement strand
TCGCCCCGCGCGTGGCCGAGCTCGCCTGGAAGGGCACGAGCTTCACCTACGACGGCAAGAGCCACGCCCCGACGGCCACGGTGAGCAACCTCGTCTCCGGCGACGAGTGCGACGTCACCGTCGAGGGCGCCAAGACCGACGTCGGCACCCACACCGCGACCGCCACGAAGCTCTCGAACGCCAACTACGCGCTCCCCAAGGAGGCGACGTGCGCCTTCGAGGTCGCCCCGCGCGTGGCCGAGCTCTCCTGGAAGGGCACGAGCTTCACCTACGACGGCAAGTCCCACGCGCCGACGGCGACGGTCGCCAACCTGGTCGCGGGCGACACATGCGACGTCACCGTCGCGGGCGCCAAGACGGACGCCGGCACATACGAGGCGAGCGCAACGAGGCTCTCGAACGCCAACTACGTGCTGCCGAAGGGGGCGAAGTGCGCCTTCGGGGTCGCCCCGCGCGTGGTCGAGCTCTCGTGGGCGGACAAATCGTTCTCCTACGACGGCAAGGGCCACGCCCCGACGGCCACGGTCGCCAACCTCGTCTCCGGCGACGAGTGCGCGGTGACCGTCGCGGGCGCCAAGACGGACGCCGGCACATACGAGGCGAGCGCAACGAAGCTCTCGAACGCCAACTACGTGCTGCCGAAGGGGGCGACCTGCAAGTTCGCCATCGCGAAGGCGAAGCTCACGAGCATCGCGAAGGTCGCCGACCAGGCCTACGCCGGCAAGGCGATTGTCCCGAAGCCCACCGTGAAGAGCGGTTCCAAGGCGCTCAAGGCCGGGACCGACTTCGTCTACGGCTACAAGGCCAACGCGAAGCCGGGAACCGCGACGGTGACGGCCACCGGCAAGGGCAACTACCAGGGCACCGTCAAGGCCACGTTCAGGATCGTGGCCGCCACGACCTCCGGCCGCGCCCACCTGCAGGGCTCGGGCTGGCAGCCGACCAAATCAGACCCGGCAATGTACGGCACCACGGGCAGGTCGCTTCGCATGGAGGCGCTCTCGCTGAGCCTTCCCAAGGGCTTCCCCGTGAAGGGCTCCATACAGTACCGTGCACACGTCCAGGGGATCGGCTGGCAGGGCTGGAGGGCCGACGGCGCCACGAGCGGCACCATCGGCGAGTCCCGCCGCATCGAGGCCGTGCAGATAAGGCTGACGGGTGAGGTGGCCAAGAGGTACGACGTGTACTACCGCGTCCACGTCCAGAGGCTCGGCTGGATGGGCTGGGCCAAGAACGGCGCCAAGGCGGGCTCCGAGGGCCAGTCAATGCGCGCCGAGGCCGTCCAGGTCGTGCTCGTGCCCAAGGGCGCCGCGGCCCCCGGCGCCACCTACCGCGGCCAGACGCGGGCCTACGCGAAGGCTTTTGTCAAATAGTGCAGCAGGGGAAGTAAGTTCGCGCAGGGTTGCTCCCAGCTCGCAAGACCGCCGTGACGGCTCTCGACCGAGGTTCGTCGCGGCGGTTTTCCGCATCGAGGGCTCCTCCTCTGTCGTCTCTAGCATCGCATGCGGGCCTTGCGACAAAGGGCGTTGGCGCGGTGCTTGTCGCGCTTTCGCCATATATAAGACATTGTCATCAAAATATTTCTTCGCACTTTGCTTCATGAGGCCGCGGCCTCACAGACTTTGTCATGAAAGCCTTTTCCGCGTTGCACAACTTGCTATTTTCACGCTTAAGGGCCGCTCGCTAAGCGTGAAAAAAGTTTGATTCCAAGTCCTTGCATGCGTGAAATGTGCGGGCCAGCATGCGGCGCGCTTGGCCGCATGGCGCGCGGGTTGCGGCCGGACGGTTCCTTGGGGGGCTAGAAGGCGTGCGGCGACCATCGAGCTGAAGCTCGGAAAGAACTTTCCCGTTTCGGGTGGCATCCAATACCGCACGCATGTGCAAACTACCGGATGGGAGGCGAAGTGGTCGTCCGACGGCGCCATGAGTGGCACCAGCGGTCAGTCCAAGCGCCTTGAGGCCATACAAATCCGGCTTACGGGCGACATGGCGAAGCGCTACGACGTGTATTACCGCGTCCATGCGCAAACCTACGGCTGGCTGGGCTGGGCCAAGAACGGCGCTCCCGCAGGAACCTCCGGCCAGTCCAGGAGGCTCGAAGCCATTCAGGTTGTGCTCGTTGTAAAGGGCGCGCAGGCTCCGGGCGCGACGTATAAGGGACAAACGCGAACCGTCAACAAGGCGTACATCGGCGGATAGTGCAGGCGCCCCGTCGCACTCCAGGCGGCGGGGCGCCTGACGCTTCAGCCCGACGCCCGCCTGCAGGCTCTTGGCCTACAGGCTCTTCGAGAAGTAGATGCGCTCGGTGCCGTCGGTGAGCGGGTAGCGGAACACCTCGCGATACCCGCGCGCGGGGTAGTAGTCCGGCGCCTGGAACGAGAAGGTGTCGACGCTGGCGGTGGTGCAGCCGTCGCGACGAGCGTCTTGCTCCACGCGTGCCAAAAGCCTTGCGCCGAGGCCACTTCGGCGTTCAGACTCGTCTACGGCGAGCATGTCGATGTGGACGTCCGAGCCTACGGCCCAGGCGATGATGCCGGCCACGAGGCGACCGTCGCGCTCGACGTGGTAGTTGTAGTTTACGAAGGCGGAACCGTACTGGCCGCTGTATTCGTCGAGGATTGCGCCAATCTCGCCGGTTTTGTCTTCGACGCTGGGAAGAATCGGCAGCTCGTTAGATGCGGGCGTACCGGTGGTAGTTGGCTCTTCGGGCTCGTCCGCCACGGGGACGCCGTGGGCTGCGAGCCAGGAAAGTCCCTGCTCAAGAAAGTCGTGCTCGGTTTGTGCGTCGCAGGAGTCGTGGTCGATTGCGAACAGCACGAACTTGTTTGCGTTTTCGCCGAGGCGGCGTGCGATGCGCGGGTCGGCGTCGTCGGCGCCCTCGGCGGCGGCCTGCACGGCGTCCGCGCGCGGGTTTATGCCCAGCGTTCGGCAAACGGCGCGCATCACGGTGCGCTGTCCGCGCCAGTGCGAGCGCAAGTCCTGGTTGTGGTCCTCCGGCCGGGGGCTGGCGACTAGCGCCACGCCCGCGAGCGTTCCCGAGTCCGTTTGGGCAACAAACCCGTGGTCGGACTCGGCAAGTGCGGCACACAGCTCGTCGGCGCCGTACCAGTACGAGCGCTCACCGCGAGACGCGTGCCGCAGGCTTCCAAGAAGCTTGGAGGCCGGCTCGAAGTCGGCGCCGGTGAAGTCGCGAATGGTGATGCTCGGAATGGGGGTGCTCGCTGTTGCTTCCATCGTGGTTTTATCTCCTAACGATTCGTTGGTGGGGCGCTCGAGGTGGAATCTGCTTCCGGATTGGAAGCTGCATCGGCAAAGATGGTCTCGGGTTCCTCGTGTTCGTGCACTGCGTCGTGCTCGTGGCCGAGCGCGCGACCGAAAACCGCGAGGTGTATGCGGCGATGATACAACAACCACTCGTGCCACAGTGCGAAGTACACCGCTGCGGTATCGGCGAGCAGCGTGATGAGCGGATGGAAGCCCGAGACGACGCCAACCACGACGATGAACGCGCACGCACCGATGCGGCCCGCCACATACTTGCCCGATACCTTGAACTCGGGCTTGTTGTAGCGTGCGATGGTAAACGATGTGAGCAGGTACAGCACCAAACACATTGCGAGGAAGATGCTTTTGGGGAGGAAGTCAATCGCGGCGTTGGGCATGTACTCGAGTGCGACGGTGAGGTTACCCGTTACGATGATGAGCCATGAGGTAAACGTCATGTACGTCATGCCGTCGGTTTTTGCCTCTTGGTCGAGCATGTTGTCGTGCTCGAAAATGTAGATGAGGAAGAGGCCCACGACCAGCGCGAAGGCGAACAGCGGGAACAAGAGGCTGCTCGTGTTGAACATGTATGCCGAGAGTGCCACGACCATTTCGCCAAAGGCGATGATGGTAAGAAGGGAGCAGCGTTCCGAAACGTGCGCGAACCGCGCGCTCTTGGCACGATACGCGCTTGACCAGCGCCATACCATGACACCTACGAGCAAGGTGGTTCCCGAAAGAAACACGCTTGTGTCGAAGTCGGCAAACGCTGCCGCAAACGACATAACCGATTGAACTGCGAGCGTCGCCACCGTATGGCGAATCATGTGGCGGTCGTCATCGTCGAGGTTGGTAAAAACGACTTCCCTGAATCCCCACGCAACGGCTTGGTTTAGGAGGATAAGAGCCCAGGCGAGGTTGAAGGTCGTTCGCGTGTCGGCCCAGTTTTCATGGACGCCGCTTGCCATGTAGTAAAGCAAAAACATGTTTATAAACAAATGGATATTATCGGCTGCGGAGCTTTCGCCAAAACGGTTCATGAGCAAGGTGGTGTAAAACCACACCTGCAAGATGGCCAAATACGAAAACGTGAACACAAGCCACGTGCCCGGCGTGATGAACCCTTCCACGTGGCTGCACAACGACGTGAGCACGCTGATGCAGTACACGAAGATGAGGTCGTAAAACAGCTCGATGTTGGTAACGCCCTCAACGAGGCGCAGGGTGCGTCGTTTCATGTTCCTTCTCTCGTGATGTGGCGGCACAAATGTGAAGCAAACCCCAGCGAGTTCGACTCGCTTGGTTGGTTAGACGACACGGCACCTATCTTTGTACCACATATGCCGATGCGTGCGGGCGAAAGGTGCGAGCGGCGCGCCTGATTTGGTACAGTGTTGGCAACATACGTTTTTGGGAGAGGAGAAAACGATGAGAGTATCGCGCGAAGAGCTTAAAGATGTGTTCGTAGATAAGTTCGGTGTGGAGCCGGAGCTGGCGATCGTCTCGCCGGGGCGTACCGAGATTGCGGGCAATCACACCGACCACGAGGGCGGTCATGTGATTGCGGCGGCCGTTGACCGTGCGGTTCACGGTTTGGCAGGTGCCAACGAGGCGAACGTCATCCGGCTTCTTTCGCTCGGGTTCGGCGAGGTTGAGGTTAATCTTGGCGATGCGCAGGCTTTGGCGCCGCGTGAGGATGAGCGCGCGAGTACGGCGGCCCTCGTTCGCGGCATGGCGGCGCTCTTTGTGGAGCAGGGGATTGAGCCGAGTGGATTCAACATGGCGTGCGCGAGCGAGGTGCTGGGAGGTTCGGGCCTCTCGAGTTCGGCGGCGTTCGAGCTGGCTCTTGCCCAGGCGATGAACGCCCTGTGGGCCGATGGCGAGCTTAGCGCTGATGAGCTGGCCATGATGTCGCAGCGGTGCGAGCGCGAATGGTTTGGCAAGCCGTGTGGTTTAATGGACCAGGCGGCGGTGGCCCTTGGTGGCATTCAACACATGGACTTTTCCGATCCGAGTGTGCTTGTGGCACAGGACATTGACTTTGACTTCGAGGAGGCCGGATACGCCGTATGCATCATTTCGGTGGGCGCGGATCACTCGGCGAACACCGACGATTACGCTGCCGTGCCGAGCGAGATGCAGGCTGTGGCCAACGAACTTGGTGCCGAAGTGTTGAGTCAGGTGCGGGTGGAGGACGTTTTTGCCGCGATTCCGGATTTGCGCGCGACGCTTGGGGACCGTGCGGTGCTGCGTGCGCTGCATTACTACCAAGAGGAGTTCCTCGTGCGGCAACGTGCTGAGGCGTTGTTGGCGGGCGACATGGACTATTTCCTTGTGCTGACGCATCTTAGTGGCGAGAGTTCTGCCATGTTCCTGCAAAACGTGAGCGTGGGCGGTGCTGCGGAACAGCCCTCGATGCTTGCGATAGCGGTTGCACAAGGTCTGCTTCGTGGAAACGGTGCGGTACGCGTGCACGGTGGCGGCTTTGGTGGGACCATTCAGGCGTTTGTGCCTCTCGATGAGGTCGAGCGTTTCTCCGCTGGGATGAATGCCGTGTTTGGCAAGGGCGCCTGCGCCGTGTTTGGCGTGGACCATGAGGGGGCGCGGTACGAATGGCTGTAGAGCCGGGGGCCTGTGCGGCGGGCATGGGGGATGCTGCGCTCGCTGCGTCCAGGCTAGTTGCGTATGCCGTGCGGCGCGGCATTGTGGAACCGACGGATTGCGTGTGGGCGTACAACCGCGTGTTGGAGTGCGTGGGTGTGACTGGTCCCGGCGCTGAGTGGGGCGAGCTTGCCGCGAGCTACGATTTGGTGGGGTGCGCGGGGGCGACGGGTCCCGATGCAGGGCAGGGAGGACTTCCCGAGAGCTACGATTTCGAGCGCGACCTTGCGATGCTGGCCGATGCGGGTGTTGCGGCGGGGATGGCCGAAGACTCGGCGACTGGACGTGACCGCCTCATGATGCGGTTGATGGGCGCCATTATGCCGCGTCCATCCGAGGTTGCGGCTCGCTTCGATGCGATTGTTGCTCGAGAGGGATCGCAGGCTGCTACCGATTGGTTTTATCGGTTATGCTGTGCCGTGGACTACGTTCGCGAATCGGCCATCGCGCGAAACGTGATGTGGAACGCTCGGACGCGGTGGGGCGATTTGGAGATAACCATTAACAAGTCCAAGCCCGAGAAGGATCCGCGCGACATTGCTGCTGCGGGGGCGGCGCCTGCAAGCGAGGCGTATCCGGCGTGTATGCTGTGTGTGCAAAACGAGGGATATGCGGGACGGCCGGCTGCCGATGCGCACGGCACGCATCCCGCGCGCCAAAACCTGCGCATAGTGCCCATCGAGCTTGGCGGCGAGGCGTGGGGATTCCAGTACAGCCCTTATGCGTACTTTAACGAGCATTGCATTGCGATGAGTGCGCAGCATCGTCCGATGCACGTTGATCGCGCTGCCTTCGAGTGCTTGCTTGACTTCGTGGATTTGTTTCCGCACTACTTTGTGGGATCGAACGCCGACTTACCCATTGTGGGCGGATCGATTCTTTCGCATGATCACTTCCAAGGAGGGCGTCACGAGTTTCCCATGATGCGTGCCGACGTGTTCGGTGCGTTTGTGATGTCGGCGTTTCCGCAGATAGAGGCGTGTGTGTTGCGTTGGCCGCTCACGGTGCTGCGTTTGCGTGCGACGGATCGTGCGGTGCTCGTGGACGCGGCGTGTTATGTGCTCGATGCATGGCGCGCGTGGGATGCGCCCGAGGTGGGGGTGTGCTCGCACGACGAGGATGGTACGCTGCACAACACGGTGACGCCCATTTGTCGTTGGTGCGGCGATGCGGACGACGTGCGGCATGGCGCGGACGACGCGCGGAACGACGTGCGGCACGACGCGGACGGCGCGCGGCACGATGTGAACGGCGCGGAAGCATCCGAGGAAGGGTTCGGTTTTCGGCATGGTGCGTACGAGCTTTACCTCGCGCTTCGGTGTAACGTTACAAGTGATGAGCATCCGCTGGGTGTCTTTCACCCGCACGAGGACAAGTGGCACATAAAGAAAGAAAACATTGGGCTGATTGAGGTAATGGGGCTGGCCATCCTGCCGCCACGTCTCGAGGCGGAGCTCGACGCAGGTCGGCTCACGCGCGAGGAAATCGGCCACGTGTTTGGCGCCGTGCTCGAAGATGCTGGTGTTTTCAAATGGGACGAAGCAGGTCGCGCTGCACTCGCGCGCTTTATTGGCAGCTTGTAGCGGATGGCGATGAGGCGCAGGTCCGGTCGGGGTCATGCGCAACTCTTCGCGTCGGAATCGCGACCTCTGCACATCGCCCGACCGAAATTGGATGGGATCGCGACCTCTGCCACGCGCGCAACGCGGCAAAGGCCCGAAGGGGAGGAAACCCGTACGGATTCGCGACCTCTGCCACACGATTGGACGGAGATGCGACCTCTGCCACGCCCCCTGTGGCAGAGGTCTCGTTCTCGTCCGACTTTTCCTTTTGTGACCTCTGCCACGCGTGCGGAGGCTCGATTGTCCGGAAGGACGACCCCTGTCGCCCGGTCGTGGTCCGGTCGGACCATTTCCCATGCTACCCGCCTCCCGAACACGGTACGGGGTCGCTCGGACGGTACGGGGTCGCTCGACAAAGCCACGGAACCCGAAACTGGCCGATGCCCGGGCGAGGGGGCGGTGGCCTTCTCGATGGCGTTTCCGACTGCTTGACCTCGGTGTTTTGGAATCCGAGACTGCTCATAAGTGTGCGGGGACAACGCACGCACAACGCCACACGCGGGCATGGCTTTACGTGAGATGGACACGTGAGTTGGAGATGCGTTCAGCTGAGTGGAAATGTGGACGAACATGTTGGAAATGTGGAGAGAACCCATTCGAGACAGATTTTGAAAGGCCTGGGCAGTGGCGCTCGTGTTTGTGGCATGGGCGAGGGGAAGGCGCCTCTCCGCGCCCAATGCGGAAAAGCCACAAGCGAGTTAAGGAGAGTAGCAATGATCACGAAGAAGACTAGCGCAAGTGTGGTGAAGAGCGGAAATGGCATTTCGAGCAAGGCATGTGCGGCTATTCTTGCCGGAACGATGGCGCTGAGTATGTGCCCGGTGGCGGCACTTGCGGAAGACGCAACGATTTCGGGCGATGTATCGTCGGGCCAGCAGACAACTGGGCGCGTGGATGGCGAACGCCCCGATATGCCGCAGGGCGAAATGCGGCAGGGTGAAATGCCGCAGGGCGATATGCCGCAGGGCGAAATGGGCGATATGCCGGGTGGCTTTGGGGATTTTGGTCAGATGCCATGGTTCGGCGGTGAGCAGGGTCAACCCATGGACGGTATGCCACAGTTTGACGGCGAACAAAGAGAACCTTTCGGCGAGCAGGGCCAACCGATGGACGGTGTACCGCAGTTCGGCGGAGAGCAGGGTCAGCCTGTTGATGGCGCCCAAATGCAACAGCCGCCTGAAAAGCCTGAGGGTGATCTCGCGCCGGAACTCCCCGAGGGAGAGGAGCCGAAGCTCACGGGCGAGCGTCCGGAGTTGCCGACGAATGTGAGCGATGCGGGTAAAACGGGCGAGCGCCCCGAATTGCCGACGGATGCGAACGCCCAGGCCGACAAGAACGCCCAGGCCGACCAGGACACACGAAACGGAAAGAACGCACAGGACGATAAGGCTGGCACGACCACCGCAAAGCCGGAGGGCAATCAGGCAGGAAAGACCGCCGAAACGAATACCGGCGCAAAAGCGGATAGCTCGAATGCCGATACCGCCAATGCCGGCCGCTCGGATGAAAATCAGCCTGCAAATAATGCCGGTCGAGCAAACAACGGTAGCGGCCAGGTTGGACAACCCGGTGGCGAAAACGATTTTCTTGCTCGTATGAGCGGATTCTTCCAGCAGTTCATGACGTGGATTGGCATGGGAAGGTAGATGTTGTTCGTTAGACAGACTTGCAGAGTCTATACCTACGGTTCGTAGAGTGTAATCGAACGAATGGTGCAAACAGTCCCAAATTACTCAATTTGGGTCGTTTTATGTACACTAGATATCAAAAGTTGTCACCCATCTCACCAGCTGTCCGAGCTTCGGTGCTGAATCGCGGGACAAATCCATGCAATCAAGAGTCGATTTGGGCTCGGGCACGGTGGCGGGGACTGTATGGACGGCGTTTTTGGCCGCCTGACCTCGCTGTTTGAGAATCCGAGACCGCTCACGTTGGTCTGGGGAACACTCCCGGGCGCGATGTGCCCCCGACGCAGGGCAACGAAGGCATAGCTAACGCTTCCGGATGAATAACATCTTTGGAACGCAGACATTGTGCCGATTGTGCCCCCACGTTAAGAGGATCTCTTACCGCGGGAGCATTCTGAAGGAATCTCTCGCACGATAATCGCGCAGATATCAATCTGGGAAGGTATTCTCTGCGCTACAATCGTGCGAGAGATTCTTTTGTTTCGATCATCGTTCCGGTTTCGACTATTGTTCCGAAGTGGTAGTGCCGGAATGACGAGGCGCTGCAGTACGTCGAGAGATTCTCTGTGCCGAAGAAGTGACGTCCGGAGGAGGCGGCATGTTGGAAACCTTGCTCTTTTTGCAGTATCCGCGGTGTGGCACGTGTCGAAAGGCGCGCGCGTGGCTCGACGCACATGGCATAGCCTACAACGCGCGTCACATTGTTGAGAAGGCCCCAACCGCAGAAGAGCTCGCACAATGGCTTTCGATGAGTGGCCTGCCCGTGCGTCGTCTGTTCAATACGAGTGGGAAACGGTATCGCGAACTTGGCATGAAGGACCGTTTTGCCGAGGGCATTAGCGAGGCCGAGTGCCTGGAGCTGCTTGCGAGCGATGGCATGTTGGTGAAGCGTCCCATTTTGGTGGGCGAGGATTTCGCGCTGGTGGGCTTTAAGGAAACCGAATGGGTTGAGAAGCTCCTGGTCGATGCTCCCTCGTCCGTGACGAGCGACTAGGCGGTTTGCATGTGCCGTGACGACTACCGCGTGCTGGGGGATCACGCCCTGGCATTGCCTTGTCCGTGACGAGCGACTAGTCGGCTGCATGCACCTTAACGACAACCGCGTGCTGGGGGAGCACGCCTTGGCATTGCCTTGTTCGTGGCGAGCGATAAAGGCAGCCTGCATGAACCTCAATGATTGATGCGTGCCGGGCGCGCACTGATTGCATTCTGTCCGCATGGTTGAAAAGGCGGTATGTATGGACCTCGACATCAAGCGCGTGCTTCAAGCGCGTCCCGACGCACCACAAGACTCCGAGCTCGTACCGCTTACCACGGTGTGGGGGAGTGAACTCAACTCCCACAACGTACTCGCTGAGCACCCGCGTCCGCAGTTCGAGCGTTCGCAATGGCGGAGCCTGAACGGTACGTGGCAGTACGCCATCCGCGAGTGCGCGAATGCCGAGATCATGTGGTCGCAGGCGTCGGCGCCCGATTCGTGGGACGGCAAAATCCTTGTCCCGTTTTCGCCCGAAGCTCCGCTTAGCGGCGTGGGGCGCAAGCTTCAGCCCAACCAGCTGCTGTGGTATCGTCGCGATGTTCGCATGGCACGGCCGCGGTCGCATCGCCGCCTCTTGCTGCACTTCGAGGCCGTAGACTATGCGTGTGCAATCTATGTCAATGGAGTTCAGGTTACTACACATGTGGGCGGGTACCTACCCATCGACGCAGACATAACCGAGGCGGCGAGAACGGGCGCCAACACAATCGCCGTGTGCGTGTACGACCCGAGCGAAACGGGTACGCAACTCCGCGGCAAGCAGCGGCTCGTGCGCGGCAACATGTGGTACACGGCGCAAAGTGGCATTTGGCAAAGCGTGTGGCTCGAAGAGGTTCCTGCTCGACGCGTGGATTCATTGCAGATAAAACCAGACGCCGATGCCGGCATGCTCGAAATTCGGGCGAACCTCAGCGAGCCCGGAGGCAAGCTGGCCGCCGAAGTGGTGGACGCAAGGGGTGCCGTGGTGGCGCGTACGAGCGTGCTGGTGGCGCGTACGAGCAGGTTGTCCGCGCGTACGACCGACCCGGCCGCGGGCTCGGCCGAGCAACCCGCGCACGCGGGCAAGGCGCGCACGAACGAACCGGCCGCGGGTGCGAACGACCCAACCGCGCGATATGCGGCGACGTTGCAGCTCAGTGTTGAGGCGCCGCACCTGTGGGAGCCGGACGACCCGTACCTCTATGCCCTGCGCGTTACCTACGCCGACGACGAGGTGCGAAGCTACTGCGCCTTCCGCACGGTGGGCGTGGAGCTCGACGACAAGGGCGTGCCGCGGTTTTGTCTCAATCACCGCCCGTTCTTCGTGCGCGGCGTGCTCGATCAGGGCTATTGGCCCGACGGGATGATGACGGCCCCCGCCGACGAGGCGTTTGTCGCCGATATTCGGGCAATGCGCGATGCGGGCTTCAACATGCTGCGCAAGCACATAAAAATTGAATCCGAGCGCTACTATTGGCACTGCGACCGCCTTGGTATGCTCGTGTGGCAGGACATGGTGAGCGGGGGAGACCTTCCCGGCGAGTGGCCGAGCGTCAACATCCCCACGCTTGTTCGCCGTTCGTGGACAACCCTCGGCGACAAAACCGAACGCGCATGGCGTCGCTACGGGGCCGGCGACCCCTCGTATCGAGCCGAATGGCTCGAGACGGCGCGCGCGGCAATCCAAAAGCTCGCGAACCATCCGTGCGTCGCCACGTGGGTTGTGTTCAACGAGTCGTGGGGCCAATTCGCGTCGGAAAAGGTAACCGAGGAGTTGCGCCAAATCGACCCCACGCGTCCCTTCATCGCGACGAGTGGTTGGTACGACCAAGGCGCTGGCGACTACTTTGCGGTGCACAACTACTTTAGAAGCATGCGCGTGTATCGCGATCCCAACGCTGGGCCACTGCGGCGTCGCACGTCGCGCGCATTCATTATCGACGAGTTCGGTGGACTTACGTGTCCGGTGGAAGGTCACGTTTCGGTGCCGAACATCACGTACGGCTACGACGCCTTCGAGGACCTCGGCGAGTGGCGCAAGGCTTTCCGTGCGCTGTTGGCCGAGGTCGATGCGCTTGAGTCGCAAGGCCTTGCCGGCTTCGTATACACGCAGGTGAGCGACGTCGAGGAGGAAACCAACGGCATCGTTACCTACGACCGTCGCGTGAACAAGTTGAACGCTTAGTCAGGTCTGTAGTGATGAAACACTGTCTCGGGGCACTGCTCCACGACAAGGCAAGCTCCCCGGGAAACCCTCTCGCCTTGCTCGCCCTAGAGAAACCCCCTGGTCTTGCCCGCCCTTAAAGTATGATCAAATCGGGGAGTGGTCCGGAGGAGCAACCGCGCGGTTCCGGCTGCGCGCAGTTCCGCAAAACAAGAACCGCAGGATTCGCCGTCTTCGGGCCACGGACGGGCCACTTGGTTATTCTTGGCAGGCATCTCGCCTGGCGCTATAGGCTATTCTTCAGGGGCGTCTCACCTTGCGCGAGGCTGGCGAAAAACCTTGGCAAGGAGGGCAAGAACCTCTTGGCTCCATTGCTGAAGGCGGCTGTTTGGTGGGGTGGGACTTGCGACGGGCACGAGCTCCAATCCAAGACGACGCCCTTCGCGCAGGGCGCGGTGCAGGTGATAATCGCTTGTGAGTACGACGAGCTGTGTGCGGATGCCCTGCTGTTCGAGGATCTTCAGCGTAAACTCCATGTTCTCGGCCGTGTTGCGTGCGCGCCGCTCAAGCAGGACGTGATCGCGCGGCACGCCGGCGGCCGCAAGCGTTTGCGCCATGTAATCGGCTTCGCACAGCGAACGCGAGTCGCCTCGCACGGGGCCGCCCGTCACTATGAACATGTGCCTTGGCGACGTTTGCCACATCCGCACGGCCTCGTCGAGGCGCAGCAGCAGGGTTTTGCAAGGTCTGCCGTTTCGAACGGTCCCTCCCAGCACAATGACTGTGGCATCGGGCTCGACGGAATCCCTGCGCGCGTACGTGATGCGCACCTGAAGGAAGTATGCGGCAAACAGCGCCATAAAAAGAAGCGCCGCAATCAAAAGCAACCAGCACACCCAGCGAAGCCAAAGTGGCATATCGAATCGGATGAAGTACAGTGCGCTGGCCATGGAGGGCGCGAGCGACATGATGACGGGAGGAATCATGCCCACGGCAAGCTTACTGTGTGTAACCCAGTAACGAGCGTTGGACGCAACGAGCATGCCCCACACCACGAGGTCGAGCACCCAAAGGCCCCAGCGAATGGGTGTGCCTGTTCTCGTGGCGAGCCACCATGCCGAAGCCACGAGCGCAACAAGGCCGGCGACGCTGCACACCATGCAAACAAAAGCCGTTAAAGGCGCGAGCCGACGCGCAATGGCGAGCGAGGTGCTCGATTGCGCGTCGGCATCACCTGTGGCAGTGGCGGCATAAACGGCGTGACCGTCGGTGCTGGCGTGGGCACGGAAATCCGTGTTATCGCTCCCGCCGCCAGAGGCATAGACGCCAGCGACAGCGTTCGCAGCGCCATCCGCAGCGCGAACGCCAGCGCTCAGGCTGGCGTTCCTCCGTGCGCTTTTGTCTGCGTCGTTTGCCATACTCACTCGTGGGGCATGTCAACAAACGTAAGCTTATGCTGCTTCTTTTGGCCCACGAACAGAGGCACGTACTCGTACATGAGCGACGAGTTCTCGAGACCATACCAATGGGCGGGCGAGCCGCAAAGCCCACGGATGCGATACTTGGCATGAAGCATAACGAGGTCGAACGACGAGATGTCCGTCGACTCGGTGGGTACCTTGCGTACCAAACAGAACCTGAAGTCGCCCACGTGTCCGCGGCGCTCGTAAATCGAGAACCGGTGGTCCTGCGACGGAAGCCGCCCCTGCTGTACCATAGTCTCCACAACCTGGTACAGGTACTCGTTGACGCGCTGATTCACCTGGAAGCCAAGGCGTAGCTGAACCTTAAACACGAAGTCCGTGCCGAAGTCGTTAACCCAAAACTCGGTCGTGTCGGGTTCGTCGGTAACCGAAACGTTCAGGAACCAGTACGCCTTCGCGCGCTTGGGGCGCTTGTCGAGTATGGAATACAAAATGTCGCGGTCGAGCGTATCGATGCTCGGGTCGTTGGTGAGGAACACGAGGTTATCGGCAAGATACGGAAGGTCGTCGGCATTCGAGAGCTCGCGCAGTTGGTCGACGTAGGTTCGAACGGGCAGGTTGATGCGCTGCCGCATTTCGAGACCCGTTCCGTGATGCCACACGTACATCACGCAGAAAATGGCGAAGGCCAAGAATACCGTTACGTAACCGCCGTGCGAAAACTTGGTGAGACTCGAGAAGAAGAAGAGCGACTCGATGGCTCCGAAGAACAGCGCGAACGGGATGGCGGCGACGATGCTCTTTTTTATGCGTGCGAGGAAGATGGTAAGCAGAATCGTCGTCATGAGCATGGTGACGGTAATGGCCAGGCCGTACGCCGACTCCATGCGTTCGGAGCTCCGGAAGAACAACACCACGCCCACGCAGCCAATCCAAAGCATGTTGTTCACCAGCGGAATGTAGAGCTGGCCCTTCGTTTCGGAGGGGTACATAATCTTCATGTGGGGCATGAGGTCGAGGCTGATGGCCTCGCTCACGATGGAGAAACTGCCCGTAATGAGTGCCTGGCTTGCAATGATGGCCGCAAGTGCCGAGAGCACCACGGCGAACGCGCGCAGTTGTGCGGGGAGCATTTCGTAAAAGGGGTTAAGCGAAGAACCCATGGCGATGAGGTCGGGATTGTTGCGCATGGCGAGAATCCACGCGCCTTGTCCCAAGTAGTTAAGAATGAGGCAGGCCTTTACGACGGGCCAGCTGGCGTATACGTTGGACTTGCCCACATGGCCCATGTCGGAGTAGAGCGCCTCGGCACCGGTCGTGCACAAGAACACGTTGCCAAGCACCATGATGCCCGCGTGGTTGAGCTTGCCGTCGAACAAAAACGTTATGCCGTGTACGGGGTTGAAGGCGCGCAGCACGTTAAGGTCGGCGCCGATGTTCACGAGACCTACGACGCCCAGGTAGCCAAACCACAGGCACATGATGGGGCCAAACGCCCGTCCGATGGAACTCGTGCCAGCACGCTGCGCCGCGAAGAGCAAGCAGATAATGGCTATGGTGATGAGCACCACATAGGTTTGCTTGTCGCCAATTATGCTATGTACCGCATCGATGCTGCGCAGGCCTTCGACGGCGGTGGTTACGGTGACGGCCGGGGTGAGGATGCCGTCGGCCAAGAGGGCCGCACCGCCTATCATCGCCGGTGCTATGAGCCACTTGCCGCACTTTCGTACGAGGCTGTAAAGCGCAAATATGCCGCCCTCGTTGTGGTTGTCGGCCTGCATGGCGATGAGCACGTACTTAACGGTGGTGATGAGCGTCATCGTCCAAATGATGAGCGAAAGCGCGCCGACTATGGTTTCGGTTTCCATGGTGGCCAGGCCGCCGTTGCCGTGCATAATGGCGCGAAGCGTGTACATGGGGCTTGTGCCGATGTCGCCATATACCACGCCCATGGTGACAAGGATCATGCCCATACTCAGGGGAATCGCGCCGTGCGATTTAGTTTTTTCAGACATCTTTGTCCCTTCCCACAAATACGTACGGAACAGAATAACCCTCTTTGCGCCTTCTGTTCGCCTTTATGCCATCTTTATGCCCATATGTAGTAGACCACACATCACGTACAATTGTGCGAGACATGGTTTGGGTCGTTGGGGAATGGTTCCTGCAACGCACGCGAGGGGATAGCGACCTAGCGGGCGGCGGGCTGGCGGGTCGTGGCAAGGGGAGGTGAGGATACCGTGGCAAAAAACGTCACCATTACGCTGGCGTTGCAAATCGGCGCCGTTCTGTGTGCCATGGCGCTCGACGCCATGGGGTTCTCGGAGGCGACGGTCGCCATCGTGTTCGTGCTGAGCGTGTTGCTTACGGCGGTGTTCACCACGCTCGTTGGGTATTGTCTTGCGGCGGCGGTTTTCTCGATTCTTAACTTCAACTATTTTTTGGTGGATCCCCGCTTCTCGTTTCGCATTCAAGGTGCCGACGTGCCCGGCACCATCGTCGTTATGTTCGTGGTGGCATCCGTGGCAAGCTACCTGGTAACACGGGCCCGTGCGAGCGAGCGTCTTTCGGCCGAGGCGCAAATGAGGGCGGAAAACGAGCAACTACGCGCCGATTTGCTCCGCTCTGTTTCCCACGACTTGCGCACGCCGCTTACGGCCATAAGTGGCAATGCCGACATGCTGCTCGACGAGAGCGTAACGCTCGACGAGGAGCAGCGCATGACGCTTACGCGCGACATCTACGAGGACGCAACGTGGCTGACGGGTGTCGTGGAGAACCTCCTTACCATCACGCGGTTTGACGATGGACAGGTACGGCTTGAGCGCAACATCGAGGTAATGGACGATGTGGTGGAGGAGGCGTTGCGCCACGTGAGTCCTGACGTGCGCCACCACACGCTTTCGTACGTTCCTTCCGACAAACTGTTACTTGTTCGGATGGACGCCCACGTTATGGTTCAGGTCGTTGTGAACCTCGTGAACAACGCTATTGCTCACACGCCCCAAGGGTCGGCCATCGAGGTGCGGGTAGAGCGCGACGGTTCGTCGGTGCGGGTTTCGGTGGCAGACGATGGCCCGGGTGTTGCGGACGAGGAAAAGGCGCGGGTATTCGAGCAGTTCTATACTTCGAGCGGAAAAGTCGTGGACGGCCGTAGAGGCATAGGGCTTGGCCTTCCGCTGTGCAAGAGCATCGTGGAGGCGCATGGTGGTAGGCTGGAGCTTTCCGACGCGCATCCGCACGGTGCGGTGTTTTGGTTTATCCTTCCTTTGGAGGAGGTGTCAATAGATGAGTGAACAAAAGACGAGTGTTTTGGTGGTCGAGGACGATGCGGCGGTGCGAAACCTCATTACCACGGCGCTCAGCTCGCATGGCTATGAGTGGACGTCGGCCACAACGGGCGCCGAGGCCATCGTTGCCATTAACGCGTCGTTGCCCAACATCGTGTTGCTCGACCTTGGTTTGCCCGATATTGATGGCCAAAACGTTATAACCAAGGTGCGCGCATGGTCGCAGGTGCCCATCATCGTGGTGTCGGCGCGCTCCGACGATTTAGACAAAATCCAGGCGCTCGACGCCGGTGCCGACGACTACCTCTCCAAGCCGTTCTCGGTGGGAGAGCTCTTGGCGCGCATTCGCACGGCCGAGCGTCACTTAAGCTATCAGGTACGCGAGGAGCCTCGCGAGGTGACCTTCTCGAACGGCGACCTGTACATCGACTACGTTGCGGGAGTCGTGCAACTGGCGGGGGAGGACCTGCACCTCACGCCGAAGGAGTTTCGCCTGCTGTGCCTGCTCGCGCGCAACGTGGGCCGCGTGCTTACGCATCAGTTTTTGCTGCGCGAGGCGTGGGAAGGCGCGCAGGAGGGCGACCTGGCCTCGCTTCGCGTGTTCATGGGCACGCTGCGCAAAAAGATTGGTTCGCGCTACATACAAACCCACGTGGGCGTGGGCTACCGCATGGTTCGCGTGTAGGGCTCCTTTTGGCTGGCGTTGCTACTTTTCACCGTCGAGCGGCTTGAAGCGTGCGGTATCACCGCCTATGAGGTTCGAGGCAACGTGCGAGTTGTGCGAGGTGCTGCCCGAAATGATGTCGTCCACGTCTTCCTCGGCGGCTGCCTCGAGGCGCGCGACCGAGGGTTCCTCATAGGCAAGCTTGGGTTGCGAGGCGTTGCCCATCTGCGAGAACAGCGGCACGTACTCGTAAATTACGCTGGCGTTTTCGAGGCCGTACCAGCGTGCCGCGTTGCCGCACCAATTGCGGATTGAGTACTTCGCGTGCATTACGGCTTCGTCGATGTTCGAGAGCCCCGCCTCGGCGCCGAGGAGCTTTCGAATCATGCAAAACCTAAAGTCGCCGATGGCTCCGCTCTTGCGGTAAATTGAATACTTATGCTCTTGGGGCGGGAGCCGGCGTGTGTTTATCATGTCGGCCACGATTTGGCGCAAATAAATGTTGACGCGTTGATGCACCTTAAAGCCCAGGCGGATGTGCACCTTAAACAGGAAGTCGGTGCCAAAGTCGTTAACGGTATAGGCAAGGGTGTGCGGCTCGTCGGTAACTTGCACGGTGAGGAACCAGTATGCTTGAGCGCGTTTGGGACGCTTGTTAAGAATGGAGTACAAAATGTCGCGATCGAGACGCTCCCACGAGGCGTCGTTGGTAAGAAACACGAGGTTATCGGCCAACAGGGGCACGTCTTTGTCTTTGCGCAGCTCGTCGAGCTGACCCTTGTATTCGCTCACGGGCAAATACACCGTTTGAGAGCGCTCGATGGCGGTGCCGCGCCGCCACACGAACATTATCCAGAACAGTGCGGCCGAAAGAATGATCATTACGTAGCCGCCGTCGAAGAACATCGTGCAGCACGAAACGAAGAACGAGATTTCGATGGCACCGAACACGAGTGCGAACACGACGGCGAGCAGGGGCTTGTGTCGCACGCCGGCAAGGTAGCTTATGAGCAAGGTGGATGTCATGAGCATGGTTACGGTGATGGCGAGGCCGTATGCCGCCTCCATGCGTTCGGAGTTTTGGAACAGCAGCACGATGAACACGGTGCCCACCCACATAATGTTGTTAACGAGCGGGATGTAGAGCTGCCCCTTCGTTTCGCTGGGATAGGTTATTTTGAGGTGGGGCATGAGGTTGAGGCGCGTGGCCTCGCTCACGAGGGTAAACGAACCGGTAATGAGCGCCTGGCTTGCAATGATGGCCGCCACGGCAGAAAGAACGATGGCGAAGGGGCGCATGCCCTCGGGCAACATTTGATAAAACGGGTTGAGGGTTGTGATGGCGGCAAGTTCGGGATTCCCGGCGTTTTGCAAAAGCCAGGCGCCCTGGCCCAAGTAGTTAAGGATGAGGCAGGCCTTGACGAACGGCCAGCTGGCATAGATGTTTGGCTTGCCCACGTGGCCCATGTCGGAGTAGAGCGCTTCCGCGCCGGTGGTGCACAGGAACACGAAGCCGAGTATGCGCAGCCCGGCGTGGTTGTGCGGCGATGCGAGGAACATGAGACCGCGAAGCGGGTTGAAGGCACGCAGCACGCCGGGGTTGTCTACGAAGTGCACGAGGCCGGCAATGCCCAAAAAGAGGAACCATAGCGTCATGATGGGTCCGAATAGTTTGCCGATGCTTGAGGTGCCGGCCCTTTGAACGAAGTAGAGTGCGCAGATAATGACTATGGTAATTATGACGACCCTTGCTTGGCTGTCGCCGATGAGCGCGTAGCCTAAGTCGATGCTGCGCAAGCCCTCGATGGCGGTGGTTACGGTGACGGCGGGCGTAAGGATGCCGTCGGCCAACAGCGCCGCGCCGCCAACCATGGCGGGCAAAATGAGCCAGCGGGCGCAATGCCGCACGAGACTGTACAAGGCGAAGATGCCACCCTCGCCGTGGTTATCGGCCTTCATAGCGATTACAACGTATTTTATGGTTGTGACGAGCGTGATTGTCCATATGACGAGCGAGAGGGCGCCGAGGATGAGCTCCTCCGTTACGGAGTTTATGCCGCCGTTGCCGTTTACGATGGCCTTCATTACGTACATCGGGCTGGTGCCGATGTCGCCGTACACGACGCCGAGGGTTACCAAGAGCATTCCCGCCGAAAGGGGGATGCTGCTTGCTTTTGGCGAATCGACCTTTTGCTGACCCATGTCTACCACCCGTCCGCATAAAGAGAACAAAAAGAGGATAAAGACAAACTAAAGACGCCTTATCGTAGCATAAAGATGCTGGTGTGCGAAACGGCACGGATGCCACCCATCAGCCAGGCTGGGTGCCAAAAGGGACATTTGGGGCCCGATTGCCCGGCCGAAAAGTCCCAAACGGCACCCATTGTTGGGGATGGGTGCCAAACAAGACTCACTGGTTGCTACGCAGGTCGGCTGCGCGGTTGAGCGCTTGCTCCATCGTAGTTTGAAAGGCGAAGTGCGCGAGCACAGCCTTGCGGTCGCACGTCCTGTGTACGGACACTGTAATTTGGGCTACATGTATGCAATGTGCTAGAATCAAGCTTTAACTGCAACCGACGCCAAGGAGCGCATGTATGATTGATGGTACATATACGGTCGAGGCAAAAACGCCGCTCGGAAAGAGACGTGGTGGTTTGGTGCTCACCACGGAGGGCGATACGTGCATTGCCGACCTTACGATTGCGGGAAAGACGAAGCGTCTTGAGGGAGCCATCGAGGGTGAAGAGGTTACGTTTGAGGGAAGCGTGCACATGCCGTTCCCCTTTGGTAACGTGAATTTCGTGCTGAGCGGCACGGTGGAGGGCGATGAGCTCACAGGCGTTTGCCGTACGAAGAAGTTTAAGTTCGACGTGCATGGCACGAGGCAGGAGGCCTAGCGCTATGGCCGACGACTCTGAATATAGCTCGCAGCTTCCAACCGAAAAGGAAATCGAGGAAGGCCGCAGGAGTTCGCTCGTGGTAGGTCTCATTATTGGTGGCATCGTGGTCGCGTTGGGCATCATTGCGTATCTCATTTTTGGAAAGTACCTCGTGTTTTAGGAAGTATTGTCCTCAATGATGCCTCTGGCGCGGGGGTGGCGAATCCAAGAAGGGACGCCGCCCCCGCTTCATAAATTATTGTGGGCACGTAGTTATGAGTGAAAACGCATAACCCCAGCTAGTGGCTGCCTTAATATAAGTATCGAAACATCACGTGCCCACTGGCTAAAATACACAGTGGGCACGTGACATTTCAGAATTTATGGTGAAACGTCGGCTAACTGGGGCTTTGCAAAATGGTCGAAACTACGTGCCCACTATTGGGCGGCCTGTGGCCCCGGACAGCGTCGCACTGGCCCCGAACTGCGCCGCGCTGGCGCCGTCCGGGGCCAGCTCGTTTTTACCGGTGATAATACGTGTGTCGTTCGTACTTGGGCTCGCAACACACGTTGATGCCGAGGCTCATGTAGAGCTTCTCGTCAGTGGGCGAAAGGATCACGCTGAAGTATGCGTCGCAGCCGCGTAGCTCGTTGGCGGCCTCGATTGCACGAGCGGCCTTCGGGTTGCTTGCCGAGCTAATGGAAAGGGCAATAAGAGTCTCGTCGGAATGCAACCGCGGGTTCTTGCTGCGCAAGTGCTCGGTTTTGAGCCTGCAAATGGGCTCGAGCGCCTCGTCGCTCACGATGTACGTTTCGCGATCGATGCCCGCCACCTGCTTGAGCGCGTTGAGCAAAAGCGATGAGGCGGCGCCAAGCAGGTCGCTCGTTTTGCCGGTCGCGATGGAGCCGTCGGGCAACACCATGGCTGCGGCAGGTGCGCCCGTCTCCTCTTCCTTGGCGAGTGCCGCCGCGCGAGCGGGCGAGAAGTCCTCGCTCACGCCGGCCTTGCCCATGAGCAGGTCGATTTTTGCAAGTGCCGCACCGCCAACGCCGGTGCGCTCGAGCTGGACCGCCGTCCAAAAGTGCCGCCGCACGATTTCGCTCGTGGCAGCCTCCTGGCAAACGCGGTCGTCCGAGATGCAGTTGCCCACCATGTTAACGCCCATGTCGGTGGGGGACTGGTACGGGCTTTCGCCTTGGATTTTCTCTAATAGCTCGCGAACCACGGGGAATGTCTCGACGTCGCGATTGTAGTTCACGCACACCTCGCCGTAGGCCTCGAGGTGGAACGGATCGATGATGTTGCGGTCGTCGAGGTCGGCCGTCGCCGCCTCGTAGGCAATGTTCACCGGGTGCGTGAGCGGAAGGTTCCACACGGGGAACGTCTCGAACTTGGCGTAGCCCGCCTCGACGCCCCGCTTGTGTTCGTGATACAGCTGGCTAAGGCACGTGGCAAGCTTGCCCGAACCGGGGCCAGGTGCCGTTACCACCACGAGCGGACGGGTCGTTATGGCGAAGTCGTTTTTCCCGAATCCATCCTCGCTTACAATGAGGCGCGTGTTGGAGGGATATCCGTCGATGGGATAATGGCGATAGCATTCCACGCCCATCGATTCGAGCCTGCGCTGATACGCCTCGGCGTGGGGTTGTCCCGTGTAGCGCGTAATTACCACCTTGTTGGCGAGCAATCCCATGCCGCGGAACATGTCCATAAGGCGCAGCACGTCCTCTGCGTAGCCAATGCCGAGGTCGCTGCGGCGCTTGTTCAACTCGATGTCGGCCGCGTTAATCGCGACGAGCACCTCCGCGTCGTCGGCGAGCTCGGCGAGCATCCTCGCCTTGGAATCGGGTTCGAAGCCGGGCAGCACGCGGCTGGCGTGATAGTCGTCGAACAGCTTGCCGCCGAACTCAAGGTAGAGCTTGCCACCGAACTGTCCGATTCGGCGCCTGATGCGCTCCGCCTGCATGGAGATGTACTTGTCGTTGTCAAAGCCGATGCGCATATAACCTCCCGACGTTGTTTGTGTTAAGTCTCGCACAAAATGCGGCTTTCCGCACATGTTTCACATCCGAAAGGGGGTTGCAATTGCCAAACCGATAACGAGGTATCGATAATTCCTACTTGATTGGTAGGAATAAACGTGGCATCCTACCATTCGTCAGGTGCAATCAATGAGAGGAGATGCAAATGAACGCGGCTAATCACATCGATAGCTTGGTGGGGGGTACCCCGCTCGTGGACCTTTCGTTTTTGGTGGATGGCAAGGCGCGCATTTTGGGAAAGTACGAGGCGACGAATCCCGGCGGCTCGGTAAAGGACCGCATCGCGAAGGCGATGATCGAGGCGGCCGAGCGCGACGGATCGCTCAAGCCCGGCGGCACCATTATTGAGCCGACGAGTGGCAATACGGGCGTTGGCCTTGCGATGCTCGCGGCGGCGCGTGGATACCGCATGATTCTCGTTATGCCCGAAACGATGTCCATCGAGCGGCGCAAGCTCGCGGCGTCCTACGGAGCCGAAATCGTGCTCACGCCGGGTTCGCAGGGCATGAAGGGGGCGGTCGCGCGTGCCGATGAGCTGTTGTTGGAGACGCCGGGCGCCATCATTGCCGGGCAGTTCGTGAATCCTGCGAATCCGCAGGCGCACTACGAGACGACTGGGCCCGAGATTTGGCGCGACACTGAGGGCGAGGTTGCCGCGGTCGTTGCGGGCGTGGGAACGGGCGGCACCATTTCGGGCACCGGGCGCTTCCTCAAAGATAAAAACACGTCGGTGAAGGCAATTGCCGTCGAGCCGGCCGAGTCCCAGGTGCTTGCCGGGAAGCCCGCCGGCGCGCATCGCATTCAGGGCATCGGTGCGGGCTTTGTGCCAGATACGTTCGACGCCGACGTGGTTGACGAGGTCGTGCCCATTGCCTCCGACGATGCCATCGCCACCAAGAAGCTCTTGGCGCGCAAGGCCGGTCTGCTCGTGGGCATTTCCTCGGGCGCTGCCATTGCCGCTGCGGTGCAGGTGGCCTCGCGCGACGAGTTCGCTGGCAAGACGATTGTTGCCGTGCTGCCCGACACGGGCGAGCGGTACCTCTCGATGGACCTGTAGCAGAGAAGAGCTCTGCAGGTCGGGATGGGATGCCCCCTTCTTGCGCGAAGCGACTCGCGCGCAGGAAGGGGGCTTAATGGGTCCGCATGAAAGGCCCCGCCACACGAAAGGCGCGCCACACGAAAGGCGCACCCATCCGTTCTTTCGCATGGGCTCGAACTCCGTAGCGGCCCGCGAACAAAATATGCGCCCGCCCGCAGTCGGGCAAGCGCACAATTCCAAAAAACAGCCGAACGAAATGGGTTACTCTACGTCCTCGCCGCCCTCTTCTTCGTACACGACGACCTCTTCGCCCTCGCCCTCGGCGTCACCCTCTTCTTCGTAAACCGGCTCTGCTTCGGCTTCGGGCTCGGGCTCGACCTCGTACTCCTCGACGAACACTTCCTCGCCGTTGTCGGCGTTTTGATCGGCGAAGGCTTGGACGGTGGCGTTGAACTGCGTCTCGTCAATGGGCATGAGGGCTCCGGTGCCATGCTCGCCGGCGTCGATTTCCTTGTTGGCCTCGTTGATGGCCGTAATCTTGAAGCTGAACGTTTGACCAGACGCGGCATCGGTAACGGTGACCTCGGTTGCGTCGGCGGAATCGGCAACCGGGCCTTCAACCTTGAGGGGCGCTATGTCTGGGGTCTGATTATCGAAGAGGTAGATAATTGCCGTCTTTGCAGGGGCGTCATCTTTCCAAACGAGAGTTTTGCCCGAGCTGAGGTCGCCCTGCCAAAATGCAACTTGCACCGCAGCCGGAGTTACGGGAGCGGTAGTGGAAGCGGTGGACTCGGCGGGAGCGGCAGTCTCGGTGGCGGAGGCGGCGTCTGAGGATGCCGCGGAGTCGGTGCTTGCGTTGCCACCACAGCCAGCAAGGCCGATGGAAAGCGTGAGGACACCCGCTACGAGCGGGGCGGCAAACTTGGTTTTCATGGCGTGTTTCTCCTTGTTCTTGTCGCGTTTGGCGTGCATTGGTATTGGGATTATACCGTTGTGCGGCGCCTGGCGCGAGTTATTCACGCCCTTGTCAAAAATGCCTTGCCAAATCGGGACGAAATCAGGGACGGGAAGTGGCCTGAAGGAGCAGCCGCGCACAGTTCCGCAGGAACGAGAATCGTTCGGGCACGGCGTCATCCGGGCCACTGGTCACGGATGAGCATTTGCTTTTTTGGCGGGATTCGGCTTCGCGACTGCGGTCGAGGAGTCTCGGCGTAACGCAAACCACCTCGGCGTGAATCTTATCTCGATTTGTGTCCCACAAAAGGGTTATTCTGGAGGAAAGAAAAAGCCGCGCGAAAGGAGAGGGATGGATACGATTGGAAAAATATTCTCTCAGCTAGGCGAGTATCGAAAACAAACGCTGCTCGCCCCGCTGTTCACGCTGGCGAGCGTCGCGCTTGAGGTCGCCATTCCGTTTGTGATGGGCATTCTCATCGATCGGGGCATTAGTGCGGGCGACATGGGGCAGGTCGTGCTGTGGGGCATCGTTATGCTTGTGTGCGCGGCGGTCGCGCTCGTCGTGGGCGCGCTTTCGGGCGTGTTCGGCAGCGAGGCGGCCGTGGGACTTGCCACTAACCTGCGCGATGCGGAGTTCAAAAAGGTGCAAACCTTCTCGTTTTCGAACATAGACAAATTCAGCACGGCGGGTCTCGTTACACGCATGACGACGGACGTCACCAACGTGCAAAACGCCTTCCAAATGGGTCTTATCATTGCCACGCGAGCGCCCATTACGCTTATAGTCTCCATGGCGATGTGCGTGTTCCTTAGCCCGTCGATGTCGCTCGTCTTCGTGGTGGCCATGGTGCTTTTGGGTGCGGCGCTCTTTGGCATTATGTTCCACACGCTTCCCATGTTTGGCAAGGTGTTCGAGCGTTACGACGACCTCAACGCCAGCGTGCAGGAAAACGTGAATGCCATTCGCGTGGTGAAGGCGTTCGTGCGCGAGCGCTTCGAGAACAAGAAATTCGCCAACGCGGCTGGTGAGCTGCACGACTTGTTCGTTGCCGCGGAGTCGATGCTCGCGTGGAACAACCCCGTCATGATGTGCGCCATTTACGGATGCATTATTGCGCTGAGCTGGTTTGGCACACATGCCATTATGAACGGCAACCTCACCACGGGCGAACTCACGAGCCTTTTTGGCTACATTATGAATATTCTTATGTCGCTCATGATGCTCACCATGGTCTTCGTGATGCTCACCATTAGCGCGGCGAGTGCCAACCGCATTGTGGAGGTGCTCGAGGAAGAGCCCGACATCGTGAGTCCCGAAAACGCCATTATGGAGGTTCCGAACGGTTCCATCGACTTCGAGAACGCGAGCTTTAGCTACCGAACGGGTACGGGCGAATCCACGCTCGACTCCCTTAGCCTTCACATCGAGAGCGGCGAGACGGTGGGCGTGTTGGGGCCGACTGGCTCTGGCAAGTCGACTTTCGTGGCGCTCATCAGCCGCCTGTACGACGTGAGCGCGGGCAAGGTGGAGGTGGGCGGCAACGACGTGCGCGCCTACGATACCGAGGTGCTGCGCGATGCGGTGGCTGTGGTGCTGCAGCAAAACACGCTGTTCTCCGGCACGATTTTGGACAACCTTCGTTGGGGAAACGAGCACGCCACGCGCGAGGAGTGCATTGCGGCGTGTCAGGCGGCCTGCGCCGACGAGTTCATCGATCGCATGCCCGATGGCTACGACACGCAAATCGAGCAGGGCGGCACCAACGTGAGTGGTGGTCAGAGGCAGCGCTTGTGCATTGCCCGCGCGCTGCTCAAGCGGCCGCGCGTGCTCATCCTCGACGACTCGACGAGCGCCGTGGATACAGCGACCGACGCGAGCATTCAGCGCGCCTTTGCCGAGCAAATTCCCTCTACGACGAAGCTTATCATTAGTCAGCGCGTGAGCAGCTTCGGCGCGTGCGACCGCATTCTGGTGCTCGATGCCGGACGTGTTGCGGCATTCGGCACCGAGGCGGAGTTGCTCGAGACATGCGACATCTACCGCGACGTGTACGAGGCACAAAACAAGGCCGGCTCCGAGGCCGACTTCGACCCGCTTGAGGGCGGGGCGGTCGACCCTCTCTCGCAGAGGTACGACCCTGCCTTCGCGTCCGAGCTCGCTGCGGCGGGCGTTGCCGTGGCGGGCGCTGCTGCGGCGGACGCGGCCGTGGCGGACGCTGCTGCGCAGGACGCAGCCGTAAGCGATTATCGCAGCCAGGAGAGGGGAGAGTAGCATGCCAGGACCAGAATCGCGTGGATCTCGCCAGCCGGGCGCGAAGTTCTCGAAGGAGAGCCTTGTTAACGTGGGTGCCATTTTCCGTGTGATGTGGGACCACTACAAGGGCCTCTTTTGTTTGGTGATCGTGGGCATTCTCGTGAGTGCGTGGGCCATGCTGCAATCCACGCTCTTCATGCAGTCGCTCATCGACGAGTACATTACCCCCATGCTCGCTCAGCGCGACGCGGGCGCCACTACGCTCGACTACCGTCCCCTCGCGCTTGCCATCGGGCGGCTTGGCGTCGTGGCCGCCGTGGGCGTGGGGGCCGCATACCTGTACAACCGCTTGATGGTAACCATCAGCCAGGGCACGCTGCGCACCCTGCGCGTCGAGGTGTTCGAGCACATGGAGTCGCTGCCCATCAAGTATTTCGATACGCACAGCCATGGCGACATCATGTCCATTTACACCAACGACATCGACACGCTGCGCCAGCTCATCAGCCAAACCATTCCCCAGTTTGTGAATTCCGGCGTCACCCTCGTGATGACGCTCATTAGTATGTGCGTCCTCTCGCTGCCTTTGACGGCTCTTACGCTCGTGATGGTTGCGCTTATGATGATGGTGACAGGGCGCATCGGAACGTCGGCCGCCAAGCACTTCTCGGACCAGCAGCAAAACCTTGGCAAGGTGAACGGTTTTATTGAGGAGACAATATCGGGCGAGAAGGTCGTTAAGGTGTTTTGCCATGAGGAACGCTCCATTGACGACTTCGAAGCGCTCAACCATGAGCTGCGCGACTCTGCGACGAGCGCGAACCGCCTTTCCAGCGTATTGATGCCCATCGTGATGAGCCTCGGCAACGTGAGCTATGTGCTTTGCGCCATCGTGGGTTCGTGGATTGCGGTAGGGATGGGCCTCGTTTCGCTCGGCACGCTCGTGAGCTTCCTCTCGCTCAACCGGTCGTTTACGCAGCCCATCACGCAAATCTCGCAGCAGCTCAGCGCCATTACACAGGCGAGTGCCGGCGCGGGACGAGTCCTTGCGCTGCTTGCCGAGCAACCTGAGTCCGACGAGGGCTACGTGGAGCTCGTTAACGTGCGCGAGGAGAATGGCAAGTTGGTGGAGAGCGATTCGCGTACCGGTCGTTGGGCGTGGAAGCATCCGCACGAGGCCGAGGGCACCGTTACGTACATGCCGCTTATGGGCGAGCTCGTGATGGACGGCGTCGACTTTGGCTACGTGCCCGAAAAGCAAATTCTGCACGACATCCGGCTCTTCGCGTTGCCCGGACAAAAGATTGCGTTCGTTGGTGCGACTGGCGCCGGCAAGACGACTATCACGAACCTCATAAATCGCTTTTACGACATAGACGACGGCAAGATTCGCTACGATGGCATTAACATCACGAAGATTCGAAAGCCCGAACTGCGTCGTTCGCTGGGCATGGTTCTGCAGGATCCGCATTTGTTTACCGGCAGCGTGATGGAGAACATTCGTTATGGTCGGCTTGATGCGACTGACGAGGAGTGCATCGAGGCCGCCAAGCTCGTGAGTGCCGACGACTTCATCCGCCGTTTGCCCGATGGCTACAACACGCAGATTACGGGCGACGGAGGGAACCTCTCGGCTGGTCAGCGACAGCTGCTCACGATTGCGCGCGCCGCCGTTGCCGACCCGCCAGCGCTTATCCTCGACGAGGCCACGAGTTCCATCGACACCCACACCGAGCAGCTCGTGCAGGCGGGCATGGACGCCCTCATGCGCGACCGCACCACGTTCGTAATCGCGCACCGTCTTTCCACGGTACGCGACTCCGATTGCATTATGGTTATGGAGCAAGGACGCATCATCGAGCGCGGTACGCACGACGAGCTCATCGCCGCCCGTGGCAAGTACTTCGAGCTTTACACCGGCAACCAAATCGAAGCGGAGTAGAGTCCGCGCGAGGGGCAATGGACAATCGCCTTCACAAAAAGAGACACGGCATGAGGCCGTGTCTCTTTTGCTTTGGCTCTTGCCTGCCGCGCGGCACGTTTCGTTGTGCGGCCCGTTTTGGCGTGCCCGTGCGTTTCGTCGCGCACCCGTCGCTTTGCCGCGCGTCCGTTACGTCGCACCCGCCCGTTTCGCCGCGCGGCTCGTTCGTTTCGTCGCCCGTCCGTTTCGGCGTGCCCGTCCGTCCATTTCGTCGCACGCTCGCGCCTCTTTAATTCCCGGCTAGTCCTCGGTGACGGCGTCCACGATGCGGTCGATTGCGCGCGACGCCTCGGGCGTGGGGTAGAGCGGGAAGTTGTGGTTGAGGCCGCGTCCCTCCACGAGGTGGGCGTGCGTGCCGGTGGCCTGGATGCGGTCGAACAGCAAACGGGCGTCGGGATAAAGCAACTCGCGCGTGCCGACGAACATCATTACGTTGCGCAGCATGCGCACCTCGCCATTGACGGGGCTGAGCTTTGGGTCGGTTGGGTCGGCGCCGTGAGCCCACAAGGTGCCAACTTTGCGCATGCCGTATGCCGCCAGAAGAGGGTCGACCGCCTCGAACTCGTCTACTCGTGGGTTGTGCAGCGTTATGTCGGCCCACGGCGAAATGAGGATGAGATGCGAAGGTTGCTCGAGCCCCAACTCCTCGAGCTGCTGCGCAAGGCCGACGGCGAGTGTCGCACCCACGTCGTCGCCCATAAGCGTCACGTTGCGAGGACCATATTCTTCGGCGACCGAACGGTACAGCGCGATGATTTTCTCGTATGCCTCCTCGTGCGTATGCACCGGGGCGAGGGGATACTGTGGGAAGAAGATTTCGGCACGGGTGCGCCGTGCGATAGTATCCACGAACTTCCAGTGATACGTGCTTGGCTGAAGAAGATATTCTCCGCCATGCAAATATATTACTGCGCGGTCGTTGCGGTCGCGCCTGTTGAGCAGGAATGTATGCATCCCTTCGTTATCGAGCGACTCTACCGAAACCTTAAACGGCATGTGTTCCGGCACGTCTACGATTTGCTCGTTTTTCTTTGCGCGTCCCAGGAGGAAGTTATCGAACGCGATGGGGTCGGCGAGACGACGTCGGTTGCTCGTGAGCCTGAAGTACATTTCGGAAGCGGTGCTAAAGTTGGACCTATGAAACACGAAGTGCGATATGGCCGAAAAACCTGCCCACGCGGCGAATGGCACGGTGATGGCGCTGGCGCCAGCGGTTGCGAGGGTACGGTTGCGTGCTATCCAGCTAATGTTAGGCATGAGCATCTCCCCAGTTCGAGTGTTGAATCCTAAGGGTACCATACGGACTCGCTCTCGCGGGGATGAAACCACGCCCGCAGCCGTCACGCCTCCGAGCTTCTCGGCGGATTCTCGGCGGATTTGCGCCCGCCGGGATGAAGCCACGCCCGCAGCCGTCACGCCTCCGAGCTTCTCGGCGGATTTGCGCCCGCGGGGATGAAGCAATGGGGGCCTTCGCGTCTCCGTGTGGTTAGTTATGCCGAAATTTCGACTAAAATCGGCCCAGAGTGAAGTATCGGCGCCATTTACCTGCGGAAACAGCGCTCCACACTCGGCAATCGGTCGAAAAAAGTCGAAATTGCGGCATAAGTCGCCAATCCGCTGGTGAAAGCCTGGGGGCCGGCACGCGCCTGCCCCTAAAGAAGCGTCAAATCGCGAAGTGGCCCGGAGGAGCAGCCGCGCGCAGTTCCGCAGGAACGAGGACTGTTCGAGCACGGCGCCCTCCGGGCCACGGACGGGACATTTGACTATTCTTTAGGGGCGGGGGCACCCGCGAAGGCCGACTTTTGGGAGGAACGGCACGCGCGAAGGCCGACCCGAGTGTCCTCGATGCCGGCCTTCGCGCACGTTATTCAATCGCGGACGCCCGTCCGCATTGTGGCAACCCTACTGCTCAACCACATCCTCGGCGCCGGTTACTGCAATGTCGCTGCCAGCCTGCGCGGCCTCAACCGTTTCGCCTTCGTCTACGGTACCGCTCACCGTTACCTCTTCGAGCCCACCGCGGTGGTTGTCTTCGAAGAAGCGCACGCTGAACTCGTCGCCCTCATCGCCAGCCACCTGGACGGTATTGTCGTCGAAGTTCTCGACGTTCACGGCTACTTCGCTGCCGGCTTCAACCTTTGCCTCGATGCCGCCGGTTTTTGCCGCTACGGTAATGTTTGCGTCTTCGGGAATGTCTGTGAAGCTAACCTCGCCTGCGTCGTCGCGAATCCAGAAGAGCCTATTGCCCTGATCGTCGAAGCTGCCGTCGAAGTTGTTGACCGGAATCACGAGGTCGTCAGTGTAATTCGCGTCCTTCGAAAGGTCGTACTCGATGCCGCCGATGGTCGCTTTCATGTCGGTGGAGAGGGAGTAGAGGGTGTAGCGTGAGGAGTTGAGGAAGGGAATGCCACCCACGGGCTTGTGCGTGCTTGCGAAGAGGTCGTCGAGGTAGTCGCAGGGCGTTCCCCAGGTGATTTGGTCGAGGCCCCAGTGATTCGCAGAATACCAGTACTTGCCCGTATAGCTGCCACCCGACTTCATGAGCTTGAGAGTTTGAGCTTGCTGCGGATGGTTCGAGTCGTAAATGGACATGGTCGTGTAGCTCGTCGTGTTGGCGGTAACTTTCATCGGAAGTATTGCGTGGCCTCCGTTTTTGCCCAGTATGCCGATTACTACGGGCTGTCCCGTGCCGGTGCTTGCGCTGCGGACGGCTTGCACGAGGCGGCCCAGGCCGGCTTTACCCTCGTTCTTGGCCATTTCTTGGTTAAGACTGGTCTCGAACTGAGCGATTTGTCCATAGCGCACGTAGTCCAGAGCCGTGAGGTTGTTGCTGGTGCTGGTCCACGACTTGCCGACTTGGTAAAGGTTCGTAGCCCTTGTGCTTCCGGAACGATAGCTCGTGGCGGACGGATACGAGTATTTGCGAATGGCGCCAACCGTCGCTGCCATGCCATAGCATTGTCCGGCGGGAATAAACAGCTGCTGATTGGTGTAGAGGGCGGAACCCTGAACGATGCCGTAAAAATCGGTGCAGAAGTTGAGGGGCGTGCTGACCTCGGGGTTCTCGAAGTTCCAGGTGTCGCGCTTAATCTTGAAGAACGAGTTGCTGGAGCTGCGGACGATCTTGAAATTCTTGTTCTTGCTGCCCTTGTAGTTGCCCTTGCCCTTAACGACGACGGTAGCCGTGCCAGCATTCTTGTTGTTCTTGTAGCTCAGCGTGTAGTCGGTGTTGAGCTTGAGCGTGCGTCCAGCAACCTTAACGGTGGGCTTGGGCTTGATGGCCTTGCCGGTGTAGGTCTTGTTGGGAATATTCGAGATAGACGCGTTGGATACGCTGCGCTTCACGATCTTGAAGCTAATCTTCTTGCTGCCGTAATACTTGCCCTTGCCCTTAATTGTTATGGTTCCCTTGCCGACCTTTTTGTTGGCGCCGTAGCTCACGGTGTAATGCGTTCCCTTTTTGAGCGTGGTGTTGCCGTACTTAACCTTTACGCTCGGCTTGATGGCCTTGCCAGTGTACGTGTAGGAGGACTTGCACCCTGTGACCTTTGCCTTCGAAATCGATTTTCTGCACACAGACAAGGACATCGCGATGCCGATGATGTTAAACGCCTTGTTGACGGAGCCAGTGTAGTTGCCCTTGCCCTTGATGATTGCAGTTGCGGTACCAACCGTGACGTTGTTCTTGTAGCTCAGCGTGTAGTCGGTGTTGAGCTTGAGCGTGCGTCCAGCGACCTTGACGGTGGGCTTGGGCTGGATTGCCTTGCCGGTGTAAGGCTGATTGGCGATGTTCGAGACGGACGCGTTGTTGATGCTGCGGCTCACGATGCTGAAGCTAATGGTGCGCTTACCCTGGAAGCTGCCTTTGCCCGCAATGACGATCGTCTTCTTGCCCACGTTCACGTAATCCTTGCTGGGATAGCTCGGCGTGTAGTCGGTGTTGAGCTTGAGCGTGCGTCCTGCAACTTTGACGGTGGGGGAGGGCTTGATGGCCTTGCCGGTGTAGGTTTGGTTTTTGCACGATGCGGTGCACTCGGCGCTGTTCAGGTTTTGCTTGGCCGTCGTGGAGTTGAGGGCCGAAGTGGCGTTGCGATCCGCTTGCTTGGGCTCCTGCGCTTTGGCGGCTTCTGCCTCGGGCGCTTTCTCCGCGTCGGATGTCTTCGCAGCCGCGGGCTCTTTTGCGGGGGCTTGCTCGTCGGTGTTCTCGGCGCCCGCTCCCTCAGGGCTGGCCTGCCCGTCGGTTGCTTCCTCGGTGGGAGCCTGTGCGGGGGCCTCTTCCGCGGAGGTCGTCTCGCTGCTTTCGGCTGGTGCCTGCTCGGCGTCCTTGCTGGCGAAGAAGTCGTTCTCGGCGATGGGCAGCTCCGCGTCGGCCGGCTCCATTACGTGCCAGGGCGCGCGTGTTTCGTCGGCTTGCGCGATGGCTGCGTCGGACCTCAACAGCCAGGCGTTGGTGATTTCGTTGGCGCTGGCGTTGGTTTCGGGGTTGGTGGCCTGTGTGGTTGCGTTCTCTGCTACGTTGGCGCCGTCCTTGGTGGCGGCCGTCTCGTCGCTGGCGTTGGTTTCGGGGTTGGTGGCCTGTTCGGCTGCGTCCTCTGCCTCGGTAACTGCGGTGGTCTCGATTTCGGTCGTGCCCTCGCCGGTCGTGCCCGCGTTCCTCTTTGCAATTCGATCGCGTGCTGCTGCCACGGCGTCCACGTGGTACCATGCTCCGTTCGCGAGACGTACCATGTTCCATGTGGTGATGTCGTTTTCAGACGCAACCTCTACCACTTCGAAGCCGAGCTCGCGAAGGACAAGCGTCGTGGCGCGGGTAATGCCCTTTGCACTGGACTCCTTGCCCTCGAGTGCTGCGCGTGCGTCGTCGGTATTCTCTGCGTTCGCATCGGCGATGTCGAGCTTTGCGAATCGTTGATAAACCAGAGAAACCAACATTTCTTCGCTCACCTGCTCGTCTCCCGCGGTCGCGGTTGCTTGGGCGCGTACGTCGCTGGCGGCGTTGGCAACAAGCGCGTCAAGCTCGGCACGCTCATCCGTACTGTCGTTGTTGTCATCGGTGTTGGCGGTAGCATCGGCGCTTGCGTGATCGCCGAGCTGCTCGTTCGCCTGCGCCTGATCGCTGGGCTGCGCCTGCTCGTTGGCGGGGGCTTGGTCGGCAGGGGCTTGACCGTCCGTTTGCGCCTGCTCGCCGGCTTGATTTGTCGCGTCCGTTTGTGGCTGTTCGTCCATTTGAGGCTGCTCGTTAGTGGCGACGTTCTCGTCCGCAAGTTCGATTCCGTCCGCGAAATCGATTTCGTAGGACTCGGTATCCGTGGGCGCAAAATCCTCGTTGTTTTGCGTTCCAAGTGTAATCGCTTCCCGCGCGTTTGTCTCTGCGATTGCCTCCGCGAAGGCGGGCGCGGGGACACCATCGAGCGCGAGTGCCGCGACGAGCGCTGCCGTAATAACCCTCTGTGCAAGTGTCTGGTGCCGTTTGTTAGCCATTGTTGCATCCCCTTCCAGGCCAGATTCTAACGTTCGCCTACCATGATATGGGGTGGATAAAGCGCGTTTTGCGTAAGCTGATGCGCAGCTGATGCTATGCGCAGCCGAGATGCGCGGCCGAGATGCGCGGCCGACGCTGATGAATGGCCGAGCAGATGCGCAGCCGACGTTATGCGCGAAAATGGAAATGACGTTTGCCGAGGTGTGGTGGTGACGAGCGCGGGCGGGCTTTGGGTTTGTTGGCCAAAGATGGATGAACGTTTTTTCCTGCCGAGGTATATTCGGCGACGAGCGCGGGTAGACTTACGACTTGTCAACTGATAAAAGAAGAGCAAGTATTTGTTCGCTGCGTCACAACTCGAACCCTTATGGGATGGATGTAATGGTGGGCATTCCTCCATCGGCGCAGGCAGCTGCGAGGGCTCCGGGCCCAGATGCAGGTTCACCCTGTCCCTAAAGAAGTATCAAATCGGAAAGTGGACCGGAGGACCAGCTGCGCGCAGTTCCGTGGGAACGAGGGCTGCAAGAGTCGCCGCCCTCCGGGTCGCTTGCGGGACATTTCACTAATCTTTAGGTGCAGGTTCACCGGGGTCGGGCGGCTCGTCTTGGACCTAGTGGAATCGACCATCCCGTGGGTTTTGGCGGGCGTCCAGTTTGTACGAAGTCGTTGCGAGCGGTCGGTAGTCATTCACGAAATTGCGGAGAATGTATGTTGCTTTACGACATATGCAAACCTTTAAGTTTGACTTGATGCTTTCTGTCGTTCGTGTTGAGACGCGCGCACGAGTATTGCGACTTTTTCCAACGCAAACAAGAATAATAGGAACCAAATTCCGCACTTCACGCGGAAAGAAGGAGGTTGAAAGAGCATGAACGGACGAATTAAAAGCGGTTTTGTTGCGGCGGTGGTTTCGGCCTCGCTGATGACGGCCGGCGTTCCGGGCGTTGCCTTTGCTGCGAAGTCGAATTCGCTGCAATCAAGCATTGCCGACGCTCGTGCAACGTACGAGGAGCTTGCCATGGCTTCTGCCGAGGTGGGCGAGGCGCTCAACGACACGTACTATGCCCTCGACCAAACTCGCTCCAGCATTAAGAACGTGACGGGTGAGATTGATGCCAAGAAGGTGGAGCTCGAGGCTGCCAAGAAGGTCTTGTCCGATCGCATTGCCGCGAGCTACCGCGCAGGCAATCGTTCTGTTTTGGACATGATGATGGGCAGCTCCACGGTAGAGGATCTTGTTGGCGCTATTTATTACGCCGATAAGGCCGTCGAGGGCGATACTGCTGCCATCGATGCGGTAAAGACGACCAAGGCCGAGCTCGAAACGAAGAAGGCTGAGCTCACGAAGCTCGAGAAGGAGCAAACCGAGCTTGCAACTCAGCAGGAGGCTCAGGCAGCCGCTCTCAAGGAGGCTCAGGCTGAGGTTTCAGAGTACATCGACGGGCTCGAGCCCCAGGTGTATAAGCAGATTGAGGACGACCGTGCCGCCGAGATTGCTGCGCAAAAGAGTGCTGCTGCAAAGGCCATTACGGTGAGCGAGGACGCAAAGCCGCAGGTCGAGGCGCCTCTTAAGTGGGAAGAGGAGAAGGCCGAGCAGAAGTCGGAAGCTACCGAGGCTGCAAAGCCGGCGACTTCGGAAGCCACGCCTACCGAGGCCACTCCGGCGACTCCTGAAGCCACGCCCGCCGAGGCTGCTCCGGCTGAGGAGACTCCCGCACAAACGACGCCTGCCGAGACGGCTCCTGCCGAGAACGCCGCAGAGAACACCAACGAGAACGGCGCCTCCGAGTCGGCTCCCGCCGAGACCGCTCCTGCAGAGCACACTCCCGCCGAGACCGCTCCTGCAGAGCACACTCCCGCCAACACGGAAGAGGCCCCCGCACCCGCAAAGGAGGAGGCCATTGCGGACGAGGTTGCAAACACCGTTCAGGAGATTGCCAACTCCACCGACCAAGAGGTAACGCCCGAGCTCGTGGAGCAAATCACCGAGCAGGTAGTCTCTGAGACTTCGGATTCCGAGGCCACTTCGTCGGATACCGACAGCGTTCGTTCCGCGATTCTTGCTGCCGCGTATTCTCAGCTTGGCGTTCCTTACGTCTATGGCGCTGAGTCTCCTGGTGAGGCGCTCGACTGCTCCGGCTTCACGCAGTATTGCTACTCGCAGGCCGGCATCGACATCCCGCACTCCTCGGTTGGTCAGGCAGGCATGGCAGATAAAACCAGCATCGATGAGCTCCAGGCTGGCGACCTCGTGTTCTGGGAGGGTACGGCAAGCGGCAGCGCGTCGGGCAGCCACGTAGCTATCTACCTTGGCGATGGTCAGATCATCCACGCCAACGGTACCGAGGTTGCTATCGGTACGCTCTCCGATAGCTACACTTCGTGCGGTAGCATCTCGTAGCTGGTTTGTAACGAGATTTCAGGCGCACAGCCGTCCGTGCCAGACGGCTGTGCGCCCCAGCGTTTCTAGCGTTTCAACATGTCGTTCGTGCAGATGGAAACGCGCAAACGTTTTGCGCAAACGTCTAGAAATGCTGTTGCGCGGATGGCTGTGACAAAAGCGTCCACAGTTGGCTGTGACAAAAACGTTCCCAGTGCAAGACAAGAATACCCCCGCAGGCAATACGCTTGCGGGGGTGTTTTGTTTGCTTGCGACCTGTGTGCTCTCGCGTCCTGTGTGCCGGGAGACCCACTTAGCCGCGGCATTGCCCGCTAAGCGTCCCCGCCAGCACACAGTTCCGACCTGTGTGCTGAGAGACCCACTTAGGCGCGTTTCCCTCTTAAGTCCGTTTGTCCGCTAAACGGCCCCGTGGGTACACGACCCGCGCATAACGTGTACCGGGAGCACGCCCGGGGCCGGAAGCACCCCTGGTGCCGGGAGCACGATCCAAGGCCGGGCGCACGACCCAAGGCCGGGAGCACGCCCGGGGCCGGGAGCACGCCCGGGGCCGGGCGCACGTCCCAAGGCCGGAAGCACGCCCTGCGCCCGGGAGCGTGCCCAATCCGTGCTATCCCAGATAGCGGCGGAACTTCCGAATTTGGTTCGTCGTTGTGGCGCGCGCCCACAGCGTGTGCTTAACGCTGTCGGCACGGTAATACAAGGGGTTAGTTGCGAGCCCATTGTGGTATGCGCGCAAAACGTAATCGCGCAGAACGGGGTCGGTCGTATGACGACGTACGACTTGCTGCGGAATGCAGGTAAAGCAGAACTCCTCGGGAACGGGAGCCGCGGGAAGGGCGTTGCCCAGCACGACGTCCTCCACGATGGGCCGCACGAACGGCATGCCCGAAAGGCTCACGTAGTACGTATTGCGACCCGGGCGCGTGTTGACCTCAAACAGGTTGAAGGAGCCGTCGCGCTCGTCGTACTTAACGTCGAAGTTCGCGTATCCGCGGTATCCTTCGCGCGCGATCATCTCCACTGCTCGATCGACCAGCTCGTTCATGGCCTCGCGCCGCTCGGCGAGCGCGGGGGAGTGGAAGGCATTGATGATGCAAACCGGGTTGCCAAGCGCTTGTGGCGAGTGGTCCTGAAGCACCACCTGACCAAGCACGCGGGTGGTCGCGGTCCCCTGCGCGTCGATGTAGGCGGTAAGGCTGAGGATGGAGTCGTCCCCGCCAGGGATATTATCTTGCACGAGCAGCTTGCGATCGTACCCGGTCTTCTCGCGCAGCGTCGTGTAGAGCCACTCGAGCTCGTCAAGGTTAGCCGGCTCGTGAATCTTCCGCTTGCCTTCGAACTCGGCGAAGTGCCATGCGGCAGAATTCGAAGGCTTGGCGATGCAGGGAAACTCGATGCCGTGCATGTCGCGGTCCCACTCGGGTGCATCCGCCGCGCACTCGAGTTCGAGCGTCTTGGGGTTGCGCAAACCGCTTTGCTCACAAAGGCGATGGAACTTGTCTTTTTGCGTGAGCATGTCGAGCAGCTCGAAATCGTTGTAGGGAATGTACAGGAGCTCCTCGAGTTGGTCCTTGTACTGCGAGAGCGTGCGCGCGTACCAGTCGCCACTGCCAAGCACGAGGCCCGTGCATCCGCGCTCCCGCAGCTCGCGGCCAATGCTCATGAGTTTCTCTACGAGCACCTCGTCGCGATCGACCCCCTCGATCATGCGATAATCGCACAGCTTGCTCGAAGACACAATTTTTACGTCCATCGTCGTAAGCACGATGGGCCGATTCTCGAGGGCGTACGCCTCGTGAAACGCACGTATGTAGGAATAAATCAGAATGTCGGCGCCAAGCACGATGGGCACGAGTTGCGTGCGTACCTGCTCTTGGCTTGTCATGGGTGCGGGCATGGTGACCTCCGTAGTCGTGATGTGGAGGGGTGTGTTCCCTCGCAATCGAGTCCCCATCGGGATGCGTCAGAGCGTATAGTATCCTAGTACATCGGCGACTGCAAAGAGATGGGTTTTCCATGGCAGGCCTCTGGCACCATGGAAAACGTGACGAGTGATGGAGAGCATATGACGAATACACGTCCAAGGCATATGCGTCCGGACGACATCAAGAGGTTGTATCCAAACGAGAATCGCGTGGCCACCAAACGGCGTGCGCAGGCAAAACGCCGTGCGGCCGAGAAGCGACGGAATGCGAGTAATGTAGCAGACAAAAGCTCGCCGGAGGCGGTGAGTGGGACGCGTGTTTCGCGCGCGGCGAACGGTTCGAGTCGGGCGATTAATCCGAAGGCGGTAAGCCAGCCGGAGGCGGTCAAGCCAGGGGCGGTAAGCCAGGCGGAGGCGCCAGACACGCTTCGGCTGGAGCGTAGGCGGCCCGCGGAGCGCGGATCGAACGCTGCGGGCGGGCCGGCTGCCGCGAGCGGACCACATGCTACGAGCGATCCGCACGGCGCGGGCGGGCCTGCGTTTGCGGGCGGGCCGGCTACTGCGAGCAGGCCCGAGCGTGCGAACGAGGTCGAGGTCGGGCTCGAGGGCGTTGCTGAGCGCGAGGTCGAAGCTGGAAGTTGGTACAGCGCCGAGCGTTCAGCCAATCTCGAAACAATGCCCGATGGCACAGCCGACGGCGCGCGAGAAGTTGGGTCCAAGCGCCCCTCTGACGGCAAGGCCGACGCCGTGCCGAAAACCGGGCCGAAGCGCCCCACCGACGGCGCGGATAAAGCGCCTGCCAGCCCCAATCGCCCCGTCGACGGCGCGGGCGACGCACCCGCCAGTCTCAGGCGCCCCGTCGACAGCGTGGACGACGCCGAGCCGAAGACCGGCTCCAAGCGCCTCTCCGACGGCGCAGGCGATACGCCTGCCAGCCCCAATCGCCCCGCCGACGGCGCGGACGACGCCGAGCCAAATGCTAGGTCTCAGCGTGCTGCAAAGAGCGCAGGTAGGTCCGAGTCGAATGCCAACCCCAAGCGCAAGGCCGAGAGCACGGACGACGCCGAGCCGAAGGCCAGCCCCAAGCGCCAGTCCGAGAGCGCGGACGACGCAGCTGCCTGTCTCAGGCGCCCCGTCGACGGCGTGGACGACGCCGAGCCGAAGGCCAGCCCCAAGCGCGGTGCCGACGTCGCGGGCGACGCCGAAACCGAAGCGGAGCTCGAGTCCGACGAAGTGGACGACCAGCCGGTAGCTGCAAGTGAGCAGTCGGTCAATCGCTCGGCGGCGCTTATCTCCGGTCTTGTAATTGTCTCACGCTTGACGGGGTTTTTGCGGACGTGGGCGCAGGCCCATGCGCTGGGCGTCACGATTATTGCGAGTTGCTACTCGGTTGCAAACAACCTTCCGAACCAGCTTTACGAGCTCGTTATTGGCGGCATGCTCGTTACCGCGTTCCTTCCGGTGTACCTCGCCGAAAAGGCCAAGGGCGGCAGGAAGGCGGGCAATGCGTACGCCTCCAACCTCTCGACCATCGTGCTGGTGCTCATGGGAATCGTTACGCTCGTGTGCATCGCGTTTGCGGCACAAATCGTGTGGACCCAATCATTCTCGGCTGACGCCCAGTTCGATGCCGAGCTGGCGCAATACTTCTTCAGGTTCTTTGCGATAGAGGTTTTGCTCTACTCGCTTTCGTCGGTGTTTTCGGGCGTGCTCAATGCCGAGCGCGAATACGTGTGGTCGTCAGCGGCGCCCATTCTTAACAACTTTGTGGTAACGGCGTCGTTCATCGCGTACTCCATGCTTGCAGTCTCCAATCCCGGGTTGGGCTTGCTGCTGCTCGCCTTGGGCAATCCCTTGGGCGTTCTTGTGCAAGTTATTATCCAATTGCCTGCCATGTGGTCGCGCGGCATCCGATTGCGGCCGCGCATCGACCTTAAAGATCCGGCAATCAAAGATACGCTCTCCATTGGTATTCCATCGCTTGTTGTAATGCTTGGCTCGTTCGTTACCGTTTCGGTTATGACAAGCTCGTCTTTGGAGGTAACCCCGGTAGGCGCATCGGTTTCGTACTATGCGCGCCTGTGGTATACGCTGCCGTACTCCGTTTTGGCGGTGCCTGTTACGACGACCATGTTTACCGAGCTCTCGCACGTATATGCGGCGCACGACGAGAAGGCATTTTGCAAGGGTGTGACCTCGGGGACCTCGCGCATTCTGTTTTTGCTGGTTCCCTTCATGCTGTTTCTCGTGGTGTTCGCGGTGCCGCTCGTCACGCTGTTGGCGGCGGGCAGCTTTGGCAGCGAGGGCGTCGCGCTTACGTCTACGTATCTGCAGGCGCTGAGCGTTTCTTTGCCGGCGTACGGTGTGTGCATGTACTTGCAAAAGGTGTTCTCGTCGTTGCGCGAGATGGCGGCCTATGCCATGGCAAACGTGGTGGCGTGCGTGCTGCAAGTGGCGGTGTGTTTGCTGTTCGCGCGGATAGGCGGACTAACCATTGTGGCATTGAGCTCCCTGGTGTTCTTCCTCGCGGTCGACCTCTACTCGTTTGCGTATCTTAAGCGCAAGCTCGGGAGGTTGGAGCTCGCACCCATCATAGGAGCGCTCGTGCGTTCCCTGCTCTTCGGCACTTTGGGAGCGCTGGCCGGTATGGCTGTGATGTGGGCGATGAGCAGGGTTATCGGTCCGCTTGGCGAGTCTGCATTCCGCGCGGTGCTCTGGTGCATCATGGGCGGCATTCCGGCCCTGGTTGTGTGCTTTGGCTTGCAGATTCTTCTTAAGACGCCTGAGTCTTCGTTCTTTAGGTCCATGGTACGCCGTCGTTAGCGCCTGCTTTCGTGAAGGGCCCTCCCGGGGGCTTGGCTGGCGTGGGCAGGGCCCGCGCGTGGCCTGTCCCCGGCCTGCACAATCCGAGGCCGCTCGTCACTTCGCTGAGTCCTCGCCGCTAAATGGTGACGCGAAACGCGAAAAAGCGTTACAATAATGCGTCATGCGTCACCGTGAAGGGGGTGGATTTCATGATCGAGTTTTACAAGACTGAGGTCGGTGAGCCGGATTCCGAGGGGACTATGCCCGAACACCTCATAACGAGGAAGGTGGACGCTCCGGAGGCGGGTTGTTGGGTGAGCGTGGTTGCGCCGGATGCCGACGACCGACGATACTTGCAGGACGAGATGGGAATTGAGCCGGAGTTTGTGCGATCGTCGCTCGACGACGAGGAGACGTCCCACATCGACTACGACGACGATACCGGTCAAGTGCTCGTAATCGTGGACTGCCCCTTTGTGGAGAGCGACCGCGACTCCGTGGACGAAGAGATTGTCCAGTACGACACCCACCCGCTTTCGCTCATCTTTTTGCCCGAGCGCAACATACTCGTTACCGTGAGCCTTAAGGAATCCGAAACGGTGAACGCCTTTGCGCAAGGCAAGATTCGCAACTTCAACACGTGCCAGCGGACGCGCGTGCTCTTGCAAATGCTCCTGCACATCTCGCAGCGCTACCTCGTGTGTCTGCGTTCGATTAACCGACAATTCCGCGAAAACGAACGCCGGCTGCGTCTCACCATGCGCAACGACGAGCTCATCAAGATGCTGGGCTTCGAGAAGTCCCTCGTGTACTTCTCCACATCGCTCAAGTCCACGGAAGCCACGCTTAACAAAATCGGATACGGCCGCATACTGCGCCTCTACGACGACGACCGCGAGTTGCTCGACGACGTGTCCATCGAGATGACCCAGGCCATCGAGATGTGCTCCACTTACTCGGGAATTCTTAACGGAACGATGGATGCGTTCGGCAACATCATCAACAACAACATGAACATTACGATGCGTACGCTCGCCATCCTCACGCTGGTGCTCTCGATTCCCAACATGGTATACGGCTTCTACGGCATGAACACCCCGTTGCCGCTCGACCACACGTGGGGCTTTGCCTTCGGGCTTTCGGTTGTGGCGACGCTTACGGCAACAGTGTTGCTCATGCGCAGTAGTTTTATGAGATAACCCCGTTGCGTTGTCGCCCGCCGTGTTGGTTTTGCGGTAGGTGATAAAAGCTCGCGCGCTGCCCCCCATGTGCGTCCCGGTTCGGGTGTCGAATCGCGCTCAACGGTGCGCGTGGCATTCATCTGGCACCGCGCACGGAACCCGTCCGGCACCGCGCACGGAACCACGCACCACGTCGCCGCCGCGCCCGGCACCTACCCGGAACCACGTGCACGCCAGCAACACCGTAAAGGTTTTATCTGCAACATTAGAGCGACGAATGGAGGCAAATGGCGCTCGAAACGGCCATAAGGAAACTCTGCACGCCCGCCGTGTTCAGCCGGGCGAAGCGTCTTGCGGCGGATGGGACCAAGCTCCACAAGCGTAGGTGCAGCTACGAGGGTGACGAGACGGTGCTCGATGCGCGCGTCGAGTCGTCGGGGAGCTGGGACGGACCGCATCGCCCACAGGTCGTTGTGGACGAAGAGGCCGATGCGATTACCTTTTTTGAATGCGATTGCATGAGTGCGCGCGGGGCGAACCGTCCCTGCAAGCATGCGGCGGCGCTCGTGCTGGACTTTTGCGCGCGCCCGCAACAGTATGAGGGCTACGACGCAGGCGGTCACAAGCGTACGTCGCGTGCCCTTGCACGCCTGCTGGAGCTGGCCGCGCAAGAGGAGGCCACTGCCGTCGGTCCGGTGAGCGAGAGCACTCCGGGAACCGTGCGCATGGAGCCGATTATTTCCTACGAGGCGGGATTCTCGTTGCGGCTGCGGCTCGCGGGCGAGCGCGGTGGCTACGTGCTAAAGTCCATTTCGGACTTCGTGAGTGCCTATGAGTCGGGCGCATACGTGAGTTACGGCAAAAGTCTAAGCTTCGTTCACAGGCCCGCGGCGTTTGCGCCGACGGGGCGCGAAGTGGCGGAGTTTCTTGCGCGTGCCGTGCGCAACCGTCGCGCGTATGCCTTCGACCGTGCCGTTGGTGCGGGGCCACTTGGAACAAACGGGGCTCCGCAACGATCGATGCACCTCTCTTCGGTGGAGCTGTGGGATTTGCTTCACATATTTTATGACAAAACCATCGGGTTTGAGGACTGTAACGTCGAGAACAACGACGGTCCCGTAGTGCAGCAACTCCGCGTGATCGAACAAAACCCTGCAGTGAGGTTCACGTTGACGCACGCCAGCGACGGCTCGTTCGAGCTCGTGCGCGAGGGGACGGCGCGCGTAGTTGTTGCGGGACGGCGTGTCTTGGGCTGGGACGACCGCCTTCTGTACTGTTGTTCCGAGGACTTTTCGGCGCGCGTTGTGCCGCTCGTGAGCCTGTTTGGCGTTGGTACCGAGCGGCTTGCGCTTGCCGAGCGGGATGCGCCTGCGTTTGCGGCAGCCATTTTGCCACGGCTCGAGCATGTGGGCGACGTACGGGTTCCGTCCGAGCTGGATGTGCTGCGACCAGAGCCTTGCGAGCTTCAGTTTTATCTCGATCGCGTGTCGGAAGGGATTACGTGCGAGGCATATGCCGTGTACGGAGCCACGAAGATTGCTCTCATGGGTGCCGAGTCGACGCCTGCGGAGGTTGTGCGCGATGTTCAGGTGGAGGCTGCGGGACGGACGTCGGTGCGGCGCTACTTTTCGCGCGACGAAAGCGGGACGCTGCTCATCCAAAACGCGGACTCACAAACCATGGCAGCATTCGCGTTCGAGGGTGTGGACGAGCTTCAGCGCATCGGCACCGTTTACGCTACCGATGCGTTCGACCGGCTTAAGTCGAAGGCTCGTCCCAAGCCGCGTGCGGAGTTGGTTGTGCGCTCGAACCTGCTCGATTTGCGGTTGAGCGCGGATGGGTTTGATGCGGACGAGCTGGCAGAACTGCTGGAGAGCTATAGACTGCGCAAGCGGTATCATCGGTTGCGCGACGGTTCCTTTTTGGACATGCAAACCATCGAATTGGATGAGGTCGCAGACCTCGTGGACGACCTCGGCATTTCGGCGCGCGACATCGCGAGTGGCGAGGCAACGTTGCCGGCCTACCGTGCGCTGTTGCTCGATGCGGATGTAGAGCCCGCGTGGCGTGACATCTCGTTAGAGAAGTACCTGGAGGGTGTGCGAGAGTTCGAGGCGGACGCGTTCGAACCTCCCGCATCGTTGGCGGACGTGTTGCGTCCGTATCAGCGCGAGGGCTTTGCTTGGATGAGTGCGCTTGTTGCTCGTGGCCTCGCGGGTGTTCTTGCCGACGAAATGGGCTTGGGCAAGTCGCTGCAGCTCATCACGCTGCTGCTGGCACGACGTCTTGAGGCGAGGAAGGTGGGGCCATCACTTGTGGTGTGCCCGGCGTCGCTCGTGTACAACTGGGCGCAGGAGTTCGAGAAGTTCGCGCCGCAGCTCGACGTTCAAGTCGTGGCAGGCGCGGCGGGCGAGCGCTCGTTGATTCGCGAACAATCGTGCGACGTGCTCATAACGTCGTATGACTTGTTGCGGCGCGACGTGGACGACTATGCCCAAAGGCGTTTGTGGCTCGTCGCGCTCGACGAGGCACAGTACATAAAGAACCACGATACGTTGGCGGCGCGGGCGGTAAAACGGCTGGATTGCATGCATCGGTTCGCGCTTACCGGTACGCCAGTCGAGAATCGCCTCTCGGAGTTGTGGAGCATATTCGATTTTCTTATGCCGGGACTCCTCGGGTCGTACGAGCAGTTTCGTGAGCGCTTTGAGCGTCCCATCGCGGAGGAGGGGAATGGCGAGCGAGCGGAGCGGCTTGGCAGGGCACTGGGTCCGTTCGTGTTGCGTAGGACAAAGCGCGACGTGTTGCGCGATTTGCCCGAAAAGCTTGAGCAGGTGGTGTACGCGCGCATGGGGACGGAGCAGCGGGCTCTTTACGATGCGCAGGTGTTGGAGTTGCGCACGCGGTTGCTCGAGAGTGCCGAAGGCGGCGTTGGTGACGGGTCGGGCACGCAGTCGGGTGGCGAGCGTATGCAGGTGCTGGCCGCACTCATGCGGCTTCGGCAAACCTGTTGCGATCCGCGTCTCGTGTTCGAGGATTACGACGGCCCGTCTGCTAAGGTCGATACCATCATTACGCTGGTCGAGCGGGTCGCAGATGCCGGTGAGCGTGTGCTGCTCTTTTCTCAGTTCACGAGCTTTTTGTCCATTATTGCCGAGAAGCTCGATGCGCACGGCGTGTCGTACGTAACGCTTACGGGATCGACGCCCAAGCGGCGACGAATTCAGCTGGTGGACGAGTTCAACGTTGGCTCCACGTGCGTGTTTCTTATTTCGCTTAAGGCGGGCGGCACTGGCCTTAACCTTACCGGCGCTTCCGTGGTGATTCACGCGGACCCGTGGTGGAACGCCGCCGCGCAGGATCAGGCTACCGACCGCGCCCACCGTATGGGACAAACCCGCGACGTTACCGTTTACAAGGTGATTTGCGCCGATACGCTCGAAGAGAAAATCCAGGACCTTCAGCGCCGCAAGGCTGCGCTTGCCTCGCAGGTGGTGGGCGTTGCCGCCGCTGGTAGCCTCGCGGCCATGTCGCCTGCCGAGCTTGCCGATCTGCTTGGGTAGGTTGTGGTTGCCGGCCGAGTCGTTGGCCGTCGACCGTCAAATTGTTGGACCGTCGGTACTATCGGGCCGGTCGGGCGAGTTGAGATGTGCCGTTCTTTTGCGGAGTGGCCGGGACGTCGGCAACGACGCTATACTTTTAAGTTCAGATGTATCGACAAGGGGGACCTCATGGCCGACGAAGATAAAAAGAAAAAGCGCTCGCTGAGTGACTGGATGAGTGGTCGCAACGGTGCGGACGCGCTGGGCATTTGCGTGTTTGTGGTTGCAGTGATTCTCATCATCATAAATGTATTTGTGCGTACGTTCATTTTGAGCGGCTTTTCTCTGCTGCTCATGATATATGTGTGCTGGCGCATGGCGTCTCGCGACGTGGAGGCGCGTGAGGTCGAGAACGTGGTGTTTTTGGACTTTGTGAGTCCCATCGTTCCGTGGTTTAGGCATCCGGGCACGGCGGCGAAGGAGCTTAAGGAATACAAGCACCTGCAGTGTCCGGACTGCGGGCAGCGTGTGCGCGTTCCGCGCAAAAAGGGCAAGCTGAGGGTGACGTGTCCGAAGTGCGGCACGAAATTCGAGGCGAAGTCGTAGGCCACGTGACTAATGCGGCGCGAAGCTAAGGTTGGGCCATAAGCGAAACGTTCGTATTGTAGGGCGAAATTCGAGGCAAAGTCGTAGGGAGAAGAGGTGCGCAAATACTTCTTGGCGGGATCCATAGCGTCGGGCAAGTCGACGGTGGCGCGCGAGCTCGAGCGGCTTGGTGCTCGGCGCATCGACTTGGACGAGGTGTCGCGCGAGGTGTGCTCGGCGGGATCGAGCACGGTTTTGCGGCTGGCCGAAGCATTTGGCGCCGACGTGATGGACGCGCAGACCCTTGAGCTGCGGCGCGACGTTTTGGCGCAAAGGGCATTTGCTTCGGAAGAGTCCACGCGCATGCTCGAAAGCATAACGCACCCCGCGATTTTCGAAGAGCTTGAGCGGCAGCTCGCCAAATGCGCGGACGGCGCGGACGGCGCGGACGGCGTGTGCGTGGTAGAGGTTCCGCTGCTCGATCGCGCGCTGGAGTACAAATCGCTCGTCGATGGCATCGTGTGCGTGGTGTGTCCGACGGATGTTCGTAGGAAGCGTGCTCAGGGACGTGGTATGGACCCCGAGGACTTCGACCGTCGCAACGCGCAGCAGCCCTCGCAGGAGTATCTTATGCGTCATGCCGACGTGACGTTTGTAAATGATAAGGACGAAGAGGCGCTCGTCGCTCAGGTGAGTGCGTGGTGGAACAAGGCGCGGGATGCCGCGTGCAGGGGAGAGTAGCATGGCCGATACGCGAAACGCCCACTTCTGGCGCTGGTATCGCACGTTGCCCATCGTGCTCATGACGGCAATGCTCGCGCTTACGCTCGTCGTGGACGTGCTTCCCACCGAGATGGTGCGGCACGTGTTCTTTCCCGTGAGTTACGCCGAGCGCATTGATGATGCGGCCGCACGACACGGCGTGGACCCGCATTTGGTGGCGGCTGTCATTCGCTGCGAGTCCGGTTGGAACGAAACGGCGCAAAGCGGCGCGGGCGCCGTGGGCCTCATGCAGCTCATGCCCGAGACGGCCAAGAACGTCGCGGGGCTTGGCCTCGTGGACACGAACACCTACGACCCCAACCGCCTCACCGACGCGGTGACGAACATCGAGTACGGCACGGCGTACCTCGCGTACTTGGGTTCGCAGTTCTCCGACTCGGACGAGATCATCTGCGCGTACAATGCCGGCATCGGTGCCGTGCAAGGCTGGCAGCAAAACGCCGCGGGCGGGGAGTTCCGGGACGCGATTGCGTATCCCGAGACGCGCGAGTACCTCAACAGCGTGAACGAGGCAATCCGACAGTACACGAAGTATTATCCTAATGGTATGAGCGTGGTGTAGGGGCGCGGGAACGGCCGACTGTGACGCATGGCCTTCCGTTGGTGGGCATTTCCACTCTTGGCGCGCCCTCTTGCAAAAAATGTCGTAACATCACGTGCCTACTGTGTAAAAGCAACTGAAAGTTTTGCACAGGTCGATTTTTCGACAGATTCCGGCGCGGAGAGTTGCACAGGTCGATATTCCGACAGACTTTTGCCCCGGAGCCGAGCATCGACACCGAGCACGCACCCCAAAGATGCCACCGAAGCAACCCGAGTACACTTGCTATACTGGAACAACGTGCGAGGGGAGGCATCATGGCAAACATGGCAGAAAACAGCGCACAGTCGAACATACACGAGCGCGTGGGGGCGGAGCTCAAGCGCTTCGGGATGACGCACGGGGACGAGCGCCTACAGGTGGTGGCACCGTACGAGCCGAGCGGGGACCAGCCGCAGGCGATTGCCAAGCTGGCGAAGGGCGTGAAGGACGGCTTGCGCTATCAAACTCTCATGGGCGTGACGGGCTCGGGCAAAACCTTTACCATGGCCAAAACCATCGAGGCCGTGAACAAGCCCACGCTCATCATGGAGCCAAACAAGACGCTTGCCGCGCAGGTCGCGAGCGAGATGCGCGAGATGTTCCCAAACAACTGCGTCGTGTACTTCGTGAGCTACTACGACTACTACCAGCCCGAGGCATACGTTCCCCAAAGCGACACCTACATCGAGAAGGACGCCTCCATCAACGAGGAAGTAGAGAAACTCCGTCACCAGGCCACAAGCAGTCTGCTCAGCCGGCGCGACGTTATCGTGGTGGCGTCGGTGAGCTGCATCTACGGCATCGGCAGCCCCGAGGACTACGCCGGTCTCGCACCCAACATCACCAAGGACGAGCCGCTCGAGCGCGATGATCTTATCCACGAGCTCATCGACATCCAATACGACCGCAACGACGTGGATCTGCAGCGCGGCATGTTCCGCGTGCGAGGCGACACAGTGGACGTGTTCCCTCCCTACGCCGAGAACCCCCTGCGCATCGGCTTCTTCGGCGACGAGGTCGAACTCATTGCGGAGATAAGCTCCGTGACGGGCGAGATCCTGCGCGAGTTCGACGCCATCCCCATTTGGCCGGCCTCCCACTACGTAATGGAGCGGCCGAAGGTGGCGCATGCCTTGCACACCATAAGCGAGGAGCTCGAGGCACGCGTGGCCGAGCTCAAAGAGGAGAACATGTTGCTCGAGGCACAGCGCCTGGCTCAGCGAACGGCGTACGACCTCGAGATGCTCGAGACCATGGGATACTGCTCCGGCATCGAGAACTACTCGCGTCACATGGACGGCCGCAAGCCGGGCGAGCCGCCCTACACGCTCATCGACTACTTCCCCGACGACATGCTCTGCATCATCGATGAGAGCCACGTAACCGTGCCCCAAATTCGCGGCATGCACGAGGGCGACCGCTCGCGCAAGGTGACGCTCGTCGAGCACGGGTTCCGTTTGCCGTCCGCGCTCGACAACCGTCCGCTGCGCTTCGACGAGTTCGAGAGCCGCGTGCCCCAGTATATATATGTAAGCGCGACGCCGGGCGACTACGAGGAGCGTGTGTCGCAAAACGAGGTCGAGCAAATCATTCGCCCCACGGGCCTGTTGGACCCCAAAATCGACGTGCGTCCGGTTCGCGGGCAAATCGACGACCTTATCTCCGAGATAAAAGAGAGAACCGCTCGCAAGGAGCGTGTGCTCGTTACGACGCTCACCAAGCGCATGGCGGAAGATCTCACCGACCATTTGCTCGACGAGGGCATTCGCGTGAACTACATGCATTCCGATACGGCGACGCTCGAGCGCGTGGACATCATTCGCGAGTTGCGCGAGGGCAAAATCGACGTGCTTGTGGGCATAAACCTCTTGCGTGAGGGTCTCGACATCCCCGAGGTGTCGCTCGTGGCGATTCTCGATGCCGACAAAGAGGGTTTCCTGCGCAATCGACGGTCGCTCATCCAAACGATGGGTCGTGCTGCACGTAACGTGAGCGGCGAGGTTATTATGTATGCCGACGAGGTGACGGACTCCATGCGCATCGCCATCGACGAGACGCGTCGGCGCCGTTCGATTCAAGAGGCCTACAACGCCGAGCACGGCATCGAGCCAAAGAGCGTGCGCAAGGCGATAAGCGACATCACGAGCTTTATTCAGGACGCTGCCGCGACGCTCGAAGGCAAGGAGCGGACGAGCGGGGAGGGGAGTCACGGCGAGTTCTACACGCCGGCCTCGGCCGAGGAAGTGGCTCAGGAGCTGCAGGCCCTGCCGCGCGACGAAGTGTTGCGGATAATAGCCGGCCTGGAGGAGGAAATGGCTGCGGCTGCCGATTCCATGGACTTCGAGCGAGCGGCGAAGGCCCGCGACCAGCTCGTTGAGCTCAAGGCGCTCGTCGAGGGGAAGTCCTCGGAGGACGTGATGCGCAACCTCAAGAAGAACGCGCGCAAGGGTTCCGACTACGCTCGGCGTCGACCGTATAGGCGCAAAAAGCACTGACGCGCGGCGACGGCCGCGAGACCGCTTTAAAACAATCTGTAACCCAATCCGTTCATCTTGCTTTCATGTTCGTACGCGGTGCTGGTGAGCGTTCTTCGCTGAGCTAGCCCTCGGCTGTGTTATCTTTAAACCAATTATGCACAGCGGAGAAGGGGGTTGGAAATGAGAGAGTCTAAATCGCGTAAGGGGGCAAGAGTTGTAGTCAGCGCGATTATGTCGCTGATGCTTGCCATGCAGTTGCTGGGCACGTATGCTCCAGCAGCGCTTGCCGAGGCGATTGAAGAGCAGGCCGAGGCGGCGCAGGTAGACCAAAACTCACCGGAAGAGGAGGCAGCCCGCGAGGAGGCAGCCCGCGAGGAGGCAGCCCGCGAGGAGGCAGCCCGCGAGGCGGAGACCCGCGAGGCGCAAAGCCGGGGCGAGACTACCGGCGGCGAAGTGGTTGGCGGGGAATCTACCGGTGGCGAGGCTGCCGACGGGGAAGCCCAAAACCGCAATGAAGCGCAAGGCTTTAGTGACTCGCAAAACAATGTGTCCGACGACGAAGAGGGTCCCGTCGCCCAGCAGCAGCCGGAGCGAGGAAACGACTTGGAGCCGGTCGCCGAGGAAAGCGCGTCTTCGGACGAAGGGACGGACGAAGCGACCGAATCCGACATCGGCAAGACCGAAGCCGATGTCAGCAAGTCCGAAACAGACACCAGCAAGTCCGAAGCCGACGCTAGCAAGACCGGCGCTGACGGTCCGGAAGCCTCCCCTCAGGCGGACTCCACGGGAACCATCGGCACCGCGCCGTACACGTTCGAAAACGGAGCGCTCACGGTTGATGCGGGAAGCTTCACCATTTCCGAGTGGAACGCGGTGAAGGACGAACTCGGCACGGACAACGTGACGAGTGTCGTGTTCGAGGATGGTGCGGTGCTTACTGACAGCGCATACAAAATGTTCTCGCTGATGTCAAATCTTGTGTCCGTGGATGCCTCTGGACTTGATGTGTCGTCTGTGACCGACCTGAGCTATCTGTTCAACAAATGCGTAAAGCTCGAATCCGTTAATTGTTCTGGTTGGAATCCGCAAGGCCTGAAGAAAATGGAGTACATGTTCTACGATTGCAACGTTCTTGCCTCGATTGAGGGCATTTCCGATTGGGATACCTCACAGGTTACGAGTATGGCGACGACGTTTACCTACTGCAAGAATCTCACGACACTTGACCTCAGTGGCTGGGATACAAAAAACGTCATGAGCGTGTATCGTATGTTCAATGTAGACCAAAAACTGAAAACGATACTGGTGGGTCCGGATTGGACGGTGGCCTCTCTCGGCGAGACTGATTCTCAGATTTTTGACGGATGCAAAGCTCTCGTTGGCGGCAAGGGTACCGTCTACAACAGAGAGGTGGGCAATAACGACTGTGGCTACGCGCGTGTTGACGGCGGTCCGGACGCTCCGGGATACATGACGAGGGGTGCGTACAAGGTTGTCTTCGATGTCAACGGTGGCGAGGGCGCCATGGACGACCAGCTGTTCAAGTCTGGCGAAGAGAAGCCCCTAACGACTAACACCCTGCGGTACGCTGGCCATACGTTTGTGGGATGGAACACTCAGGCCGATGGCACAGGTCAGGAATACACGGATGAGCAGGTTGTAAAGGACCTAGGGCCCGAAGAGGCCGTTGTCCTGACGCTCTTCGCACAGTGGGAGCTCAACGAGTACGAGGTAACGTTCAAACCCAACGGTGCCGCCATGGACGAGGACCAGCTCACGCAAAAGGTGAAGCACGGCGAGAAGGCGACCCGTCCGCGCGGTGTGCGCTTGGCTGGCTACGCGCTCGAGGGCTGGTTCGAAGACGGAGCTGCGGATGCGTACGACTTCGACGAACCCGTCAAGGGCGACGTTGCTCTTGCGGCGAAGTGGGAGAAGCTCGGACCTGTGAGCTACATCGACGAGAACAACGACCCGCAGTTTCGTGCGATCGGAGAGTACGAGGCCATCGACGCAGACTCCGCGCTCACTCCGCTTGCTGCGGGATGGTACGCCGTGCTGAAGAGCACCGAGTTGGACGAGCGTCTGGAAATCAAAGGCAAGGTCCACCTCATCCTTTGCGATGGTGTGACGCTCAAAGCGAATAAGGGCGTGAACTTGTCTGATAACAGCGAGCTGTGGGTGTACGGACAGAAAGGTCAGACGGGAGAGCTCGAGGCAATCGGTCCGCAGTATGCGGCCGGCATCGGCGGCGATGCATACGAAGATGGCGGCGTCTTCGTGCTGGCAGGCGGCAAGGTTACGGCCAAGGGCGGCGAGGGAGGCGCGGGTGTCGGTGGCGGCCCGGCTCATAAGTCAGATGTAACCATTGACGGCTGCACGTCTTCGGCGGGCGGCGACGTAACCGTGTATGCCGGCGAGCTTACGGCCACCGGTGGTAACTATGGCGCGGGCGTCGGTGGTGGCAACGCATCGAAGGAGGGCTTCACGGCCCAAGGCGGTATGTTCAAGATATCCGGTGGCAAGGTGGTTGCCCAGGGCGGTTTCGGTGCGGCGGGAATCGGGTCTGGCTATGCCAGAGGCAGTTATTCCACGAAATCCACCAGTAACGGCGGCACCTTCGAGGCGACAGGTGGTGTTGTAGAGACAACGGGCGGACGAGGCGGCGCCGGCATAGGAGCGGGGAGTTCGGGCTACTGCGACGCCGAGGGCGGCACCGTAACAATTTCGGGTACCGCACAAGTCACCGCGACGGGCGGATACGGCGGCTCGGGTATTGGTGCCGGCGAGGAAAGCGGAATTGGCGCGGATGTTACCATCTCCGGAGGCAAGGTTACGGCCAACGGCGGGGCGGGTTCTGCGGGAATAGGTGGCGGACGCACGAGCTCCACTACGGGCTACTATGGCGCGGGCGGCAAGCTTACCGTTACTGGCGGTGAGGTTACTGCCACAAGCGGTGAGCTGGCGGCAGGCATCGGCGGCGGCGAACGGGGCGACGGTGGCGAGGTCATCATATCCGGTGGAGAGGTCACTGCCATCGGCAAAAACGAAGGAGCGGGCATCGGCAGCGGAAAGCGCGGCAAGAAGGCCGGCACCGTCACCATCTCTGGCGGAAAGGTTACTGCACGAGCGGGTTACGCAGCATCGGGCATAGGTACTGGTGGGAGTCCTTCCAATGTGGAACCCATTACCCTTACCATCACTGGTGGCGAGGTATACGCGTACGGTGGCAACGAGGGCACTGCGATCGGCGGAGGCCACAACAGTCCGCTCGGTACCGTCACCATTTCTGGCGGCAAGGTCGTCGCGGACGGTCGATATAATGGTAGCGATGTCGAAAGAGGCGGCGCGGGCATAGGCGCGGGCTTTAACTTCACCTCGAGCGAGGTATCGCCCGGAACGCTCGTGATTGAAGGCAAAGCCGAGGTCACGGCCATCGGTGGTTACGAGTCTGCGGGTATCGGCGCCACGATATACAGCAATGGCATTGACGTCACCATCCGCGCCACGAAGAATGGCGCCCCGAAGGTTATGGCTACTGGTGGCAAATATGGTGCTGGCATTGGCGGCGCGTATGTGTCGAGTGGTTCCTCAAGGAAGAGCGGCACGGTTGCGATTGACGGCGCATGCGATGTCACGGCCATCGGTGGCGATTATGCGGCAGGCATTGGTGGAGGCTGTAACGGCTCGGGCGCCGACGTCACCGTTACCGACGGGGCGACCGTGACGGCGCAGGCTGGCAACCCCTTCGATGGTTGCGTTACGCAGGCGATCGGCCACGGGAATCTGCAGCAGCACAACTCCGTCGCAAGCGCCTTCGGCAGCCTCGCCATCTACCCCGAGGCCAAGGTGCTGCACGGCGCCCAGGAGCAGGGCGCCACGCTGAGCCTTGCGGCCAACCGCGTCGATGACTGTCGCAACTTCCATTGGGCGCAGATAAGCCCGTGCCAGCACCAGGGCGTGAGGCGCACCCCCACCCAGGACAAGCTCCACCACGTCCTCGACTGTCCGTACTGCCTGGGCACGAGGGACGCCGAGGGCAAGCTCGTCGAGCACGACCACGAGTTCGTCGAGGGCGCCGACGGTGCCGTGTGCGCGTGTGGCGTGAAGGCCCACCGCGTGTCGTTCGACGCGAACGGCGCGGGCACCGAGGGCTCGATGGCGACCTCCGACTGGGTGATCGAGGGCAAGGGCTACGCGATTCCCGCGTGCGCGTTCACCCGCACTGGCTACGACTTCGCGGGCTGGAACACCGTGGCCGCGCCGAGCGAGGCCGAGCCCGGCGATTCGTACGCCGACAAGGCGACGCTCACGATGGGCACGGCTAACGTCACCCTCTACGCCCAGTGGGCGGCGCACACGTACAAGGTCTCGTTCGACAAGAACGGCGGCACGGGGACGATGGGCGACATGGACCTCGCCTACGACGAGGAGAAGGCCCTCACGGCGTGCGCGTTCGAGCGGGGCGGCTACGACTTCTGCGGCTGGAACACCGTGGCCGCGCCGAGCGAGGCCGAGCCCGGCACACCCTTCTCCGACGGGCAGGCCGTGAAGAACCTCACGGACAAGGACGGGGAGACGGTAACGCTCTACGCCCAGTGGGAGGCCCACACGTACACGGTGGAGTTCGACGCGAACGGCGGCACGGGCGACATGGACGACCAGGGCTTCGTGTTCGACGTGGAGCAGGCGCTGACGAAGAACGCCTTCACGAGAGTCGGCTACAACTTCGCGGGCTGGCAGGACGTGCAGCACCCGTTCGCCGAGCAGGCCTTCCACACCTACTCCGACGGGCAGGTCGTGAAGAACCTCACGGGCGTGGAGCACGTCACGCTCTACGCGCGGTGGACGGCGCATGCGTACAAGGTCGCGTTCGACAAGAACGCCGAGGACGCGACGGGTACGATGTCCGACCTGGACCTCGCCTACGACGCCGCGGCCACGGCGCTCACGGAGTGCGCGTTCTCGCGCACGGGCTACGACTTCGCGGGCTGGAACACCGTGGCCGTGCCGAGCGAGGCCGAGCCCGGTAAGTCCTATGCCGACGAACAGGCCGTGAGTAACCTCACGGACAAGGACGGGGAGACGGTGACGCTCTACGCCCAGTGGGCCGCGCACCAGTACAAGGTCGCCTTCGACAAGAACGCCGAGAATGCGACGGGCACGATGGGCGACATGGACCTCGCCTACGACGCCGCGGCCACGGCGCTCACGGAGTGCGCGTTCTCGCGCACCAGCTACGACTTCGCGGGGTGGAACACCGTGGCCGCGCCGAGCGAGGCCGTGCCTGGCCAGGCCTACGCCGACAAGGCCGAGGTGCGAAACCTCACGGACAAGGACAAGGAGACAGTCACCCTCTACGCACAGTGGGCGGCCCACGCGTACAAAGTCGCGTTCGACGCGAATGGCGGTATGGGGACGATGGATGACCAAGATTTTGTCTACGGCACGGAGCATGCGCTGACCAAGAGCGTGTTCACGCGCACGGGCTATGACTTCGCCGGCTGGAACACCAAGGCCGATGGCTCGGGCGATGGGTACGACGACCAGGCTAATGTGAAGAACCTCACGGCGGACGAGCCGACGGTGACGCTCTACGCGCAGTGGGGCGCACATGAGTACAAGGTCGCGTTCAATGCGAACACCGAGGGCGCCACGGGCACGATGACCGACCAAAGCTTCACGTACGGCGCCGACCCCGTCGCTTTAACGAAGAACGCGTTCAGCCGAACGGGCTATGCGTTCGCCGGGTGGAACACCAAGCCCGAGCCGACCGCCCAGGAGCCCGGCATGTCCTTCTCCGACGAGGAGATTGTGAAGAACCTCACGACCGATGACGGCGTGACCATCACCCTCTACGCTCAGTGGACGGTGAACGCGTACAAGGTCGCGTTCGACGCGAACGGCGGCAAGGGAACGATGGCTGAGCAGGGTTTTGTCTACGACGCGGAACAGGCGCTCACCAAGAACGCGTTCGCGCGCACGGGCTACGACTTTGCCGGCTGGAACACCGTGGCCGCACCGAGCGAGGCTGATCCCGGCGAGTCCTTCTCCGACAGGCAGGCAGTGAAGAACCTGGCCGCCAAAGACGGCGCGACGGTCGCCCTCTACGCGCAATGGACGGCACACTCCTACAAGGTGACATTCGACAAGAACGCCTCCGCCGCCAAGGGCACCATGGCCGCGCAGTCGTTCAAGTACGACGTCGCCCAGGCCCTCCGGAAGAACGCCTTCACGCGTGTCGGCTACACGTTCGCGGGCTGGAACACCAAGGCCGATGGAAAGGGCAAGGCCTACGGCAACGGTGCGAGCGCGAAGAACCTCGCCTCCTCCGAAGGTGCGACCGTCACGCTCTTTGCGCAGTGGAGGGCCATAACCTTCAAGGTTGCTTTTAACAAGAACGCGAAGGACGCCAAGGGGACGATGGCGGCACAAACGTTTACCTACGACAAGGCACAAGCAATTAAGAAGAACGCCTTCACACGCGTTGGCTACACGTTCTATGGCTGGAACACCAAGGCCGACGGGAAGGGCACGAAATATGTCGACGCGGCCAAGGTTAAGAACCTCACCTCCAAGTCCGGCGCTACCGTCACCCTTTACGCGCAGTGGAAGGTCAAGACCTACACCGTGACGTTTGAGTCCAACGGTGGCTCGAAGGTGAAGGCGCAAAAGGTCACACACGGCAAGAAAGCGACGAAGCCCGCGAATCCCAAGAGAAAGGACTACGCGTTCCTCGGTTGGTATACCGATAAGAAGTTGACGAAGGCATATAACTTCACGACGGCCGTCACCGCCAACCGCAAGCTCTACGCCAAGTGGGAGTGCGCACCCACCGTAGTTTCGGCTTTCGTTGAGGGCACCGGCTGGCTGCCCGGCGTGAGCAACGGCGCCGTCGCCGGTACGACGGGGCGTTCGATTAGGATCGAGGCACTCGCGCTCAAGGTGCGGGGCTCCGCGGCTAAGGGCGGCATTGAGTATCGTTCTCACGTGCAGCACGTGGGCTGGGAGAAGTCCTGGAGGCGCGACGGCAAGGTGAGCGGAAAGGCCGGAGAGAAGCGCGTAGAGGCAGTACAGATACGGCTTTGGGGCGACCTCGCCAAGCGCTACGACGTGTGGTATCGCGTCCATGCTCGCACGATCGGCTGGATGGGCTGGGCGAAGAATGGCGCCAAGGCAGGTACCGCTGCCGAGTGGAGGCGGGCCGAGGCCATCCAGGTCGTCGTGGTCCCGAAGGGCCAGGGCGCGCCTCCGGCGTACTATCAGGGCGCCGGCCAGAACTACAGCGCCGCCTTCCGCGAAGGCAAGGAGGTTGTTTGGTAGGAGGGCGCTGGCGCCGCGGGCCCGCGCTGTCGGCCGCGTCGCCGGTGCGAGCCCGGTGGCGTCGTGGGTGACGAGGCCCGTGTCGCCCGGCTGCGTCGCCTTCTCCTAAAGAATTGTCAACTGCCTCTTCCGTGGCCCGGAGGGAGCCGTGCTCGAACAGTCCTCGTTTCTGCGGGACTGCGCACGGCTGCTCCTCCGGGCCACTTTTCGATTCAGCCATCCTTTGGGGGCGTGTCTCATCCTGTGTGCTGGGAGACCCACTTAGCCCGGGTTTTGTCCGCTAAACGTTCCCCCCGGCACACAGCTTCATCCCGTGTGCTCCCGGACCCACTTAGCACCGGTTTCGCCCGCTAAACGTCGCTGCCAGCACACAGCCTGCGTAGCGTGTACCACAGGTGCCGCTTAGGCGGGCTTTTGCGGGCTAAACGGCACCGCTGGCACACAAGATGCATAACGTGTATCAGGGGCGCCACTTAGCACCGGTTTCGTCCGCTAAACGGTCCCCTCGGTACACAACCCATGACGTGTACCAGAGGTGCCACTTAGCCTGTTTTTTGTCCGCTAACGGCACGCCAATGCTTTACGCTTCGGGTGGGTCACCGTCGTGGCCGTCCCAAGGGAAAATCCTGACAGAATATCGACCTGTGCAAATCGGGCATTTGCACAGGTCGCACTTTTGACAGGATTCTCCTCCCGATGGTCTTCGCGGTGTACCGTTCGAGGTGAAATCGGACGGAATATCGACCTGTGCAAATCGTGGGGGCGGAATCTGACGGAATATCGATCTGTGCAAACCTTTCAGTTGCACAAGTCGATATTTCGTCCGACTTTTCCCTCGGCCCGGCCTCGGCGACAACCCGCCCGCAACACAGGCTGCGATTCCGCATGGCGCCGACGCGATTCCGGATGGCGCCGACGCGATTCCGCCTGGCGCCGACGCGTATGGGCGTCGCACCCTCATGCGTCTGCGACTATGAAACATCTTGGAGAGCATGACGCCGAAATACAGGCACTTTTGCCTACCGCGCGTGCACGTTATTTCGCGAATAAAGCGAAAATGCAGATGCTCGATGATTTGCCGTTGGATAAAGCGCCTGCATAGGGTGCTGCTCGCACGGCATGTCCTTGACTGGACGCTTCGTGGATTGTTGGGCCTTTGGGGACAGGTCTTAAGGACAAGCAACAGGTGCCAGCGCTGCGATAGACGTGGATTGGTGGGTCTTTAGGGACAGTCTTTAGGTGAACTATCTTTTGGCGAACCATATTTAGACAAACGCCAAAAACGGCTTGCGTAGGCGTCCGCGAACCACGAGGGTGTTTCGCCGCAACACCGCGTGTGTCCGCCAGCCGAGAGGGTGTTTCGGCGCGACCCCGCATGTGTTCGCCAGCCGAGAGGGTGTTTCGGCGCGACCCCGTATGCGGTAAAGTAAGAGCATGCGTTTTTTTCGGGGAAAGGGTTGCGATGGTAACAAAGAATAAGATAAGAAACGTCCTTGCATCGACGGCGAGCGTGTTGCTTGCCCTGCAGCTTTTGGGCACGGCCGCGCCTGAGGCGCTGGCCGAAATGCTTAACGAGCCGAAAGGGCAGGTAGTCGCAGGGGAGACAAACGCCGAGGGATCGGCTGGGCTCACAGGCCTCGGGTCAGGCGAATCACCCTCGGTGACATCGAACGACGCCGCGGAGCCAGCCGAAGCATCGGAGCCCGCCACCACAGGGTCAGCCGAAGCATCGGAGCCTGCCACCGCAGGGTCAGCCGAGGCACCGGGCGTGGCCATAGGGTCAGCCGTATCGTCGGAGCCCACGGCCGGGCCAACCGAAGCGCCCGCCGCCGGTCCGACCGATGCACCCGAGTCCGTCGAGCCAACCGAGGCGCCCGCCGCCGGCCCAACCGAAGCCGAGGCACCGTCCAGCGCAAGCGATGCGACCGACCAAAAAACCGCCAACCAAAAAACGCGAGGCGCCACCCAACGCACGTCGGACGAGCCTGCAGCTACGGAGCAACAAGTCATGTCGGCACTGTACATCGACGAGAACGGCGGCGAACAAACAATCCAATACGACCCTAGCTCCGAAATCACGGAAGAGCTCAACAACGAGCAGAATCCCACTCTTGCAAGCGGAACCTATGTGTTGGCAAGCAACGTGGGCATCGATAAGCGCCTCAACATCGATGGCCAGGTGAGTATCATCCTCTTCGATGACTCAACGCTTACCGCGCAAAAGGGCGTTCACCTTGCGTCGAGCAGCACGCTCAAGGTATTCGCCGGGAACGAGTCTGGCCCAATAGTGCAAAGTGGCGAGCTAAATGCGAGTGCGTCCGATAACTACGCCGGCATTGGTGGCAACAACGGCGAGGCGGGTGGTGAGCTCTTGGTGTACGGAGCCCACGTCGTCGCGCAAGGTGGCCAGTATGGCGCCGGCATCGGCGGAGGCAAGAAGAACGACGGCGGCACAGTTTTTATCCGCGGCGAAAAAACCCACGTTGAGGCTACAGGTGGCTATGGCGCGGCAGGCATCGGTGGCGGTTGCGGTTGCGGCTGGGACGATAATCCAGGCACCGCGTATACCGGTAATGTGACCATCGAGAGCGGCACCGTGGAAGCGCAAGGCGGAGAGGCCGGCGCAGGCATCGGTGGTGGCAACGGCTATGGTACCGTGAGTGGCGGCGGCACGGTCACCATCTCCGGAGGCATGGTGACGGCAACGGGAGGGTCTGGCGCATCGGGCATAGGCGGCTCCAACGGGTATCTTGTTAAGGGTAAGGGCGGCTGCGCGTACGGTGCAGACGTGTTCATCTCGGGTGGTAAGGTTGTGGCCACGAGTCGATCGCAGGGCGCCGGCATTGGACCGGGCTGCCACAACAACATGGGTGGCTTTCTTACCATTACTGGTGGAGAGGTAATCGCAACATGCGATAGCAAAGGCGAGAATGGCCCCGGCATCGGTTGTGGCTACGTAGATAGGAACGTAGGCGAGGTCGATGGAGACTATCCGGTAACGATTACCGGCGGCACGGTAAAGGCGCAAGGCGCGCGCAACTCGGCCGGCATTGGCGGAGGCTTGAAGGGCAACGGCGTAACGGTGACGATTAGCGGAACCGCAGATGTCGAGGCCATCGGTGGCTTCAACGGTGCGGGCATCGGAAGCGGCGACGAGGCTCCCAACGCCGGATTGTTGCATGTATCGGGCGGCAAGGTCGTCGCAAAGGGGGGCGGCAATGCTGCGGGCATTGGCTCTGGCCAGAATAGCACCACCACTATGGCCGAGCCCCCGACGGTTATTATCTCCGGTGGCGAGGTGTACGCATACGGTAACTCACAAGGCGCCGGCATCGGTGGCGGCGAATATGGTGCGGGCGGCAACGTAACCATTACCGGCGGCAAGGTGTATGCAAACGGACACGACCGTACGTACAACGACGATGCGCACATGGGTGGCGCAGGCATCGGGTCGGGATGTGGCGTCACAAGCAAGGCGCTCGACGGTGGCGCGCTCGTCATCGAGGGCAACGCCGAGGTCGAGGCCATTGGCGGTTTGCATTGCGCCGGCATCGGTGGCGGCAAACGAGGGGACGGTGCCGAAGTTACGATTCGCGGCAACGCAAACGGTACGCCCACCGTAAAGGCAACGGGCGGTCAGTACGCAGCCGGCATCGGCGGCGGCTGGGAAGGCGGTCATGCAATTGGCGGCGCGGGCGGCGTGCTCACAATTGAGAATGGCAACGTAGTGGCCATTGGTGGCGAACGCGGTGCCGGCATCGGCGGCGGTGCGAATGGTGAGGCGTGCACGGACGTGTATATTGCCGGCGATTTGTCCAATGTCGTTGCCGTGGGCGGCCTTGGTGCGGCAGGCATCGGCGGAGGCGCCGAAGGCGCAAGTGCCAACAGCATTGCGAGCAAAGACGGCGGGCCCGTCTCGATCTTAGGCGGCACGGTAACGGTGCAGGCGGGTGCTGCCCTCGAGGGCAAGGGCCCCGCCGAGGCCATCGGGCACGCATCCGGCGCGACGGGATCCGGGACGCTTTCGCTCTACGACCTGGCCAAGGTCGTGTGCGGCGACAAGGCCGACGGCGTGGGCGCCGAGGCGGTCGCGGCAGACAAACGCGTGGAGGGGTGTCGCAAGCTCTGGGCGAAGGTGACCCCGTGCGACCACAAGTTGCAAAACGGTAATGCTGCCGACGAATACATCCCCGTCGATGACGACTTGTACCATACGCACGTATGCGGGCTCTGCCTCGTAGACAAGGACGCAGGGGGGAACCCCACCCAGCTCGACCACGACTTCGGGACGACCGGCCTGTGCGTTTGCGACGTGGAGGCGCACAAGGTGTCGTTCGACGCGAACGCCGGCGACGCGACGGGAACGATGGATACCTCCGACTGGGTAATAAAGGGCAAGGACTATTCGATTCCCGCGAGCGCGTTCACGCGGACGGGCTACGACTTCGCCGGCTGGAACACCGCGGCCGACGGCACGGGCGCGGGCTACGCAGACAAAACCAAGCTCACGATGGGCGCGTCCGACGTCACGCTCTACGCCCAGTGGACCGCGCACACGTACAAGGTGGCCTTCGACAAGAACGCCGCGGACGCCACGGGCACGATGGCCGAGCAGGGCCTCGCCTACGGCGCGGAGCAGGCGCTGACGAAGAACGCGTTCACGCGAACCGGCTATAGCTTCTCCGGCTGGAACACCGTGGCCGCGCCGAGCGAGGCCGAGCCGGGCACGCCCTTCTCCGACGAGCAGGCTGTGAAGAACCTCACGGACAAGGACAAGGCGACGGTCACGCTCTACGCCCAGTGGGCCGCGCACGCCTACAAGGTCGCGTTCGACAAGAACGCCTCCGACGCGACGGGTTCGACGGACGGCATGGACCTCACCTACGACGCCGCGCCCACAGCGCTCACGGCCTGCGGGTTCTCGCGCACGGGCTACGACTTCGCCGGATGGAACACCGTGGCCGCGCCGAGCGAGGCCGAGCCCGGCGAGTCCTTCTCCGACGGACAGGCCGTGAAGAACCTCACGGACAAGGACGGCGCAACGGTGACGCTTCACGCGCAGTGGAGGGCCAACGCGTACAAGGTGGCCTTCGATGCGAACGCCGCGGACGCCACCGGCACCATGGCCGAGCAGCGGCTCGCCTACGGCGCCGACCCGGTGGCGCTTCCCAAGAACGCGTTCTCGCGCAAGGGCCACGCGTTCGCGGGCTGGAACACGAAGGCCGACGGCAAGGGCGACGCCTACCCGGACGGCGCAAGGGTCGCCGACCTCACGGACGAGGACGGCGCGACCGTCACGCTCTACGCCCAGTGGAGGGCCAACACGTACACCGTAAGCTTCGACGTCGCGGGCGGCTCGGCCGTCGCCTCGCAGAAGGTGACCTACGGGAAGCAGGCCAAGAGGCCCGCCAACCCCAAGAAGGGCGCCTGGACGTTCGGCGGATGGTACTCCGACGCCGCCCTCAAGAGCGCCTACGACTTCGCGAAGCCCGTGACGGGAAACCTGACGCTCCACGCCAAGTGGAATCGCACCTCCATCGCCAAGGCCGCCATGGCCAAGGTCGCCGACCAGGCCTACACGGCGAAGGCGATAACGCCCAAGCCCGCCGTCAAGCTCGGCTCGAAGACGCTCAAGGCCGGCACAGACTTCGCGTACTCCTACAAGGCCAATGTGAGGGCCGGCACCGCGACCGTCACCGCCACCGGAAAGGGCGCCTACTCGGGCAGCGCCTCGCGCACCTTCCGGATCGTCGCGCCCGCGGGCTCGGCGACGGCGACGCTCCTCGACGGCAGGCGCTCCACGGCCGCACTCGGAAAGACCTGCGGCACCGTTGGCAAGTCGATGACGATGACCTCGCTCGCGATCAGCCTCGCCAGGCCCTTCCCGGTCAAGGGCGGCATCGAGTACCGCACCCACGTCCAGACGACCGGCTGGGAGAAGGGCTGGAAGAGGGACGGCGCCGTCGCCGGCAACCCCAAGGCCAAGAAGCGCCTCGAGGGGATCCAGGTCCGCCTCTACGGAGACATGGCCAAGAGGTACGACGTGTACTACCGCGCGCACGTGCAGCGCGTGGGCTGGATGGCCTGGGCCAAGAACGGCGCCAGCGCCGGCAGCCAGTCGGGTTCCCGCCGCATGGAGGCCGTCCAGGTGGTCCTCGTGCCGAAGGGCCAGAAGGCCCCGGCCAACGCGGGCGCCTCCACCAAGGCCGTGTTCGTGGACTGGTCGAAGCAGAAGTAGGCCAGTGCCTGCCCGCCGCGCCGCCCGCCCTATCCGGCACCCTTTGGCACCCAACGGAAAATGGGTGCCAAAGGGGTCCGAATAGCACCCCCGGCGCCTCTATCCGTACCCCATCGGCACCCAACGCCAGAAACGGGTGCCAAAGGGACCCGAATAGCCGCCGAACCCGAGCTATCCGGCACCCTTTGGCACCCAACGCAACAATGGGTGCCATTGGCACCCGAATAGCTGGCCCGACGCTTCTATTTGAACCCCTCCGGCACCCAACGTCAGAAACGGGTGCCAACGGGACCCGAATAGCCGACGAACCCGAGCTATCTGGCACCCTTTAGCACCTAATGTCGCAACGGGTGCCAAACGGACCCGAATAGCCCGCCCGGCGCTTTTATCTGTACCCCATCGGCACCCAACGCAACAATGGGTGTCATTGGCACCCAAATAGTAAGCATGACAAATCTATCCGGCACCCTTCGGCACCCAACGTCGGGATGGGTGCCACAAGCACCCTAATAGCTTGCCCAGCGTATCTATCTGTGCCCCTTTGGCACCCAACGGCCGTTTCACGTCAGAGCATGGAAAGGTAGCGCGAGCGCTCCGCCTTCGGGACCCGGAGGAACTCCATTGCCTTATCGGCGGTGTAGCCAAGTTCGCCGATGAGGCTCGCCGCGACCTCCAGGATCGTCTGGTCGCGTCCCTCCTCGCGTCCCTCCTCGCGGAAAAGCTCCATTGCCTCGGCCTCGTCGTATTCGGTAAGCAGCATGTCCCTCACCTCCGCCTTGTGCGCCAACAGATAGGGCAGTATCTCGAAGTCGGCGGGCATCGCCGCCAGCGCCTTGTCGATCGCGAGCAGGACGTCCACGTCCTCCGCGTTCCGTCGAATCTCCTCTACAAGCCAAGTATACTCCCGAAGGGGCACGCACGCAGCTTTTATCTGTTCGCCCATTCCGGGATTGATGTTTATCATGCGCACGCGCACCTCGATGTCGGCGCGTGCGCCCTCGGGGAACGAGTCGGAGAGTCGCAGAACCTCCTCCTCGGCGGCCTCCGATTGCCCGTTGTAGAATACCACGAGCTTGGGGGCGGGCAGGCTAAGGAGCTTATGGCCGTACTTGTTCATGTGTCGCTCGTGGACGTGCCTTTCGTACAGGTTGCCCGCGTACTGGAGCATCCGCAGCGGCATGTTGGGGCAGTACGTGGACTGCTGCTCGTAGAGGCTCATGCCGTTCGCAACGAGGAACGAGACGTCGTTGTGCATCCCTAGGTACAGAACCTCGCGAATGGTCGTGATGGCAATGCGCTCGGGCTCGGTGTAGTGGGTGTTGTTGACGGCGTTGTAAAGCGAGAGCGTCCAGTCGCGGTGCTCCTTGCTGCCAAATATGAACGTGAAGAGCCTGTCCCGGTACTCACGCTGTGCTGACGGCATGATGACCCCCGTTCGCCTGCGATGTGTGACGCAATACGAGACTATACATATTAGACAAACAATGGCCAGGTGTCAATCGGAGCGGCGTGGTATGAACCGAAAAAAGGGCATGGAACAAGCGGAGGCAAGACGGGCCCAATGCTGGTAAATGGTGTCGCGCGTTTCGTCCTGCGTTACCTACGGCACCAGTAAGTACCAGCTTGCCGACGGGTCGCCAATCCACCAGCAAGGCTATCACTTGGTCACATCATCGACGCGATATTCCGCAGGTGCGAGCACCAACAAGGCCACCACTTGGTCACCCTTGACCACATCATCGACGCGATATTCCGCGGGTGCGAGCACCAACAAGGCTACCACTTTCACCCCTGGCCACCTACAATCTCCGAAGGCCCCACTGTTGTCAGGATCCGTTTGATGTGCTCGCTGTGAGGTTATACTATAGTAGTGCGAGTGGGAATCTCAAAAAGCAGTGGACCCTACTGTGAGTGGGAATTATGACTTGGCGGGCCGTGCATGCGGTCCGCCATCGCCTTCTATAGGGAGTTGACGTCATAACAAAACCTCGTCTGTATCGTATAGATATGAGATACGTCCGCAATCTTTCGAGGGTGGACGACAACGTGATGCCGGTGTCTCCCCAAATGGGGAAGGCGAATCGTCCTTTCGTGGGAATCGTAGTAATCAATGGCGATAGGCACTACTAAATTCCTCTCTCATCTCCGAAGCCGAAGCATGAGCAGATGCGCAATGGCCGCGATTTCACCAAGGTGTTTGATCAAAAGAGAAAGCTCATCGCCGTCCTAAACTTCAACAATATGATTCCTGTGGATAAAAGCGTCATTCGTGCTGTGGACCTTGGGATAAAACCATCGGATGCGGCGGACGCCAAGGCTTATAAGATTCTCATGCAAAACCAAATCGAATGGTGTAATGCCCATGCTGGCGAGATTGTACGTAAAGCGCACAAGCTTTATTACATCGTGATGGAGAAGCCGGGGAAGTTTCGCGGGCTAGTCAAGCGATGTTGCGACTTCAAGCGCTTGGAATCGGCGCTCGCGCACGCAAATAGGGATTGCCCCTGGTGGACGGGGGTGGCGATGCCGCGCTCGACGCGCAAATAGGGATTGCCGTGGTGGATGGGGGGTGGCGATGCCGCGCCCGACGGCGTCTGCTGCTACAGTCGAGCAGGGCCTAGTTACGCCCTTTGGTCCTTGTCGCGACCTCAACGACGACACTGCAGCACATAGTGGCGGGGATAGATGCCAGTCATGTTGTAAGGGCTCGTTGGCACGGTTTTCTCTGCCAAATGCCTCCCGCGGGCGATGGACCTGTTGTGGTCCGAATGGTGTTGTCCCGCAGTCTTCGGTGGGGCCTGCTTGTTGCCTGCCTCAGTGGGGCCAGACGCAGGCTCTCCGGACGCACGCGTTGGCACGATGTGTCGCATGTCGGTACGCACTAGGAATGACATCAACATTTTTCGCACTTCGCTTCACGAGGCCGCGGCCTCACAGACTCTGCCATGAAAGCCTTCCCCGCGCGTTATGCGACGTGGTATTTTCACGCTTAAAAGACCGTGCTTAAGTGCGAAAAAATGTTGATACGAAAAGACATATCATAAATCGTACGACGCTCTGACCTGCGCTTTTGTCAAGGAGAAAGTCCTTTCATAACTAACAAAATCAATATTTTTTCGCACTTAAGAAATGCTCGTTAAGTGCGAAAAAATATTGATTCCAACGTATGGCATAACAGGTACCCTTAGCGCGTAGCGGACACGTGGCAGAGGATCCGGAGGCTATGGCCGTCCCCACATGTGCCCTTAGCGCGTGGCGGACACACTTCTCGCCCGTCAAGGCACCACGTCGGGCTGACAGTGCAGACGGCTACGAGCGGGCGTTTGTCACCTAGCGGGGACCTGCTGCGTCCATGCTCGAGGCGTCGCCAAGGCCCTCGTCTCCCAGTGGCGAGGGCTGCCGGCCGCAGGTTTGTGCGAGGATCCGCTCCAAGAATGCTTTGCGACGCCGTCTGTTGGGCCGCGCTGCGCCGAGAAGTCTCGTGCCGTTATTGTCGGCATGCGTCCGATCGGCGTCCGACCGGGGTCCTTTCGGGCGACCCTCGGCCGCCCGAGGGGTTGCGGGCTGGCGTCCGGAAAAACGTGCGATGCCGCCGGAACAAACCGAGCACACTTGCTATACTGGTACCCTTGCGCATCCCATGCCGCAAGAGACAGCGAATAACGCGCGCACGTGCAGGCGCCTGCGTGCAAGGAGGCTTGTATTTATGCAACGCACCTTCGAGAACATAATCGACTACGTGCGCACGCAGCTCGACACGTTCGAGCAGCGAGACGTGTGTCGTCCCGATAGCCTTGTGTTCTCGGTGTTAGCGTACTTTGAGCTGCCGCAGGAGGCGGAGGATGCGTACGGGCCGGCCGGCCTTCCGCTCAAGGACCTGTGTCGCGCCGAGTGGTTCGAGACGATGTGCGGGTCGCTGTTCAACCCGCAAAGCTCCATCGAGTTGCTCCAAGCCGCAGCGGCGAATCCGCGCTTTCGGGACGTGCGGGTGAGCGGCTATGTTTCGCATACCGACGCGCGTGCGGAGCAACAGTTTTCGGCCATGACGTTTCACCTTGGGCCGCGTGCGACGTACGTGGCGTTTCGCGGAACGGACAACAGCATCGTGGGTTGGAAGGAAGACTTCAACATGGCGTTTGCCGAGAGCGTCCCCGCGCAGGAATCGGCGACGCTCTACGTGGAGGGCGTGGCCGCACGAACGAAGGGGCGTTTGTGGCTGGGCGGACATTCAAAAGGCGGCAACTTGGCAGTCTATGCAGGGATGAATTGTTCCGATGCCACCTTCGGCCGTGTCGTTCGCTGCTTCTCACATGACGGACCAGGCTTTAGCGAGGCATGCATGGCGCGAGGTCGCTGGTCCGAGGCAACGCACGTCATAGACAAAACCATTCCGCAGTCCTCAGTCATCGGCATGGTGTTCGAGCATCAGGAGCAAGGCTGCAAGGTCGTGCGAGGCCATGGCGTTGGATTTGCGCAGCACGATCCCTTTAGCTGGGAGGTTGAGTGGCGCGACTTTGTGTTCGAGAAGAAGCTTGGTGTAGCCGCAAGTCACTTCGACTCGTCAATGAACGAATGGCTCCAAACGTCGACGCCGGACGAGCGCGAGCGCTTCGTCGACGCGGTGTTCTCCGTTCTTGCGGCCTCGGGCGAAACGACGTTTGGGGGCGTCAAGCGTAATTGGCGATTGGCCGTGCCAAAGGTGCTCCTTGCCGTGGCGATGCTCGCTCCCGAGGACCGTCAGTTTGTTCAGCGCGCCATCTTGGACATTTGGCACACGGTGATGCCCGATCTTCCGCTTGCCGACCTGCGCAGGCTCATCGGCAACGGCGCCTCGGGACTCAAGGCGCTGATTGCGCCTAAGCAAGAATAGGATGCTGGAGACAAGGGCCCCAGTCTTAGGCATACGTCGCTGTGATCTTAATCGAGACGGTCAACGGTCACGTAACGGCCGCGCCTCAAGCGTCACGCATACGTCGTCACGAGTGCCTCGGCTACGCGCAGGCCATCGGTCGCAGCGCTCATTATGCCGCCTGCGTAGCCGGCGCCCTCGCCGCATGGCCAGAGTCCGGGCGTGGAGACGGACTGTAGGTCGTCGCCACGCGTCACGCGCACGGGCGAGCTTGAGCGCGTTTCCACGCCGGTAAGGACGGCGTCCGCAGCAGAGAAACCCCGGAGCTTGTGCTCCATGCGAGGAATCGCCGCGCGAAGAGTATGTACTATGTAGTCGGGAAGGCATTTGTCAACGAAGCCCCACGCAACGCCGCGAGGATAGGTGGGTGCGATGCGTCCGCCCGCCGAAGAGGGCATGTTGGACAAAAGATCGCCGACGAGCTGCGCCGGCGCGACGAAGGAGCCGCCACCGGCTTCAAATGCCTTGCGTTCGCAAGCCCGCTGCAAGTCGATGCCCGCCAATACGTCGTCTCCGGGCAAATCCTCTGGAAACACGTTGGCGAGCAGGCCGGAGTTGGCGTTCGTTCCGGCTCGAGCGGCAAGGCTCATGCCGTTCGTTACCACGCCGCCCGTCTCGCTCGCTGCGGCAACCACGTAGCCTCCCGGACACATGCAAAACGAAAACGCGCTTCGGCCGCCAGGCAGATGCTCGGCGAGTTTGTACGAGCCGGCACCAAGGGCGGGATGTCCTGCCGAGCTGCCGTAGAGCGCGCGGTCCACGTCGGCCTGCAGATGTTCGATGCGCACGCCCATGGCGAACGTCTTGCGCTCAAGCGTAACGCCCGTATTGCGCAGCAGCTCGAAGACGTCGCGAGCCGAGTGTCCACAAGCGAGCACGACGTCATGCGCCGCCACGCGCTCCTCGCGTCCGTTGGTTTCGAGCCGAATGCCTGCCACGCGTCCCTCGCGCAGGTCGAGGCCGACGAGTCGCGTGCGAAAACGCACCTCTCCGCCGAGCTCCCGAATGCGTTCGACGATGCGAGTCACCACGCTGGGCAGCACATCGCTTCCCACGTGTGGCTTCGCGTCCCACAGAATGCGTTGCTGTGCGCCCGCCTCTACGAGCGTTTCCAAAATGAGACGATGTGCGGGGCTCTTGGTTCCTGTTCCTAGCTTCCCGTCCGAGAAGGTTCCGGCGCCGCCGAGACCGAACTGGATATTGCTTTCGGGGTCGAGAACGCTGCTGGCGTTGAAGGCGTTGACTGCGGCTGTTCGACGCTCCGCATCGTCGCCGCGCTCGACCAAGAGGGGAGCGAGACCAGCGCTCGCAAGCGAGAGCGCGCAAAACAGGCCGGCACATCCGGCGCCCACTACGACGGGACGTTCCAAGGCTCGCGCGCAGGGGCGTTCTACGTTCTGTGCGCTGGGGCGGTTGGCGGCTCGGGCGCCAGCGCGCGTGGGGGCGAGAGGCACATTGATACGTGTTGGCAACCCATAGGGTTTGTCTGCGACGAGTCGCACGCCGTTGCCAGCCCGTTGCGCGATGCTCGCCTCGTCGCCCTTAATCGAGACTCTTGCGGTAAAAAGAATAACGATCGCGTTGCGCTTGCGCGCATCCACGGAGCGTTTGCGCAGCTCAATGCCGGTGATTTGCGAGGGGCGCACGTGGAGCTTGCGCGCTGTGGCAGCACGGCAAGCATTCAGCTCGGCTTCAAGGGTGCCGTCGAGGCGGGCAAGGGGAATGCGCAAACCGCTTACGTCAATCATGGAATTCCTTTCCGTCTTGGCGTGTTACGTTGCGTGGGAGCGTCGCCCGCCACGCTTTGTGGCCGCAGCTTTAGCGACCAGGACCTCAGCGACCGAGGCCTCCGGAACCGACGGGGCCGGGACCTCCGCGGCCGGGGCACCGCACGTTCCAATTGCTGCCGCGCCAGCCACCATGCCGCTCTTCCATGCCCACGCGAGGTTGAAGCCGCCGCACGGCCCGTCAACGTCGAGCGCCTCTCCACACGCGAAGAGCCCGGGTACGGCATACGCTTCGAGTGTGGCCGCTGCAAAAGCGTCGGTAGCAAACCCGCCACGCGTAACCTGCGCGCGGTTCGCTTCGGCGGGACCCATCACGTGGAAGCGGAGGGCCTTTGCGCGCGAGAGTGCGGCATCGTCGTCCCTTTCGTGGGAAAGAAGCGCCTGGGCGATGACGGGATCGAGCAAGCCATCGAGTGTGGTGGTGGCCACGCGCCACGCATTGCGCGTGCCTTTGGACCGATGCTGCTCTTGTTGGTTGCGGAGACCGTTCTGTCTGCCTTTGCGCCGCACGTTGTCGCGCTCTATATTGGTCAAGCGTTGGCTGCCTCGATTGGAAGAGGCATTCAAGTGGCTCACCCGACGCGCCTCATCGAGCGTCATGCCCGGCAGCAGGTCGAGTAACAGCTCGTCTCCGGCTTGGGCGAATCGCGAAAGGTTGAACACCACGATGCCCGAGAGTCCGTAAGGGCGGAACAGCACCTCGCCGCGTTCACGGAACACCTCCGCACCGTGGCGCATCAAACGTGCTTCCACGCGAACGCGCCTTCCGTCGAGTTCCTTGAGGAGGGGACCCTCGCAGGCGAGGGGGCAGAGCACGGGTTCGAACGGCGAGACGGGAATGTCGAAGTTTTCAAGAAGCTTCGTTCCACCTCCCGCGGCCAGAACGAGGGCGTGCGCTTGAATCGTGCAAGATGGGCACTTGCCACGTGTGGGCTTGCCGAATACCTCCTCGTAGCGCACTGCGAAGCCATTGGGTTGGCGTTGCGCGCCCGCTACGTTTCTGCCGCCCGCAAGCGTAACTCCGGCGCGCGCCGCTCGCGCAAGCAGCACGTTGCGCACAGAGGATGCTTGGCGACTCAGCGGATAAAGACGTCCCTCGGCCTCCTCCTCCCATGCTAGCCCGCAATCGCCAAAGAAGCCCAGCACGTCAGCGAGCCACGAAGGCCCGGCGACGGAGCGCACGAAGTCGGGTGCGTTGTAACGTGCGGGGTCGAGTGCAGCATTTGCGAAGTTGCAGCGACCGTTGCCCGTTGCCAGTATGGTGTGCCCGCACTCGAGGTTGCGCTCGAGCACGACAACCCGAGCGCCTTTCTCTGCTGCGGTGATGGCCGCGACGAGTCCCGCCGCGCCGCCGCCCACTACGCACACGTCAGTCTCGGAGGGAACGGCAACTTGGCGCGCTGCCTCCTCCTGCCTAGCCCGTTGCTGTGCCCTTTGCGCCATAGTTTCCTCCACGCTCGCGAATGGTAGGGTATATGGTACACGCTTACGGTTTGCTGGCAACATGGGACACGTTTCCCGAGGGGTTGTCCACCTGTATTAATCCACGCCCAGCACGGCACGCGCACCCTTTGGCTTTGCAATTCTCGCGGCATTGCCAAAAAGAACTCGCCGTAAGGAGATTGGACGCCGGTGCGAAACGTGGAGTCGGCGTTTCGTCGCTCATGAGCGAGGGCTTCGTTGCGCGAAAAGCGCTCCGGGGAGGGGTCGCGGTAGAACAGCTTTGCAAGAGACTCGTACGCCATGGTTGGCCTAGCGATTCGAATGCGAGCGCATTAATCCGAAACGTCGGAATCGAGCACGCACATGAAGGCGTATTCGGGGAACTGCTCGTGCATCTTGTCGAGCACCGACTGACGCACGTCCTCGCGATTGGGGGCATCGAAGCTCACCACGACGTCGAACGTAGCGCCCTTGAGGTGCTCGTCCACGTACAGGCCGTGGACCTGCAGTACGTAGGGGTTCTCCTCCGCGATTTTGTCGAGTGCCGTGCGGATAACGTGTGCGTCACTGCCCTCTATGGAGTTCGTGGAGTAAATGCCCACGGTGTGAAGAATCACGTTGTGCTTGCGCTGGACGGAGTTTTGCACCTCGCGCGTGATGCGGTCCACGTCGCGCGCGTCGATGCTCTCGTCTACTTCCACGTGTATTGAGCCCCACAGGCGCTGGGGGCCGTAGTCGTTCAATATGAGGTCGTAGGCGCCGCGCACGCCGTCCACGGAGCACACCGTCTCCTTGATTTGGCGCGCCAGATCGTCGTCCACGCGCTCGCCGAGAACCTTGTCGAGCGCCTCGCGCAGCATCTCGATGCCGCTTTTTATGATAACTGCCGAAATCACTGCGCCAAGCCATGCCTCAAGCGAGATGCCGAACACAATATAGATGCCTGCCGCAACGAGCGTGGATGCCGAGATGATGGCGTCGAAGCTCGCATCCTCTCCCGAGGCAACGAGCGAGCCTGAGTCCAGTCGCTTGCCCGCGGCCACGAAGTAGCGTCCGAGCGCGATTTTCACCACGACGGCCACTGCAATTATGATAAGCCCAACGGGCGTGTACTCTGGCGTTGCCGGATGCAGGATGCTTTGTATGGCCTCCCAAAGCGAGGTGAGGCCGGCCCAAAGTACGATGGCCGCAACCACCATGGTGGTGAGGTACTCGTAGCGACCGTGGCCATAGGGGTGTTTGCGATCGGGCGCCTTAGACGCGAGCTTCGTGCCCAAAATGGTGATGGCCGAGCTCGCAGCGTCGGAGAGGTTGTTCACGGCGTCGAGCGTGATGGCGATGGAATGCGAGAGCAGGCCGATCACCGCCTTAAAGGCTGCGAGCGCCACGTTTGCCACGATGCCCAGAATGCTCGTGCGCACGATGCTCTTGCTGCGTTCCTGTTCCTGCATGCTGCGTCCCTTCTCGTCTGTGTTGGCGCAAAACACATGTGTGCAATTAGAATGGTAGCCTGCAGTGGGCCCGGGCGCGTGGCCGAGGCTGGCCCGGGCGCGGGTTGCCCAGGTACCCACTGCAAGCTGGGTGGCAAACCCCTACGCGCCGGTGATGGCTGCGATGGCGTCGGGCAGAAGTCCGTCGGGCAGGTCGGTTTCGGCCGTGCCCTTATCGCAAATTTGCGCGAAGCTGCCGTCGATGGGAAGCTGACCGAGTGCGGCGATGCCATAATGCGCGGCCGTCTCGGCAAGGTGGCTCGGGCCGTAGGGCTCGATGCGCTCTCCGCAGTGCGGGCACTCAAGGTAGCCCATGTTCTCCACGAGGCCGAAGATGGGTACGTTCATCATGTTGGCCATATTCACGGCCTTGCCCACGACCATCTGGACGAGGTCCTGTGGGCTGCTCACGATAACAACGCCGTCGATGGGCAACGACTGGAAGGCAGTGAGTGCGATGTCGCCCGTGCCCGGGGGCATATCTACGAGCAGGTAGTCGAGCTCCTGCCAAAACGTCTCGGTCCAGAACTGCCTGAGTGCTCCCGCGAGGATGGGTCCGCGCCACAACACGGGATCGTCCTCATGCTCGAGGACGAGGTTGGCGCTCATAACCTTTATGCCACCGGTTGTGGCCACGGGCATTATGAGGTCGCCCGCGCCCATAGCCTTAACGTCGCCAAGGCCAAACATGCGGGGGATGGACGGACCGGTTATGTCGGCATCGAGGATGCCCACCTTCGCGCCTGCCCGTGCGAGCTCTCGAGCCAAGATGCCCGTCACCAGCGACTTGCCAACGCCGCCCTTGCCCGAAATAACGCCCACGACGTGCTTGATGCGGCTGAATTCGTTGAGGTCGAACGTTGGAATCTCGTCCTGCGCAGGCTGCTGCGCCTGCGATGTGCCGCGCGCCGCCTCGAACTCGCGGCGAATGGCCTCCTCTTCCTCTGGTGTCATGCTGTGCTCCTCTCGAATGTTCCGATGCTACGCACTAGTCCGTACATTCTACACGGAATGAAACAAAAGGGCGGGGATTATTGTTGCGTGCCAGGACCGTACGCATGAAGTCCGTGTGCACGTCCTGGTTACGTGTAATGTGCAACACCTACGTCCCCCTTCATGCACTATGAAACGCCCACGTCCCCCTGCGCATTCCTTGACGGTTACTGTTCACACCCCCACGATTTGAGCGTACGCCCGAGCCCGGATCCCGTGGCGGGCCGGGCGCTCACTCGCCCGCGAACACGCGCTCGACCGTGCGATAGGGGCTCATGCCGCGAAGCCTCGCCGTCTTCGTCACGGTGAGGAAGTCGCAGTAGGGGCCTGCCCGCGCTCCGTCGAGCGGAAGCCGCCCGACTGCTTCGTCTTTCCCTTGGCGCACCTGAGGTGCCGCTCGCTCTCGTTGTTCGTGAAGGGCACGTCGGGGCGCTCGAGGAACAGCAGGTGCTGGTCGGCGTAGGCGCGCATCCTCCTCGAGAGGGCCAGGCCCTCCGGGGCGTACCTCGCCTCGAACGGCCCGTCGCGCGCGTACTCGGCGTCAGCCACGTCGAGCGCAGCCATGTATCGGGCGCGGATCGCGGCCGCCTGCCCCTCCGAGGGCATCTCCCCCTGCGCCGGCACGCCTCGCGCAGCCGCCTGCCGTCCGAGAGCGCCTTGGGACGCCAGGCCGGCCCACGCGCACGTCGGCTCGTTCTGCTCGACCCCGCGCAGGTACCTGAGCACGTGCGCGTTGCACTCGGCGTGGGCGGTGCCGTAGGCGTAGTAGGCGGTGTCGTGGTCGTGCACCAGGACCTGGTCGCCGTTGCCGTCGACCGGCGACCCCCTCAGCGCCGCGTGGCCCTTCTTGGGCTCGGACCGGTAGACGGCGGCGTCGCCGCAGGCGAAGACGTATATGTAGGCCTGCCTGCCCTCCGAGCGGGTGAACGTGACGTCGGAGAGCGCCACGGGCGAGCCCCTCACCGCCCTCTCCGCGCCCTCCAGCAGGGGCGAGGCGAGCTCGGCGAACTCGCGCATGAAGTCGGAGCACGCGCCCTTCGACACGCCGACCGCGCCGCCGCTCAGCTCGCGCAGCAGGTCCCGCGCGTTGTCGATCGAGACGTTGCAGCCGTTGGCGAGCCAGCAGACGGTCGCCCTCGTGGACGGCCCCCAGTTCTCCTCGTTGCGCGCGAACCGCGGGAAGGCCGGCTCGACGACGCTGCCGCACGCCCCGCAGCGG
>JAFWMH010000060.1 GCA_017510785.1 Atopobiaceae bacterium | reverse complement strand
CGATGGCGACGTGCAGCCGGGCGACGATGAGGCCGCCGATGGCGACGCGAAACCGGGCGCGGGCGACGCTGCCGGTGGCGGCGCGCAGCCGGGTGTGGGTGAAGCCGCCGATGGAAACGAGGCGGACGGCGCTGCTGCGGGCGAGGCCGCCGGTGGAGACACGAAACCGGGCGCGGGCGACGCCACGGACGGCGAAGCCGCGGGTGGTGACGCAAACGCGTTGCTGGCCTCCGCAAAGCTTTTGTCTGCGAAGGAGCAGGGGCAGGTGCCTGTTGGTACATCCGCACAGCCGGAAGCGGGGGAGGCCGCGTCGCCAAACGGGGATGGACCCGCGCGTGGCGATGCCCAGACGCAGTACGTCACTGTGGCGTTCGAGGCGCAAGACGGAGCCGAGATCGACATTCAGGTGATTGAGTCGGGTGGCTTGGCGGAGCGTCCGGCCGACCCCACGCGCGAAGGGTATGTGTTTGTTGGCTGGTGCACCTCGCCCGATGGGGACCACGCTTACGACTTCTCTGCTCCCGTCACCTCGGACCTCGCGCTTTATGCGATGTGGACACCCGCGCGTCGCACTGTGACGTTCGACGCGAACGGCGGCGAGGTCGAGCCGCGTACGGTGGAAGTGGATGACGACTCTTCGATCGAGGGGTTGTCTCCTACGCCCACGCGCGAAGGGTTCGTGTTCGCGGGTTGGGAACTTGATGGCGCGTCCTACGACCTCAACACTCCCGTGACGTCCAACATCACGCTTGTCGCGCAGTGGGCCAAGGTGTGCACCGTGCGGTTCGCGGGACACGGCGGCACGACGCCCGACCCGCTCACCGTAGCTGCGGGCGTCGCTATAGCCGCGCCGAGTAGCTCCTACGACGAACATCACACGCTCGAAGGCTGGTATACGGGCGCCGAGTTCCGCGACGATCAGCGATGGGACTTCTCGCGGGAGGTGGAGGACGACCTCACGCTCCATGCGCGGTGGATTGCCGAGACTCACACCGTTACGTTCGACGCGGACGGCGGGGCGCCGCAGCCTCCCGTTCAAACGGTTGCGTACGGTCAGCTTGCCGCCGAGCCCGAGCCGGTTGATAAGGTCGGAAGCGTTTTTGTGGGTTGGTACGTTGAAGGCGGCGCGGGCGGCGGCACCACGGGCGGCGATGATAAGCCCTTCGTGTTCGCGGAGCAGCCTATCAGCAGCGACATAGTTCTTAAGGCGCGCTGGGGGGAGGCGGCCGACACGCATTCGTTGTGTCATGTGGCGTTTGTCGATCCGGGCGTGGTTGATGATGACGAAGACGATTTTGTCTACGACACCCAATTGGTGATTGCCGGCGAGAGGCCTTCGATGCCGACGTCGCCCGAGAAGGACGGCTGGGTGTTCGACGGCTGGTACAAAGATGCCGGTTGCGAAACGCCGTGGGACTTCGAGACCGACGTGGTGACGGGCGACGTGCGTGTGTACGCGCGGTGGTCGGATGCCAAGCGTACGGTAACGTTCGACGCCAACGGCGGTACGTTCCTTGATGCGGGGGATTCAAGCACTCTGAACGTTGACGTGATGTTTGGCGATGCGGTGCAACCGCCCGTCGTGGCGCGTGAGGGCTTCGTGCTCGCGGGCTGGGACTTCGTGCTGGATGATGAGGAGCCTGCGGGCCAGGAGTCGCAGGCCGACGACGCGCCCTCGGCGGTGGCTGGTCCCGAGGCTAGGGAGGCGGGTCTCGCGCCGCAACGCGACGAAGCGCCCTCGGCGGCAGCTGGCCCCGCCGCCACGGAAGCAGGCCAGGAGGCGCAGGGCGACGATGCATCGAGCGGGGGCACCGAGTCCTCGACGCGCTTCGACTTTGCGTGGCCGGTGTTAAGCAACGTTACGCTGCGCGCGGCGTGGGACGTTGCGACGCACGAGGTGCGGTTTGTGGAAGTCGATGGCCACGGCGTGGCTTTTGTCCAAAACGTTGCTCACGGCGAGAAGGCGGTTCGTCCGGCCGATCCCGTGCGCTACGAAGAGGACCGCACAAATATATTCCAGAGTTGGAATGTGCTGCAAGCCGACGACACTTTGGGCGATGCATACGACTTCGACGCGCCTGTCACTGGCGACCTCACGCTTGTGGGCACGTGGGTCGAGACGCCGAGCTTCACGGTGACGTTCGATGCGAACGGCGGGGACGTGTCGGCGACGCCTCGCGCGCAAACGGTGGAGTTCCTTGACGTTGCGAGCGAGCCGGTCGAGCAGCCGACGCGCGACGGGCACACCTTTGCAGGGTGGTACGAGCGTTTGGGCGATGTGATTGACATGACGGATGACGAGGTGCAGGAGCTTGTTGACGAAGTGCCCGAACTTGCAGAACTTATCTGCAAGGATGAGCGGGGCGCTTGGATGATTGGTTACGACTTCGATGATCCGGTGACGCACGATGTGTCGCTGTACGCGCTGTGGGATGCGGCGCCTCATACCGTGAGGTTCGTGATTGATGGGGTGGAGCAGGATCAGCTTGAGCAGGTTGTGATGCATGGCGACGTTGCTCGGGAGCCCCAGGGGTATGGCAAGTTTGGGTATGTTTTTACGGGATGGTACGCCGACGAGGGTTTTGCGCAGCCGTACGATTTCGCGACGCCCGTTGCGAGTGATTTGACACTTTATGCTGGTCACACCATTCAGTCGTTTACCGTTGCGTTCGATAGCAGAGGTGGCAGCGAGGTTCCTTCGCAAACCGTCGAGTTCGACCAGCAGGCCACACGGCCTGAGGATCCCACGTTTGAGGGGCACGCGTTCCTTGGCTGGTACGAGCTCATCGAGGAGGGGGTGCAGCGCGAGGACTTCGCGGCGTATCCCGAAATCCAGGAGGTTCTTGAGTTCTGGGATAACAACGCGTACCTCAAGTACGATTTTGATAATACCGAGGTGCAGTACGACGTGGTGCTCTACGCGCGCTGGGGCGAGGATGGTGCGCAGGACGATAATGGCTCGGATGGTGATGGTGCGCAGACGTCCGACGGGGGCGCGGGGAACAACAATCGTGGTGCAAACGGCGGCGCTGCAGGCGGTTCGAGCGGCGGCGTGAGTGCGCGAACCGCTGGCACGGGAACCTCGTCGCGCGCCGCGCTTCCCAATACCGGCGATTCTGCTGGTATGGGCGCTGTTGCGGCGTTGGGCCTCGGGCTTGCCGCCGTTGCAGCGCTTGACCGCGCTCGCCGGCGTTTGTGCGGGGGTCGACGCTAGTCGATCCCGGCGTTGCGCGGGCCGGCGTTGCGGGTGGCGGTGCGTGCGGCGTTGCGCGTAATGGGTGCCAAACGGGCCACATGGGTCCCCGAGGCGGCGCCAAAGTGGCCCAAACGGCACCCATCCCTAACAATGGGTGCCAAGCGGCCCACCTTGGCGCCCGCCGCGCATCACGACGCCTTGAAGTTGTACACCGGACGCAGCCGATCGACGACGTTCACCGACTCCGCGATGGGGCCGATGATGTCGTCCGCCGACTTGTACGCGCCCGGCGCCTCGTCGAGCGTGGCGGCCGAAACCGAGGTGGTGTATACGCCCGCCATCTGTTCGCGGTACTCGTCGAGGCTCAGCTGCTCCCTCGCCGCCGTGCGCGACATCACGCGTCCCGCGCCGTGCGGCGCCGAGAAGTTCCACTCGGGGTTTCCCTTGCCGCGCGCGAGCACCGAGCCGTCGCGCATATTGAGCGGGATGAGCACCAGCTCGTTTTCGTGGGCCGCGATCGCCCCCTTGCGCAGAATCATCTCGTCTACGTCGATGTAGTTATGTATCGTGTGGAACGCGTCACGGTCGGCGATGCCCGTGCGCCGCACGAGCTCTTCCGCCATCAGCTCGCGGTTGCGTCGCGCGAAGCGCTGGCAAATCGCGATGTCGTGCAGATAATCCTCCAAGTAGCTTCCGTACAGCCAGCACAAATCCTTCGGCGCGTCAGGCTCGCGCTCCTGCCATTTCAACCGCCGCAATGCAGCCTGGATTTCTCTGCGACGTCCCGACGCCTTGTATGACGCGATTATCTCGTCCCGCCTTTGGAAGTACTCCTCCTTGTCCTGGTGCAGCTCCACGGCAAGTTTTTGATAATAGCTCGCCACTTGCAGTCCCAGGTTGCGGCTTCCGGAGTGAATCACGACGTACTTGGTACCATCGCTCGCCTCGTCGATTTCGATGAAGTGGTTGCCGCCGCCGAGTGTGCCGAGGCTGCGCTCCAGGCGCCGTGTGTCGCGCAGCTGACGGTAGCAGCGCAGCTCGGTGAGGTCGAAGCGCTCCTTGCGCCCGTCCCACACGCTGAAGCCAGAGGGTATTGCATGGCAAGCCTCGTCGAATGCGGGCAGGTCGATGTCGCGGCGGCCTACGTCGACGGTGTACATTCCGCAGCCAATGTCGACGCCGACGATGTTGGGCACGGCCTTGTTGACGACGTGCATCGTGGTGCCGATGGTGCAGCCTGCGCCAGCGTGCGCGTCGGGCATGATGCGCACGTGCGCTCCGGCCGTAAAGGGCTGGTCGCACATCGCGCGAATTTGCTCGATTGCGCCGGGCTCGATGTTGGTCGCGAAGCATGACGCTGTTTCGTAGCGTCCTTCAATGGTGAACACTGCTTCTCCTTTCGTGTGATGGTGAGTTTTCCGCGAGGGGGTGCTTCAAAAAAGGCGCGAACCGAGCGATCGGTCCGCGCCTTCCTGAATCGGGAATGCAATACTCGACGTTGTTTAGTCAACGTCTCGGACCGATTTTATGCCGTTGAGAGGATATAGACCTCCCGCTAGGGCATAGCTGCATGAGGCAAGTATGGCTTTGGCGAGCCAAGCATCGATGCGTGTTTGTTGCCTCATGGTTTTCCTTCCAACGTCCGTATGGTTGAGCCTAGCACGGGCAGATGGGCTCGTCAACCGGCAGTCTGGCCAGCGGCTAGCGGTTTGGCTTGTTTTCGTGGGTGTCGCCGTCCGACGGCTGCGGCCCGGCGCGCGAGGCACGCGTGGCCGTGCGCGTCCCGTTTTCGCGAGCGGGTGCTGCGGTTTGACGCGCGTGGAGCATTCCAATCCGGTATACCCCCTTGCGCGGGGCGGGGCCGATGTGGGATATTGTTGATGTGCGCAGGCGCGCCGCGGGGGATGCCCGCGCCTGAACGGCTCGGCGAGCTCGTCGGGCGGGCCTGGAGATGGTGGCGGGAACATAAGCGCGAGTGAATGGATGACGTTGGATAAGCATAGGGAAAGCCCGGGGGCAACCGGGCTCCCTAGAAAGTAAAAACCGGCGCCGCCCGCACCACCGTTAAAACTCGGCGGGCTTTGCTGGCACGTGGCCATTATACCCGTTGCCCCCGTGGGAGGCAACGGGTTTTTGAATGGGCGGGGCGCCCTCCCGGCCTGCAAGCATGAGGAGCCTGAGGAAGCCTGAGGCATGCAATCCTGAAGCCTGCGGGCTTCCCCGGCATCAAATGCGTGCTCCGCAGGTCTGGGGTCCCGCAAGCCTGAATCCTGAAGCCTGAAGCGCACCTTGCCCTCGGGCGCGCCGGGGCGTGCTACAATGCCCGCACGTGTCAGCAGAGTCCGCGCGCGGGCGGCGCCTTTCGAAAGGGGGGCGACATGCCTGTTATGGAAATCCTTGTTGCACTGGGGGTCGCGGCCCTGGCCGCGGACTCCATCACCGTAGTCGAATGGCTCGCCAGGTTCGCCGGCCGGGCCGGGAGATGGTGGCGGGAACATAAGCGCGAGTGAATGGATGACGTTGGATAAGCATAGGGAAAGCCCGGCGGCAACCGGGCTCCCTAGAAACTGAAAACCGGCGCCGCCCGCACGACAGTTAACAAAGCAGCGGGCTTTGCTGGCACGTGGCCATTATACCCGTTGCCCCCGTGGGGGGCAACGGGTTTTTGAATGGACAGGGCGCCCACCAAGGCCTCAACCCTGAGGGATCGAGTTGCGAGTTCCCCCGAGCTCCCCCGTTGCGCGCGGCATGTTTCGCGCGTGTGACGGGCTTGTCTCATGCGGCGCAATGGTGGTATAACATCACGCATGGATACACGTGATGGCATAGTGTGCGCAGGAAACTCCGTCGATCTGGGCCTGCTGCTTCTTTAGGCGCTTCCGCATGCAAGCGGTTGCGCCCATAACCCTTTTTGCAGACTTGTTTTGTGTCCTTGTAGTTTGAGTCCGGAAACGGATTGAGTCCCGAAACGGAGATAATCGCATGAAGCTCTCGTTCTCTACCATTGGATGTCCCGCATACGTGTGGACCGACATTTATCCCATGGCCTGCGACCTCGGGTTCGACGGCATCGAGATTCGCGGCGTGGCGGGCAACGCGTTCGCCCCCACGGCGCAGCCGTTCCTGCCGCGTCAGCGCGCCCGCACGAAGGCGCAGCTCGATCGTTTGGGCCTGCAAATCTCGTGCTTCTCGACGAGTTGCGAGCTCGTTACCGAGCGCGGCCGTCAGCAGGCCATAAGCGAAGTGGCCGACTATCTCGAGCTCGCGAGCGAGATGGAGTCGCCGTTCGTGCGCGTGCTGCTCTCGCGCGACATTCGCCCGCAAGGCAACGTGGACGACGAGCCAATAATCGAAACGCTGCGCGAGCTGGGCGGCGTGGCGTCCATCTACGACGTGTGCGTGCTCATCGAGACGGAGGCCGACTACGCCGATACCGCCCGCCTGGCGCGCGTGCTCGACGCGGTGGATTCTCCCTACGTCGGCGCGCTGTGGGACCTGCAGCATCCGTACCGTCTGTTCGGCGAGGACGCGGCGACGACCCTCGCAAACTTGGGGCACCATCTGCGATATTGTCAGGTAAAGGACTCGGTGATAAAAGACGACGTCATTGAGTACCGTATGATGGGCGAGGGCGACATGCCCCTCAAGCAGATGTTCGACGCCCTGCGCGATGCGGGCTATGACGGCTACCTCTCCTTCGAGTGGCCGCGTCGCTGGGCGCGCGAGGTGGCCAAGGGCGAGCCGGGCATCGTGTTTCCGCAGTTTATAAACTACATGCATGCGTACCTTGCGGGCGAAGTGGGGACGCCGGTGGCCGAGCGTATCGCCGAGCCGCAGCGTGCGCAGGCGGCGCAAATCGCAGGCCACGTGGGCGAGCTGCAGCATTCGCTCACCAACGACGGCACGTATCCGTGGCCCAAGGAGCACCTCATCGACCACACCTTCCCGCAGGTGCTCGACCACATTTGCGCGCTCTATCCCGACCAGTACGCCTTCCGTTACACCGAACCCGACAGTCACTACAACCCCGAGCCGGACGCGAACGGCGAGTACTACGTGCGCACGTATCCGCAATTCCGCGACGACGTGGACGAGTTCGCGCGCACCCTCATTGCCATGGGCGTGCGTCCCGGCGACAAGGTTGCCATTTGGGCTTCCAACGTGCCGCAGTGGTACCTCACGTTTTGGGCGGCCGTCAAGATCGGTGCCGTGCTCGTTACCGTTAACACTGGCTACAAAATCCACGAGCTGGAGTACCTGCTCAAGCAGTCCGACACAAACACGCTCGTGATGATTGACTCCTACAAGGGCACGAGCTACCTCGACATTGTGGACGAGCTTATCCCGCAGCTCGTGGGCTCGCGTCCGGGCGAGTGGGTGAGCGAGAAGCTCCCGTTCCTGCGCAACATCATTACCATCGACGGTCCGCACGACGGCTGCTTCTCGTGGGGTGAGGCCCTCGCGCTGGGTTCGCCCTCGCTGCAGCCTGAGGTCGAGCGCCGCGCCGCCGCAATCGACAAGCACGACGTGTGCAACATGCAATACACCTCCGGCACGACGGGCTTCCCCAAGGGCGTTATGCTCACGCACTACAACGTGGTGAACAACGGCAAGGCCATCGGCGACTGCATGGACCTCTCAACGGGCGAGCGCATGATGATTCAGGTTCCTATGTTCCACTGCTTCGGCATGGTGCTCGCCATGACGGCGTCGATGACGCATGGCACGCAGATGAGCCCGATTCCCATCTTCAGTCCGCGCAAGTCGCTGGCCTGCATCACGCGCGAAAAAATCACCTGCTTCCATGGCGTCCCGACGATGTTCATTGCCATGATGAACACGCATCCCGCGTTCGAGGAAACGGACTTCAGCTACATGCGTACGGGCATTATGGCCGGCAGTCCTTGCCCCATCGAGAAGATGCGCGAGGTCGTAGAGAAGATGCACATGCGCGACATTTGCATCACGTACGGCCAAACCGAGGCGAGTCCGGCCACCACGATGAGCAAGACCACCGACACGCTCGAGCAGCGCGTCGCCACCGTGGGCCTGCCTATCTTCGGCGTGGAGTGCAAGATCATCGACCCCGAGACGGGCGAGACGCTTGGCGACGACGAGCCGGGCGAGTTCTGCAGCCGCGGATACAACACCATGAAGGGCTACTACAAGATGCCCGAGGCCACGGCCGCCACAGTAGACAAGGACGGCTGGCTGCACTCCGGCGACATCCTGTTGCGCCAGCCCGACGGGTATTATCGCGTAACGGGCCGCGTTAAGGACATGATTATTCGCGGCGGCGAAAATGTGTACCCCAAGGAGATCGAGGACTTCCTCTACACCTTCCCCAAGACAAAAGACGTGCAGGTAATCGGCGTGCCCGACAAGGTGTACGGCGAGGTCGTGTGCGCCGAGATCATTTTGCAGGAAGGGGAGACGGCCACGGCCGAGGAGGTAAAGGAGTTCTGTCGCGCCCGCATTGCCAAGGAGAAGGTCCCCGAGTACGTGGTGTTCGTGGACGGCTTCCCCATGAACGAGGCCGGCAAGATTCAGAAGTACAAGATGCGCGAAGAGGCCGTCGATTTGCTCAACCTCCACGAGGCTGCCAACATCGAGACGGCGTAGCTGCCGGTTGGGGCTGCCGTGCATCCAGGGGGTAGCCCCCGTGCGTCCAGGGGGTAGCCCCCGTGCAACCAGGGGGTAGCCCCCCGACTGCAATTTTTGGTGCCACGTACGGGCGATGCAGCCACCTTCGAAGGGCTTTTATCAACCATATTGTTGTATAGTTGTTCACATACCCGCAACATCGAAGTTTGGAGGTTGGTCCCGTGAAACACCGCATAGTTGACCGCATCATATCTTGTATACTTTCGGTCGTGATGATTACCTCGGTGTGTGTGCCCGCGCCCGCGCTGGCGCTGATGGCCGACGTGGAGGTGGAAAACCACTCGCAGGGCAACGGCGAGACCACGGTAAGCGGTCTCGAAATCGACGGCGTTTCCGCGCCGGCGGCTGGGCAGGAGCTCGATGGCGATGCCGTCGTCACAGCTGCCGAGGGCGACACGTGGAACATCCCCGTGCTGTGGGTTTCCGACGATCTTCAGCTCGCGACGCAGGCCGAGGAGGGCAGGACGTACCTCCCGGCACTCGCGTTCTATGTGCCAGAGGGCTACGCGCTCGAGGGCGACTCGTACGCGGTAAAGCTCTCCGATTCGCTCACGCGGCTCTTCGGCGGTCAGGAAATCGTCTCCGTGTACAACGCCTCGACGGGCATAACGTACATTTTGCCCGCGTCGATTCGCGAGTTTTTCTCTGCTAATCGGGCCGATTCCGCTGCGAACACGGCCGCAGCACAGCAAGCCGCTGCTTCGGCCGACGCAAACGCAGCTTCGGCAGCCGTGGGGCAAGACGTCGCGGAGCCTGCCGCCGCCCCGCGTTCGGTGGTCGACATTTACTGTGCGCAAACGGCGAAGGACGCGCTTACGGACGAGGACCTCGAGTGGCTCATTAACCTTATTATTAACACGCTCGAGCCCCAAGCAGTGGAGTATTTGCTCAACAGCTTCCCGGCGTTTCGTGCCGGGGCCGACAACGGGGAGGTTGGCAGTGAGATTGGTCTGTACGTGTACTGGAACACGGGTGACAAGGACGGTTTGAGTGAACACGAATCCGCTTTCAGGGATGCGCTCGCCTATGTGCAGATCGACGCGAGGCGTATTGGGGACGAGTACAAGTTTTGCTACATGATTGGTGTCAACGTGGACGACCTTCTGCAAAAGGACAGTGCCGACAATCCCGTTCGCAACGAGGCGACGGGCAAGTTCACGCTGTTGCGCAGCGGCGACAAGATGCTCGACTTCGAGAACACCCTTGTTCACGAGCTTCTTCATGCGGTGATGGACGACTACAACCGCACGGGTGCGACGGGCGTTGTTGACGTTAACGATTTTGTGTTCAACGAAAAGGGCGAGTTCCGTACGGAGGAGATTAAGGATCGCTACAACAAGATGCACCTGCCCACTTGGTTTATTGAGGGTTCGGCCACGGCGGTTGAAAACGCGTACCAAATTCGAGGAATACACTTTAACTATCTGCGGGCGGATAGCGAAGGCAATTTGCGGAACACGTTTGAGCCCAGTTTGCTCGTTGAGAACTATCTTAACGGGAAGGGCGTTGACGAAAAGGCTTACTACGACCTGATGTACTGTGACGGCGGGCAGGAAGACGATGGCACGGAGATAAAAAATTACGCATCTGCGTATGCCATGGGCTATCTTGCGGTGGTGTACCTTGCGGATTTGGCCTCTGTTAAGAATACGGGACAATCTGCCATCGAAATAAGCAACGATCAAATTCAAGCTGTTGATACGAACAGGCTTCGGCTGGGATTCAACAGCATTCTGGAGCGGATGCACAATGGAGAGACTCTTGACCAGGTGATTTCCGACATCTCGCCCGTTGACGGCTCGGGAGCCAAGATCTATAAGGATACAAACGATTTCCAGGCCAAGTTTATTAAGGGACCGGTCGTGAAGGAGCTCCCCAACGACCAGGTTGAGTACCTGCCCAAGGGTGATGAGGCTTCGAGTTCGTTCGTGTGCGATTATCTTAACTACCTGAAGTATGTGAGCGAGCAGCCCAACCGCAATTACAACGCAAACGGATCCATTCTGATGCCGGTTGACGTGGATGTTAAGTCTCCGCTCGATCCCACTAAGAACACGGATTCCGATATCCTCAAGATTATTGAGTCGAACCGAGTTGTGCCGTCCACCGTGCCCGATTCTATTGCGCTCGCGGGCGGCGGGAAGTCCGACCCGTACGCTGCCGTGGCCGCGTCGGCGGATGGGGCTGATGTGAGTGGCGTTG
>JAFWMH010000059.1 GCA_017510785.1 Atopobiaceae bacterium | reverse complement strand
TGAGCGGGACGCTCGTTCGTCTCACTGGAGGGGCGTGTCCGCAGGGGCGTTCGAATAGACGATGGTTTTCCCAGAAGACTTATGGAGGTTTTCTGGCCGGTAACGTCTACGCTGTTGACAGGGTTCGGGACATATGAGGGGTAGGGCCTGTAGGCACGCGGCGTTCGTGCCGTTCGTGCCCGGTCGTCCAGACAACGCACAATCGAATGACCCGCGCGGCATTTATCTGTGTATAATTCGCATAGACCATGTACGCGCGAACACCTTCTCATGCTCGCCTAGCAAGTTTCGCCAACAACGATGGGAGATCTGAGCAGTATGCTGTCGCACGCGGATGCTCGAGCAGGTGAGCGAGATCATGAGCATGGCGCCGGGAACGGTGGATTTTCAGTTTGATGTGTTTCCCGACGGCAGCTTGGGCTCGACGTTTTCGTTGGACATTCAGTTTGAGATTCAGCAGCCTATCTTGGTGCATACGTCGTTTCGTGAAGGGCCTGCGAGTCGTGTGATGCGCCTGCTGCAAGAATGGAACATCGCAGACGAACGATGGCGGCTCGTGCCTCAGGCGTCGTTCGCGTGCTCGATTCCGATGAGGCTTGAGGATGGTAACCTTGGCAAATTTGCCTTCACGCTCATGCCGCAGTGGGTCAAGGTGCGCTGGACGGACGGGGTGCTTCAACCATCCAAGCTGTATCATCTAGGCAAGGCGAGTTTGCTCGATTTGGGCGCCATCGAGTAGCGGAGACATTGTATTGGAAGGAATACGAGAATGGCCTACGGCGTTCGTCCGATGGAAGCCGTAATCTGCAGATGGGGGAACGGCGTGGGCCTCCGCTACGACTCGTACCGTGGCTTCGCGCCGCTGGTAACGCAGCCCGGGTGTACCACGACCCGTCGTACGCCGCTCGTGCCGGGCAACTCGAACATCGGGTCGCGAAGAATCGACTCGCAAATCGAGCGAAGGCCACGTGCGCCGGTTTGTCGCTCCAGCGCCGCCTTGCCTATGGCCCGCAGCGCCTCGTCCTCAAACACGAGCTCAATGCCGTCGAACGCAAACAGCTCTTGGTATTGTCGAACGATGGCATTTCGCGGCTCGGTAAGGATGCGTACCATGGCATCAACCGTGAGCTCCTGCGTGTAGGTAATCACGGGAATGCGTCCGACAAGCTCTGGGATAAGACCAAAACGATACAAATCCTGCGGCTCGACGAGCGCCAATGCGCTGTTCTCGTCCAAATCCCTTTTGGAGCTTGAACTCTCTGCGGCAAAACCCACGCTGCGGTTCGCCACGCGCCGCCGAACGATGTCGTCGAGGCCGACGAACGCCCCGCCGCAAATGAACAAGATGTTGGTGGTGTCGAGCTGAGTATTCTTCTGGAAGAGGTTGGAGCGCCCGCCGAGCGGTGGAACAGAGGCGGTGGAGCCTTCCAGCAACTTGAGCAATGCCTGTTGCACACCTTCGCCGGAAGGGTCGCGCTGAGTAGAAAAGGGACTGCTGCTTGCCTGCTTGGCGATTTTGTCTATTTCGTCGATGTACACGATGCCGAGCCGCGCGGCTTCGGCGCTTCGAGCCTGTTGGATAAGACGCGCGAGAACGGATTCCACGTCTTCGCCCACGTAGCCTGCGTCGGTGAGGGTCGTGGCGTCGGCGATGACGAGGGGTACGTCCAGAATGCGTGCGAGTGTTTGAACCATCAACGTTTTTCCCGTACCCGTCGGTCCGAGCAGCATGATGTTCGACTTGGCGATTTCGACGTCGTCTTTGGGTTGCCAGTTGGCCATCGTGCGCTTGTAGTGGTTGTATACCGCCACCGAGAGCGTGCGGCGTGCGTCTTCTTGGCCAATCACGTAGGCGCCCATTGCGTCGAAGAGCTCGCGTGGGGTGGGAAGGCTGCCGTCGGCATGGAGCGCCGGGCCAATTTCCACCTGTGTGTCGAGTGCCTTGCCCGCTTGGGGCGCGGCGAATACCTTGCGCTTGTTGCCGCGCGTTTTGCCAGAGGGCTTGCCGGGCCTGTGTGGTGCGGCCGTGGTCGTGGGCTGAGCCGAAGGGGCGGTCGCGTTGCGCGTTTTGCCGGAGGGCTTGCCGGGCCTGTGTGGTGCGGCCGTGGTCGTGGGCTGAGCCGAGGGGGCGGTCGTACTGTGAGTTTCTCCAGAAGGCTTGGGCGTTCCGTCTTGGGTCTCGGCTTGCTGCGCGGTGTCCCGCTCGCCACGGGCTGCATCCTCGCGCGGGGCTACCGACGCCGGGCTTTTCTCTGCTGGGACCATTTCGCCAAAGGAGTTAAGGCGTACCTCTCCGCTCAGATAATACTCGTCGTAGTGCTCCTGCATGCTCGGGGCCGTACCAAACGGCGGGTCGTAGGCGTGATTTTTAAAGTACGCAAAGTAGTTGCGATAATAGAACACGAGGCCGATGGCGCCAAGGACTACGACGCCCGTCATTATCCACGTCATAACAAGGTCGAGCGTGAGGCCTGCCGTTATCGCCTCGAGCGTATCGGAGAATACCCGCGCGGCAAGCAACAAGCCGACGAACGCGAACACCGCAATTGCGATGCGGTGTTGTTGGAACAGGCCCATGATGCTTTCGAACGTCTTGCGTCCATCGTGCTCGCGCACGCTACCTCCTCTTGCAGATTGGGGCAAAAGCGCGAGATGCGCGTCGCTACTCCGTCGGTGCCTACGGTTCGCCCCTTCGCCTAAGTCCTGCTTTGACGCAGGATGCAAAGCAGTGTAGCACGTGTTGCGACAAAAACGGAACATGGCACCCGAGCGGCAGCAATCCACCGATGCTTCATAGTAAAACACCGCCTAGCGCTTCATAATGATTGCGTAATGCATGTATGGAAGTGCGCGTGAAGGCGCAAGGCAAGAGGCAACGGGGGAAAGCCATGAATCTCAAGCATCTTAATGTAAAGTACGCTCTTACTAACATAGGGTATCTGCTTTTGCTTTGCGGAACGATGGGCTATGCTTACAACTATCTGTCGCAAAGCGGGTTCGACGACGGTACGGCGGGAATGATAATTACCGCAATCAGTCTTGCGGGCGTGATTGCGGGTCCCGCTGCTGGCGCTCTTGTCGATCGCAGCTCTAAGATAACCCAAAAGATGTTCATAGTTGTATCTATGGTCGTAACAATCGCTCTCGCGTTCGTCCTCGCACTATTGCCAAGTGGCTCGCCGCTCATCATTCCAGTAATCATTATTGACTTTATGAGTGCCTCCATAGGCATGCCGCTTCTCAATGGCATGGCGTTTATCTACGAAAAAGAGGGAGGGGTAATAAACTACGGCCTGTGTCGCGGCTTGGGTTCGGTGGCCTATGCCGTGGGTTCGAGTTTTCTTGGACGCTTGTGGTCTGCCTTTGGGAAGGGCGCGCTGCCCGTTTACATTATGGTTGCGGCTGCCGCCACGCTCTTCTTCGTAATGATGATGCCAAGCGCCTCGGCTGGCGCGGACGCCTCCTCAAACGTGGGCAACGCCAACAAGGACGGTGGATCCGCGGGCGAGAGCATTTCGCTTGCACAGTTCTTCGTGAAGTATCGCGACCCGTCGTGGGTGGTCGTTGCCCTCGTCCTTATGTTCTTCTGTCATTTTCTTATTAATAACTTTATGGCGAAGGTCGTGGGAATGTTCGTATTGGAGAATGTCGAAACGGTGCAGGGCAATGCAATGTTTATTGCGGCCATGCTCGAGTTACCCACGATGTTTGGCTTCTCTTTGCTGCTCAAGCGGTTTAGCGTAAATCGAATACTTGCGGTTTCGTCGGTGTTCTTCTCCCTTAAGCACATCATAACGTTCGTCTCCACGAGCGTGCCTATGTTTTATTTCGCCATGGCGCTCCAAATGCTTGGTTTCGCAGCCCTCGTGCCCGCCGTCGTGTACTTTGCTAACGAGCAGGTGGCCGAGGAGGACCGCAACAAGGGCCAGGCAATCTTTTCGGCCGGACAGTCTGTGGGTGCGCTCGTCGCGAGTTTCGTGGGTGGCTGGCTCTTCACGCTGCTTCCGACGCGTGCCGTGTTGGGCGTGGGAGCCGTCGCTTCCGTTTGCGGCACGTTGCTTATGATGTTTGTGTTGCGCAAGATCGGCGCCGGGAAGTCGTAATGTGCCGGAGGGGCCCGTGCCGTGGTCGAGGACGACAAGAACGAGGGCCGACAGATGCCGGAGGGACCCGTGCCGTGGTCGAGGACGACAAGCACCGGCGGTCAACCTTGGCTAACCCGTCGTTATGTACCGGCCAAAGAGAACAAGACGCATAACAATATGCGCAGGGCATGATTGCACATGCGCAATCGGTATTAGTCATGATATTGTCAATGCTATATGCTCTTATCAATGAGTTATAACGCTCACATCACGTCAGGGGAGGAGAACATGGCAAGCACAAGTAAAGGTCTCATGCTCAAGGTGGGACTGCTCTCGATTTCGATTACCATGGGAACGCAAATGGCCATCGCGCCGGCACTACCAGAGATCATGAAGAGCTTTCCCGAAAAGACCACGACCCAAGTGGAGACGCTCACTACGGTGCAGTCCATTACGGCGCTCGTTTTTGTGCTGTTGTGTCCGCTTGTTGCAAGTTATTTGAGCAAGAAGCGTACGGTGATGCTCGGCCTGTTGGTGGCGGGCATTTCCGGAATCGTGCCGCTGCTGTGTGGCGCGCTGAGCGCGGCGGGTATGGATAACATCTTGGTGTTTCGCATCGTGTGGCTTTCGCGCCTCGTGTATGGCGGAGGAGTTGGCCTTGTGTGTGGGCTCGCCGTCTCCATGATTGGCGACTTCTTCGAGGGCGACGAGCGCGCGATGCTCCTTGGCGTGCGCACCTCGATGGAGACGTTGGGCCAAGTGGCGACGACGGCGCTTGCCGGTGTGCTGCTTGGGCTTGGCTGGCAGTGGCCGTTCGCGGTGTATGCCATTCTCTTCGTGTTGCTCGTGCTCTTCACGATTGGCGTGCCTGCGGACGAACCGACTGCGGGCAAGAAGGCTGCGAGTGATGGTCCGGCCGAACCGCAAATAGTGCCTGCCACGGTGCTCGTGCTCTGCGCGCTCAACTTCCTCTTTATGACCTGCTACTCGGGCATCAACGTGCGCATTCCCTCCATTATGACGGAGGGCGGGTTCGGTACGTCCTCGCAGTCGAGCGTTGTAATCTCTGCGTTGGCGATTTGCGGACTCGTGAGCGGTCTCATATTTGGCAAGGTGTTTGGCGTTTTGCGTGGCAAGACTCCGGCGCTTGGTGCTGGCCTGTTGGCCTTGGGGTGCTTCCTCGCCGGCGTTGCGAACTCTATGCCCATGATATTTGCAGCTGGCATCTCGTGTGGCTTCGCGTATCCGCTGTTCATCTCCTACATGATGAATCACGTGACCGATATTGCGCCCAAGAGCTCGGTTATGCTGTGTACGTCCGTTGCCATCTCGAGCGGCTTCCTTGCTGGATTCTTCTCGCCCTACATCCTTTCGTGGGTGGGTCGCGTCGTTGGCGAGGCCGCGGCGGCGCCCTTCATTCCCTTTGCCTGCTTGATGGCGGGAATCGCGGTGCTGTGCTTCTTCCTCTATGGTGGTGAGAAGTAGGGCGAGGGTTGCCTGGCGCACCGTTCCTCGTGAATCGGGCTAGGTGGTTGCGACGAAAAAAGTGAAACGGGACACCCCTCTTGGCGCGCGTCGAGGGGAGTGTACTTTTTTGCGTGCTGTTATGTCGCCGGCAGCCACTCCGCGTGGCGCTCTCGATACCGGTGGGCCACTTTCGCGTCGTCGTTCGCCGTCGTTGGCCGCTCCATGCGCGTCTTTTCGCCGACGAAATCCATCTGGCGTCACCCGATTGGTTGGTTATGACGAAATTGAGCAAAAATCTGTGACCCTGGCAAGTATCGGGCCCCATTTTCGCAGGTGGAGCGAGGCTATACTTCCAAGTGGGCGTTTTTTTGCTCAAAAACGGCATAACTAACCACTTCAGTGCAAATCAGCTCAAACGGCTGGTTGGGATGCCTATATGCAAAAGCCGTCGCATGGTAGTCGGCCTTCATGAGATGCTCGATGTCCGGTACCCCGAGCTTCGGCGCTTCTGGGAGACCGATGACAACCGCCGGATGCGCCGTGCGGGGCCGACCGGCGCAGGCAGTAATTCTTCGGCGGTTCCTTAGTACGTGCTTACGACAAAGAATTCGTACTCGCTGGTGTGGCGTGAGGTGGAGTACTCGAACGGCGTGCCATCGTCGAGGTAGCCGACTTGTCGAACCTCGAACAGCGGCGCGTTGTTCTCGATGCGAAGCCATTCACGCTCGTCCTCGGTGGGAAGAACCGCCCGAAGCACGCGATGCGCGCTGCCAATCTTGAGACCGAGGTCCTCCTGCAGGTAGCGATAGATGGAGCCATGCAAGTGTTCTTCCAAAAGCCCGGGCACCACGCTCAGCGGCATAAAGGTATACTCCACATTGCGTGGTGTGCCGTCCGTTAAGCGTGTGCGACAAATGCGATACACGAACTCTTCCGGCCGAATGCCCAATCCGTCAGCCACGGCATCGCTTGGATGCACAATAGCGAAGTCGTGCACTTCGCTCGTTACACGCGTGCCCGTCCCCGCATGTTCGTTGGTAAAGCCCGTCATCTGTTTCGATGCGCTCGGCCCATCCGTCGGTCCCTTGCGCAGCTCGGCGGTCCGCTTCACGTATACGCCCGATCCACGACGACGTGCCACGAGCCCCAAACGCTCCAGCTCGTCCATGGCCTTCTTTACTGTGGTGTTGCTCACGTTGTACATTTCGCAAAGCTCGGGTATGGTGGGCAAACGGGTGCCCGCCTCATAGCCGCCGTTCTCTATGGCGGTACGCAGCGTTGTAGCTAGCTCATCGTACTTGCTCATGGGCTCTCCTTAAAACGACGGTCCAATTATAGCCGACAGTTAATACTCGTGCCCATGTAAGTGCGCAATCTTTTTTAAACACGCACTCATATTTTTCTAAAAAAGCACTTGCAATTAAAATTAAGAGCGTTTAATCTATAAACAACAAGCGGATAATACCATCACGAGACACTACAAGACGAGAGGAATAAAGAATGGCCAACCAAAGCGTTACCCTGCCGCAGGACTTCTTCTTCGGCGCGGCCTTATCGGGTCCGCAAACCGAGGGCGCGTGGCAGTCGTTTGGGAAGATCGAAAACATTTGGGACACATGGTCAAACCTGAATCTTGGCGACTTCCACAATCGTGTGGGTTCCTACGCGGGAAACGACATGACGCGCCACATGCAAGAGGACTTCGAGCTCTTCGCGAGTCTGGGCTTCGCATCGGTGCGTACGTCCATCCAGTGGGCGCGCCTCATGGATGCGGACGGCAAGCTCAACCCGGAGGGTGCCGCGTACTATCACAAGCTCTTTGCGACGGCGCGCGAGGCGGGCGTTGAGCCTTTCGTGAATCTCTACCACTTCGACATGCCTGCGTATCTGCTACGTCGCGGGGGATGGGAGAGTCGTGAGGTCGTAGAGGCCTACGCGACCTATGCGACAACGGCGTTTGCCGAGTTCGGCCAGGAAATCGAGCACTGGTTCACCTTTAACGAGCCCATCGTGGAGCCCGAGCAGCGCTACGAGCACGGGCGCTGGTATCCCTTCATTCACGACTTCGGGCGCGCCCGCATCGCGCAGTACCACATCTCGCTCGCGCATGCACTCGCCGTCGACGCATTCCGCAACTTGCAAGCTGCGGGAATGGTTCGTGCGGACGCCCGCATAGGGCTTATCAATTGCTTTACGCCGCCCTACACGCGCGATAACCCGAGCGCGGCGGATCTTGAGGCCGTGCGCATGACGGATGGCATCAACAACCGTTGGTGGTTGGACCTCGTCACCGAGGGAACGCTGCCCCAAGACGTCGTGGATACCCTTGCCGAGCGAGGCGTCCATCTCCCCACGCGCGCGGGCGACGAGCAAATTCTGGCACGAGGTACGGTGGACTGGCTTGGATTCAACTACTACCATCCGGCACGTGTGCAGGCGCCTGAACACGACGTCGATGAGCACGGAAACCCCGTGTTCGCGCAGGAATACGTGTGGCCCGACGCCGTGATGAACGAGTCGCGTGGTTGGGAGATTTATCCCAAGGGCATCTACGACTTCGCGACTACCATGACGCGCGATTATCCCGACCTCGAGTGGTTTGTGTCCGAGAATGGCATTGGCATTGAGGAAGACCGTGCCGAGCGCGACGAACAGGGGCGCATTTGCGACGGTGCGTATCGTGTTCCGTTCGTACGCGATCATCTCGCGTGGATTGCGCGAGCCATCGACGAAGGTGCGAAGTGCCGTGGATACCACTACTGGGGCGCCATCGACTGTTGGAGTTGGAACAACGCGTTCAAGAATCGCTACGGCTTCGTGGAGGTGGACCTCGCCCACGACTACAAGCGCGTTCCCAAGGAGTCGAGCGACTGGATTCGGCGCGTGGCCACGACGCACGTGGTGGAGTAGGGGCTTAGCGGGCCGAGTCTGGCAGGCGCTCGGCGTGTTAGCCACGACGCACGTGGTGGCGGAAGGGTTTGGCGTGCCGAGCCTGGCAGGCGCTCGCCAAGTGGTCACGACGTACGTGGTGGCATAGGGGATGGGCCAACGGTTTGGCCAAAGGAAGGACCAACGGAAAGGCCAGGGCGCGACCCAAGCGATAACCCCATCCTCGCAGTTTGGTAACAAAGCCAGGTGGCTCGTGGCGGCGACGGCCATCTGGTGGGGCAATCAGCCGCACGTATCCATTTTTCGGGAAAGGAAGGAATCCCATGTCAGAAGAAGTAGCCGAAAGCAAACCGTCGTTCCTCGACAAGTTCGCCGAAATCTCCGGCAGAATTGGTTCGGAGGTACATCTGCGCAGCCTGCGCGACGCATTCGCCACCATCATGCCGCTCTACATCCTCGCGGGTATCGCCGTACTCATCAACAACGTCGTGTTCCCGCTGTTCCTCGCCGACGACGCCCTAACAAACGCGCAGTACTGGGGCAACGCTCTTACGCTTGGCACACTCAACATTTCCGCCATTCTGTTGGCGGGCGTCGTGGGGTATTGTCACGCGCACAACATGCGCTACGAGCGCGACATCGCTTGCGTGGTAATCGCTATTTCTGCGTTCTTCGTTACCATGCCGCAAAGCGTGGAGGTCGTTATCGACGACATTACCGGTATGGCAACGGGCGTGTTCTCCACGGCTAACACCGGAACGGGCGGACTCTTCGGCGCCATCATTATTGGTCTTTTGGCTACGACCCTGTTCATTCGCCTGTCCAAAGTCGAGAAGCTCAAAATCAACCTAGGCGAGGGCGTTCCCCCTGCGGTTGCCGGCTCGTTCAACATCATGATCCCCATGCTGCTCACGCTCTCCATCTTTGGTCTGCTTTCGGCCATCCTGTTCGTAGGCTTCCACACCGACCTTGCCACGCTCATCAAGTTGTTCGTGCAAACGCCGCTGCAGAGCCTTAACTCCAATATTTGGGGCGTCGTTATTATCTACACCTTTGCCAACCTGCTGTTCTGCCTGGGCATTCATCAGTCAGCGATTTCCGGCGTGCTTGCCGAGCCCATGCTTACCATCCTCATTACCGATAACATGGCTGCCTATGCCGCCGGTGGTCTTGCCGCCATCCAACCCGACCACTACATGAACATGCAAATCGTTAACACCTTTGGCCTCATCGGCGGCTCCGGCTGCACGCTGTGCCTGCTCATCGCCACCTTCCTCTTCTCCAAAAACAAGACGAGCAAAACCATCGCGTCGCTGGCCGCCGGCCCTGGCATCTTTAACATTAACGAGCCCGTGATTTACGGATATCCCATTGTGTACAATCTGCCGCTCATGGTGCCGTTCGTGCTCGTCCCCGATCTGTTCATGATAATTACCTACTTCGCTACGACGGCTGGTCTTATCAATCCTTGCGTGGTTATGGTTCCTTGGACTACGCCGGTGTTCCTGAGTGGCTTCCTCGCCACCGCCGGTGACTTCCGCGCCGTAATCCTGCAAGTGATTCTGGTGGTCCTCGGTGTTCTCATTTACCTGCCCTTCATGAAGGTTCACGAACGCGTGCAGGAGCAGCAGGCGCTCGAGGCGGAGGCGACCGAGGCATAAGGCACATATGCCCAGCAAACGCAATAAGTACCGCCGGGGAGTTCGCGTCGCATGGCGAGCTCCCCGGCGGTTTTGCGTAGGCACTCTACTTGGCTTCTTCAACGGTTTAATGAATGCTGTCGAAAACTGAACTATGGTTCATCATCTATACTAGTATTCATCCGCCGCCACACGACACGACGACGAGGTAGTCCCATGAAAAAACTGAACACGCGAACCAAGCCGATCCTGGCGGTAACCATGTTCATGCTCGTTACGAATCTCGCGCTGGGCTTCGTGCTTATGCAGCAGTCGCGCGCAGCTATGAAGCAGCTCATCGACGAGCGCATGCTCGACATCGTGAACACGGCAGCGGCAATGTGCTGGAAAGACTGACGGAGGCGGATAAGGGCACGCCGGAGTATGAGTCCGTTTGGGAAACCTTGGATCGCTATCACCACAACACGAGCCTCAAATACATTTATTATGTGCGCGACGAGGGCGACAAGAACTTCACCTTTGGCATCGATGCCGACCCGGTGGCTCCGGCGAAGTTCGGCGCGCCCGTGGTGTGCACGGATGCTCTGTATCAGGCAAGCTTGGGGATGTCGGCCGTGGACGAAAAGCCGTACGAGGACGTTTGGGGTCGCTTTTACAGTGCCTATAGTCCGGTATTCGACTCTTCGGGCAAGGTCGCTGCCGTAGTCGTGGTGGACTTCGAGGCGGCATGGTACGAGGCGCAGCTCAATCAAAACGCAAAGACAATCGCTATTGGCTGCATGTTTTTCCTCGTAATTGGTGTTGGGCTGGCGTTGCTTCTTGCGCGTCAGTTCGGCGTTCGCATGAGCCAAATCAATTGCGACCTCGACGACTTGGCGAGCGATATGGCCGAACTCACAGGTAGCGCCGGGAATCAGCCGGCTACACAGGATCGCGCGCGAACGAGCGACGTGAGCATCGAGCAAATGGAGGCGACCATCTCCAGGCTCAGGGACGACCTACGGCAACATGTTACGCACCTCAACACGCAGGCGAACAGCATGATTACGGCTATGGCGTCCGATTACCGAAGCGTGTTTCATGTGGACTTAGACAAGGACGAGGCGACGTGCTACCGGGCAGATCCTCACGATCCCGAGCACGTGGAGGAGGGTGTCCAGTTTGCGTTTTGCGCGTGGTTCCGCGCCTATGGCGAAAAAAACGTGGCCGAGAGTTACCGGGGGGTTTCCTGCGCTTCATTGAGCCCGATAACATTCGCGAGGCCTTGGAGACTCAGCCGATAATCTCGTACCGCTACCTTGTAGCGCGGGAGGGACGCGAGTACTACGAGATGATTCGCGCGGCGGGCGTACGGCGTGCCGAGGACCGCGACGACCACATCGTTCATGCGGTTGGTATTGGCTTCACCGAAATCGACGCCGAGATGCGCGAAACAATGGCGAAGAACCAAAAGCTCGCCGAAGCACTGGAGATGGCGGAGGAGGCGAACCGGGCGAAGATAGATTTTCTTTCCAACAGAAGTCACGAAATCCGTACGCCCATGAACGCCATTATTGGCTTGGATACGCTGGCGCTGCACAACGACGACTTGGATGATCAAACGCGGGATTATTTGGTAAAGATAGGGGAAAGTGCCCGCCATTTGCTTGGGCTCATCAACGACATCTTGGACATGAGCCGCATAGAATCCGGGCGCATCGTGCTGCGCAAGGAGGAGTTCTCGTTTAGTGCCATGCTGGAGCAAATCAACACGATGGTTATGTCGCAGTGCGAGGACAAGGGGCTTGACTACGAATGCGGCATGTTGAGTCGGGTTGATAATTACTATATTGGCGATGATACGAGACTCAAGGAAGTGTTGATTAACATTCTTTCCAATGCGGTGAAGTTTACGGATGCACCCGGTAACATTCGGCTTACTGTGAAGCAGACTGCGGTGTTCGAGGACCAGTCTACGCTGAGGTTTTGCATTAGCGACACGGGCATCGGAATGGATGAGGCGTTTATCCCTACGATTTTCGACGCATTCTCGCAGGAGGATAGCAGCCGCAAGAACAAGTACGGGAGCACGGGTTTGGGGATGGCCATTACCAAGAACATCGTGGAGATGATGAACGGGACCATTGACGTGAAGTCGCAAAAGGGCGTGGGCAGCGAGTTCATAGTAACGGTAACGTTAAAGAACTGTGAGCGCGTTGATGACTCGCTCGAGAGCTGGATTGACGCATCGAAGATTCGTGTGCTGGTCGTTGACGACGAGGAATTTGCGGCCGAGCACGCTCGTGTAACACTTAACGACGTGGGCATTCAGGCCGATACCTGCGCTGGGGCGAGGAGGCTCTGCATATGCTGGAGATTCAGCATACCAAGCAAGAGCCCTATAACTTGGTGCTTATGGATCGCAAGATGCCCGAGATGGACGGCTTGGAGGCGACGGAGGCCATTCGAGCGCTCAATCGGCCAGACGCCAAGACGATTCCCATTATTGCGCTGACGGCCAACGCCTTCGACGAGGATGTGCAACGCTCCTTGCAGGCGGGGATGAATGCGCATTTGAGCAAGCCCGTCGACCTCGACCACCTGTTCCAAACGCTTGGCGAGCTTATCTATGAGGCGGAAGGCTGACGGCGTGGTGTGGGCTGCGGGTCGTTGCGGGCCGCAGGACGTTGCGGTGCGTTGCGGGCCGTCGCTGGCGGGCGGACGTACCTGCGGGAGGAGAGTACGACGGCCGCGCGAGTCGTCGCTGGCTGGCGGACGCAAGACGTTGTGTCCTGCGATCAGCTGCGCGCCGCAGACAATTGCGCGCCGTAGGTCGCCATGGTCTCGAGGAGCATTTGCAAGAAGGCGCCCGGAAGCAGAACGCGTTGCTTCCGGGCGAACTTGTTGCGCGACCTTGTTGTAATTCTTTGCGAGCGATCTAGCTGTTCGCGAGGGACTTGCGAAGTACGCGCTTGGGATCCTTAGCTACGAGATACACCACCCAAGCCACAAGGCCAACCGCCACGACCACCAGTCCGAGGATGGCGTCGTCGAGCATGGCTGCCGCATCGGCAATCTCGATGAAGCCTTCGCCCTCCAAGAGGCCGTGGATGCCGTCAACGCACCACATGAGGGCGGCGCCCCAATACATGAGGGCAAGCGTTCCGAGGCGCATGTCGGAATTCGGTGCCTTGGCGTACCAGAAGGCGGTTGCGATGGCCGCTGCCAACAACGTGATGACGAGCGTCATGCTAGGCCTTCTCTGCTGCGGTGGCGGATTGACGCTTCACGACCGCGTCGGCCACGAGCGTAACGGCGAACCACGTGACGGTAACGAGCGCTGCCATGGCGACGCCGACTGTGGCCATCTCGCCGAGCATGGCAGGGATATCTGCGGGATTGTACATTGCCGTGAGGAACGGCGGGAACGGCACGACCTCGCCGTGCCACATGTGCTCGATCGCGAGAAGAATGACGCCGCCCCAAAGCATGTTCATGAGCCAGCTAAGCTTGCGCGTCCAGCAAATGCCCTCTTGAGTGGGATCGGTTAGCTGCTTGCCGGACTCGTCTACGATGCCTCTCTCGATTTCGCTCTTCTTAACGGCTTTATGCACCGCCGTGACGACGATGGCCTCGCCGCCGCTCACCAAAAAGCAAGCCATGTGTTCTCCTCTCCGTCGATATAACTACACGTTAATCGTAGCACCAAACTGCGGTGTTGTGAATAAAAGGCACGAGAACTGTCGGGGTTTGTTTCGTGTGACGGGTTTCGGACGCAACGAGCTCGAAGGCTAGGCCAAGTTCGCTGGCGCGGATGAAGCCATATAATGGTATGGAAGGACGGACGAGAGAAGGACGGGCCACAATGGCTATTATCTTTTTCGATATTGATGGAACGCTGGCAGTGGGCACTCACGTTCCCCTAAGCGCGGCGGATGCCATAGCGCGCACACGAGCGGCCGGCAACTTGGTGTTTATTTGCACGGGGCGACCGCGCTGGTACGCACAGAAGACCTTTGGCGAGTACGCAGACGGATTCGTGTGCTGTAATGGCCGCCTGGCCGTGCAAGGGGAAGAGTGTTTGATTGAGCGTCCGGTCGATTCCGGAGTCGTGCGGGAGATCGTGACAATCCTTGATGCGCATGACGCGGGCTATGCGTTTTTGGGCGAGCGTCAGGCGTTTTATGGCGGCAATCGGGAGTATCGCTCGGTCGCCGAGTGGGCGCATGGTGAGACTATTGATATGGCCGAAGCGTTAGAGCAGGACGTGCCGTTGTTTTGCTTCGACATATTTTTTGGGACGTCTGCCGAGCGCGAGGTGATTACGCAGGCGCTCGAAGGCATTTGTTTGGTGAATCCGCACGGTCCGCATCCGTCTGCCGACGTTACCGTGCTGGGATACGGTAAGGGGGATGCCGTGCGCGATACGATCGCTGCGCTGGGTATTGCGTGGGAGGATTCGTACGCGTTTGGCGATGGTGTCAACGACATTTCAATGCTCGAAGCGGTGTGTCATGGCGTGGCGATGGGCAATGCCGTGCCGGAGACAAAAGCGGTCGCGGAGTACGTTACGAGCGACATCAACGAGGATGGCGTCGCGCGGGCACTGGTGCACTACGGGCTTGCGTAGCGCGGCGCGCGGGCTGGCGGGCCGGCGCGTGGCAGTTGGCGGGCTGGTGCGTGGCGGGGTGCGTGGCGGCTGGTCGCGGGTG
>JAFWMH010000006.1 GCA_017510785.1 Atopobiaceae bacterium | reverse complement strand
CGACGGCCCGGCTCCCGCCAGCGCGGCGGCTCCGACCGCCCGGCGCCCCGAACCGCCACGAGAGGGCGACGATGGCGGGCCGCGGTTTTAGCCGCGGCCTGCCGACTCACGGCTCGAACCAACTTGGCACCAAAGACAATCGCGTTCGTGTCATAGAATCCGAGACTGCTCCCTTTTTTCGTCGAGGAAATTGTACACATTGAAACGTTTATGCCCATGGATGGTGCGAAGAGGGCCAGAAGGCCAATCCTTTACGCGAAGTCGTCAGTAAGGCGCCTGCCGCCAAGGACGTGCCAGTGCAGGTGATGAACCGCCTGGCCCGCATCGGCGCCGCCGTTCGTGACTACACGGAAGCCCGTCTCGGCGATTCCCTCGCTCTTGACAACCTCCTCCACGGCGTGCGTCATGGCCACCAAATCCTCGGAAGCAACGCCATCCACCATGGTTTCGTAGTGATGCTTCGGGATCACGAGCACGTGAGTCGGCGCAAGCGGGCTCAAATCGCGAAACGCGCACACCCGGTCGTCCTCGTACACATAATCCGACTCGATAACGTGGCTAGCAATTTTGCAAAAGATACAATCGTCCATGTTGTTCTCCCTTACCAATACTCGTATACACATCTGAACTTGGCCAGAGTCTCGCCCCGGCGCCCGGCCCAGCATACAACCCCAACCTGTGTGCTGCGGGTGCCACTTAGCCCGGGTTTTGTCGGCTAAACGGCCCCTGCAGCACACAACTTGCATCTTGTGTACCAGGAGCGCCACTTAACCCGGGTTTTGCCGGCTAAACGGCCCCCACGGTACACAACCTGCATCTTGTGTACCACCGGGGCCACTTAGCCCCGCGCCTGCCCGCTAAACGGCCCCCACGGTACACAACCAACAGTTCACTCGTTGATGTACGCCGTGGAAGGGGCGGCCGTCGTGTCGGGTGCAACCACCTCCTGCGACGCGTCGAGCAACACACGCACGCGCTGCTCGGCGTCCGCAAGACGACCCCGAAGGCTGTTGAGCAGCTCCACGCCGCGCGCGTAGCGATCGAGCGCCACCTCAAGCTCCAAGTCCCCCGCCTCAAGCGAGCGCACGATTTGCTCGAGTTCGGTTGATGCATCCCTAAAGGTCATCTCGTCGATGTTTCGGTATTCCTGTTTGTCCGCCATAGCTCCTCCTTATATGTTGCGAACCGCGGTTTCCCGCACTTCATTGTTCTAACGAATCCTGCGTCACCGTTCCGCAATTCCGCAAGCCCGCTGACCCGAAGACGGCAGCCATCGGCCCATGCCCACCTTGCCAGCGCGCCGCCCTTCTCTCCTGCCAAGCGCCCGTGCGCACGCCGCAGGCCGCCAGCCCCGCGTCGCCCGGCCGTCGCGCCAAGGCCGCACGCCGCAGGCTGCTAGTCACGCGTCGCCTCGACCGTCGCGTCGAAGCTACCCTCTGCAAGCCGCACGCTCACGCGCTGGCCTACCGCAAGGTCGGCCGACTTCGAAACGACGTGCCCGTCCTCGTCGCGCGCGATGGCGTATCCGCGTGCCAGCACCGCCAAAGGCGACAAGGCCTCCAGCGAGGCCGCCGCCCGCGCCACAACCGCCTCGTGCGGACGAACGAGGCCCTCGCCGCAGCTCTTGAGACGCGAGGCCATCATAGCAGTCTCGCGGGCACCACGCTCCACAAGACGCGGCATGGCATCGTGAAGGCGCTGCTCGCTTTGCATGAGCTGCGTCGTACGGTCCTCCACGAAGGTCATGGGGTCTTCCAGGCAACGACGCGCCGCCATGGCATCGAGCACCGCGCGCTCGTGCGTAAGCCGCGTAATAACACCCTGGTGCGCACGCGCTTCGAGTCCCGAGAGCCGCTGGCCTTCGCCACTCGCCATTGCCCCGAGCGCCGCACCCATCCGCAGACGCCGTCCCTCGATGGCGGCCACGACCTCGTCGATGGCCGGCGCCACCGACTCGGCTGCGGCCGTAGGTGTGGAGCAGCGACGGTCGGCCACCATGTCGGCAATGCTCGTATCGGGCTCATGCCCGATGCCCGTAATCACCGGCACGGGCGAGGCCGCAATGTGGCGCGCGAGCATCTCGTCGTTAAAGGTCATGAGGTCCTCGAAGGAACCGCCACCGCGCACGAGCAGTATCGCCTCTGGCCTCGCCGCCGCAGCCACCTCGAGCGCGCGCATTATGGTTACGGGCGCTCCAGGACCCTGTACGGCACAGCCAACAACATCGAGCTCTACCAGCGGGTTGCGCCGCCGCAACGTACGCTTGACGTCGTCGATGACGCTACCCGAAAGCGACGTGACCACCGCGACGCGCACGCAAAAGCGCGGAATCTGCCGCTTGCGTTCGGGCGCCATTAGCCCCTCGGCCTCGAGCTTGCGCGCGAGCGCCGCGACCTGCTGGCGCAGCAAGCCCTCACCCGCAAGCTCCACCGCGCGGGCTATAAACGAGAGCCTGCCCGTGCCCACATACACGTCGAACTTGCCCGTGAGCACCACCGCCATGCCGTCGCGCAGCGGAGCGCCCATGTGCGCATACGTGTTGCGCCACACGATGACGTCCATGGCGGACGAGTCGTCCTTCACCTGGAAGTAGCAGTGGCCCGACCGGGCGTTCGGCCCGCGAAATCCCGTAACCTCGCCTGCGACGACCAAGGTCGGCATGCTGTTTACCTGCGACTTTGCCGCCCCAACCGCCTCGCTTACCGAAATGGGGGCCGTCGACGAGGTACCTGCTGGAGCTTCCTGCCCCACGCGCATTTGCCGCCCCGCACTCGCCAGAGGGTTGTTTCCCCGCGCCATCGCTACCGCCTATCCGATCGCGCCAGGAGGTAGAGCAGGTTGAGCACCGAAACCAGCGCCGAGGCAACATAGGTTAGTGCCGCAGCCGTAAGCACCTGGCGCGCACCGGCCACCTCGTCCGCGGGCAAACAGCCATCAAGGTAGCGCACCGCACGGCGCGACGCGTCAATCTCAACGGGAAGCGTTACGATTTGGAAGAGCACCGTAAACGCGAACAACACGATAGAGAATTGCACCAATCCCATGAGGCCCAAGACCATACCAGCCAGAAACACGATCATCCACATCTGCTGAGAAAAGTTGACCACCGGCACAAGCGCCGTGCGCAGCTTACCGGGCACATAGCCCTTCGCGGTTTGAACGGCATGTCCCGCCTCATGGCACGCAACGGCAAGCGAAGCCACCGAGGCTCCTTGGTAGTTGTCGTTCGAGAGATGCAGGTTGTTGTCGCGCGGGTCGAAATAATCGGTAAGGGTACCCGCAACGCTCGTGATGCCCACGTTGCCCGCACCGCCCTCGTCGAGCATGCGCCTTGCCACCGTGGCGCCGGTCGCGCCCACATGGCTCGGAACTTTGGACCATTTGTTGTACGTGCTCTTGATGTAGGCCTGCGTTATGCCGCCCAACGCCAGCGAAATCAGCACGATGAGTAGATAACCACCGTCATAAAACATACCTTTTGCAACCTCCTTGCTTTTGTCTGCTGCGACACCCTACGACCGCTAGTCTAGCACTACCCTGGGACACAAACGAAACGCATGGCAGAGCGCGATTATTCAGGTATCCGAAAGGGCGCACGTAGCCACGGAGGGTGCACCCCTTTGGCTATGGCCAAAGGTCGCGTGGGCGCGCATGGCACCTCTGGTGGTCCGGCGTGGCACTCCCATGGCACGCATCAAAGGGTGGCACCCCTGGTTTCAGTTGTCCCACCCCCAATGGTACGACTACAGCGTTTCGACGCGACCATCCTTCACGGTGAGGCCAAGCTCGCCCGCGAGGAGCGACTCGAGGCGCTCGCCCGCAACCTCGAAGCGCCAGCCCCGGCGAAGCGGCGAGTCCTCCTTGCCCGTGGCGAACGCATAGAGATCGTCGCGCGTGGCGATGAGGGGCAGCGCAACCTCACACTTTTCGGCGCTGAGACGCAGCATCGCGTACATGAGGTCCACCACGCTCTCGAACTCCGCGCTGGGACGTGCGCGGTGCTTCATCAAGGGATAGTCGGCGGGATCGCAGCTCAGGCCCTTTTGCACCGCACGCACTACGCCCTCGGCATCGCGCTTCGAAAGCTGGTCGGTACCCCGTATGCGCAGCAGACGCTCGGCGGAACGTGGCGCCCTGCGGCATATTTCCACCACAACCTCGTCGGAAAGCACCCACTTGCGCGGAAGGTCGCGCTTTTCGGCACAGCCCTCTCGCCAGGCGCACACTTCGCGCGCCACTGCGAGCTGACGCCTCGTAAGCGAGGACGAGCGCTTGAGATGCCAATACGCCTCGCGAGGATCGCGCTTGTAGCGACTCGGGTCGCAAGTCGCAGCGAGCTCGGGCTCGAGCCACGCAAGTCGATTGCGCGCCACAAGGTCGTCCATCATCTTGCTGTAAATCGCGGGCAAGTACAGCACGTCCTCCTCGGCGTAGCGCAGCTGACCATCGTCGAGCGGGCGTCTCGCCCAGTCGGTGAGCCCGTCGGCCTTGTCGAGGTGAACGCCCTCGTACGCCTGCACCAACGCTCCGAGGCCCATTTGCATGCGATGGCCCAAAAACGCCGCCGCGAGTTGCGTGTCGAACACCGGCGCCGGAACGCATCCCATGCCGTCGTAGAGCACCTCGAGGTCCTGGTCGCAGGCGTGGAACACCTTGGTAATGGAATTGTCCTCAAGAAGGGACGCAAGTGGGGCAAGGTCGTCGATGAGCATCGGATCGATTGCCGCAGCCTCCTCGGACGTTGCGACCTGCACCAAACACAGCTTCGGATGATACGTTCTCTCGCGGAGAAACTCCGTGTCGACGGCAATAACCCGATGCGTGCGCGCGCGATCGCAAAACTCACGCAGTTGGTCCGCTTCGCAGATGTACATGTGCTCTCGATTCGTTTGTCGGTTCTCTAAACGACTTCCATGGTAGCGAAGAAACGGGTATTATGGCTCCACGATGGAAGGAGGTTGGCGTGCGTGTTCTAATCATTCACAATTTGGCCTCGGGTTTTGGCTCGGATGCCATCTACGAGTTTCAGCGCGCTCTGGTGCGCGAGGGTGACGAGTGCGTTATGAGACTGCTCACGAAAGACGCTCCCGATAGAGGCGCGTCCCTGTTGGTCGATGCGGAGGAGTTCGACCTCGTTGTGATTTCGGGTGGCGATGGCACCGTCGCTACGCTCTTGTATCTCCTGCGCAACCGCAATGTGCTTACGTGCGTGTTTCCCTCGGGAACGGCAAACCTCCTTTTCGCAAACATCGGCAATGCGGCCGAGCCGAGTGCGCTTGCACGTGCATGTCGCATTGGGCACTCCGCACGCACCGACCTCGGAGAGGTGTCGTGGCGCGACGACCGCGGCATTATGCACAAAGAGGGATTCTGCATCATGGTTGGCCTGGGGTTCGACGCGCAAATCATGAAGGCTGCCATCCCGGCCAAGCGCTCCATGGGACAAGCCGCGTACTTTGCCGCCGCTCTCGCGAATCCTCGCCCCGAGGTGCAGAAGTTCACCATAACGGTTGACGGCGAGGTACACGAGCGCACGGGCATTTCGTGCCTTGTGGCAAACAACGCAAAGATTCAGGGCGACATCGACATCATTCCCGATTGCAGCATGAACGACGGTGTACTCGACGTGTTCGTCGTTGAGGCAGAGGCCACCGCCCAGCTCATCAGCCCACTGTTCGTCGGCTTCCTCGACCACGACGGCAAACTCGTGAGTCGCCCCCACATTTCGAGCTTCAAGGGCCGAGAAGTACTCGTCGAATCCAGCGGTCCCCTGGAAATTGAGGTGGACGGCGACCCTCTCGACGGCATGGTAACCACCTACTACGCAAGCATCATCCCCGGCTGCAGCAAGCTCGTCGTCGACAGCCTTTCGCCGTACGCCCACGAGGAGCACAAAACTGCCAAGCCGCTGTTTGGCGACGCCGAGCAAATGCCCTTCCCGCTGTAACCCCCGGCCAGCCGGGCGCAGGCCCGGCTTTTCTCGTATCCGCATTCGTTTGTTCCACCATTCGCGTAATCCTCGCGCTACATGTAATCGTTCTCACGTATGATGGGCTTTATCTTTGACCCCATACGAAAGGATCATCATGAGCAACGAGTCTTGGCGTCCCAAGCTGCACGTGGCCCCGCACGACGGGTCCATCTCCGATCCCAACGGCCTGTGCCAGTTCAAGGGCACGTATCACTTCTTCTGCCAAAACGCGCCGACGTATCCGCCCGACGTGGACTCCCCGCACGGATGGGGCCATTTCGCCAGCCGCGACCTCGTGAACTGGACCTTCCTCGGATGTCACATCATGCCCGACTTCCCCGGCGATCGCGACGGCGCCTATTCGGGCGGCGCCTTCATTAACGACGAAACCGACGAGGCGTGGTTCTACTACACCGGCAACGTGCGCGACGCCGAGGGCGACGGCACGTATTCCGGCCGCTATGCCAACCAAACGCTCATGAAGTCCTACAACGGCATTAACATGGGACAAAAGCAGGTCGTGCTCGACAACTCCGGATACCCCGCGTACTGCTCCAACCACGTGCGCGACCCCAAGGTGTGGAAGCAGGACGGTACCATGCACATGCTGCTCGGCGCACGCACGCGTGCCGACTCGCGTGGTGCCATCATGATGTACGACTCCTCCGACGGCATCGATTGGACCATGGCAGGCTCCGTCACGAACATCGGAGAGAAGCCCTTCGGTTACATGTGGGAGTGCCCCGACCGCATCGTGCTTGACGGACGGGAGTTTCTCTCCACTTGCCCCCAAGGCATGGCCAAAGGCATCGAGTCGCAAAACTCCACCCGCACGACCGCCCAAAACGTCCATGGCGCCGGCTACTTCCCCATCGACGGCACCATCGTGGACCTCATGCACCAAGACGTCGAGCTCATGGACGCCGAGGCACCGCGCGCGGCCATCGACGATACCACGTACGTGGACTGGGACTACGGCTTCGACTTCTACGCATGCCAGAGCCTCGTCGACGAGAAGGGCCGCACACTGCTCGTCGGCTGGATGAGCCTGCCGCACGACGAGGACGACGTGCGCGCCTACGATAATCCCACCAACACGTGGCGCGGCTGCCTCACCATTCCGCGCGTGCTCACCTACTGCGAGAAGTGCGGACGCATCCTGCAGGCGCCTCCTGCCGAAATCGACGCCCTGCGCGGCGACGCCCAGGCATTCGACGGAACCGTTACGCTTCCCAAGCCGGCCGACGTCGTCATCGATGGCATCGAGGGCAAGGGCACCATCAAGTTTGGCGACTTCCTCGAGCTGCGCTTCGAGGAGGACGGCGTTGCCAAGCTCGAGTTCCTCGACATGTCGAAGAGTGGCGACCGCAAGCTGCGCCAGGCGCCCATCGCCGACGTACGCAACGTGCGCATCCTCGTCGACACCTCCGTGCTCGAGATCTTCGTAAACGACGGTTACTACGTGTTCGGCACCCGCTTCTTCGAGGAGTCCGACGAGCTCGTGATTAGCCACGACCTCAAGGCCGCCAGCCAAACGTGGTACCCCATGGACGAGGTCACCGTGAACTATCTCGTGGTTCGCTAGGCTTGCCATTCGCTGTTACTACAAGGGAGCAAACCGGAAGGATTTGACGGCCTCTTTGCAGGAGGCCGTCTTGTTTGTTCAAGAGTCGAACGCTTAAGAATCAAACGCTTGCCACATCATTGTTTTGGCTTGTATAAAATAGGCTAAAGATATACTCTTTTCTTCGCGAAATGGCCACAAACACTTGGAAGCAGGTCACAATGAAGCCCAAACGATTACGTCGGGGAAGAGTTGCTCTCTCCGTCTTTATCTCAATCTCCCTTGTTTGGTCCCAAACGATTTCGCCGAGTTTCTCCTTTGCGGAGGATTCAAACAACGAAGTGACGTCGACTCAAGAACAAACAGATTTTTCCGAGTCCACAGACGAAGCGGACGAGTCCACGCCGAACGCAACAAAGGAAGCTGAAGCCGACCCGATGGCAGACGATTCAAGCAGTGATGAGGCAACGGACGAAGAGCCGTCGTCCCAGGAGCAGGCAGATTCTTCCGAGCCCACGGACGAAGCAGATAAACCCGCGCAGGACCCAGCGAAGGAGCCGGAGGCCGAGGCAGCCGATGACGGCACTAACGCCGATGACGAGGCCAAGCCCAATGACGGCACCAACACCGATGGCAAGACCAAGCCCAATGACGGCGCCAACAAAGAATCGACTCCCGAAACCACCACATCAAACGGACAGGCGGGCATTCCCGAGTGGGCTTTCGATAGCGGAATAAACCAACTGCTGAGTGCGCAGGAAGATGAAGGGCTCCCCAAACAGTACGACCTGCGAACCCAAGGAATCGTTACGCCCGTCAAGATGCAGAGTCCATGGGGAAGCTGCTGGTCATTCGGCGGTATCGCAGCAGCAGAGACTTCCATTCTCACATTGAACAAAACGGACTATGCTCACAGCGGAATCGACCTCTCCGAGCGACATCTTGCGTATTTCGCCCTTAGTCCGGTTACGGCGAGCACCAACTCCACGCAAGTGGGCGAAGGCGTCCACCTGTTCGATACCAGCCGCAACGCCCCCTTCGCGAACGGCGGCAATTCAATGCACGTAACCACGCTTTTCTCGCAGGGCGTCGGCCCCTTGAGCGAGAGTAGCTTTCCGTACCGCGGCGTAGATGGGCAAGGCAAGTCGCACACCAACGTGGAATACTTCGAGCTCCACCCCAAGGAAATCATTGATGAGCGAATTGCCGAAGAAGCTCAAAAGAAGGACATGACTTACGAGCAGTATATTGACTACCTGTACAACAATCCCGGCGAGGATCTGCTGGCGATTATTGCCGCGCATCCGGATTGGACCAAAGAACAGGTAATCGAGGAGCTCTTTAGGCCCCTCGTCCTAGACGAGCTTAACGCACAAGTGGCCTACACCGATAAGGAGGACTGGTCCATCCCCGAGACGGATAGCGACGGGAATTCAAACCGCCTCATCACCGGTGGCTACGTGCTTTCACACGGCAACGTCCTTCCCGAATACTGGAACGAAAACAAAACAGATAATAGCGCTAGCGTTCGTGCCATCAAAAAGGAAATCAATAAGGGCCATGGCGTTACGATTGCGTACTACTCCGAGAAGGATGATGTATATGGCACGACGGGCGACATATACACGCGGTATGTAGATGAACCCATCCCCAACGATCACATGGTATGTATTGTGGGCTGGGATGATGACTTCTCCAAGTCCAACTTCAATGAGGGTCATCAGCCTACAAAAGACGGCGCTTGGATTTGCAAAAACAGCTGGGGATCCGAAACCGACGTCACACAAGACGACCTTGGCAATATGATAAACAGAAGTGATTACGGCACCATAGATGCAGATGGCAGGCACACAGGCTACTTCTATTTGTCTTACGAAGACAAAACCATCACAGATCCCGAGAGTCTCGAGTTCGCGTCGGACTTGGGACGAAACAAGGGGTTCTACACTGCCCAGCACGACTACATGCCTGGAATGGATTTCTATACGCCGTTGCGTAAGGAGAGTCTGGTAGGGTCCGCGAATGTGTTTATGTCTCCCAAAGAGACCATCCTGAAGAGCGTCTCTACCCGCACCGCCGAACCGAACATGCACGTAACCTTTACGGTTTATCTCCTTAACGATACCGATGAACGCCCTGTACCCAGCGGCGAAAGAAAGGCCATCTACCAGGGCGAAGCTGACTTTGAGTACTCAGGCTTCCACCGCTTCGAGATTCCGAATGGCATTCGCATAGGGCAGGGCCAAGTCTTTTCGATCGTTTCCAGTACATATGCGCTGGATGGTGGTAAAAAGGTTTACAGCGTCTCGGCAAACCAAGGCGTTACAGAAGAAACCGCACGGAAAAACAGTTGGGCATATTACGTAAAGGGCGTGGTCAACCCTGGCGAAAGCTACATATACGACGATGGCAGCTGGCAGGATTGGTCGGCGTACTTGGCCAAGGCAGGGGGAACGGGAATCATCGATAACTTCAGCATCAAGGCCTACTTGGATCCAGCCGATACAAAGCCGCTTGCGCACATCCCTGCCGTGGTCGCCACGTGCACAACTGCTGGCAACATCGAGTACTGGCGCGACGAAGACACCGGAAAGCTCTATCAAGATGCGTCGGGCTTCGCCGAGATTACGCAAGCCGATACGGTTGTTAACCCGTTTGGCCACAACTGGGACGAAGGCGTGGTGACCAAGGAGCCTACCGATACCGAGCCCGGTGTAAGAACCTTCACGTGCGGGCGATGCGGCGAAACAAGGACAGAGGAAATACCTGTCGTTAAGGCAACCTACGCATGCACGAAAGGCGATGGCGCCTCGTGGACAAAGGGCAACAAAAATGTGCTCAGCTTCACGTTTGAGCGGACGCCCAATAGCGCGGCAACATTCGACCACTTCACAGGCATTGCCGTTGACGGCAAAGAGGTTGACGCAGACAACTACGATGCCTCGTCGGGCAGCGTGGTGGTCAACCTCAAGGCGTCTTACCTCGAAGGTCTCTCCGTCGATAACCACAAGCTCACGGCACAGTTCGACGATGGCTCGGCCGACGCGTCATTTGCGGTGAAGGCTGCAAGTGGCACATCCGGTAACGGAAGCAACAGCACGTCCTCGGGTTCCTCTGGCACATCTTCGAGCAACAGGACGACATCGCCAAGCAGCGGAACGACCTCGCGAAGCAATACCGCCCTGCCAGGCCTCGGCGATGACAGCTCCACTTGGGCGCTGCCAACTCTTATGGCTGCTGTGATGGCTGTGGTCGCGGCGTTCATCGTACGTCGGAGGGCGCAAGCGCAGCGCGAGTAGGACGATTCGTCGGCTCGGTGCGCTGCGCGCGAGCCCGGGCAAACGGGCGTCCGGCTCGCGCACTACTCCGATGGGCACAGCGCACTCCGCACAGCGCACTCCTTAATGCCTTACGCTCTGTAGTATGCAGCTTGCGCACCACAGCGCATTCACCTCTGTACCACTCCGATGGCGCATTAAGACCCGCAACGTCCCGCGCACCGCAGCATAAATACAATACAGAATGTCGATGTGCCGCCTCGTCCACGAACATGGACGAGGCGGCACACTTCTAGGCTTGTCGAATCTTAGGAAACACCGAAGGCATTACTACGGCGATACGCGCCAAACTGGCAAAGCAAACGCACGCAGCAACAATCCCGATTCATCAAAACGCCAATCCAACACTGTGCGTCATCCTCAAAGGAACACTAAAAACGAATAACTCATCCGCAGGCTTACGCCAAATTGCCTACGAACTCGCTCGTCGATACAATTGCGGATCCGTAGCACTTCTCGAAGTGTTCGATTCCCGCTTCCTGCGTGCCACACAGGAAGCAACGCGTAGCGTCTTCCACCACAATGGACTTGTAACCAAGATAGAACGCATCAGCCAATGTATGGAGCACGCAAATGTTGGTGTCTTCCCCTACTGCCACCACGGTGCGAATGCCGAGCTCGCGAAGCAAGAGGTCGAGGTCAGTACCAAAAAAGCCCGAGTAGCGACGCTTCGGAATGATGAAGTCGCGTTTTCCAGTACCGGCTCTCAACGACGGATTCGTCACAGCCATGCCGCGCATGCCGTGCTCGCCCCAAAGCTCGAGCTCCTTGTCGACATCGGGAATGTGTTGGTCGTTGCAAAACATGATGGCCATACCCGCTTTGCGCGCGGCATCCACCACACGCGTGGCGTTTCGCACGACACGTGCCTCCGCTGGACTCGGCTTGTACACTGCGTCGCTATTGCCCGTCACAAGCAAGTCGATTACGAGTACTGCTGTCGTTTTGGGATCAATGCTCATGTTGTTTCCCTTCTCACGTTGATACCTCACGTTAGTGCCCAATGTCGCTGCCACCCTTTTGCGTCGCCACCCTTGTTGCCGCCCTCGTTGCCGCCCTTTTGCGTCGCCCCATGGCAGCGCGCTCATCGCGCCGCAGGACTTTCTAATCCAGCGCCTTTCACGACGCCCCATGGTGCTTCTACGCTTCGCAGGCAACAGCTCTTCTTGCGTGGCTGCCCCATAATGTTGCTGCTTTTATCACGGCTCGAAGAAGGCGCGTAGCCTAATGCCTATTTACGCATAACTTTACAACACTGGCACACGGGATGGAAGCCGTGTGCTCGCGCGGACGGGCTAAACGGTTTCGCACGCACAAGCTTATGCACGTCGTGTACCGCAGGGGCCGTTTAGCCAGCAAAACCCGGCCTAAGTGGCCCTCTGGGTACACGTTACGCACATCGCATGCCACCCTTCTTCGAGCCACGAACAGAGTGCTTGACCCTTCTTAAGGCCAAGCACATCAACCGCTAACCCAGCAACCATCACCCATCTGCTACGCTGCGCGGCAACCACACAATAGCCATTACGCGCGACGCGTGGCGACCACATCCACACCAGTGCCGGCAACGTTAGCAACGACGACATCACCTATCTCGACGGGTGCGGTCACTTCAACGCCATCCAGCGCGGCCATCACGTCGAAAATCTTTCCTTTGGGAATGTCGTGCGCCGTCTTCACCGAAACCATGCGTTCCATTGCACTTCCGACGACCGGCACCGAACTTGTAACAATTCGAGTTGGGTTTGTCACCTCCTTGCGCCCGTACACTTCCCCACGCTTGCAGGTATTGCCAGTCACCGATAAAACCTCGCCATTCTCAACAACAACCTCAAGCGGACAGCCCAGGGGACAGTTTATGCAGATAAGAGAGCGTGTTTCGCGCGCCATGCTACTCCTCCTCCAACGTAACCGTAATCTTCGTGGCGTCTGTTGCGGCCTCGAGGTCCGCTCGCCTGAGCGACACGTTCTCCATCTCGCCGGGCGCCATCACACGACGCTTGCGATGCCACACGCGCTCGTCCCCCACATACACACTCACGAAACGGTCGCGATACACGTTATCGACCCTAAAGCGGACGGTGAGCTTGTTGTCCATACGTGCGGGAGTAACAAACGAAGGCACCGTGTAGCGCACGCCCGGACCAGTCTCGACACTCAAGACACGCGTTGTTTCCGCATTAAAAGTGCCGACGCCTGCCGAAAGGGACTGGCCGGTGGAAGCGGACGCGTGTGCCGCGTCGGCACCCGCAACATCGGCACCCGCAACGCCAAACCTGCCCGCAACATCGGCACCCGCAACGCCAAACCTGCCCGCAACGTCGGCACCCTCAACGTCGGCACCCGCAGTACCGGCGTCCACGGCGTCGGAGTGGCCCTCGGCATGAGCCAGACTTGCCAAACCGAGCTGGCCCGCCGCAAACCGAGCCGCCGCACGACCGGCCGCGTCCGCCTCTTGGCTCACATAGTCCACGAGGTCATGCACATGCAGCACGTTGCCACAGGCAAACACACCCTCCACGCTCGTCTGCAGGCTCTCGTCGACCACGGGACCACGCGTAACGGGATTCAACCGTACGCCCGCCTCACGCGAAAGCTCGTTTTCGGGCAGCAGACCAACCGAAAGCAGCAGCGTGTCGCACGGGTAGCGCACCTCGGTTCCCGCAATCGGCCGACGACGCTCGTCGACCTCGGCAATCCACACCGCCTCAACGCGCTTTGCGCCCTCGATGCGCGTCACCGTGTGCGAAAGCAGCAGCGGAATGCCGTAGTCGTCAAGACATTGCACGATGTTTCGCTTGAGACCTCCCGAATACGGCATAACCTCGGCCACGCACGCCACATGCGCCCCCTCCAGCGTCATACGGCGGGCCATGATGAACCCAATGTCGCCCGAACCAAGAATGACCACCTCGCGACCGGGCATTTGCCCTTCCATGTTAACGAGCCGCTGCGCCGTGCCGGCAGAGTAGATGCCCGCAGGACGGTATCCGGCAATGTTCAGCGCACCGCGCGGTCGCTCGCGACAGCCCATCGCCAGCACCACGGCGCCACCTTCCACGCCGAATACGCCGCGCTCGGGACTCACGGCATGAACCACAAGATCGGCCGACACGTCAATCACCATGGCACCGAGCACGAACTCAACGCCCACCTCACGTGCACGGTCCTCATAGCGGGCCGCATACTCGGGACCGGTAAGCTCCTCCTTAAACGTATGGAGCCCAAACCCGTTGTGAATGCACTGGTTAAGAATGCCCCCCAGCCGGTCGTCCCGCTCGATTACGAGCACGCGTTTACTCCCCTCCTCGCGTGCGGCGATGGCTGCGGCGAGTCCGGCAGGGCCGCCTCCAATAACGACGACGTCGTAGCGCTCCATGCTACTCACCATCCTTGCTCACGAGCAGCTCCGAGCCGGGACCGCTCTTGGTGACTTCCTCTGGCGCCATGCCTAGCTCCCGCTCCATGATGGCCATTATCTTAGGCGTGCAAAAACCTCCCTGGCAGCGACCCATCGTGCAGCCCGTTCGACGTTTGATGGCATCGATGCTGCGCGCGGGAACGGGCCGATGCAGCACGTCCACGATTTGTGCCTCGCTCACACGGCAACACCTACATACCACGTGTCCGTACGCCGGGTCTTCGGCCACAAGCTTGTTCCAGTCCTCAAGACTCGTCATGACCAAGTTCACCACGCCCGGTCGCGTGGATGTAAACGCTCCTGCGGGTTTCTCTGCGAGGCCCAGCATGTCGCGCACAATGCCCGCAACCATGCGTCCGATGGCCGGGCACGACGTGAGGCCCGGGCTCTCGATGGCGGCACAATCCACGAAGCCGGGCGCACCGGGCACCTCTCCAATAAAGAAGTCGTGCCGCTCGTCATGCGCGCGCAGCCCCGCAAAGCTCGTGATTACCTCGCCAAGCGGCACATCCCGCACGGTTAGGGCACACTTGCTCGCGACCTCGGCAAGTCCCGCCGAAGTGGTATCGACGCCCTCCTTGTTCTCCACGTCCGTCGCGGTCGGCCCCACAATTACGTTGCCGTGCACGGTAGGAGATACCAGCACTCCTTTGCCCATCTTGGTTGGCAGCATAAACACCGTGTGGCGCACGTGGCCGAACGCCGTGGTGTCGAGCAAAAGATACTCCCCCTTGCGTGCGACGATGCGCATGCGATCGTTTGCAACCATGTTGTGCAGCTCGTCGGCATACACGCCCGCCGCGTTCACCACAACACGGGAGTGCATCTCGCCTGCCGTCGTAAGAATCGTCCAGCCCTCGTCATCGCGCGCGAGGCCCGTTACCTCGGCATTGAAGACAAAATCGACCCCGTTCGTAGCGGCATTCTCCGCAAGCGCCACGTTGAGGCCAAACGGATCCACGATGGCGCCCGTCGGTGCCCACAAGGCACACACTGCCTCGTCCACCACGTTGGGTTCCATCTCCCGGAGTTCCTCGCGCTCCACTATGCGCAAACCCTCGACTCCGTTCGTCACCCCGCGCTCGCGCAGGGCCTCGAGAGCGGGACGCGCCTCCTCGTCGTTGCACACCACGAGCGACCCGCACGGCACCAAGGCGAAGTTGAGCTCCGACGCCATCTCGTGCAAGAGCCGATTGCCCTCCACGTTAAGCTTCGCCATAAGTGTTCCCGGCTGTGCGTCGAAGCCAGCGTGGACTATGGCCGAGTTTGCCTTCGACGTCCCACAGCACACGTCATCCGCTCGCTCCACCACGCACACGCGCGCGTCGTAGCGCGCAAGCTCGCGGGCGACGGCACATCCCGACACGCCGGCACCTATTATCACAACGTCGTAGCGTTCCTCACCCATGCAATCACCCCCATCGGTCAATGGTGCCCTGCAGCACCTCTTCTTGAACATCACAATTTCATTCTTCTTACGCCAAGTCTCGTTCGAAGAAGTCATGTGCATTTTGATAAAACAGTTTGTGCGTTATCTCCTCATCCAGATGCTTTGCAATCTTCTTGTAGAGCTTCTCTTGCCGCGAGCAATCGCGAATCCAATCAGGCATACCAGAGCCATCGCGATCCGTCCCAAAGGCAACCACGTCCTCGCCTCCGAGGTCGAGCCAATGCTCCACATGCGCCAACAAATCCTCAACCTCGTAGTCGCGGTCCTCGCTATGTACGAACCATGTGCAAAGGTTAAGCCCAACAAGACCACCACGATCGCGAATCGCCTTAAACTGATCGTCCGTGAGGTTGCGCGGGATGTTGCACACGGCTCGTGCGTTCGAGTGTGTTGCAATGTAAGGACGCTTGGCCGCCTTCTCCACATCCCAAAAGCTCTCGTCGCTCAAATGCGAAACGTCCACTATCATCTTGCTTTTTTCAAGTGCCCTAATATAGGTTTTCCCCAAGGACGAAAGGCCATCATTGGTGGAAACGCCTCCCGCCAACGCATTCGTTCCGTTCCAGGTTAGGCCACATACCAGCACGCCGTCCTCCTCGAACTCGTCAACAAGCTCGAGGTCCTTCTTCTCCTCAATCATGCAGGAGTTCTCCACCGTAAGAATGGCCGCAACCTTGCCCGCCGCCAGCGCCTCGTCGATGTCGCCAGGCTCGCGCACGCCCGCGATTGCATCGGCGCACTCCTTGAGCTGTTGGCGAAAGAATTCCGCTCCGTGCTCGTAGAACTCGCGATGGCTCACCGTGGGGCAGTCGTCGGGCGTCCAGATGGCATAGCATTGGGCCCATCCCACGTCGCCCATGCGACTCGCCGATACGGCAGCGTTGTTCTCGGCAAGCGTTCCGTCGAACTTTTCGTCCGAGCTCGAGGCATAGGGTTCGTACTCGTGCATGCACAGCGTATCGACCGTATCGGCATGGAGGTCGAAGAACGCGAGCTTCGGGAGGTCTTCGGTCGCGGGCTCGACGTCCTTCTCCTCAACAACAACCACATTCACGTTTTGCTCCCCCACGGCACCCTGGTCGCCCTCACCGTTCGCACCGCACGCACACAAGCCAACCGCAGCAACTCCCGCAGCCGCCCTCACAAATGCCCGGCGCGAAAACTCCATGCCCATACTACCTCCGTGTCTCTCGCTTAAGCCAGCTTCATTTTAGCAAACGACCTCCACCACACTACCGCCCGACTTTTTCTTTGTTACGATGACCTGCCGATCGATGCGCTCCTTGAGCTCACCCACATGAGAGATAATGCCCACAAGCTTGGTTTCGGCCGTCACCCCCTGAAGCGCATCGACCGCTTGTTGCAGGGCGTTCTCGTCAAGAGAGCCGAAGCCCTCGTCGATGAACATCGTCTCGACTCGAATGCCACCCGCGTTCGACTGTATCTCGTCCGCAAGCCCAAGCGCCAACGAGAGCGCAGCCATAAAGGACTCGCCACCAGACAATGTGCGAACACTGCGCGTGCTACCGTTGTAGTGGTCTTTGACTTCGAGTTCCAAACCACTCTTGGAACGAAGGTTTCCCGCTCCTTCCTGACGCTTAAACTCGTACTGTCCGCTTGTCATTTCCAACAGTCGCAAGTTGGCCCGCTGGAGCATTCGCTCGAAGTATGTTCTTTGCACATAGGCTTCCAACGTCACCCTATCCTTGCCAGACAAGTTCCCGTTTGCCGTTCGTGCCAAACTGTTTACCTTAACGTAGGCCTCCTCGGACTCTTGTAGCTTTTCGAGGCTCGCTCGGATTCTTTCCCTGGTAGCTTTGTTTGCCCGGCCACGCGCATAAAGAACCCTCGTGCGCTCGGTTATTGCTTGACGTTGCGACAGCAATTCCTCGCGTTCTACGCGTAGCTCAACCTTGTTGAGCTCGCCATAGTCTGCGATTTGCTTTTGAAGCGCACGGATCTGACCCTCCAGATTATCTGCCTGGCCGCTGAGGTCGCGCTGGCGTTTGATTGCCCTCTCATACGACGCCTGCATCGACTCAATCCGCCTATTCAGTTTCACAAGGTGTGCATCCGCCTCCTCCTTGCTTGCAAACGGAAGCTTGTTCGCCTTTTCCGTCACCTGTTTGGTCACTTCCCGCAACGAGGCCTCTTGAGACGCAAGTTCCACCCCTTGCTTCTGCCGATTGATTTCAGCATGTTGGAGCTCTTCCTCCGTTTGCACAATAAGCTCGGAAAGTTCGTCGAATCGGGAAACGTCACGGTTCGCCTGGGAAAGCCGCTGCGAAAGCTCGCCAAGTTCTCGGCGCCGGTTGGCAACCATCGTCTCGGCCTCTCGTCGCTCTTCCGTGGCGCGATCCACATCCACATCTTGAGCCAGCTGGTCTCTAGCTTGCGCAAGCTCACCACCAACTCGGTCGATGATTGTTTGCCACGTATTGAGCGCTTCTCCTGCCCTTTGGAGTTTCTCTTCGTGCTCCCGCACCAATCCTTCCAACTCTTCGAGCTGTGCTGTAGCGAGGTTCTTGCGTGGATGTAGCAGTCTTCCTTCCAGAGCTCGCACCCGCTCGGCCAAACCACGGGCATCCGCGTTGAGCTCGGCAACGCGCTGCTCCGCCTCCGCCCTCTTGGTAACAAGCTCCCTCTGCGCCTTCTCTTTTAACAGCATCTCCTCTTCGACCTGCACACGGCGCTCTTTGCGTCCGGCTTCCGTTTGAATCTCTCTCGTGAGTCTCCGCAAATCCGATTCAGCCTGTTGCAGACTCTTATCCACATTGCCGAGCTCTCCTTCCACATCGGACAAATCGACGACGTCCTTGAGCTGCTCTTCCGACTGACGGATCCTTCCCTGCAGCTCGTTGCATCGACTCTGCGCCTTTTCCTGCTCTTTACGGCATGCGTCCAACGTCTCGTTGATGTGTTGCACGTCGCGGGCTATACGCTCCCTCTCGGCAATGGCGGACGTCTTATCGGGATACGGCAATTCGAACGTTTGCTTTTGGAGCTCTGCACGTCGCGCCTCTAGCGACGCGATGCTCATTGCAATTTGCTGCTCGTTCTTGCGATAGGTCGCCACAGCCAAATCGGCAGCGCGTATTTGTTCGTCGAGCATGGCGCTACGTTTCACACGACCCTCATTCACGTCACGCTCATGCTCCAACTCCTCAATCTCTTTTGCAACCGCATCACGTTCGTCCGAGCAACGTCTTTGAGCTTCTTCCAATGGACACTCGCCAAAAAGTTCAACAAGCCTCGTAGTCAGTGATTCCTCATGCGCTTTTGCCCTCGCCCTTCGTGCACCAAGCTCAGTGCTGGCCTTCTCAAGCGCCTTTTGAGCAACATCAGCCTCGTCCTTTGCATGCTCGAGATCAAACTCACTGGGCGCATTCTTTGAAACCTGTGCCTTGTGGGGGTGCGAAGTCGAGCCGCAAACGGGACACGGCTCACCGTCCACAAGTTTTTGAGCAATGATACCCGCCTGCTCACGGAGAAACGAGTCGTACATCTCGTCGTAGACACTGCGTTTCGCCTTGTACGCTTGCTCGAGACGGAGGTATTCTAAATCCATTTCCGTCAGTTCAGCCCGAGCGGCATCGAGCGAAGCGATGCCTTGCGAAAGGTCTTTTACGGCCTCAAGGCGATTTCGGGCCTTCTCTAGTGCTTGCCGGTTGCGTTCGACCTCAAGCTGCGACCCCTCAAGAGACTCGCGTTCCTCGCACATTCCCGCGAGTTGAGACTCTGCCTCAGCAAGTGCGCCACTATTGCGAGACTCATCGCACCTTAAGCTCTCGAGCCGTACGTGTACATCCGCCAGATCTTGGTCGCGTTTGACCATGCGATCGTATTCTGGAAGGCTGTGTTCCAAGAGCGCTATGCGTCGCTGCATGCCGTCGCGCTCCGCACGTTTGCCCTCGGCGGCGGTGAGCGCCGCATGCGCCTCTTCCAACCGTTTTCCGGCACCAACAAACTCAGCCTTCAAGTCACGATACTCTATCAAAGATCTTTGCCGAGCCGTAAGGATGTCTCGTTCAGAAGTCAGCTTGCTCTCTTTGCCCTTACATGCCTCGAAACGAGCCCCAGAGTCCGCCAACGCATCGCACTCCGCCCTCAGGGCACTGAGCTCTTCCTCAATCGCCGCAAGCGCGACAGCCAAGCGCCCTTGCTCACTCTTCTGATGTTGTAGTTCCTGCTTTGCTTCGCGTTCCTTTGTGCGGTCGCCCTCCAGCTCATCATAGCTGGAGAGCTCGTTCGTAATCCTCGCGATAAGGTCGCGGGCACTGCCCGCCTCGCTGTCCCTTGCCTTTTCCGCCTCTAATGCCAACGCGCACTCGTCCCGATGCGCCAATGCATCGTCCCGTCTTCTCAACAAGCCCTCGTATTCTTGAAGCTTTTTGATAAGCGCTTCCAGCCTTTGCCGTTCGGCATTGATTTTGTCCTGCTCCCGCAGCAGCTCTTGTTTGCGCTCCCTTGCGCCGCGCAACGAATCATGCTCATTCTTGCCTTCGTCAAGCCTCGCCGAGAGCTCCTCGCATGCGTGCTTACTCTGAGCAAACTCAAAACGCATCTTGGTAACGAACGACTCAAGCCCGTCCTGCTTTTCTCGAAGCGCTGCGAGTTGCTCGTACTCCTCGAAGCTCTCACGCAGCGTAGCCATCTGCGTACGTATGCGGTCTCTCTCGCTCTGCAACCCCTCCTCTTCTCGCAGCTCGCTACGCGCCTTTTCAAGCTCGGGTTCCAGCTTGCCCTTATCTCGTTCGAGCAACTCCAGCTCATGCTTGTCGTGTTCCTGACGACCCGCCCTGTCAATCAAGTTGCCAAGCTCGTCAATTCGCACTCGCTGCTCGTCTAACGCCTTGCTGTGCTCGGCTTGCTCGTCTTCGTCCCTGCCAATGAGCTTGTTTAGAAGCACGAGAACTTCACTCGTGGGATACAGGTCGTCACGAGCTTCTTGGACCTTAGCAAAGAGCTCGTCGTCCTCTTCGCATTGGATTCCACTCACGTATTGGCGCAGAGCCTGTAGCAGCCTATCGCGCTCCTGCCTGCGAAGACCCGCCATGGTGTTGAGGTCGTCTTGGAGCCGTTTGTAGTAACTCGTCTTAAACAACGAGCGAAAAATCTCCTGCCGATCCTTCGTATCTGCCGTAAGCAACTTGAGGAAGTCGCCCTGGGCTATCATGGCAATCTGGAGGAACTGCTCGCACTTAATGCCAAGGACTTGTTCCTCGATGTAGCGCGTCACATCGTTGTACCTCACAATGGGCTCTCCGCCTGGCCGAATGAGTTCCGCACTTGGCTTCTCCTTGGTAGTTCCCACGCCCTTCAATTTTGGGCGCTCGTACGCGGGGTTTCTGCGCACTGTGTACGTCTTTCCCCCATGCAAAAACGTCAGCGTGACTTCCGTCGGAGTGGTTTTGTCTGCGTACTTCGAGCGAAGCATGGAGCTATCGCGGTTCTTGCCACTTGCCTCCCCAAAGAGGGCGAAGGTTATGGCATCGAAAATGGTGGTTTTGCCCGCTCCCGTATCGCCCGTAACCAAGTACAATCCCTTTGAGCCGAGCTGCTCGAGGTCCAACTCAACCTTGCCGGCATACGGACCAAAGCCCGAAATTGTTAGTTGAAGTGGCCTCATTATTCTGCCTCCCAAATATTCTCGATGGCCCGCTGAGCAAGTGTGCGTTGAGCGTCGTCCATGGGTTGGTTGTTTTGCGACTCATAGAACTCGGATAACAGCTCGATGGGCGTCAGACTCTCCACGCGTTTGAGGTCGTCCAACGAAGCGCTGCTCCGTGTTCGCTTGTTGTCGTACAGCAAAATCATGAGGTTTGTGTACACCGTACGCAGCCTCTCGATGGCGTTGGGAACGTCATCCTCGTCCGTAAGCGTGATGCGCAAATAATCCTCCGTATTCGTGTGCTCGTAGTTCTCTTTTAACATGAGCTCCTCGTACGACCCGCGAAGCTCCCTCAAGTCGTGCAGGGGCACAAGCGCCAAGCGTCGAAGGCTCACATCGCCCTTGGCCCCAAGCTCCACCACCGCGACTGACTTATTGTGGTTGACCTCCGAGAACGAGTACTTTAGAGGCGTTCCGCTGTAACGAACGGTCTCCTTGCCAACACGTTGTGGCGCATGCAGGTGACCAAGAGCAACGTAGTCAAACGACTCGAACACTGCCACATCCACGTTATCCAACCCGCCGACGCTCGGTGCTTCCGAATCCGACGTAATGGCTCCCGCAACGAACTGGTGGGCAAGCAAAACGTTGCGTTTGGACGCGTCCACTTCCATATGCGCTATTGCCGCTCCGACCGCATCCGTATAACTCTTGATGGCCTCCACCTCTTCGGGAAAATCGGCTTCGAGCGCGCTCTTCACATGAATCGGCTTAACGAAGGGAAGCAGATAAAAACTAACCGAACCGTACTCGTCCTCAAGCTCTACCGGTGGAGCGCCCACGCTATAGTTGCGAGATATAAAGATCTTGCTTTGTTCCATGATTCTTGAGCCAAAGGACAGACGTTCGGCAGAATCGTGATTGCCTGACACGATGAGGGTGGGAACATGCCTTTGAGATAGACCCCAAAGGAAGTCGTCGAACATGGTTACCGCTTCGGCGGGAGGTGTAGGCCTATCGTACACGTCGCCGCATATAAGCACAGCGTCAGGCGACTCTTCGTCGACCAGCGACAATATTTCCTGCAAAATGTAGCGCTGGTCATCCATGAGCGAATACTCGTTAAGACGCTTGCCAAGATGCAAATCAGACAGGTGGAATAGCTTCATGTTGCGCACCTTCTCTTGTCCAGCTTCCCCATGGCTTTTTCGGTCAATATAGTAGCACACATGTTTGTTGCTAACAAGTGTTCTCTTTTGGATTTTTTCGAACGAATTTTCGGCAAGACCAATCGCGGATGAGTTCGGAGCCATTCGTCCACAGCCATTCGAACAGTTAGTCCAATTCCGGCGTTTTTGCTGCTATCTGCAAAGCTATCCGAACGGTCGGGAGAGGCAAAACGTACCATGTGCAACGTAACCAATTGAAAAACCGAGTCACTCTCGACAAGGCCGGCCCACAAACGAAGACAAAGTATGCGCCACCCGTCCCTTACGCGAGGAAGCTGCAACCCGCGCGGCGGGCTACACGCCGCCAAACGCATCCATCCCCTTCGCGAGGAAGCTTGAAAGCGACGCACCTTTGGCTCGGGTATATGCTTCAACCCCTTATGCCGAACAAGTCCGCACTACAGCATGCCGACGCGCCGGAGGAACGCAAGCTGAGCTAGGAGTTCGTACCATCCGACCTCGGAGAAGTAGTGCTGCTTTCCTGCCTGCACGGCTTCTCCAATGTTGGCAAGCGACTCTTTGCCACGATGCATAAGGAATTTATGCACGTTAGTAAGCTGCATCTTAGCCGCGTGCCCCGAGACGCGCGCATAGCACAGAGCATATGGCCTCGTCATGGGATTACGCGCAAGCGCAAGCAACGACATGTCGCCAACAGAGGACGCAAGGACGGCTACGAGGTCATCCTCCGTCGTCGCAGCCGCGAAGCGAGAAGGGCCATCGGGCATGAGCAACCTTAGGTCCGTGCGCACTCGCATGCATATGCGGCCTAGAAGGTTCTCGCCCCTCCAACCCGACATGTCTGCAAATCCCGGATTGTCCGCCGCAATGCCAACGCCCCATATTGAATCCAAGGGCGAGGCCTCCGCAAGCACGGCGTCTCCCGTGGCAAGCAACGTTTGAGCGAGTTCGGGGTTCTGCAGGAACTTCTCGCGAATGCCCACGTAGGCAAGCTGTTCGCGTACGTCCCGCCAAACATATTCGTCGTAGGGGCTCACCTTGCTGCCAAGCTCCTTCGCGTGTCGAGGTCCATTCGCCCCAAGAATCGCATCTGCCGAGGAGAAATCGCCCATCACACGCGCCTTTTGCCACATAATCCAGTGCTCCGACGTAGCAAACTTCTTTCCAAAGAGCTCAAAACCCTTCGGATACCAGTTGCTCAGGCAGCCAAAGGCCTCGCCCTCCTTCCAAAAGCCAATGGCCATCGGCTTGTCCTTTTGCACCACACCACTCCCACTCGCTTCGCTCGCGTGATAGGCCTCCCACAGCGACTCCACGTCTTTTTCAAGCACCTGACCGACAAGAATGCACACCAGCAAACGGTCACTCTCGTCGTTTGTCTGCGCATACTGGCTGCGATCCCGGTTTGTCGTTACGCTCGAGAGTACGTACCCGTCCCCGGCCTTGTCGTGCGCAACGTGTACTTTGTAGATGCAAATCCCCGTCCAGCTGCGATGGAAGCAGAGCGCGTCTCCATCGAAGTACATGAACCAGTGGTCCTCCATCACTTGAGGAATGTGCCCCCTCGTCAAGCGCTCGAACTCTTCCGTCGACACAGACAACCCCAAATCGATCTCCGTACGCTCCAGCGGCATCGGAAGGGTTTTCCAGTTAGCGCGCAGCGCTCGCCGCTGCGACCGATTCGCGGTCCCCTTGTTCGTGGGGTCGCCCATTACGCCGAGGCCCATGGTCCACTCGGCGACGATTCGCTTCTTTTCGGCTGCATCCATTGTCCCCGCGTTCGAATCGGCAGCGTCAACGCCTTGGTCCTCCGTAATGTCCCCGCGAACGGCAAGTAAGCTCGTCACTGGGGCTTTTGGCGAGTGATCTTTCGAGGAGTGATCTTTCGAGTCGGGTTCGTAACGGTGACACCACACGTACTTGCACTCCCACGCCGGGTCCTCACAGCTGCCGTGCACGTCAACCGAACAACCGGCAAACAGGTCATCCGCCAGCTCAAGTGTCACATCGAGGAGCTCGAGGTCAGCCGTCCAGCGTTTGTCTATTGCCTTGTAGCCTAGGAGCGCACCCAAAATGTTGCCACACACAGCGCCCGTAGAGTCGCTATCGCCCCGGTGATTCACTGCGGCAATTACCCCAGCAGAGAAATTCTCTTGGTGACGAAGCGCGCAGTAAATAGCGATTGCCAGCGCCTCATCGCCCACCCAGCCCTCGCCCAGCCGGTGGATGTTTGCGAGGTCAGCTTCGCCATTTTCCGCGAGCTCGATGGCAAGGTCGATGATTCCCACCAGCTCTTGTATGTGAGCGTCGTCAGCGTAGAGACGTGCGACGGCATCCCGAGCCTCTTCCACAGCGGACACAAGCGTCACTTCACCGAGAACGAGTCGCCCAACAATGTGGGCAAGCACGGCAGCAGGCAAATATCCGAGAGAATGTCCATGCGTGATGGCCGCAATTTGGGCAGCCTCACGATCAGCCGCATCCTGATTACCGCCCGCCCATGCCAGTCCAGCGGGAGCCGCACGCATGACGCCCCCGCAGCCCTTGCTATTGTTGAGCTGTGGCGCAAAGGCAACATAGTCTTCAATGGAATCGCCTGCCTCGCGATGCCTCCACAATGCAGAGAGGCACGTATTGCCCGGAGCCCTCATAGTGGATACAATTCGACAAGGGGACAGGATACGCCCTTACCATTCCGGAACCACTAGTTAACCCGCTTCAGGAATCGCATCTCATATGAGAAAAACGAGCTATGCCACATCATGCAGCAAACAATGAACAACGTACATCGTGATGGTCTACAGCAAAATCCGTAAATGCGTGACGAAGCCACAGTAGTACAACTTCACACGCCGGGCGCCCCGCGCGACGCGGGAGGCCCCCCTCCCGCGCAACGCGGGAGGGGGGCCTCGGTGCGGAAACGCCCGTCGTTGGTCAGCGACGTCCTGCTCTCCCACGGGCTGACCCCGCAGTACCATCGGCGCTCGGGGGCTTAACTTCCGGGTTCGGGATGGGACCGG
>JAFWMH010000058.1 GCA_017510785.1 Atopobiaceae bacterium | reverse complement strand
GTTTCTTAGCATTGCATTCTTCAATTGCGGCTTTGAGCTCCGCCCTCTCGCGCTCTCCAATCGGCTCGTCGGTAAAGCTTCGCACCGAATGCCTCGCGGCAATTGCCTCCATCATATCCATTTGCGCATCCTTTCCCCAACCAACGCTCAAACTATTTTAATCAAAAGATACTCGCTCGTCACCCACAGAGGAATACTGGTTGCAACGCATTGGAAGGTATCCGTATTCGTAGCGTGTTCGTAGGAGGCGTCCGTGTTCGTAGGCCCTGGCGACGACGGACGGGCTGTCGGCCGCGCCGCATTCAACCTGTTTTCAGTGTATACGATTTCGTGGACGGAAAACCGGCTCAATGTACGATTAGGAGACAAAATCGTACATTCGGGGTTTTTTGTACGGGAAATCGTACACATTGAGGCTTTTATGCCCACAGATGATGCGAAGGGGGCGCGAGGGCATTGCCTGAGGCCGGATTCCAGCGTCACCGACAAGAGCCTGAGGTCAGCCTGCGGCCCGTTTTGCCGAGTGCGCCCCTCGCAGGCGTGGAGACGGCCGACATCGGGGGCCGTGCACCATGAACGGTCTTTCCGTGCACGTTTTTGCGGCTCACAAGCTTTACCTTCTGGCTACAGCTTCCGAAGATACCGTACATCGCAGCTATTATGGCCAGTATTACCCAATGACTCGTCAATGCGAACGAAACCATGCTTCTCGTAGAATCTCTGGGCAGCGGTCATGTTCCCGAGCGTCTCTAAATAGATGCTATCGTATAGGCTCGCGGCAAAGGCCAAGGCGCGGTTCATGAGCTGGTGCGCCAACCCGGTACCCCTGGCGCAAGGCAAACAATACATCTTTTGTAGCTCGCACACTCCCGGAACACCCGCGAGCGGCCCCACGCCTACGCCACCAACGACCTCGTCGTCCTCATCAACGGCAACCCAATACGCACTGTTCTCTGGCGCATACACTTCGGAGAATCGTCCGAGGTCGGGATCGACCCACGCCGTTCCCTCATGGTTTGCACCATACTCCACAAGACACGTGCGTATTACGGCCTCAATCGCCCGATTATGCTTTGGTTCGATCTCGCAAATTCTGTAACGCATTCTCGCATTCCTTCCAGTACCCGAGTTCACCGCAGGCGCGGTACGCTGCCAAGGGCAGTTCGCAACGGACGCAATGCGTCGCATGGCGCGATGCGTCATCGGGACCGGTGCGTCGCCGCGAGCGGTACGTCACCAAGGGCGGCTCGCCGCCGGCGCGGCACGCTACTTAATGCCATCCGACCCAAACGTGCTCGCCCTGGCCAAGTGATACAGCTTGGATGGCTGAAGCTCACAATCCGTCCAACGCGCCTTTACCCACTGCGGCATGAGCGTAAGCGCATATTTGCCAATACTACCATCCTTGAGCGCCATCGGAAGCGAGCGCGCGAACGATGCTTGTGGCACAAGCCGCCATCGCTCGTCCGCGATGCCCCATGCTTGCAGTAAACGCATCACGCGACCCGCAGGTCCTTCACTAAACGACGCCCTTACCACTTTGGGCTGCTTAATCTCAAACTGAATGTCCAGCGCAAATGTTGTGCCCAAACTACCGTCGGGAAACACGTCGAACTGGAAGTCGACGGTTCCCGGTGCCACGCGCATGGCCTCGCTCACCTGCTCGAGCATCCTGGAGTCGTATGCAGCAAACCCAACGCGATCGAACACCTGCGCAACGCAAGAAGAATCGTCGCCACAGGCTTTTGTTACATGCTCGCCCAAGTATCCACACACGCGCATCGGGGAGCCGGGCCGACCTCTAAAGAGACCGAAAAACGAGAGCGGCCAGTCAGGGGGCATGCGATTCACCATATCAAGATACAGGTCCGCTCGCTCAGGCTCGCCAATCGCCTCGCAAAACGGGCGTACGAAATCGGTACAACGACGCGGCTGAAAGTGGATCGCCGCGGCCGGTAGCTCAGCATGCTTTGTGTCGAGCTCAAAGCCAAACGACACATCGTCGTTATCGCTCGCCGGACCAGAGAACCAGTCGAGCAGCCCGTCCGTTCCAGCCGCAGCGGGGGAATCGATGCGGGTGCCCTCCGACAAAGCACCATAGAGCACGGTTACGTCGAGAAACGGCTCCCCCACCAGCGGAAATTCCAAATATACGGACGGAAACTCCTCGCCCACCATGAACGGACGCGCCTCTTTGCGGGCGCGTGCCAGGCTATCGCCAAAGAGCACCTCGCCGCGACCCTCGTCGGCCGCTTGCAAACAAAGGACCTCGTATGCATCCGCGTGCGACAACATGCTGCTCACTTCTCCCATCTTGGTTGGCGGGCAACCGGTTTGCGAGCACGAGAAGGTGTTCGCGTGTACATAGTTTATGCGAATTATACGCACATATACGCCCCGTGGCTCATTGGATTTCATGTTGGAAGGAGTGCTTTTTCGTAAGGTATTATCTGGGACAAAGCATGCGCAGTTAAGTACTACTATGATGTATGCAAAACGTGGCAATCAAAGGAGAGGGGCATGGCTTCGTCGCACAACAACAGCGTTGACCAAACGCAATCTCGCACAGCTGGTGAGGCTGGCTGGCATGTTTCGCGCTACAACCTGAGCGCGCCCATACCAAACACGAACAAGACTGCCATCGCAAACCTCCTTAAGGGAAACTGCGCGGTCTACACTCCGATTGAGCTTTATTTGCTCAGCGTGCTTGATGAACTCGACGAGCACCATCCCATTATCGAACGATTTGCGAAACGCGGCATAATTTGCAGGTTTGATGAACTGGCAGTGCTGGATTCCCTTGGGCGAGCCGCATGCACCATGGAACGCAGCATCGAGCTGACCATTTGTCCCACGATGGGCTGCAACTTCGATTGCCCGTATTGCTTTGAGGACCACGGACGCGGCAAAATGAGCACCGAGGTGCAAGACGACGTCGTTGCCTTGGCCCAGCGCATGCTTGATGCGTCCGATTCGAATTGCATCCATGTTTCGTGGTTTGGCGGAGAACCGCTGTTGGCCCCCGATATTATCGAGTCGCTTTCGAAGCGTCTCATGGCGCTTGCAGAAGAGCGCGATGGCTCGTATTCAGCGAGCATTATTACCAATGGGTATTTGCTCACGCAAGAGAACGTGGACATGCTGGCAAGCTACAACGTTACAAGCGCTCAGGTCACCATCGACGGAATGGGCTCCACCCACGACGCCACACGTCGACTCGTAGGCGGTGGATCGACATTCGAGCGCATTGTTGGCAACCTACGCACCTGCAAAATCCCCTTCCGCGTTACCGTCCGTCACAACGTGCACGAAGGCAACAAACACGAAATAGACAAGCTCGAGACGTACATCGAGACGCTTGCCGAGGAATCTGGCAATAACCTCGAGTATTACCCTGCGCCCGTCTCGGGAAACCCAGTCGCCGAGAATCGCGGCGAGCAAGTGAGACTTCTGTGCGGGACGGATACGTCGGACGTGGGCATTCGCCAGGAGGCAAGCCGCTTCCATATTGGGCGCGGCCACTACTGTGGCGCACATAATTTATGGTGCGTTGGCATAGACTACTGCGGCAATCTGCAAAAGTGCTGGGAAGCAGTAGACAAACCCTGGGTTAGCTTTGGAAACGCCCACGACTGGGACCCAGCGCACCCCTTTGAAACCGCCTCGGATCCCGACAACCTCACGATGTATCTCAACACGGCATGTCCCGTACCCGACGAGGAGTGTCGTGAGTGCGTGTGGCTTCCCATGTGCGTGGGCGGCTGCCCTCACAAGCGATTGTTCGAGAGCCGTCAGTGCGTGGCGTTCAAAAACAATCCCGAGGATTACGTGTTGGCACTCGTCGATCGCATCGGCAAAAACAAAGACAAGGACGAAGTCGCAGACAAGTGCTAGAGCCCAACGAGGGCTGAGGCCGGACGCGGGTTGGGCGCGGACGAGGGTTCGGGTCCAACGCGGGCTGGAACCGGACGAGGGACCGTCGCCCACCATCGCCCATGCCGTGCTATTTGCCGAAAAGCCGAGCCCGCTCTTCTTTTCGTACCTTCGCGCGATAGTAGCTGAGGGATTGTCGCAATTGGTGTTCCTTTGTGACGCCTGCAAGTCGCAGCTTATGAGCGTATTGCAACGTCTCCCCCATAAGTGGGCCCGGCTCAAGGCCATGTTCGAGCAAATCACGCCCCTGCACATAGGGTCGTGCCATGAGTTCTTCGAACGCTTCGAGCCGACGTCGGAGTTCGCATGCGGCATTGTTGGCAGCCCCGTGCTTTTCGCCAACGTCACCCCCGCTATCGACCCACGAAAGCAACAAGAGGTCCTTCGGACAAACGGACCGATCGAATAGCTTGTTATAGGATTTCTGCCTGGCATGCTGAGCGACGAGGGCGTTAGGCCGCATGTGCAGCTCAACCATGTTGCACACGTACGCACTCGTATGTTTGCTTGCGCCCAGCCGATCGAGAAAAGTCCTAGCCAGCTCAACACCCTCCACCTCGTGTCCGTACGACACGATGCGTCCGTCACGCTCCGTTGTGGTTAGCGCCTTGCCAAAATCGTGACAAAGGGCCGCAAGCATAAGACCAAACGCATTTTCCGCGTTCGTGCGCTGCGTCGCCGCCGCATCCACCACCATCATGGTATGGGTCCACACGTCGCCTTCGGGATGATACACAGGATTCTGCGGAACGCCTGCAAGCGCCGCGACCTCGCCAAACCATGGGTCCAGCCGATTCATCGCGCGCAATTCCGCGAAAAACCTTGACGGTCGCTCCGCCTTGAGCATCGCCTTTTTAAGCTCCTCAAGAACACGCTCCGAAGGCAGGCCCGAAACGTCAAGACCAGAGCATAGCTCGATGGTTTTCTCTGCTACATGCATGTTGAAACGCGCCGCAAACTGCGCCGCTCGCAACACGCGGAGCGGATCTTCGGAGAAGGTCTGCGAGTCAACGTGTCGAATAATACCATGCGCCAAATCGTCGCGACCGCCGAAGTAATCAATGATTTCGCCCGTAAGCACGTCCTCGTAAAGCGCGTTCATGGTGAGGTCGCGCCGACGAGCTGCAGCGTACGTTCCCACGAAGGGATCGGCCACGAGCGCGAGATCGGCCTCGCGTGCGGAGGCCTCGCGTGCGGAGGCCGCGCGTGCGGAGGCCGCGCGTGCGGAGGCCTCGCGTACGGAAGTCCCACTTGTTCGAACGTCGTCGGCCTCGCGGATTCCGTCATCGCTGGTAGGAGCCTCGCGAATATCGCGGACGTCGGCGGCCTCGCGACGCGGAACCGCAATATCGAGTGTATGCCCGTGGAGGTTGAAAATGCCAAACGAAGCGCCAACGGTCTCCACGCGACCAAAGCTCGAGAGCAGCGCATGCAACTCCTCAACACCAATGTTGTGGACTTCCACATCGACGTCTTTGCTTTCGCGTCCGAGCAGTCGATCACGCACACAACCTCCAACGTAGTACACGCGCCCGCCGTGCCGCGCCACCTCCTGCGCAATTGTCTGCGCAAGTTTGATGTCGTCGCACAATCTCTCTTCGCTCATGATGTCTCCCTCCGCATTTCGTAATGCTCCAGCGCGAGATGCCTTGCGGCAGCGTGCCTTTTTCCTAGTTACTTTAGCACGGTCCGTCTCATTGCAGGCCCGCACGCTCGTCACCAGTTCATAGGTCCTATCCATCGATGCGCGAAACAGTAACCCATCCGCTCGGAATGTTATTATGGAACCGAATTCACCCACGAGTACTGGAGGGAACCATGCACATCCATAACGCCACACCCGCAACGAACGGCGACGTTTATCCCCCGCTCGACCAGCGCGACGGCGACGAGTCCGTCGTATGGTTCACGCGCGACCTCAGCGCGGAGGGCCTTCGCAAGGCATTTGCCAAGGTGGCCGATAAGCTCGGCGGCAAGGTCGCAATCAAGCTGCACACGGGCGAGCAGCACGGCCCCAACATCATCCCGCGCGAATGGGTTGCCGAACTCGTCGCCCAGGAGCTTCCCGAGGCCACGATTATTGAAACGAACACCTATTACGCCGGCGATCGCGACACAACCGAAAAGCACCGCGAAACCCTCAAGGTAAACGGATGGACGTTCTGCCCCGTCGACATCACCGACGAGAATGGCTACGTTGAGCTTCCCGTCGAGAACGGCAAGTGGTTCGACACGATGGCCGTAGGCGCAACACTTCCCGAGTACGATTCCATGCTCACACTCACCCATTTCAAGGGTCACATGATGGGCGGTTTCGGCGGTTCAAACAAGAACATCGGCATCGGGTGCGCCTCCGGCAAAGAGGGCAAGAAGTGGATTCACACCCAAACCTTCAACAACGGCGAGAGCTGGGGCAGCCAATGGAGCGTTGCCAACGAGGAGCTCATGGAAAAGATCACCGAGTCCACCAAGGCCACCATCGACCACTTCGGCGACAAGGTCGTTTACATAAACGTGATGCGCAACATGTCCGTGAGCTGCGACTGCGAAGGTGTTTCGGCGCAACCGGTTGTAACCCCCAACGTGGGCATCCTTGCCTCCACCGATATCTGCGCCATCGACTCGGCATGCGTAGACCTCGTCATCACCATGACGCGCGAAGGCCTCGTGCACAACCATGACCTCGAGGAGCGCATGACAACGCGTCACGGGTTCCGCCAGCTCGAGTACATGCACGAGATGGGCATGGGCAATTGGCGCTACTCCTTGCTCGACCTCGACAACGGCGAGGAACCGGTAAGCCTCTCGGACGCCGTCGCTCACGTGGTACCGTTCGAGGGATAGCGCAAACCGTTTCCCTGCGGCACTTCCCTGCGGCACTACTTGACGCAGCACTTCCTAATGCAACATTGAAAACGGGTTCCCCGAAACAGATGCCCCGCCTTTACAAGAAGGGCGGGGCATCTAAAGGATAAAACCAAACCGCTTTAGCGGCCTTTCTCTACTTCGCCAACTCCGCTGCGACAGCTGCACGCACGTCATCCATGTTTTCAGTGGGCTCGAAGCGCGCGATTACGTTGCCCTGACGATTCACCAAGAACTTGGTGAAGTTCCACTTGATGTAGGCCTTGTCGCCAAACGCCTTGTTGTTAGCGTCGGAGAACTTCTTAAGCGCCAAGTTCTTGAGGCCCTTGCCAAAGCCAATGAACGGCTTTTCCGTTGCAAGGAACGCGAACAGTGGGTCCGCCGTATCCCCGTTTACGTCAATCTTTGCAAACTGCGGGAAATCCGTCCCAAACTTGAGCGTGCAGAACTCGTGGATCTCGTCCTCAGTGCCGGGCGCCTGATTCGCGAACTGGTTGCAGGGGAAGTCGAGAATCTCAAAGCCCTGATTCCTTAAATCCCTGTACATCTCCTCCAGCGGATCGTAATGCGGCGTAAACCCGCAGCCCGTGGCCGTGTTAACGATGAGCAGAACCTTGCCAGCATACTCGCCGAGGCTCACCATGTTGCCCGAACGATCCTTGACCGAAAAATCGTATACCGTCGACATTCTGAGTCCTTCCTCGAACCGGTTTTGTCCTATGTCCCAAACTACGTGTACATTAGCACATTTATGACTCTAAGTGTTCCAGCACTAACTTTTCGTAACCGAACACAACAAGAGCCGCTGCATTTCGGGGAGTAATCGGTAAAGAAACGAGGTTTCCTTACAATTTGTCGCATTCGAATCCATCGCCCACATGCTGTGGTACCGTATGTTCCTATCGAAACGCTCAATATGCCACACTCCAAAAGGCGGTGGGACGATGGCGAGACGACGTTCGTTCTTCGATAAGGTCGTTCAAAAGGTCAAGCGCGACAGCAATAACGCGTGGACAAAAGACTCAATCAATGTTTATTCTAGTCTGGGCCGTCGTTTGACGATTGACGCTGATATCTCGCACTGTTCGCTTGTAGGCGACTTACTCATGGGTACCTTGCAACAGGAGGCGCTCGTACGTCTTGCCGAGGAAGAATACTATTTTCAGCTAGATAGGGAGCCGCCCGAGCCACCCCTGTTCCCTGGTCTCATGCTGGCGTGGGAGGAACTGCCAGTTACGGTTACGATTGATGACAAGCTCATAGAGCACGCACGCGCACAAGAAGCTAACTTCGCGTTCACGCCACTCGATAAAGTTCGAACACTGTTTCCTGCTTGTTTGCTCATCGACGTTCGCAATCGAGATGTAGAGTTTTACGGCAAATCGCTCGACGCCGTGTTCGTTTATCCCTCTTACGATACCGACCGTAAGTATGAGTTACTACTCATCGTGGGCATAAATCTACGCATGGGATTGTACGAGCCATTTTGTAGCAAGTACGTAATGCATAAGCCCCTGCTCGGGGAAGCTGTTGAGCACACGATCGAGGAACGAGAGCGAATTCGCAAACGTGTGATGAGCGAAACCGACTATGGCGATCACGACATGATTTTCTCGCCGTACGAAGACGAGGAAAAGGTCATGCTTCTCGTCGCCGAAACGCTCGGCCTCATGTTTTGGGACGGCGCGGCCATCGATCGCGTCGAGCGCAATAAGGCCATGCACTTGCACGTTCGTTGCCGAAAGGATGGCGAGGTAAACGTCTCCGAAACGTATGCACCTGCGGCGCGCAAGGCTCCATTGCCCGCACCATCATACGTTCCGAAACAAAAGCCGCCCAAGGATGACAAACGCAAACGCAAGCAGGAACAGCCAGAAGTGGCGCAGGCGACTCTCGAGGAACAACTCGAGAACACTTCAACGACTCATGTGACTGGTGCAGAGGCAGTTTCCGAAGGCGCGCACAAGCAGACAAAGGACGCGAGGATAGAGGACGCGCAACACGTACTCTCGGAGCACGACACCTTACGCCAAACAGATATTCAATTGTTAGCAGAGCAACCCGCCGAGACGCAGCAAACCATTAGTCATGCATCTAGCGTGTCCCTCGACGCTGAGCAGCCCATCGAACTCCAGCAGGAAGCCGAACAACCAGATGTCTACGAGCATCCTGCCGATGCAAAGCCACGGAGTCAACCGTCGCCCTCGGAAGGCGAACAACCAAGAATCGAGCTTCCCGCCGATGCAAGCTCGCAGAGACGGCCGACGCCCTCGAAAGCCGAACGGCCGGGAATCGAACAACCCTCCGACTCGCACCCTACCGACCACGAGCACGCCTCGAGCTTCGAGGAAGAGCTCATGGACGAGAACGCGCGTCTTGAGTCTGAGCTGCACGAAGCGAAGGCAAAGGCCTCATCTCTTTCGTATCATCTCCGGCAGACAAACGAAGCGCTAAAGACTGCTCAGTCCACTTCGGCGGCGGTTCGGACACGCGCCGAAGTGCTCGAATCGATGGAAATACCTACGTCGCCCGACGAAGCGCTCAAGCTGGCCGAGCGCGCGTTTGCCGATCGACTCGTAATACTTGATCAGGCACATCGTTCCGCTCGTGAGTTCGTACGCGGAAATACGGGAGAAGTGTGGGCAGTGCTGCGCTCGATGGCAATGGTGCTGCACCCCATGATATTCGGTCAAACGTACGGAAACGTGGTATATGCCTTCCAGGCACAGACTGGTTTCGAGGTGGCCCTGCGCGAGATGAAGCTTGCCAAGAGCACTAAGGATTTTGCGCGCTTGCGTACAGTGACTTATAAGGACGCTAAGCATTACGCCTCAGCGCATGTTAAAGGCCGTGGCCGTGCAAGGGGCGAAAGCCTTCGCGTACACTTCTTCGCCGACTACGACGAGAATCGGCTCGTAATCGCACATTGCGGCGAGCACCTCACAACCTTCGATACCGCCTCGCTTTAGCGAATTGCGTCGCTGTTCGCCTACGTACTTTGTTCGCTTGGATTCGTTGTACGTCCGGTTTCCAACTCAATCGGATTCGTAGTTCGCCTGGGTTCTTGCCCCGCCGGACACGTCGGCACGAGTTACGACGTCCCCACCGCGCGCAGCGCGTCTAACTCGGCCCTCATGTCCGCCACGCTCATGTTGGCGCTACTCGCCGCCTGGTCTATCGTTATGACGTTCCCGTCGACAAGCCCCAAGAGCGTCATGAGCTTCCCCCGCTGCACACCTTCCTCGCGGGCGTCCCGGCGCATCTCGTCAATAGCCTCGCACATGTCGACCTCCCCTTCCTTCGCCTCCAGCCTGAGCCCCGAACTCCGCCGGACACGTCGGCACGAGTTACAACGCCCCCACCGCGCGCAGCGCGTCTAACTCGGCCCTCATGTCCGCCACGCTCATGTTGGCGCTACTCGCCGCCTGGTCTATC
>JAFWMH010000057.1 GCA_017510785.1 Atopobiaceae bacterium | reverse complement strand
GAGGGCGTTGGTGCTAGCTTCGCGCATTGCCCCCAACGCCCCCAACGCCAACGCATCCTCAATAATGAATTCACCGCCGCCCGCTCGCCCGCCCCCCGCCGCCCGCGAAACCGGCGCGGCGGGGGAGCATTCCAATCCGGTGAGCTGTAATCTTATAGTGGACAAGGGATTAACAGGGTAAGGGCCCGCCCTGATTGCTATTTTTGGTGTGTACGATTTTGTGGATAGAAATACGGCCCAATGTACGATTTTCTTAGGGAATTGTACATTGGGCAGTTTCTTTGACGAGAAAATCGTACACATTGAAGCATTGATATAAGACTATGGAGCAATCTGCGGATTCGGGGTACGCCCGCGTTCCGCCCGAGATGGCGGGGCCAGGCGCAGCCCTACGCGAGGACCTTTGTTTTCAAGTGATGTGCCGTAATGAATCACCCATCGTTTTCCTGAGTCTGGCCTCGCTTTACCGGGCTTTCTGAGCTTGAGCGTTACAAATGTAGCAGTGGAGCCGACCCCCCGCGTCTTAGCTAGCAGACTCACGAGTATGATGCTCACGAGTCTGCTAGAATAACAACGTTCGTGAGAAGGGAGCGTGCGTATGAGGTTTGTTGGACGAAAAGAGGAACTCTCCGTGCTCGAGGACGCCTATGCGACCGACGGCTTCCAGATGGTCGTCGTGTGGGGCCGCAGGCGCGTTGGAAAGACCGCGCTTTTGGACGAGTTCTCGAGAGACAGGCATGCCCTGTACTTCACGGGTCAGGAGGAGACCAACGTGGCGAACTTGCGCCGTTTTTCCGCGACGGCGTATGCCCACTTCGGTAGTTCCCAGAGCGCGGGACCCTTCGAGGGCTGGCCCGACGCCTTTGACTACGTCGCCGATAGTGCCGCGAGAGACGGCGGCAAGCTGCTCCTCGTCTTCGACGAGTTCCCCTACGCCGCAGAGGCAGACCCGTCGCTGCCCTCTGCGCTGCAGGTGGCGATCGACCATCGGCTGAGGCACATGAACGCATGCGTCGTATTGTGCGGCAGCAACGAGGGGTTCATGGAGGGGAGGGTGCTTGGACCAAAAAGCCCGCTGTACGGTCGGAGAACAGCGCAGATTCGACTTGCCCCCTTCGATGTGTTCGGCGTATCGCTCATGCTCCCCCACCTGGCACCGACGGACGTCATGCGCTTTTACGCGGCGTTTGGTGGGACGCCGTACTATCTCGAGCAGGTGAGGGCGGAGCAGACCTTCGAGCAGAACGTCGAGAGGCTCTTCTTCCGCACGTCCGGGCTCCTCTACGGGGAGCCGTCGATGCTCCTGCGGCAGGAACTGAGGGGGCCGGCCACCTACAACTCCGTGCTCGAGGCCGTTGCGCACGGGGCCAACCGTCCCAAGGCCATTGCCGAACGCGCGGGCGTCGAGCGAAGCTCCGTGAACAAGTATCTCGCCACGCTCGTCGACCTCCGCATTCTCGAGCGCCGAGCGCCGTTCGGTGCGAGGCGCGATGCCACGAGGAAGGCAATATACGTGATTGCTGACCCGTTCTTCGCGTTCTGGTTCCGGTTCGTCGGCCCTAACATCGGGGCGGTGGAGCTGGGAGCGGGGAGAGCGGTCGCGAGGGACGTGTGCCTCGGTGCGGCTCTTCCCGCCTATGAAGGTAAGGTCTTCGAGCGTGCGTGCGCGGAGTGGGTTGCGAGGGAGAACCGCGAGGGCAGGCTCCCCTTCCTCGCCACCTCGTTCGGGTCCTGGTGGGGGACGGACCCAACACTTCGCGAGCAGGTGGACGTGGACCTCGTGGCCGCAAGCCCGTCCAGAAAAGAGATAATCGTCGGCGAGGGCAAGTGGCGCAACTCCTTCGACGAGACGGAAGCGATCCAGACCCTCGAGCATCGTGCCTCCCTCGTTCCGGGATCATGGGAGATGCGGTACCTCTGGCTGTTCTGCAAGCGCGACGTCAGCGCGGGTACGCTGCGAAAGGAGTCGTCGCGTGACGACCTTAGGGTGGTAACGGTTGACGAGATGTTGCGCGAGTGAGCGCGCCGCGTGGCCGGGGCATGTGCTCCGGACGTTTGGCCGCCGCCCATCTGCCGCACGGCGAGCTCGATTTTGGTGCGTGGCCCACCCGGGATTGCGGTGCGAAGGCGTGCATGGCTAGCCGCACGGTGAGAAACCCCCGCATCTGCCTATGCGTGCTTGTATCTGCATAATATCGAACCTATAATATGCAGATACTTATTCGATGTGCAGATTGGGGCGATATGAGGAGCTTTGACTACCGTTCACTTCCGCAGGAACTCCTCTCCCCACGGATAATGAATCTCGTATCGGAGATACACGAGTACCGAGGGAAGCAGGATCTCTACATTGCGCAGAAGCCCGAGGTTCTCGCCACGCTCTGCGACGTCGCAAAGATTCAAAGCACCGGCTCTTCGAACACTATCGAGGGCATACGTACGACCGACGCACGCCTTCGCGACCTCATGAACGAGAACGTCGCTCCCAGAAACCGCGACGAGGAAGAGATTCTTGGCTACCGTGACGTGCTCACCATTATTCACGAGAGCTACGATGCGATACCGGTAACCCCCAACTACATCCTCCAGCTGCACAAGATTCTCTATGCGCACGGGCGGCTCTCCTTCGGCGGGCGCTGGAAGGACTCCAACAACGCCATCGTGGAAATCGATGCGAATGGCAATCGCCATGTTCGGTTCAAGCCAACTCCGGCCATTGCGGTGCCGAACGCGATGGACGAAATCTGCCAGGCCTACAACGACGCCATTGCGGCAGGCGAAATCGATCCGCTCCTCCTCACGGCACTGTTCACCCTTGACTTCGTGTGCATTCATCCCTTCAACGACGGCAATGGCAGAATGAGCCGTCTGCTGACGCTGCTCCTTCTGTATCGTAGCGGCTACCTCGTCGGCAAGTACGTCTCAATCGAACGCGAAATCGAGCGTTCAAAGGAGTCGTATTACGATGCCCTGCAAGCCTGCTCCCCAGGATGGAACGAGGGAACGAACGCAACGCTCCCCTTCGTGTATTATCTTCTTTGGTGCATCGCCAATGCTTACGAGAAGTTCGCGAATCGGGCGGAGGGATTGATGCTCGCACGAAGGAGCAAGTCCCAGCGTGTGGAGGATACCGTTCGGCAGCACTTGGGCAACATCTCCAAGGCGCAGATACTAGATGCGAATCCCGACATATCCATGGCCACCGTCGAGAAGGCGCTCGCCCAGATGCTGTCGCAAGGCAAAATCGCGAAGGTCGGGGCGGCACGGGCGACGAAGTACCATTGGGTAGGCTGAATTCCTCCACGTTTTCCGTCTGCGCAGCATCGAGCGAGCGCGTGCCAACACAGAATGCCAAACCGACGGAGGCATCGCACGCGTGTACGCTAGCTCCAGGCGGGTACATAGCGCCTGTACCTCGCCGAAGCTTCCGTGTCCTCTTCGCGTATGAGCCCCGCCTCGCAGCACTCGCGAATGAGGCGCGACATCGCTACGGTGTTCTTGCTGGACCCGTCGAGTCCGAAGCGCTCGCGCAGCGTTTGGTTGCTCATCGAGTCGCCCTGCTCATACCGCAGGCAGGCATGCCAGTAGACGGCGTCCATCCGTTCTGCCTTGCTCATGCGGCGGTAGGGGCGGTCCGCATAGAGCGTCACGCGCGTTCCCAACTCATCGCTCGACTCAAGCCGTGGCGCGGGGAGGCAGTACGCCTCGCATGCGGCCACGGCGATGTCCCATCCGGTCCCGCCCTCCTCACACAGGTCCATTCGCCTCATGTTGTCTACGAGAAGCGCGTTTCTTGTCTTGGGCTGCGCGTTGAGTAGCCTCTCGCGGGGAACGAGCGGAACGCCGGGGTTGGAGAAGACGATTCGCCCGTCGTGAATGCCCACCAAGGGGCCGCTCGTGGAGTCGGAGAGGTCCTGGTGTAGCACAGCATTTCCCAGAAGCTCGCGAATGGCCTGCTCAGGGTATGCGTAGCGTATCCTTCTGAAGGCGCCTTCCAGGGATTCGCGAGACGGGATACTGCTCAGGATGCGCTCCTCGGCCGCGTGCAGCGCAAGGGCGTACCCCATGTCGAAGTCCCAGTCGCCTACGATGGCGAAGCTGCCCTTGCCCTCGTAGCGGACGACGCGCAGAACGCGCTTGCGGAGGCCGCCAAAAAAGGTGAGCCTGCGGGCCACGAGCAGCGCGCCCAGGTTCGTTATTGCGTAGCGTCCGTTGTCCTGTTCGCGGAGCAACTCCTGTTCGGCCAGGCCAAGGAGCTGCGATTCGGTGGTGTTGGGCTTGCGCTGGCCGAGCAGACGGTAGTAGGCGTCTACATCCATAAGATCGCTCACGTCCCCTGCCTTGACGTCGGACTCTGCCACCTGGTTGCAGAAGTCGGCCCTCTGCAGTCTTCGCCACAGCTCGCGCTCCTTTGCGGACCCCGGTTCCAAGGTTGTGGAACTGCTGCCCTCGCGGATGTACGCGTCTTTATCGAAGTACACGGGCTGTGTGCTCGCGGCGTTTATCTGTAGCACCACGAAGTGGCGTCCGTCGTAGTCGGTCTCAAGGAAATCGTACAGCGCGTTGGGGGTAAGAACCCTCTTGAGCCACGTCGAAAGCGTCTGGTTGCCCACCTTCTTCGCGAGCGGCCTGAAGGTGGTGCCCACGAGTTCGTGACTGGAGTCATTTATGCCCCAAAGCTTGTATGCGAAGTCGCGCCCGTGGAACGCGGCGGCATTCGAGAGAGCCGATATGTCGCGCGCTATCTGCTTGGGATTGCTGTTGCCCTCCTTGAACTCAATCCATTCCGTCTCGTCAGGATGGCCGACGAGCGAGTAGATGAGTTCCATGATGTCAGCCGTTGGCATGGTGCCCCTTTCGCCAGTTTGATAAGTGGATGATAAGTGAATGATAAGTAAAAGGCAAGTGAAACGTCTCTTTGCGGTTTGGAAAACCGCAGGTAGATGGGTCGCGTGCCTTGCCGGAGAGAGCGAAATGTTATTCTGAGGCAAGTAAACGCCCCATGTTTCGGGAAGCGGAAGCGTTAAACGGTGCTTGTCTCCACTCCCCCCGACCCGGCCTTGCAACCAACGCCTTTGCGACGGCGGTATAGAGTGCCAAGGACGGCAACCAAGTCGGCGCAACGACACTCGACATCAATCGGCCATTAGGCGGCACGCGTAAACAGGTTGACCGAAATGCCATCGCGTGGCTCGAGGACCTGTTTAGGAGGAGTTGACAGGATGCGAGTTTATTGCGCCCGGAATTGTGGTATAAAGTAATCGTTTTCCCTCTTTTGGGAGAGCTTCCAAGGGCCGGGGCTTCCCCCGGCATTTTTTATGATTGGGGGATGCGGTGTCCGATCTTTCCATACTCGTGGACGTGAGGATGGCGTTTGAGAGGATGGAGAAGACTTAAGGGCGGGCGCGGCGCGGGGCGGGCGCGGCGAATTGTGTTCCACGTGTCTTGTATGATGTAGATGAAGGACGGCTGCGTTACGTGAGGAGCGACCATGATCGTAGAGAATACCGACGGGCTGTTTGTAGGCCGACGCAACGGTGAAACACTGCGCATTGAAGCGTGGGGACCGGACGCCCTGCGCGTGCGAACGACGCGCTATCCCGCGTTCGAGGCGCAGGATTGGGCGCTCGCGGAGAATCCGTGCGACGTGCGGGTGGGCGACACGGGGTCGACGTGCGGGCGGGTCGGTGCCGCGCACGCGACCGTCGAGCAAATCGAGCTCCCATGCGTGGGCGACGACCACACCGCGTGGCGCATAACCAACGGTCGCGTGGCGTGCGTGGTAAATGTGGCCGGCGTGCTTTCGCTGTATCGCGACGGCGAGCTCATCTTGCGCGAGCATTTCCGCAGCTACGACGGCACCATCAGCCGCGAGAGCCACTGCATGCGCATGGAGGGCCGCACGTACCATGCGCACGTTGGCGGCGACTTCCGCATCGTGCAGCGTTTCGAGGCGAACCCGTACGAAAAGATCTTCGGCATGGGACAATACCAGCAGGCAAACACGAACCTCAAAGGCTGCATCCTCGACCTCGAGCAAAGGAACTCGCAGGTAAGCGTGCCGTTTTACGTTTCCAGCTTGGGCTACGGATTTTTGTGGAACAACCCCGCCGTGGGCCGCGTAACCTTTGGCGCCAACATCTACGAATGGATAACCGAATGCTCCAAGGGGCTGGACTGGTGGATTTGCGTGGGCGACGAACCGCGCGACCTGCTTCGAACTTACACGGCCGTGACGGGCCGCGCGCCGGAGTTTCCCGACGACCTTTTGGGCCTGTGGCAGTGCAAGCTGCGCTACCGCACGCAGGAGGAGGTGCTCGCCATTGCGCGCGAGTGCCAACACCGCAAAGTTTTTATCGACTGCATTGTAATCGACTTCTTCCACTGGACGCGGCAAGGCGACTGGCAGTTCGACGCGAAGTACTGGCCCGACCCCAAGGCGATGTGCGACGAGCTGCACGCGATGGGCATAAAAGTTTGCGTTTCCGTGTGGCCGAGCGTAGATAAAAAGAGCATACACTTTGCCGAGATGTGGGCGCGTGGGCTTCTCATCCGCACGGAGCGCGGTTCCACGCAAACGTACGACTATCAGGGCGATTGTTTGGAAATCGACTGCACCAACCCCGAGGCGCGTGCGTACTTGTGGAACATCCTGCGCGCGAACTATGCCGACCTCGGCATCGACATGTTCTGGCTCGACAACGGCGAGCCGGACTTCGCCATGTACGACTTCGACAACTATCGCTATTGGCAGGGACCCGCTCTGAGCTGCTCAAACATCTATCCGCAGTGGTATAGCCGCACGGTGTACGATGGCCAAATCGCCGACGGATGGGATAAACCCGTTAATCTTTTGCGCAGCGCGTGGGCTGGAAGCCAGAAGTTTGGCAACGTGGTGTGGTCGGGCGATGTGCCGGGCACGTTTGAGGCGCTGTGCGACCAGGTGCAGGCTGGCATCAACATTGGTCTTGCTGGCATCCCTTGGTGGTGTACCGACATCGGTGGCTTTATGGCGGACGACTGGCACGACCCCGACTTCGTTGAGCTTCTTATTCGGTGGTTTCAGTTCGCCACGTACACGTCGGTGCTGCGGCTGCACGGCAATCGCGGACCGTACAACATCGCGCCGCTCGACGACCGCGAGTTCGGCGGCGGGTATCTCTTTACCGGGCAGCCCACCGAGCTGTGGCAGTACGGCGAGGAGGCCGAGCGCATCATGCGAGCGTTTCTCGCGCGTCGCGAGGAGATGCGTCCCTACATCGCAAGCATTTATCGGCAGGCGAGCGAGGACGGCAGTCCTTTGCTGCGGGCGCTCTTTTACGAGTTCCCGGGCGACGCCCGTGCGTGGGAGACCTACGACGAGTTCATGTTTGGTCCGCGCTACCTCGTGGCGCCCGTGCTCGAGCTGGGCGCGCGTGAGCGGCGGGTGTATTTGCCGGCCGGCACGTGGCGCGACGTGCGCGACGGCAGCGAGGTCGCCGGTCCCGCCGAGTTCGCGGCCGCCGCGCCGCTCGACTCGATTCCGGTGTACGAGCGCGTGGGGTAAGGTGGTGGCCGTATTCTACTTTCAGAGGAACAAGGCACGACCCGTGAACTACCTTGCCCAAACGCTTGAGGCTGCCTTTGTCCAGTTTTGTCCTTCTGGCGATAATACCGAGGTTGGGAGGTTGCTCGTCACTTGAATGCGTCGGAGGAGGGGAAAGAGTAGACGTTATCGAGATTGACAACGCATCCAACGACCAGATATGGGAAGACGCATTCCTCGGCATCAGGGAATGCGGTAAGCGCCACGCACGAGTGAGGGGTGGCAAGGCTTAGCGAGTGCCTCAGCGTCGTGATGGAGAACAAACGACTTCGATCAATCAGCATACCGAATATGACGCTCACCTTGATGGACGTCGCGAAATCGTAATTGCAACTTGACAAAGGGCTTGGCGTAATTATAATTGACTTGTCGTTAGCCAATAAGATAAAGGAGAGGACCATGCATCAAACGGGTGAAAGGTTGCGCTTCTGGCTTGCCCAGAGGCGAATGACGCAGAGAGACCTTGCCGTTGCATCTGGGGTAACCGAGGCCGCGGTGAGCAAGTATGTCAACGGGGAGAGAGAACCTCGTGCCATAACGCTAACCAAGTTGGCGTCCGCGCTCGGAGTGAGCACCGACGAGCTGATGGGCGTTGTGCCAACGCCTGCTGACGATTTAGAGAACTCCGTAACCCTACTTGCGCGCAACATGGATCAGCTCACCGACGACCAAAGGGAGCGTATCATCCGCGCTCTTGCAAGCCGTCCTCGCAAGTAGCGATTTGGCACCAAGGATTGGAGTAGCGCGTGATATTCCCCGCAGATAGGTATTACATCGAGCGAGCTGCCGAGCAACTAATGGAGGACATGGGCCTATGGAGATATCCCATCAAGGTAATGGACGTGTTGCAGTGGATGGGCGTGCCACTCACCCCATATAGTTCGTTCGAAAAACAGGAGCGTGGTGAGATAATGCAAGCTTCGCCCGATGCGTTTCTTGCGATGCGGGGCAGCCAATCCGAGGTTTTCTACAACGATGGTATATGCCGTTGTACGAGGATACGTTTCTCTATCGCTCATGAAATAGGTCACATTTGGCTAGGACACAGGGAACAGACCCCAAAGAACGAGCGGAGTGCCAACTACTTTGCAGGTTACCTTCTCGCGCCCCATCCGCTTATCATTGCTCACGGCCTCTGGTCAGATGTTGCGACGAGTATGTGGTTGAGTGAGAGGTGTGCAAAATTCGCGCATGACCAAGCCAAAGCGCGGTGGGCAGAGAAGCGACCGTTCACAAGCCACGAAAGGGCGATAGTGGGAATGATTCGCGAGATTGGAGTTCTTCCATGTTCGGCTGTGGCATAGCGGGTGGACGAACGGTGGGACGCTCGCCTCCCACTAAGCTGCTGCCAATGGAATGTGGCCACCATCGTTGGAGCGAAGGTGGCCAAGGGCGACGTGAGATCCACGTCTGTAGCAAACACAGTATCTCACGTTGCCTCCTATTTGTCATCTATGACGAACGTCTTTTCTCGGCGTTCTCGTGATTCAATATGGAGGACAGATATGAAATCTGGCAAAGAATTCCGTAATGAGGAAGTTTGGCGCGCCTCGTTTCCCTGCGATGGTCGCTGGGGCATTTCGCGTGTGAAGAAGCAAGAGCTGGTGGAAGGGCCTATAGAGCTTGTCTCATACGCGGATACGCGTACTCGAGATCTTGATGTGAACACGCGCAAGGGCGTCCATTTCTTTATTGATGACCCGCGTTTCGAAGGGGTCTATCGAAATTACGAGAGACCTATGGCAAAGCTCTCCCAGTATCGCTTTCTGCTCACGCCCGACAACTCGATATACGCGGATATGAAGCCTTGGCGGCAGTTGCGCAGCGTTGGTGAGAGCCGCTGGTGCGGAGCGTATTGGCAAAGTCGCGGACTTACGGTGTACCCTACCGTGAGCTGGGGGCTACCTCAGACATACGAGTTTTGCTTCTCGGGAATCGAGCGGCACTCGACGGTTGCGATTGCTACCTATGCGTGTCGAGCGGGAAAGAGGCTTTACCTCTCGGGCTACCGAGAGATGATTCGTGTTCTTGATCCCGATCACATCATCTGCCTTGGGGAGCCGTTTCCCGAAATGCGGGAAGTGGACATAGTCGTGAACGAGCATTCGGCGCGAAGGACGGTGCGTTGATATGGGCGGTCGAGGAACATATGCTTCTGGTAATAACGTTCCATATACGTACGAGACCGTTGGCAATGTGGCCGGAATCAAAGTGCTTAAGAAAATCGGGCAGAAGAATCAACACAAACTTCCAGAAGAGGCACATTCGAGCTCCATGTATGCCCGTCTCAACAAGGACGGAACTTTGAGGGAGTTGCGTTTCTACGACGGAAAGCATCGCTTGCGACTCGAGATTGCGTCACATCCTGAGGTTCCGCTTGCAAAGCGAGGCGGATTGCCTGCGGGAACGCCCATCCTACATTACCACACGTATGATAAAGACTTCGTGCGCAGTCCGGCCGAGTTCTTAACTCCAGCCATGCGCAAGAGATATGCTCAGCTGTTTGGAAGGAGCTGGACGTGACCGAGCAGGAGATGGAGTCCCTCTTGGAGACGCTCTTTTGGGGCGAGGAGCTGGAAGTTGAGTTTCGGGGATCCCGGTATTTCATCCAGGGGTATTACAAGGAAGGGGAGGCCGGGGGGCAAGTTGCCCACATGGAGGCGTTCACGATAGAGCACCCCACGCTGGGGGCCGGTCACTTTCTCTGGCAGATGGATGCCGCAGCCATGAGCGTGTGTGCCACGGCATTCCTGCGGGCGAAGATTTGGGACGGAATGGACTTTATACGAGCCGAACGAGAAATCGAGTGGATTGGGTGATTTCTCGTCGCATCGTGTAAGGGCTCCTACTTGAAGCGGGGGGCCATGCCGTTAAGTGGGGTGTGCCTCTCCGCTTTCCTCGCGCTGTGGGGCGAGCAATCATTCCGCAGATGCGGATGGAGATTGGTCCAGATGTCCCGTCGTGGGCGGCACGCAAGCGACGGGACATTTCCGTCCTACCGGCCTGCTACAATGGAGAGCGAAAGCAGGCGCCAACATCGCTCGCAGGAGATTCCATGGACTTCGACTCAGTCTATACCGTAATAGAGTACATCGGCGACCACCACACATCGCTCTTCGACAAGGGCACTATGTGGGAAAAGGCCGTCCTCTTCTACCTCAGGAACGACCCCTCGATGCGTCGGATTGCAAGCGAGGCGTGGCTGTGGGACGATTCACCGACCTACGATGGGCACGACACGGGCATAGACGTTGTGTGTGCTCATGACGCCGCAACGGCGGAGGCAAACGGCCAACCGCGTTACTGGGCTGTTCAGTGCAAGGACTACGGGAAAAAGGTTGATCTTAGCGACCTCGCGACCTTCTGGATGAAGTCCTCCGACGAACAGTACGCTGGACGGATGGTGTTCAGCACGACTGACTTCACGGACAACGTACGGAAGCAGGCGGCCAAGGATGGCACGATTCTCGTTGGGCCCGCTGCTATGGATCGGTCCAGCGTGGACTGGAACGCCCTTTTCACTGATAACGGCCGTGCCACAAGGGATACTTACGATCTGCGAGAACACCAGCGCGATGCCGTGAGGGACATCAACGCAAAGCTCGAGTCGTTTGACCGCTGCAAGGCCATCATGGCATGCGGCACGGGCAAAACGCTTATGGCGCTGCGCCTTGCCGAGGGTCGGTGCTCACAGGGCATGGTTCTTTTCGCAGCGCCGTCCATCGCCCTTATCAGCCAGGCCATGCGCGAATGGGTCAACCAGGACCGCGTCGGGCTGCGACCCCTCGTAGTCTGTTCGGACGCGACGGCATCGCAAGTGGCGGACGAGGACGATGCCACCATATCTACTATCGCGGACCTCTCGTTTCCGGCCTCCACGAGCGCGCACGACCTCGTTCGTCACTACGAGTTTGTGCGCAGGCGTGACCCGGACGCCATGGTCGTGGTCTTCACCACCTACCAGTCGATGCAGGTCATTGCCGACGCCCAAGCGGCAAGGCTGCCCGCGTTCGATCTCGCGATTTGCGACGAGGCGCACCGCACCACGGGCGTGGCCGAGACCGCCGATGACGTGACGGCCTTCATGCTCGTGCATGATGAGTCGCGCGTCCACGCGACGAAGCGCGTGTACATGACGGCGACCCCGCGCATCTATGACGACAAGGCAAAGGCGAGAGCGCACGAGCAGTCCGTCGGTTACATCTCGTCTATGGACGATTCCGAGCGGTTCGGACCCACGGCGTACGAGATAACCTTTGCCGATGCGGTGGAGCGAGGGCTTTTGTGTGACTACCGCGTCGTCGTTCTTTCCATATCTGAGGACGCGGTCCCTGCCTACATGCAGGATGCCATGTTCGATGGCGAGCAGATTCCCATGCCAGATGCCGCTAAAATTATCGGCACGTATAAGGGCCTCGTCACGCACGGTGAGCGCGTCCAGAGAAGGCTCGACCAGGCGAAGGCCAGCATCGAAGACGCCACGCCCGACTTCTTCCTCATCGACGAGGTGACTGCCGACGAGCTGGAAGCCGACGGCGAGCCCGGGGATCTCGAGGCGCCCGACGGCGTGGAGCCCCTGCGGCGCGCCGTCGGCTTCTGCTCGCGGATCGCAGACTCGAAGCGCATCGACAGGTACTTCGAGGAAGTCGTGGGGCGATACCTCGAGCAGTCCGGGGAGGACCTGCGCCTCAGGTGTAGGCTTGACCACGTAGACGGTTCTATGGGCTCGGACGAGCGTGCGGAGAGGCTGCACTGGCTGGCGTCGGGCACCGACTCAAACGAGTGTCGAATCGTCACCAATGCTCGCTGTTTGGCCGAGGGCGTGGATGTGCCGAGCCTCGACGCCGTCATCTTCTTCGCCGCGAAGAAGAGCAAGGTGGACGTCATCCAGGCCGTCGGGCGTGTCATGCGCACGTTCAAGGGCAAGGAGCTAGGGTACATAATACTTCCTGTCTTCATACCGGCGGGTATGGACGCCGCGCAAGCGCTCGACAACTCCCAGACCTTCGACGTCGTGTGGCAGGTACTCCAGGCGCTGCGCTCCCACGACGACCGCATAGACGCCTACGTCAACTCCCTGCAGTTTCGCAAAAAGAAGGATGATGACGGGGCGGGATCTGGCGGTCGGAACGTGGTGGGTAAGCCGGACGCTGACGGCGACGACGCGAGGACGGGGCAGCAGACCGAGCTGGCCTTCGACTACGGTAACAACGATACGGCGCGCGCCGTCTACGCGAAGATGGTGGAGCGCTGCGGAACCAAGATTTACTGGGAGTCGTGGGCGGACGATGTCGCCCGTGTTGCCCAGCTCTATGTGGACGAGATCCGCCATGCCATCGGCACCGATGAAGGCTCCAAACAGGGCTTCGACCGCTTCCTGGAGGGCCTTCGTGCCTCACTCAACCCCTCGATACGAGCCGATGAGGCCGTGGAGATGATAGCTCAGCACATGATAACTGTGCCTGTTTTCGATGCGCTTTTCTCCGACTTCGAGTTTCGTAATTCCAACCCTGTGGCATTGGCCATCGAGGAGTTCGTGGCACGGCTCAGGAGCCACGGCGTGGGCGATGACACTCTCTCGGAGGACGACAGGAGGCAGCTTGACGATCTCTACGCGAGCGTGCGGAGGCGTGCCTCCATCGTGAGGACGGACTTCGGTCGCCAGGAGCTCATCAAGGACCTCTACAACAACTTCTTTGCCAAGGCTTTCACGCGCACCTCGGAAAAGCTGGGCATCGTGTACACCCCTGGCGAGATTGTGGATGCACAGCTGCACTTGGTTGACCGTGTGCTGCGCCGCGAGTTCGGCAGGTCACTTGCGGACGAGGGCGTCAACGTCCTCGACCCCTTCGCGGGCACTGGCTCGTACATGGCTCGCCTTATCGAGGATCCGACACTCATACCCGTCGGCAAGCTGCGGCACAAGTATCTGCACGAGCTGCACTCTAACGAGATTCTCCTCCTCGCGTACTACATCATGGTCGTAAACATCGAGTACGCCTATCACTCGCGCATGGGTGGCGCCTACGAGCCATACCGCAACGCGCTTCTCACCGACACTTTCCAGATGAGCGAGGAGGGTGACCAGAGCGACCTGGGGATGTTCATAGACAATACCGAGAGGGTGTGGGACCAGGAGGCCCTCGACATCACGGTGGTATGCTCGAATCCGCCGTGGTCCGCCTGGCAAAGGAGTGCAAATGATGACGCACAGAATGAGTCATACGCAACGTTGGACGCGCGAATCGCAAGCACGTATGTTGCAAAGACAACGGCAGTGCTGAGAAGCTCGCTGTACGACTCGTATGTCAGAGCTTTTCGCTGGGCTTCTGACCGCATAGGTCGTGAGGGCGTTGTCTGCTTCGTGTCCAATGCGGGCTGGCTACGGAGCGATGCCGGCGCAGGAGTGCGAAGGTGCTTCGCTGAGGAGTTCAACTCAATCTATGTATACGACTTCCGGGGCAATCAACGTACTCAGGGCGAGATTTCGCGTATGGAGGGCGGCAAGGTGTTCGGCTCTGGCTCGAGGGCGGCTGTGGCTATAACGATGCTGGTAAAAACCCCTTTATCATCGGAGCATGGTGCGATTCATTACTGTGAGGTAGGTGACTACAAATCGCGGGAGGAGAAACTCGACCTCGCCAGGCAACTCGTAAACGACGACCCGGATTGGCAGACGCTGGTGCAGGACAAGTATGGAGACTGGCTCGACCAGCGTGACGATTCCTTCTATGAGTTCGCGCCTATCGGGAAACTCGATGGTCACAGAAAGACGGCAGATGGAGTATTCTCAACATGGTCTAATGGCGTGAAGACACAACGCGACCCATGGGCATGGAATTATGACTCGAATCATGTTAGTGTAAACATCGCTCGCCTTGTTTCCAATACAAATGAAGAGATATCGCGGTTGCGAGGCAGTATAGATGCTCGTTCAAACGATCCAAAGAAGTATAGCTGGACACGTGCAATGCGTGGTTATGCGCAACGAGAAGAATTGATTCCCTTTGATTCGGGAAATGTATTGCAGGGATTGTACAGACCGTTTACGACACAATATGTGTATTTTGAGTCGCACTTGAACGAGGTGCAAGGGCTGCAGGCACGTCTGTTTCCGAAAGTAAACGACAACGTGTATGCGACGAATGTGGTGCTTGATGCGGGCGAAAGAGGGTGTTTAGCGACGAGACTCATTCCAGATCTCGAGTTGATCCACCATGGTCAATGTTTCCCCCTCTACTGGTATGAGAAGGAAAAGGACTACAAGCTCGTTCCTGCGAAAGGCGAGAAGGTTGTCACCGACGTCTGGGGCAACCGCTACGTTCGTCATGATGCTATTACCGACAACGCACTCGCTGTCTTCCGCGAGGCGTATCCGACCGCGTTTATGGCACGCAAGCTCAAAGACGGCCCCAAGGAGCTCACCAAGGAGGACATCTTCTACTACGTCTACGGCATCCTGCACAGCCCCGAATACCGGGAGCGCTTCGCAACCAACCTGCAGAAGGAACTCCCGCGCATCCCGCTTGCCGAGGACTTCGAGGCCTTCAGCCGCGCCGGACGAGCCCTTGCCGACTTGCATCTCAAATACGAGACTGCAGAGCCGTGGGCCCAGCTCGAGTGCACCATACTGCCCGGTATGGATCCAGGTCCCGTCACCAAACTCGCATGGGGCAAAAAGCGCGACCCCGAGACCAGAAGGCTCGTGCCTGATCGCACACGCATAGTCTACAGTAAGGACGTCATAGTTTCCAATATCCCTACGCAGGCAAACGACTACAAGGTCAACGGGCGCAGCCCGCTGGAGTGGATGATCGACCGCTACAAAGTGACGACCGACAAGAAGACCGGCATCATGAATGACCCGAACCTCTATAGCGACGACCCGCGTTACATCCTCGACCTCATCGGCCGGCTCGTTACCGTCTCCATGCGCACGCTTGAGGTAATCGCCGGCCTGCCCGCTATGCGTGAGAAGGGCCACACGAGTAATTGGCCTGCTGAATGGGAGGTGCATCAATGAGAACCATAGCGCTAAAGTTTCACGACAATGCTTGGCCGCTGCGAAGCATGTTCGACGAACATCAGTTTTATCTCTCGGAAAATGGGTTCACGTGGTGGGGCAAGACAGGCGTCCCGATCTCTGATAAGGTGGCGTCAGAAGTGCTCGCAAGCGATGACCCGCGGGTCTTGCTCATCCATTCTGGCGAGAAGGACCGATGGTGGGCGCACGTGGACCAGATCGTCTACGACCGCCCAAATGAGGCTTTCATCCCATCTTGGTACCACGACAACCCGGGTAACTACAGCTGTTGGCTTCGCATCACGCAGTTTGAGCCGGCACCGAAAGATGTCATGTCGTGGTGCCTCGTGGCATCGTCCAAAAAGCCTCTCTTTAAGTCATCGAGCTTCAGCAGAAGCAACTACTTCATTATTGACTACTTCGAGGGGAGTGAAGGCAGACGTTGACGGAGTACCGTCAAACTGTTGCCCAATCAGTGCGTGAGGTTCGCGCGGGAGCATGCCAAGCGAGCAGGACGAAAGAAGGAGGTACCGATGGAGCTTCAGACTCCATATCAGTATGCGGCACGCGATTAGTCTGGCATGTGCCTCGGCGCTGAATGAGTTCTGACATGTTCTCGCGAAAAGGTGACCTTGGGGAGAGTAGCATTCTCGTTCAATTTTTCGAGGAAATAAGGAGACAGTAGGCTGTCCTGCCTGCTCTTGTCTGAATCGGATTCGCACCCCTGATCCGAACGGGAATCTCGGCCGGGTGAGGGCAGCGTGCTAGCCCATTGGGCGAGCACGGTAAAAGCTGTGAGCGCCGACGACTGCCGACCGATTATCATGTCGGTACATCCGGTACGTGCTTGACGAGGTGTGCGACCTACGGCATGCTCGTATTGGTAGTCGTTGCATCGGTTCCTAATATGTCTTCCGCGGGGGAGGTTCAGGTTCGATTCTTGCCTGATGCAAGCCTATAGCTCAAGTGGTCAGAGCGCCTTAAGATTCCGGTGTGTTGGACAGCTACCTTCGGGGCGTCAAGAGGCTTGTCCGAGACGCCCTCTTAGTCGATGTGAACGCCCGCTGCGGCGGAGGGGAGCGACCATGGAGACCAAAAGCTGCGACGTACTCATCATTGGCGCGGGGCCGGCGGGCATCTTTTGCGCGTTGGGATTGCTCGAGCAGGGTGAGACGCGTCGCATCACCATTGTGGAGCGCGGTTTGCCCATCGAGCGACGCCATTGTCCGAAGGAGCGCACGGGGCGCTGCGTTGGCTGCAACCCGTGTCGAATAACGACGGGCTTCAGCGGGGCCGGGGCCTTCTCGGACGGCAAGCTCTCGCTCTCGCACGAGGTGGGCGGCGACCTGCCCAGCCTCATTGGCGTCGCCCGCGCGCAGGAAACCATCGACCGCTGCGACCGCATCTACCTCGAGTTCGGCGCAGACCCACGTGTGGAGGGCGTCGAGCACCCCGACCAGATCGCGCGCATCCGACGCCGCGCGATAAAGGCCGGGCTCAAGCTCGTCGACTGCCCCATCCGTCACCTGGGGACCGAGCGGGCGCAAAGTCTCTACGGCAGCATCGAGCGCTACCTCACCGACGCGGGGGTTGAGCTGCTCTACGAGCACGAGTGCCTGGACCTGCTGGTCGAGTCCGGGCTCGCGGGCCGGTCGTGCGTCGGTGCCGTGGTGCGCGACGCGCGCGGCTCGGCCTCGGGGGAGCCGTTTGCGATTCGGGCGGAGCACACCGTCGTGGCGGTGGGCAGGCGCGGGGCCGCATGGCTCGCGGGTTTGTGCGACGAGCACGGCATCGAGCACGAGCCCGGCCCCATGGACATGGGCGTGCGCGTCGAGGTGCGCAACGAGGTGATGGACGACGTCAACAACGTGCTCTACGAGAGCAAGCTCGTGGGGTATCCCAACCCCTTCCGCGACAAGGTCCGCACGTTTTGCCAAAACCCCGGCGGCTTCGTGAGCCAGGAGAACTACGACGGCCGGCTCGCCGTGGTCAACGGCCATAGCTACAAAGACCGCAAAAGTGATAACACCAATCTGGCGGTGCTC
>JAFWMH010000056.1 GCA_017510785.1 Atopobiaceae bacterium | reverse complement strand
TCCGACCGCCCGGCGCCCCGAACCGCCACGAGAGGGCGACGATGGCGGGCCGCGGCTTTAGCCGCGGCCTGCCGACTCACGGCTCGAACCAACTTGGCACCAAAGACAATCGCGTTCGTGTCATAGAATCCGAGACTGCTCTCCTCCGCTCATGAACAACTGGCCCTGGGCATTTCCCGAGGGACCCTCATGGACGGCAGAATAACTCCCCATATACTCTAGCTTTCCCGCCCTCACCGTGAAGACGTACATCCGCCACCCGGAAAACGGGACATCAGTGTTTTGCAACAAGAGCTCTGGAACTCCGTCGGCACCAAAGTCGAAAACGAAATACATGAATTCTCCCGGGGTTTTGCCCGCAAACTCCCCCGTTCCGGCCTGCGCACGCTGAAGAACCGGAAGGTACACGTCATAGAGCGATATGTTTGCACTTGCATCACGGAACGCGTCGGCGGTGGCCTGTGTCGCGCCCTGGTAGGTAGCCGGAGGCGCGGAGCCACCTTTCGCCTTGAGCACGACCTGTATGGCCTCCAGGCGGTAGGAGTAGCCCGCCGTCCCGGCGCTCGCGCCGTTCTTCGCCCAGCCCATCCAGCCGAACTGCTGCGCATGGACGCGGTACCACACGTCGTACTTGTTCGCCATCTCGCCGGTGAGCTTGATCTGGATGGCCTCCAGGCGCTTGCGCTCGCCGGAGGTGCCGCTCATCGCGCCGTTCGACTTCCATCCTTGCCACCCGTAGGTTTGCACGTGCGTGCGGTAGGTGATGCCGCCCGACACGGGAAAACCAGATCCAAGTGAAATCCTAATGGCTTCCAGGCGCTTGGACTCGCCCGAGGTGCCCGCGATGGCGCCGTTGGTACGGCTAGCCTGGTCGCCATAGGTTTGCACATGCACGCTATAGCTCGCCGTGGGCGCCACAATTTTGAACGTGACCTTCTTCGAACCGGTGTACGCGCCCTTTCCCCTTACGGTGATGGTAGCCGTCCCAGCTTTCGTGTTATTGGCGTAGGAGAGCGTGTAGTCGGTGCCCCGCGTGAGCGTCCTGCCACCGTAGGACACCTTGGGAGTCGGCTTGACGGCCTTGCCAGTGTAGGGTTTGTCTGCGACCTTAGCGACGGTAGCCTTGGAGACGGAGATTCTTGCGGATGTGCTTTGCGTATTCGTGTACACGTCGGCAATGCCGCTGCGGTTGGCAACGATGTGGTCTTTGGTGTACCAGGCCTGGTCGACCAAAGACCACCACTTGCCGTTCGAGGCGGTGGCGTCCGGGATCATGTTGACGTTGGCAATCGCATACGAGGCGCCCACCTTAAGGCTGGCCAGTGACGTACATCCGGCGAACATACCACTCGTCATGTAGTCTTTGTTACCAAGCTTCGAGGTATTCCATCCGGAGAGGTCGAGCGAGGTAAGCGACGAGCAGTCGCGAAACAGGGAGGTGGTAGAATCCATTCGAGATGTGTTCCATCCGGAGAGGTCGAGCGAGACAAGCGAAGAGCAGCCTGAGAACGTGGCGTACGCCTCCCGAAGCGATGAGGTGTTCCATCCGGAGACGTCAAGTGTCGTAAGTGACGTGCAGCCTAAGAACGTGCACCACAGGCTCGTAATCTTCGAAGTATTCCAACGGGAGACATCCAAAGAGTTTAGGGACGAACAGTCCTGGAACATGCTGAAGAAATCCTTCATGCTTGACGTGTCCCAACGCGACACATCCAGGGATGTGAGCGACCTACAGCCATTGAACATGTAGGTAACGCTGGTCATCCTCGACGTATTCCATCGCGAGACGTCCAGGCTCGTCAGCGATTCGCAGCCTTGAAACATCATGGACGCGTTCGTCACCTTCGATGTGTCCCAGCCAGAGACGTCGAGGGATTGCATCGACGAGCAATTCTGGAACATGAACGATGCGTCTTGGCCAACCACCACACGGCCCGTAGACACGACCGACCTGATTTGCGATTGGTAATGATCCCAAGGCCAGTATGTACGCCACGATGTGTTGCGAGAATCGTTGCTCACCAGCGTGCCCCCACCAATGGTGAGGGTGCCATTCGCGTCGAGACTCCATCTGCACGTGCCGCAGGTGCCGCTCGCAACGACGCCCGAGGCCTGCGCCACGAGGGAGGCATCCTGCGCAGCGCTCGCAACAGTATCTTCGACCGATACCTCCGTGGCCTCTGGCGACGCGTTGAGTTCCTCACTTCGCTCTTCCGCGCTGGAGTCGCCTTCCCTCCTCTCGGCAGCCACGGCATCGTCTTGCATCGCCACTTCCTCGTCGGTATATGCGTCGCCCTCGGTTTCTTCGGGAAGCTCTTCCTCTGCCACATCCGAGCTCTCCCCATCGCCCGTCGGCGATAGATCCAGCACAAACGCGTACTCGGAGTCTGTCCACCCGTTCGCTGCGGCACCCACGCACACGTAATAGGTGCCCGCACACAACTCGACCTGCTCAGCCGCAGGCTCACCGTCCGCACCGACGGCAAACTCCTGCAGGCTCAACGGCTCCGCATCCTCTTCCTCCGCCTCGATCCTCACGACCCAAGCGCCGGATTCGTCTTGCGCTTCCTCGAGCCACGTTATGGACGCCATCGCAGTCTCAGCAAGCTCGAAGGCATACCAGTCCTCCGCGCACACATCGTCGAGGGCGCCCCTCACGACCTCGCCTGCCTCAATCTGCTGCGCAGAGGCTCGCGCGCCTTGCACTCCCTGGTCGCCCTCTCCGGATGCGGAGCTAGCATCCGACATTCTTTCCATGGTATCGGTGTACTCACGCGCAACTTCGGTTGCGCCCTCGTCCGTTTCCTGCTGCGCGTATGCGTCATGCCCTGCAAACTCACTTGCAAAGCCAAAAGCGGGAAAACTCCCAAACGCCATCGCCACAGACAAGACCCAACACAGTGCTCGACGAGCCCCACTGCAACGCCTCATACCAATACCCCCTGTCGCACCCATTCGTCCCAACCACCACTTTACCATCAAGTCTGGACAAGAATTGCCCCGGGAGGCTTCCATTTCAGTATGTTCTGTACCCGTTCTTTGGCTCTCTGTTATGGAATACGTGGCGGCTCTTACGATCCCATGCGGCCCGCCCCACGAGAATGCTTCCGAGGGTGTCGCATACCATGGGACGGGCAATCCTTGGGAAGGGACTGTAAGCATACCTTCAAAGACACGTTATACGTGCCACACACAGCTTCCACTTGCTTCCACTATGTATTATCTTTGTAATACAATGCCAATTCATGAGGACTATTAAAGAATCATTGAGCTCGCCCAAACGGACGCGTCGCCCTCGGGGGCAAATATCAAACACTTATGGTACTATTTCTTCCACCAACCCAAACCCTGCATGCGAGGTGCCACCGCGTGGAAAGCCTTGACCTCAAGACCCTCACGATCATCTTGCGGAGCTTCAGCAATGAGATAACCGCCACAGGTCTCGCCTCCGACTTCGGTGTTTCCTATTCCACGCTCGCCCGTGGTAACAGGACTGGCACGTGGCCACCGTCCATCACCGAGGGTGCGGTACGCGGGGCGATTGATGGCTACAGGAATCGCTTCTTCGGAGGCAACGGAGAGGCTCTCGCCCAGTTTGTGCTCGAGCAGCTGCACACCATGGGCTTGGATACGGCCGCACTGGAAGATGCGCTTGCCCAAGGAGGATACGGTGCCTTCGTTGCCACGCTCGTATCCACGACTCGCAACCCTCAGCCAAAAGAAGCGGCTTCGGAATCGGTGCCCATCACCACGCGGAAGCAGGTTCTCGCACCCTCGGCCAACGCCGCACCGCAAAAGGTCCCCGCGCGAACGGTCATTCCCGCACCCTCGGCCATCGCCGCACGCTCAGCAACAGATGCAGTGCCACATGCCCTAACGCTGACGGTAGCCCCCACCCAACCCGGCCCCACCCGCATGTCCAACATGCCCTCGCGAGCCCACGATCTGCTGCTCGCTCTTCCGGTGGCCATCGTACTGCTCATCGGGTCGCTCAACGTATCGCTTGGAGACCTCTTCGTTTGGGTCGCGCAGCATCGATTCGCGTTTTGTGCCATATCGCTAGGCATTGCCGTGCTGCCCTCCGCACTCGGCGTACTCGTCGATGCCCCCATAGCTTGGCGCGCATGGCGCAAAGATCACCCCGACGCAGAGTTCTCTTGGGACGCATTTCGTTACGTCGCAAAGTATGGGTCGACCGAAGGCATCGCGCCCGGTGCGGGACGCTTCAACCTCACGCTTCCATACCTGCTCTACCAGCCTGTTTGCAACGTGCTCTCCACGATGTGCTGTTTGGCAGAGCTGACCTTCGTTCTCTCGTTGCCGGGGTTTCAGGAGTTCTTTTGCGGACATGAGTGGGTGGAGTATCTCAAGGTATCCGTAGCACTCGCCTACTACGTGGCGTATGAGTTCACCAGCGACAACTGGCGCCGACCGCTCGCGGGCGACCCGTCCACCGAGATATGCGAGAATCCCGACAACTACCTTCCATCCCGCGTCCACGTATGGCCGAACATAGCACACCTTACTTGGACGGTATCCGTGCTCATGGTGTTGCTGCTCGCCATGCTTGCCTGGGGCATCACGAACTTTCGTTCCACGCCCGCACCAATCCTTATGCTCTGGCCGTACGCACAAGCGGTCGTGTTCTATGCGTTCTCGAGCGCATCATCTTATGCCGTACGCATACGAGCCACGGGCGTGGGCATGTTCTTACCAGGAGTTGCGGCGATCTCGCTCGCGTTCGTCGCGTATGCCCTTATCTGCTTTGCGCCCTCCATCGGCACCGTCTTGGTCCTGTTGACATGCACGACGTGTTTTGCAGGCACTGTTGTTTGGGTACGTCGTGCGCGTTACGGCGAAGGTGCGCAATGGCTGGAGCAAAATCGCGTGAGCGGCGCCTATGTTGTGACTGTTACCGCAACAATCATTGCCATGCTCGTGGCAGGCATCGCAACCCTTGCGTTTGCGTGAAAAGCTGCCTTATATACTTCCATTGCGTGCTCCACATACGGGGCGTGCTTACCGATAGCTTCCCATCCTGCTATTATAGAAACAAATGAAAGGAGATCCGCCATGCTTGATGAGGTTCTATACATGCAAGTTCGTCTTTTTCGTATGTTTCGCGAACATACGGGCCTCTCTTCGGTCGCAAGCAACGAGGTTTTCAATAAAGGCGGAGTTTGGGATTTCATCGCCTCCTGCTACGACTATCTCCACTTAGGCAGTGATGGCGCCGCGCTCGACGACGTGCTTGCTCGTCTGGAGTATTTGGGAGTAACATGGTAAATCTGGCCGACGAAATGCTGCTGTATCACGGCAGCTATGCACGAGTTGACGAGATTCGTCTTGAGTTATGTGCGCCAGCAAAGGATTTTGGGAAGGGATATTACCTCACCTCCGACTACAAGCAGGCCGTACGTTTCGTCCCCAACTCCCTTCGAAAAGCCCAAGCGATCGGTAGGGCCGCTATTTCACAGGACTACGGCTATGTGATGACATACCGCGTACACCTAACGAACGAGGATTTGCTCGTCCATGAGTTCGAGTCGGCGGATGCCGAGTGGCTGCGCTTCGTTGCCATCAACCGCCGCTCAAACCTCGCGAAGACGTTAGCACGTACCTCGGACAGACGAATCCAGCGCTCAGACGTCATCATAGGCAAAATTGCCAACGATACCACCAATGCGGTCATTACAACATATCTCAACGGCTTGTATGGGAAGATTGGCCAAGGAAGGGCGGAAGAGACGGCCATTGGACTGCTCCTACCTGATCGCCTAAAGAATCAGTACTGCTTCCGTTCGGCGTTAGCCATCGGCTGTCTGGAATTGGTAGAGGTAACCAAGCATGTCATCTGATATTATTACTGCCTGTGCTGACATGACCTTCGCAGACATGATTTTGGATTATGCCGAGCGAAGCGGTCAGAGCCAGCAACAAGTGAGGGACGCACTCATAAAATCTGGTGCCTATGACGCACTCTATGACGAGCAAACGGGCCTGTGGGCTGCCGGTCCTGACGCCTGCTTGGATTTCCACGAACAGCTCTGTACAACTGGGCGTTACATGCGCTAACGAGAGTGATAAGGACGGTACTGTCACCGCCTTGCAAGCATGGCTTCCACTTGCCTCATGGGCGCTGCTTGCCATGCTCGTGGCAGGCATCGCAACCCTTGCGTTTGCGTGAAAAGCTGCCTTATAGACTTCCATTGCGTACTCCACATACGGGGCTGGTTGGCCTATAATCGTCTGATGCAAAAAATGCGAGAGAAGGGACGTCCCCATGTCTACCGACGAGAAGGCAATGCACGAGATTGGCCTGCGCATCCAAGGACTGCGCGAGGCCTGCGATGTCACGCGGGAGGACATGGCTGCCGACCTCGAGGTAAGCCTCGAAACCTACACGAAGTGGGAGGAGTCCGGAGCCGACGTGCCGATTTCGGCCATCTACCACATGGCGCAACGCTTTGGCGTGGAGTTTACCGAAATCCTTACCGGCACGGCCGCGAAGCTCAACACCTTCCAGGTGGTGCGCGCGGGCCAAGGCCGCGAGGTGGAGCGCTACCCGGGCTACCACTTCGAGGACCTCGCCTACCGGTATCAAAACAAAATCATGCAGCCGCTCGAGGTCACGATTAACCCGTCCGACGATCCGGCGAAGCTCGTGCAACACTCCGGCCAAGAGTTCAACCTCGTGCTCGAGGGCTCGCTCATCGTGGTTTGGGGCGATCGCGAGTTCCACCTCGAGCCAGGCGACAGCATTTACTTCAACCCCACGGTTCCCCACGGGCAACGCTGCGGCGGGCGAGTACCCGCACGGTTTGTGACCGTCATCGCAGAGTAAAGCAGGCCGTAGGGAAAACACGTCCGCCAACAACCGACGGACGCACATTTTAGGGAGATCGACCAACATGAATCACATACTGAGCAAGTATTGTCCGCGCATCGAGTTCGAAAGCTACGAGGACTTCTACGCGAACTTCAAAATCAACGTGCCGAAGGACTTCAATTTTGGCTACGACGTCGTGGACGAGTGGGCTCGCGTGGAACCCGAGAAGAAGGCCCTTCTTTGGTGCAACGACCATGGCGAGGAACGCGAGTTCACGTTTACCGAAATCAGCCGACTTTCCAACCGCGCCGCCAACGCCTTCGTGCGCCTCGGCATTGGCAAGGGCGACGTGGTGATGTGCATTTTACGCCGTCGCTGGGAGTACTGGGTGGTGGCGAGTGCCTTGTGCAAGATTGGCGCGACCATCATTCCCGCAACGTTGCAGCTCACGGCGCACGACATAAAATATCGCGCAAATACGGCCAACGTGCGCATGATCGTGTGCGTGGACGACGACTACGTGTGCACGCAGGCTTCCAAGGCACTCGAAGGCGCGCCCATGGTGGAGAACAAGGTGTGTGTGGCGGGCAAGCGCGAGGGATGGCTCTCGTTTGACGAGCTCCTCGAGGCAGAGTCAGAGGAATGGGTGCGTCCTACGGGCGTCGACGCCACGACCTCGCGCGACATTATGCTCATCTACTTCACGAGCGGTACCACGGGCAATCCCAAAGCCGTAATGCACAACTTCGCGCATCCGCTCGGCCACATCCTCACGGCCAAGTACTGGCAGCAGGTGCGAGAGAACTGCCTGCACATGAGCGTGACGGACAGCGGCTGGGCAAAGTTCGGTTGGGGCAAGATTTACGGACAATGGATTGCCGGCGCCGAGATCTTTTGCTACGACATGGATAAGTTCGTTCCCACCAAGCTTCTGCAGCACATGCAGGACTACGACCTCAGGACCTTCTGTGCGCCGCCCACGATGTATCGCTTCATGCTGCAGGAGGACGTCGCGAGCTACGACCTCAGCTCCATCGAGAACTTTGCCACCGCAGGCGAGCCGCTCAACGCCGAGGTCACCATTAAGTGGGAGAAGTTCACCGGCAAAAAGATTCGCGAGGGTTTTGGCCAAACGGAAGGTCCCGTTCTTCTGGCCACCTACCCTTGGATTGAGCCGCGCCCGGGTTCCATGGGCAAGCCCTCTCCCCTGCTCAACATCAAGCTGCTCGACGACGACGGCCGCGAGGTGGAGGACGGCGAGGAAGGCGCGATTTGCGTCACCGGTCTGCGCGAGGCATATCCGCCGGGACTCTTCGTGGGCTACGTCAACAATCCCGAGGCAACGGCCGATGCGGTTGGCGGCGACTACTACAACCTCCACGACATGGCGTGGCGCGACATCGACGGCTACGTGTTCTTCGTTGGTCGCAACGACGACGTGATTAAGTGCTCGGGCTACCGCATCGGGCCGTTCGAGGTGGAAAGCGCACTCGTAAAGCACGACGCCGTGGTGGAGTGCGCCGTAACGGCCGCACCCGACCCCATCCGCGGCAAGGTGGTAAAGGCCACCATCGTACTCGCACGCGGATACGAGCCTAGCCCCGAGCTCACCAAGGAGCTGCAAACGTGGGTGAAGAAGGAAACCGCCCCGTACAAGTATCCACGCATCGTGGAGTACGTGGACGAGCTTCCCAAAACCGTTGGCGGCAAAATCAAGCGTAAGCTCATCCGCACACGCGACGGCGTGGTGGACGACAAAACCCATTCGCATGGCGTAGACAAAAGCCATGCCGACGAGTCCTGGCACGTGTAACTATTGACTGCCGCGCATGCCGCATCGAGCGCAAGCCTCGATGCGGCTTTTTGTTGAAAGGAGAGACCATGCCAACATCCACCATCTCCGGACTGCTGCTCTGGGTGATGCTCGTCATCGCCCACTGGAAGATGTTTGTGAAGGCAGGCGAAGCCGGTTGGAAGGCAATAATACCCATCTATTCTGACTACGTCCTGTTCAAGCTCGTATGGTACAAGAAGTCGTTTTTTATCTACTATGGCAGCATCGTGGGGTTTGTGTTATTTACCATCTTCAGCGGGCAGATTGGCATCGATTCCGCCGGATCCCTCGTCCTCATGGAAGCCTCCAATCAGCTTTTTGCCATTCTCGCCTACGTATGCAGCATCCTCATCCTCATTTACACGGTGATGCTCGCCATTCGCACGTCATTCGCCTACGGCAAAAGCGCCCTCTTCGCAGCCGGCCTTCTCATTTTGCCCAGTATCTTTTCGCTCATCCTCGGTTTCGGCAAGGCCGAGTACAAAGGTGCGCCCGCGTAGGCTTTCGACCCAAGGGAGTGGCGGCCTGCCTCTAAAGAATCGTCAAACCGAAAAGTGGCCCGGAGGAGCGACCGCGCGCAGTTCCGCAGGAACGAGGACTGTTTGAGCACGGGCGCCCTCCGGGCCACGGACAGGGCATTTGACTCATCTTTAGGAGCAGGCCTCGACGAGGCGTATTACCGCATCGGAGCCTGCCCCCTCCTTCGGTACACGAGCGCGAAGGCTCGGCGGACTTACATCAAGCTGCACACGTTTTGGGCAAAGGCCACGGGATCATCCACGGGCAGGCCCTCGACGAGCAGCGCTTGGTCGTACAGAAGGCCAGCGTAGAGGGCAAGCTTCTCGTCGTCGCCCGCATCCTGGGCAGCGACAAGCTTCTCGAACACGGGGTGCGACACGTTGAGCTCAAGCACGCGACGGCTCTTTGGCGCTGCATCGGCCTCGGGACCTTGCGCAAGCACGCGCTCCATTTCGAGCGAGACGGGGCCCTCGGTGGTGATGCGCGCGGGAGCATCGGTCGCACTTGCAGCTGCCGCCACCTTAACGACCTTATCACCGAGCTTTGCGGCCAAGGCGCCAAACAGGTCCTCGTGCTCGGTCGTGGCCTTCTCGGCCTCCTCCTTTTCCTCGTCGGTGGCGAGGTCGAGGTCCCCCGAGGTCACGTTCTTAAGCTCGAGGTCGCGCGCGTCCTTGCCCGGCGTTTCGGAGTCGCCCGCGATGGCCGCCGCATGATACGTGCGCATGGCCTGGAAGCAGAACTCGTCGACGTCCTGCGTGCACAGAAGCACGTCGAAGCCCTTGTCGAGCACGGTCTTGACTATGGGCATCTTCTCCATGCGCTCGCGCGAGTCGCCCGAAACGAAGTAGATGGCTTCCTGTCCCTCGGGCATGGCGGCCACGTACTCCGCAAAGGTCACGAATTTCTCCTCGCGCGCCGACCAGTACAAGAGCAGGTCGGCCAGAGGATCGGCCTTCGAGCCGTAGCTGTTGTAGATGCCAAACTTGAGGCCGCGACCAAAGTCCTCAAAGAATTTCTCGTACGCCTCGCGGTCGTTGTCGCGCATATCCTGCAGGTTGCGCGTGATTTGGCGCTCCACCGAGCGCGCCATAACGCGAAGCTGGCGATTTTGCTGCAGCGTCTCACGCGAAATGTTGAGGCTCACATCCGGCGAATCCACCACGCCGCGCACGAAGTTGTAGTAGTCGGGCAGGAGGTCGGCGCACTTCTCCATAATCATTACGTTGGAGGAATACAGCGCCAAGCCCTTCTCGTAGTCCTTGCTATAGAGGTCGAACGGCGCACGACCCGGCACGAAGAGCAACGCGTAGTAGTCGAGCGTACCCTCCACATGGAACGGGATGGTGCGTGCCGGCGCGTCCCAATCGTGGAATGTGGACTTGTAGAACTCGTCGTAGTCGTCCTGCTCAACGTCCTGCTTGCGCTTGCGCCAAATGGGCGTCATGGAGTTGAGCGTCTCGAGCTCCTCGTAGTCCTCGTACTCGGGCGTGTAGTCGTCGCCCGCATCCTCCGGCTTGGGCAGCTGACGGCTCTTCGTCACCATCATGCGAATTGGATGCCGGACGTAGTTGGAATAGCGCTTCACCAGGTCGCGCAGGCCCCACTCGCTAAGGTAGGTGTCGAACCCGCGCTCCGGCTCGTCGTCCTCGTCGGTGCTCTCGGCGGCCTCGGGGTTATCGCGCAGCGTAAGGATGACGTCGGTGCCATGGGTTGCACGCTGCTCGGCGGCCGGCTCGATGGTGTAGCCCTCGGCGCCGTCGGACTCCCACACGTACGTTTCGTCGGAGCCAAACGCACGACTCACAACACGCACGTTCTTGGCAACCATAAACGAGGAATAAAAGCCTACGCCAAACTGGCCAATGATGTCGACCTCAGCGCCCTGCGACTCCATGTTTGCCGTCTTGAACTCTTCGGAGCCCGAGTGCGCAATCGTACCGAGGTTCTCCTCCATCTCCTCGGCCGTCATGCCAATGCCGTTGTCCGAAACGGTAACCGTGCGCGCGTCCTTGTCGAAAGCAAGGCGAATCTCCAGGTCCTCCTCGTCGAGCTTCGCCGCAGAATCGGTAAGACTCAAAAACGAGAGCTTGTCGATGGCGTCAGACGCATTGGAGACAAGCTCGCGCAAAAAGATGTCACGGTTTGTGTAGATGGAGTTCGCCATAAGATCAAGGAGCTTCTTGCTCTCGGTGCGAAATTCCTTCATGCGATGCTTCCTTTCGTACGACAGTGCAAACAGACTGCTTTATACCCGACTGGGGCAACTCTGAAACACATTTTTGGGATACCGGCCAAGATTGTGGGTACAATACACATCAACTGGCTTTTACAACATTAGCCCCAACAGAAAGGATCGATCGTGGCACGTTACGAATCGTCGCTCAGCCAGCAGAAAGCGGCAACGGCGCCCATTAGCCGCCGTGCGTTCAACCTCCTTACCTACGGCATCGTCACCTTGTGCTTCACAGTCACTTGGGGCATGTACAACTTCGTCCAGAGTGGCAGCATCTACTCCATTACCCAAATCAATCCCCTCATTCTTATTGCCGTGTACCTCGTTGGCTCCATCGGCGGACTCGTGCTCATGAACATTGGCAAGAGCAAGGAGAGTGTGGGCTTTTCGGCTACTGGCCTCACGTTGTTCACGCTCACGTTTGGCGGAACGCTTTCGTTGCTACTTACACGTTACAGCGTGGGCACCATTACTAACGCCTTTGCCATCACCGCATGCCTTTCGGGCATATTCCTCATAGCAGGCGTACTCTTCCCCGATTTCTTCGCAAGCATCGGACGCATGCTCGGCCTTGCGCTTCTCGCGCTCATAGTAATCGAGATTTTCTCTACTATGTTCCTGCACGTCGACCAAACGCTCTTCGACTACATCGCCATCCTGCTGTTCTGCGGATTCCTTGGCTACGACTCGTACCTTATGGCTGCCGATACACCCACCGTACCGAACGCCATTTTCTACGCGGCCAACATCTATCTCGACATTGTGAACATCCTCGTTCGTGTCCTCAACATCATGGATCGGGACTAGCGAGTAGTGAATATTGACAGCGCGTAACTCAAACCGTGCACGCCAGAAATCCTCGCGTGCACGGTTTTTCCTTATGAATCCTTTGTGGTAGGGCGCAAACCCTGCTAGAGTATTCCCATTATGGAAACTATTGCTAACATCTCATCAGGCCGATTCGGCCGCTTCGCGTGCTCCTCTCTTGCGAGCACTGCTCTCGACCAACTCGTTGCATGCGTGCTCTTTGCACTCCTGCGCGAGTTTTTTGTGGGTGCCGACTTCGTGCGCATCCTCTTGGCTACCTGCATCGCACGTTGCATATCGACGGCGGTGAATTTTTGCATCAATAATCGCATGGTATTTTGCGGCACCAAGGAAGAGCCGTGTCGCTGCAAACGCGAAAGTCTCCCACGTTTCCTCTTGCTCGAGCTAGGTGTGTTGTGTCTTTCGAGTTTGGGCGTGTGGCTCGCTCATGAGGGCTTTGGCATCGCCGAGGGACAGGCGAAGGTCGTGGTAGACTTCATGCTCTTTTTCCTCAACTACACCGGCCAACGCAAGTGGGTGTTTGCCGATCCCAGCGCGCAGGAACAGGTCGTAGTTGCGTAGGCTGAATAAGGCCGAATAGCCTCATCCCGATTTTCCGATTTCGTTTCAATACTGTTTCGCCTGTGGACGGATGCGAGCGAAGTCGCTATTCTACTCATCAATCGCATAGCGTCACCAAACCAGTGAGGCGGAAGTAAAACCTACTGAGGCTCATACAGAGAGTTCGGGCAGCTGAGATCCGAGCGGTAGCAGGTAGGCATAATGGACCCGCCGAGGGCGCGAAGAAGCGGCGATGCCGTGGAAGTCGCGACGGGAGCTCCCGTTACAGAGCAGGAAGGTGGTGGCCTTCCACAGAGCGAGCGGGTATTCCCGCTAATCGAGGTGGCACCGCAGGCGTACGCGCTTGTCCTCGAGACCCATAGGTCGAGGATGGGCGTTTTTTTGTTGCCCATCCTCCGCACGGCGCGGCGCACGCGTCAAAAGGAGGCTCATCATGGCCAAGCAGAGTCCGTATCGCACGTATCTTTCCGAAACCCAGATTCCCACGCAATGGTATAACCTGCGCGCCGACATGCCCACGAAGCCCGGCCGCATGCTGCTTCCCAACGGCGTTCCGGCCGAGGTGGCCCACATCTCGCCCGTGTTCGCCGAGGAGCTATGCCGCCAAGAGCTCGACGACAATACCCCCTACGTGAACATCCCCGAGGGCGTACGCGAAATGTACAAGGTGTACCGCCCGAGCCCGCTGTGCCGCGCGTACAACCTCGAAAAGGCCCTTGGGACGCCCGCCAAGATTTACTACAAGTTCGAAGGCAACAACACGAGCGGCTCCCACAAGCTCAACTCCGCGCTGGCGCAGGCCTACTACGCGCACGAGCAAGGCCTCTCCACGATTACCACCGAGACGGGTGCCGGCCAATGGGGCACCGCACTCTCTGAGGCGGCCGCCCACTATGGCCTGGAGTGCGACGTATTCATGGTGCGAGCGAGCTACGAGCAAAAGCCGTTCCGCCGCTCCGTTATGCAAACCTTTGGCGCCAACGTAACGCCCTCCCCCTCCGATACCACCGAGATCGGGCGCAAGATGCTCGAGAATCCCGGAAACCGCACGGGCTCGCTCGGAACGGCCATTAGCGAGGCCGTGGAGCGCGCGTTGCACGTTCCCGAGAACCGCGGCCGCTACCAGCTCGGCTCCGTTCTTAACCAAGTTCTCCTGCACCAGTCCGTCATCGGCTTGGAGTCCTACGCGGCACTCGAGGAGCTGGGCGACTATCCCGACGTAGTTATTGGCTGCGCCGGCGGTGGCTCCAACCTCGGTGGCCTCATCGCACCGTTCATGCGCGACAAGCTCCTTGGCACGCGCCCGGATACGCGCTTCATAGCAGTCGAGCCTGCCAGCTGCCCGTCGCTCACCCGCGGACGCTTTGCCTACGACTTCGCCGACACGGGCCAAACGTGCCCGCTCTGCAAGATGTACACCCTCGGCAACGGCTTCATGCCTAGCCCCGACCACGCCGGCGGCCTGCGCTACCACGGCATGAGCCCCGTGATTTCGCAGCTCAAGCACGACGGCTTCCTCGATGCCATCGCCGTTAAGCAAACGGACGTGTTCGCGGCAGCTGAGCAGTTCGCCAAGCTCGAAACCATCCTTCCCGCACCGGAGAGCAGCCACGCCATCTTCGCCGCTATGGAAGAGGCCAAGAAGTGCGCCACCACCGGAGAGGAAAAGGTCATTCTGTTTGGCCTCACCGGCACTGGCTACTTCGACATGACGGCCTACGAGGCCTTCAACGAGGGACGCATGACCAACCACATCCCCACCGACGAAGAGCTCGAGCAGGGCTTCGCCACCATTCCGGCAGTCCCCGGCATCCAGGCGGCGGGCGGGCTTCCCATCGCATAGGACAACTCAACGTAGAGCTCACTCATCTTCCACCAAGTTCGGGCCGCGAGGACATATTCCTCGCGGCCCGCACTTCTTAGGAGGCGCCAACGAAGGAGGCACCAACGAAACACCAAGCAAATCAGCCACGGTCAACAAACGAAAGAGCCACAGCGGCCAGAATGCCGTAGATAACAGAGAACCCCGCAAGGATAAGCCAGAGCCCTAGCAAATTGCTTATCGTCGACGCCTGCTCTTCCACCACGCCGTTGAATCCAACCATCGGCTCAAACATATGGTCTACACACGACGTGGCGCAAAGCGCATCAAACCCCCACCGGCTGATGGTTAGGTTCGAAATGAGGTCCGTAACACCTTCGAGCTTGAAGATGACGCCCGCCATCACCAGCTGTATGATGAGCACGAACGGCATCACCGTCATGGCAGTGTTTTCGCTATGCACCACCGAACTCACCAACAGGCCAAGCGCATCTGCCGAAAACGTAATTAAGAAGAAGCTCACGTACAGCTCCAGCAGCGCCGGAAGAAACACCGGCTCTCTAATGAAGTGGTCACCGCTTACAATGCGCACGACCACTGCCACCAACACCGATTCCACGGCACACAAGCATGCCTCGTACAGCCAATGGGCCAGCATGTAGGCGCCAACGTTGAGTCCCGTGCGGTGCTCACGCCGCACGATGTCGCGCTCGCGACAAACACTGCGCACCGAGTTAAATATACCTATCCAAATGCAGGCGCACACCAATGCATACGCACCGTTCTTCGTGTCCTCGTAGCCCACAAACGTGTATTCACCCATCACCATGCCCACGAGCAGCGTTATGAGCACGACCGAAACGAACACTTTCCAACCGCGGTCGTTCACAAAGGCCCGTTTGCAGCGCCCGAAGCACACGCCCACTTGTCGCATAAAACCCGCCGTAGCGTTCTCCATGCCTACCTCGCCTCCCACTTATTGATGTAGTAGTCCGCTTGTCCCTCGCCGCCTTCGTCCGGTCGATTGATGCGTCGCACGACGTCCTCAAGCGTTTGCACTCCAAAAAACGATTTCGTTTCCTCAACCGAGCCGTAGCACACGAGGTGTCCCGCGCCGTCGCGCTCGGACTTCGCCAAAACCAGCACCTTGGTAAACAAATCGGCACCTCGGTCGGGCCCGTGGGTAATCACAAGCACCATCTTGCCCAGGTCGGCAATGCTCTTAAGGTTTTGCAAGAGTGAGCGCGCCATAACGCCATCAAGGCCAGAATCCGGCTCGTCCAAAAAGAAGAGCGCGGGATCGCCAACCAGCTCCACCGCTATGGAGAGCCGCTTGCGCTGGCCACCCGAAAGCCTGCCCACAAGCGTCTCGCCCTCGCGACTGAGTCCCAGCATGTCGCTGGCCCACCGCACGCGCTCCTCGCATGCATCCATCGTGCTCCGTGCGGGCATGCGCAAGCGCGCAGCCGCGAAAAGCGTTTCGTGAACCGTGTCGTTCAGGCGCACCAAGTCCTGCTGGGGTACGTATCCTATTTGATACTTTATCCGTTCGTACTCTTCGTACACGTCGAGGTCGCCCAGGCGAATCATGCCCTCGGCTTTGTCGTATCCCATCACCGCGTTGAAGAAGGTCGTTTTCCCGGCACCAGAGCCACCAAGAATAAGAACCATATCGCCGGGCGCAACATTAAGATGCACGTCGCGCAGGAGGGTTTTGCGCTTCGCGCGATTCCAAACGTTTTTCTCTACGATGTCGATGGCAAGGCCACCCTCGGGTTGTGCCATGCGATGCGCGCCATCTCGCGTCTGCATGCGCGCGGAATCCCAAGCTTGGCGCATCGCTCCAGGCGCACTCTTCTTCGCAGCCTCAAGCTCCCTTGATTGATGGTCGGGAGCCGGCTCGCTCGGCGCTTCGTACGCGGCTTCCTGTCGCATGCGCTGCGGTTGCGACGCGCCCATCGCCCCGTCACCAGCAGCGTTCGACTGCTGCGGAGGTTGCGAGGCTCCCACGTCCCCACGATTTGGAGCATCGCCCACCCAAAGCTCGTCCCTACTAATATATATTACAGACGAGCCAAGCCTGATGACGCTGCCAACGCCTACCGGAGCACTTCCTTGCACCCGCACACCGTTAACCCACACGCCGTTGGTGCTTGCAAAATCCAGCACGTACAGGCCTTTTGAACTACGGTAAAGCGACGCGTGGCGCTCCGAAACGTAACCGTCGTGCATACCAACGCCAGCATCGCCTCTCCCGAATACAATTTCCTGAATATGTGGCCCATAAGGCACGCGTCGCCACGCGAGGTCGGGACTTACGTCGCGCACAAGCACGAGGCGCAACTCGACGTTGGAGGGAGAGTACCTTGGAGCAAACTCAAGCGCATCGCCCTCGCGAAGCGTCACCACACCATTCAGGCGCTTTCCGCCCATGTAGGTCCCGTTCGAGCTACCCACGTCTTGGTAGATTACCCGCCCACGCTGTGTGGGGGCAGCATCTGGCACCCAGCCGCGCGCCACGGCAATCTGCCCGTGGCGCGCAGAAACGACACCCGACGGCAGCGCAATGTTTGCATCCGAACCCAACCGGCCCACCGTCATGGTTCCCTCAAGGGGCCAAACGCGCAGCGGGCCAGAGCTCGCAAAACCTACCACCGCATAGGATGCGTCATCATCATCGTTCTCCAAACGCATCGTTGGCACACGTTCTCCCATGTTAGTCGGCCGCCTCTCCGTTGCCCGACGTGCCTTCGCCGGAGGTTCCTTCGCCCGAAGTCGAAAGCGCTTGGCCACTCCCCTGCTCTTCGCTATTCTCTGCTACACCCGCATCGTCTTCGCTTTCGCCTTTAGCGCCGAACTTGTCACTCGTCGCACCGCTTATTTGCTTGTTCATTTTGTCGCGAAACTCCTTGAGCTCCCCATCCGCCTCTTCGGAGGTAAGGAAGCGCGGCTTGGCACTCGAAAAGGCGTCCTCGCCAACTTGCATGTCGCGCTCGACCTGAACCTGCTTGTTGTAGGGTACATCGACGATGGTAACGGAACTGAGGGACTTCCGATTCGAGAGGTCACCATAGTTCGCATGCGCTGCATAGGGCAGGTAAAGCGTGCCCCACTCGGCTTCACTCTCCAAAAGTGTTGAGAAGTCGGAGAGAGGGTTGCCATAGAGCACCAAACCGTCGTACTTCACGATCGTGGGAAGAGCGTCTATTGACTTGATTTCGTTGTGATCTAATGCCACGCGCGCCCGATTCCCCGGCTTGCTCTGCATAAGACCACCCAGAGCCTCAATGTTTTGTATCTTGTTTCCCCCGAGGTCGAGGTTCCCGAGCACACCGCACGAATTCGACAAGGCCGATATGTCGGCAATCTGGTTGTTGCTCGCCAAGAGTGTTTCGAGCACAGGCTTATTGTCCATGCCCTCAAGAGACTTTAGCTTGTTGTCGTTCACTGCCACATGAGCAAGTGCCGGACATGCTTCGAGTGGTTTTACTGATTCAAGCTCGTTGAACGCAAGGTTGATGGCCGCCAGCTCTGTAAATCCGTTCGTCAGCGCGCTGACGTCGGAAATCTTGTTGTTGTTAAGCGCAAGGACCTTCATCTTGGCAGCGCTTGCAAGCTTCGAGATGTCCTCGATGTGGTTGTGCGACGCATCGAGCGCCTCCAACTTCGTGAGGCTCTCGCAAAAGGAGAGGTCGTGCAAATTATTATGCGCGACGCCCACCCACTCAAGCTTGCGGCAACTCAGCAACGCAGAGGCGTCCTCCAGCTTGTTGTTTGCAACAAACACGCTGGTGAGCCGCTTCTTACCTTCGAGCCCCTTGAGCGTCGTAATCGCATTGTTGCCCACCTCGACTCTGTTCAAGTTCTCGCATGCGGCAAGCGGCTCAAGACTCGTGATGTTATTGTCCGAAACATCAATACTGTAAAGAGAAGGAAGCTCCGACAAAGGCGACAGGTCGGTAATGCCATTGTTCGACGCCGCGAGCGAGGAAATGCTCGGGCAGCTCTTCACCCACTCAAGCGTGGGAAGATTGCAGTTGTTCACATATATGGAAGAGAGGCTCTCGTGACCTGCCAAGCCCTGCGCCCCATCCTCGGAAAAATCGACCCCACTCAGATCGGCCGAACGGAGGCCTTCCATTTTCTTGAGAAAGTCACCACCCTTGATGCCTTTCGCACTGGAGAGGTTAAGATACGTTAGTCCGCTCAGCCTTCCCAAGGCATCTTCGCCACTCGCCACGTCCATGCTGGAAAGGGTGAGCGACTCGATTTGCGGCATGTCCTCCGAGAACAGCTTTTCGAGCTTGACGTATTCCAGGCCCGAAACATCCAAGGACTCAAGATTCGACATTTTCGACAAGGGCGCTAACGTCGTAAAGCCCGTGCAGTGGGAAAACGTTAGGGACTTCACCCGCCCTTGTTTGGCAATGTTTTTGATCTGTTCGTCGGAGATTTCGCAATAGGAGAAAAACAATCGTTCCCCATCGTCACTAAGTGCATTCTTGATGATGTCGTCCGTCACCTTTTGTCGCGAAACGAAGGAGCTGCTCGTCGAGTTTGCGCTTCCCGCCGCGTTGAAGCCACCCCTCACCACCACGATTGCAACAACAACTGCAAGTATCGCCGCAACGGCAAGGGCAATGGGAAGCCATCGCTTGTTTGAGGAGGGCCTGGTATTGGCGAGTTTGTTGTGTTTGGGCGTGTTTTGCTGAGCGGGCTCGCCATTGGGTTTGGCCGTGGGCTCGGGCGTGCGGCCGGGTTGGCTACCGTCCCCCGGCTCGGGTTCGGGCGTGCGGCCGCTTTGGCTCCTGTTTCCCAGCTCGGGCACGGGCGTGTGGCCGAGCTGGCTACCGTCCCGCGGCTCGGGCGAGCGGCCAGGCGCGGGCGTAGATCCGCGTCCCGGCTTGGACGCGGACTCAGGCGCAGGCACCGCGTTCTGCTTGACCTCGGGAGTGAACTCGCGCCGCAATCCCTCCTGAGAGTTCTCTGCATGCACCGATTGCCGAGCCGCCCCAGCTTTTCGAACCTCGCTCCTTGGCCGTGTTTCCGAACCAACATATTCGGGTCCGGACCCAGGCTTGGTTTTGTCTGCTGCTATAGGCGCCATTTGGCCACGCAGTCCCAGCATTAGATTGCCCACCGATTGCGTGCGCTTCCTGTAATCAATCGCGAGCCCGTTCATCAGCGCAGCCTCAACGCTTGGAGGCAACACCACGCCAAGCTCGGACGGCTTCTTAAGGGTATCGGTAAAGGAGCGCTGCAAGCTATCGACCGGCATCACACCACACAGGCACTGATACGCCGTTGCCGCCAATGCATACACGTCGGTCCACGGTCCCTGGTCCTTGGCATCCCCATATTGCTCGATTGGCGCATATCCAGGCTTCACCACAATGGTGCCACGGCGCTGTTGCGCCAAATCGAGCACAGAGCCAAAGTCCAAGAGCACGCCAGTGCCATTCGAGCGAACGCGAATGTTGTCGGGACTTACGTCTCTGTGCAGCAAACCGTCCTTGTGAAGGCTCGTAAGCGCATCGGCCACGGGAATCAGGAGCTCGCACACGCTTTCCACGTCAAGCCGACCATTAGTAGATATAACCTTTAGGAGATCGATTCCAACTACGTAATCCATGATTAAACATGCTTGTGAACCCGTAAAGAGTAGGTCCCTTACAGAAACGATACCTTGGTGTTGCGAGTATCGCGCGAGAGAACGTGCCTCGCGCACATACCTTTCGCGCTGAGACGGATCTGCTCCGTAATAGAACTTCATCGCGACATCCAAATCGAGCAAATCGTCGTGCGCGCGCCAAGTCTCGCCGAAACCGCCCGACCCTACTTTTTCGTTGAGGACGTACCTTTCGGCAATTCTGGTCCCGGCAACTATTTCGTCCATGAGTCCTCCCGCTCGCAGGTGCGCTCGCAAACATGCGCGTAACCTTCATGATGCGGAAAGTGTATCACAGCGCAGTGGCATAGTCCTACGCATTGTGCGCACGCGCCGGTCGGGAGCCTTCGGACGCGCGTGGCCTTCGGAGGCGCGTGGCCTTCGGCATTCACGCTCGAGCGTTTGTTGTATTGGCTAAACCCCTCCTCTGGCGATCCGCACGGCACGAACGACTTCGTTCACTGCTATAATCGATTGAAGCAAACCCACGCAGACGGGAGAAGCCGTGCAGGCACCTAGCATCACTTCGTCAACCATCGATGAACGACGGGACTTTGTTCGCGAACGCTTCGTTTGTATCTCGAATTGCGACCTGTGCGGCAACTGCACAATATTTCATGGGCACGATCCCGAGCAGGCTCTCGTGGACTACGTCGAGGGACGCACCGAATTCCGGGAAGCCCTTCGTGCCTTACGCTCCTAAGCACTACGTTTCGCAGCGCCCTGCAACGCGAAATCCAAAAGAACGCAGTCAGTTGAGAGAACGCGGTCAGTTGAGGCCTACAAACCTCGATGGATGGGCCTTTTCCAGGATTTCGCGAGCTTTGTGGGGCTGGGTACCCCCGTCGAAGCCGCGCACCAACGCTGAGGCAAACGAACCTCGCCGGGGCGGTCTTTTCCCAAAAAGATTCCCAAGATGAGTCATGATGCGCAGCTAATCGCCAGACGCCCGATCCGCACCCCGACCCACCCGCAGGGGTCGATGGTACCTCCGCCTCGGGGGGCGCCCTGGTGGGATCGAGCGCAATATCGACCTGTGCAAATCGTCACTGTCCAATCGGACAAAGAATCGACCTCCGCAACGAATGGGTGCCATTTGGTCCGTTTTGCCTGCGCCTCTGGCTCTCAAATGGTCCGTTTGGCACCCATCTCGGCCAATGGGTGCCGTTTGTGCCACCTTGCCCTTGGTTTAGGACGGCATATGTCCCGTTTGGCACCCATCTCGGCTAATGGGTGCCATCTGCGCCACTTTTGCCGCCGAACCGTGCCGCAACCGATGGACGCAAAACCATCTGGGCCGTCCAGTGCAAACGATACATCGCGTCGGGTAGTAAACAAGCGCCACGTGTAGTAAAGTAGACGTTCGTTGCCAACGAAAGGACAAAACCATGGGTGTGAACCTCAGCGGTCGCAGCTTCCTTAAGCTGCTGGACTTTTCTTCGGCCGAAATCGAGTATCTCATCGACCTTTCGGCGGACTTCAAGCGTCTTAAACGAGCCGGCGTACCTCACCGCCACCTCGAAGGAAAGAACATAGTGCTTCTTTTCGAGAAGACCTCCACGCGCACGCGCTGCTCGTTTGAAGTCGCGGGACACGACTTGGGCATGGGCGTAACGTATCTCGATCCCGGTAGCTCGCAAATGGGAAACAAGGAATCCATCGAGGACACAGCGCGCGTGTTGGGCCGCATGTTCGACGGCATCGAGTATCGTGGCTTCGACCAAGCCATCGTAGAGGAGCTGGCCGAAAAGGCCGGCGTCCCCGTGTGGAATGGCCTTACAACCGAGTTCCATCCCACCCAGATGATTGCCGACATGCTCACCGTACGAGAGAAGCTCGGCCGTCTCGCCGGACTCAAGCTCACGTTCTTCGGGGACGCACGCAACAACGTGGCAAACTCTCTCATGGTGGTGTGCGTGAAGCTGGGCATGCATTTCTGCGCGTGCGGTCCGGCCGAAAACATGCCCGAGGTATGGCTCGTAGATACGTGCCGCGCAATTGCCGCCGAGACGGGCGGTTCGGTAACGCTCACCGACTCCGTTGAGGAAGGCGCGGCAAATGCCAACGTTATATACACCGACATCTGGGTTTCCATGGGCGAGCCCGCAGAGCTCTGGGCCGAGCGTATCCGCCTGCTCTCGCCGTATCAGGTGAACGTGGCCGTTATGGATGCCGCCGCCGATGACGCCATCTTCCTGCACTGTTTGCCGAGCTTCCACGACACGAAAACCACTATTGGCGCCGAAATCGCCGAGAAGTTCGGCATCGAAGAGATGGAAGTAACCGATGAAGTCTTCGAGTCCTCCCGCTCGGTGGTGTTTGACGAAGCAGAGAATCGTATGCATTCAATTAAAGCCGTGATGTACGCAACACTGAAGTAGCAAACAGCAGCATGGCCAAGCGCTAGTGCCGGGCATGGGTGATTACCAGTGCCGAACGAGCAGAGGCCAAGGGCAGATTTAGGTGCGGGCGATTGCCAGTACAGTGCGCGCAATTATCGGCACCAAGTGACGAGGCAATCTCTAGTGCGGGGCAAGCAGGGTTGGCATCCATTCCTCATGGTGGTGTCAGCCCTACTCGTTTGCAGTACCCTTCCGTTTTAGGAGTAATCCTGCTTTAAGGTAGGCCGCGCATCCTTTTCCCGTAAGGCGCTCGTTTATCTGCGTTCCACCGTTCCACCCACCAACCTCAACACAGGCTTTCGGCCGCAATCACAACGCTCCGGTTTTCAAGTGTACATTCTGCCGTATCGCTTTTGTAACTACGACGCCACAAACGTGCAGGTAAACCCCGAAAAAGCCGACAAACACGCAGGTAAAAGGGGTGTTTGCGATACCCGCGAAATGGGCTATGCTAACGGTGTGGGGCCAAGTTGGGGCCTACTGTGGGGACGTGAAAGGAGAACACCATGAAGGTACGGGAATGCAGGGTGAAGAGCACGACGGAGGCAACGGTAGACGGCAAGGCCGTTATAAAGGTGAAGTGCGTTGCGCGGTATTACACGGACAACCGCGACTTTGTGCCCAGGCCCGCCGATGGCGAGGACACTCGCACGGCAAAGCAAAAGAGGCGGCAGGTAAGGCGCGAGGTAAGCAAGGTGTTGATAGTTGACAGGGTTCGCGGAGCCAAGAGGCAGGAGGCCGCAATCAACGAGGCGTTGAGCAAATGGCGCGAGTCGATAGAAGATGAAATGAACACGCCCGATGGTGGACGGCAGACGATGGCGGAGCTGGTGAGGGCATACGTAGACAGGCGGGAGGCATTGTCAAAGAGCGCCGATTGGGATGCAAGCCAAATGCTACCCGGCGGAGAGAGGGCAGTCACACGCAGCACGATCCGCGACCTGCGGGCAACACAGAGTTACGTGGAGAGGTACTTCCCTACGGTTGCGATAGCCAACCTCACGACGCAGCAGGTAATCAATTGGGAAGAAAAGATGATGCTGAACAACAACTCGCTCTCGCGGATGCGCAAGGCGCATGTGGTTTGTCGGCAGGCGTTGACCTATGCGACAACCTGCGGATTCGTCCAACGGAACGTAATGGGAAGCCTCAAGACCCCGACTCTAGGCAAGCACGAGAACAACGCGCTCGACCAAGCAGCCGCGCAAAAGCTCACGGGCAAGCTTATTGAGTTGGAAGCATCGGACACGGTAGCGGCGGCGGCGTTGGCGCTGCATTGCGGGCTACGCTGTGGAGAGATATGCGCCTTGCAATGGAAGGACGTTGACCTCGACACACGCCACCTTACAGTAAGCCAGAGCATCGGCGTAGGCATAGGTGGATGCTACCTGAAAGACCCGAAGAGTGTAAGCGGCGCAAGAACGCTGTGGCTCGATGATTGCGTCCTCGACATTCTCAAACGCCACAAGGCGGCGAAGCTGGCAGAGCGCGACAACATCACGATAAAGTTTGATGAACTGTTCATTGTCGGCAATGCGGATGGTGGCTTCATGAACACGACCACGTTGGGAAGGAAGTTTAAGGCACTGGCCGAGGTGCTCGACGTTCGTGGTAAGACTGGACAGGTGGTTTCCCTTCACAAGCTTCGCCATACCTTTAAGGATGCTTTAAGCGGCGGCAACGGGGTTTCTGCAAACGCCGAGGTACTTGCGGATTGTATGGGGCATAGTCGCAAGGGAATCACCGGATCTTATGGGACGCACGACCAGGATCTCATGGACGTGGCCGTTACGAGGGCCGGAGAGTGGCTTACACCGACTCAAAAAGTAAAGCTCGAGGCCGACGTTCTCGACCTTCCGAGGACGGGAACCGAGGGGTAGCTCGACAACATAATCGTTTGTATCGTAGGGGTATCCACGTGATACCCCTTTATTGTGTAGCCACAATTCGCCGTAACACCTCACTTCCCCATTGACCCTTTATCAAGCGACAGGATGCCGTTTAACAGGCGTTTGCCGTGTATGTGGGCATATACACGCATAGCATCACACACGGCCATATACGGCAACGTGTGGCCGCTCATGCCACGTTGCCATTTGTTCAACCTTTTACCGAACGGGCGTTTGAATTGTGGAGGCGGTGTTATCATCCTAATTCGATGGTAGCGATTTGTCCGAGATGCACTAGTGTTGCAGCTGTAAAGCGACACGGACGAAACGGAGGCGATGCAGATGCACGACGAACCGTAAATATTTGATGTTGAGGAACGAATTTAGGCAGTGAGTGAAAGGCAAAGACAAATGAACGAGACGAAAGAAACGCAAGTGACCGAGAAGAAGAACGCGAGGACGAAGCACGGCAAGTACAGGAAGGAGCAAGGTATCTCGACCTTACCGGAGAGTCTTCCCCTGCTTATCGACGTGGCAACGACGGCACGCCTCGGCGGTTGGTCACAACCGTTCGTTCGGACTTTGTGCCGAAGCGGAGAGTTGCCAGCCGTTCACGTCGGTAACACGTGGCGTGTACGTCGCGACGATCTTCTTGAGCAGCTCGGACTGTCCATGTAGGTGAAGCTCGATGATGAATACAAGAACGCCCACCGAGGTGTTGCAGCACCTCGACGGGCAATGGGCCAAATCCGTGAAACCTCTTTTCGAATCGTATTGCAGCCCGATTCAGTTTACCACGAGGACGTGCTAGCGATGGCATGTAAGCAGTGGCAAGCACCGAAACCGGATGCATTCATTTCATATGCGAAGCTCGACTGCACCGACGTTCTCTTGAGCTGTTCGACCAAGGGATCGTTCGACTCGCTGGCGGGTGCAATCGTGAGGTACGTCTGGACGGGAGAGCGTGAGACGGTGCCAAAGAGCATCGAAGGAGCATACCTCGGAACGCTTCCACACCTCGACAGCATGCGACGTGGAGCAGCAAGCCAGTTCAGGCAGGATGCAACTAGTACGGTAACCAGTGCATCTACTAGTGCGGTAACTAGTGCATCTACTAGTTACGCGATGACTAGTCACCCGACTAGTGAGGCTACGACTAGTTACCCAACTAGTTGCCCAACTAGTGATGAACCAGTTACCCAACCAGTCGTTGACCAGTCAATGACTAGTTTCGACCAAACAGGCCGTCTACCTGCGGAAACGTTGAAATCACTCGGGGAGTTGCCTGTATATAGTAATGCACATAGTAATGGTAATGATGGTAGTGAGAGGATAGTATCTTCTATAGACTATGGGCCGTCGGAAAATTCAAATGCAACGCTCACGACTCAAACGCCAATGGACATGCTCGACGCCTCTCAACAGATGAAGGTGCGGAACAAGGCCGATACCCTCGCACGCAAGGGATACGACTACGAAGAGATGGAGCAAACATTAGCCGCCACGATGGTTCACGACGGCGAGGATCATATGATGCAGCAAGTCGGCAGGCTTATGAACGCCGCTCAACAGGGCCAAGTGGTAGACGTAAGCACGGGAGAGATTAGCCCGACGTATACGCACGATGGGCCACAGCTGTATGCCGAGGATCGGCCGTTCTAATAACATTCAACACCGACGCAACGCAAAAGAGGGTACCCCAATGTTCGGGTACCCTCTTTTGCTTTCGTGGCACAAGCTGTTAGCTTGTATAGCATATACAGTATACCCCATATTCGACTCTCACACCATAGCCCGCCTGAACGACCGCCCCAACTGCGGTTATGCTTGTAAAGCATGTGACAAAGTGATACACTTTGATACGGTATAGCACATATAGGCCAAAGGAGGTTAGGCGTTGACAAAGACGATAACGGTAGAACAAGCAGCCGAACTAGCACGACGTTCGCCGCAAACGGTAAGGCGCTGGTGCAGGGAAGGTGAAGTTAAGGCAACAAGGGTTCCTCGATTCGGCGATTGGCGGATTGACAAGCGGGATCTTCTTTTGAAGCTGGGAATGGAGTAAGGAGCATCAAACATGGAAGCGTATGATTATCTGCAACGTGGCAGCAGACCAGGACCTGTTGACAATTTGAATCAGCGGATTCAAGACCAAGGCTATCTGGTTGAAAACAGTTGGAATGCTTATGGCGATGGCGGATGGTGGAACCTGCGGATGCGGCCAGAGGACGCAATAAGGGACCTCGCGCAACTCGCACGTGAATTGCTCGACGACATTCGACTCGCATCTTATCGGGCTGATAACGGCAGCGTGAAGCTCGCCGCGCTACCGGACATCGATGCAGCCGTGGACAAACACGCACTCGCCATTCATTTCGTTCATGAAGTACGGCCCCGAACAGCGCAAGAGCGTTATGAAGAGCAACGCAGGCGCGGAGTTAGCCCGATAAAGTCTTGTATCATTACAAGGCACCCGCGCGGCAGCGCACGTGAGGTGGGACCGTATTACGACCGTGCATGGCGGCAGCGCCACGGTGATGTTCGATGAGTAGTAGGAAGAAGCAACGGAGTTACGTCGGGTACTGTCAACCAGCAGACGTGCATAAAATGACACATCGACCATGGCTCGACAAGCACGAGGCGAAAGCACAAGGTTACGTAGATGCCCGACGCGTTTCGTCGTTCGTCTTTGGCCGCACGCTGTTGGGTGAAGAAGTCACCGAGCGTGAGGTTAGCATACTACTCGCGAATACCCGTTCGCGGATTGACACCATGAGGAATACTCGACGGCCCACGAAGGACGAGAGACAACGTGCGCGTTTGGCGTTGGAAATGCTGTGCGCGAACAATAGCACGCTGCGGAAGTTCGTCGTGTTCGATGATGAACCGGAGGATTCAACCGATGCTGAAGCCTAAAGACCGACTCGCGGCCAAGGCCGCGCGGCGCGACTTAAACGATATTACAAAAACGGTATATCGCCGCGCGATGGCAAACGAGGATACAACCGTTGCCGACATTGCGGGACAAGTTTTCCTCATGACTCGCTACAGCGGATGTATAACGACGTCCGCCGAGGATGCCAAGGACGAGATGAGCAAGGCCAAGGTGTATGCACGTTCGCTACTGCGGCAGGTTGCAATGGAGCACCCGACTATGGCAGAACGGATTCATTTCAGCTGATAAACCGCCTAGACCAAACCATCGTACCACCAGAAATTTATATTTCCTGAAAAACCGACACGGACAAAAGTTACAGTCTGAACACCGGTCCCGAGCAGGGCCGGTGCTTTTTTGGATATACGGGGGATACGTTATTGCCTCGACGCCAAAACACCACGTACTACCTGCGGAAATGCCGTATAACGCGCTGTGTGGCCGTTTAAGGCGTGTTTGTCTCTAGAATGGGTTGCAAGTCGTTTGTTATCGTTTGCGGCCGATGTGGGACATTCTGTGGCGTTGTATGGTGATGAGGGAGTGTTTGATATAGCGTTGAGATAGTGATGTAAAAATGGCTATAGATGCTAGGTTGCTGCAGGTAAAGAAGCGTATCACCCGCACGTGTGTGGGATGGGTCTTAGTGGAGGAATTCTCCACCATGTCAGTACGCGTATCACCCGCACGTGTGTGGGTTGGTTGCAAGTGGTCTGTGTACCGACCAGCACAAGGCAGTACAGCCCACACGCAGGTGGATTGGATTGGTGGGTTTTCCTGCCATCAGGAAAACCCACAAGGTATCACCCGCACGTGTGTGGGTTGGATTGCGAGACGCCCGATCGCACCTTCAACCACCCACCGATAAGGCGTAAATCCGCCTCAAATCCGGTTTTTGCACCCCAAATTTGCCAGTGTGGGGACTTTTGTGGGGACTAGTGTGGGGACTACAAACTCTCCATAGATACGTATTGCAACCATATTCATGCCTCTACCTGCGTAAACGCATTGTTATGTGTGCGGCATGTGTAGATACGACTGTAACCCTTTTGTGCATACCCCCTCTGAGCTGCGGTTTCTTTGATAAAAGATTTCCGACCCTCGGCAGAATGTACACTTTCAGCTGTGTTAAATCCATGTGGCGTCGCTATGGCCGACGTCAGAGCCAACGGACAAGGCCCGACCGCACTGCCAGGCCCGTCCGCGAAAGCCCGACCGCGTTGACGAACCTATCCTCAACCGTGGTGCGTCACAGAGTCCATCCTCGCGCGACCAGAACCTTGCATCCCTGCATGCAAAGAGGCCCGGCGTGCAACCGGATACTCGTCCCGCCCCTGCAGCCCAGCGCCACCCAGCGCACAAGCCCAGCGCCAGGCCGCCCCTGCAGCCCACCAGCGCCACCCAGCGCACAAGCCTAGCGCCAGGCCGCACCTGCAGCCCAGCGCCCTGCGGCCCATCGCGCTCAAAGGCCCAGCGCCCGACCCGCGCCCTACAGCTCGTCGCGCACGAACGGCATGCTCATGCAATGCGGGCCACCGCGTCCGCGGCTTAGCTCGGCCGAGGGAATCTCCAGCAGTTCCAGGCCCTCGCGATACAAAATGTCGTTCGTCACAGAATTGCGCTGGTACACAAACACGCGTCCCGGCGAAACCGCCAACGTGTTGGACCCGTCGTTCCATTGCTCGCGCGCCGCCGCAATCGGATCGTTTCCGCCGCACTGAATAAGCCGCACGTGATCGCATCCAACCGCCTGTCCAAGGATGCTCTCAAGCGGCTCATCGAGCAACTCAACATGCAACTCGCCCGAATGCGCGCCCCTCGTAACGCGGAAACACTCCAACGTGTTCAAAATCCCTGGATGAATAAGAAACGCATCCACATCGACCTGCGTAAGCACCGTATCGAGGTGCATCATGGCACGCGTGTCGGGAATGAGCACCGCAATTATTTCCTCAATGGGGCACTCAACGTCCCCACTCCAAAACACGTTCTTCGCCAGCAAATCGATTGCTGCCGATTGCGTACGCTGCGAAATGCCAACCGCCACCTTTCGCTCGCTGAGGTTGAGGAAATCGCCACCCTCCAAGCTGTAGGGACTTCTGCGGCGATACCACACCGGAGTGGCACGCAGCTCGGGATGATACGTAAATATATACTGCGACAACAGCGTCTCGCGCCGCCGGTTCTCGCTAAACATGCTGTTGATGTTAACGCCCTCGCCCACCACGGTAAACGTATCGCGTGTGAAATACAGGTTCGGAAGCGGATCGATCACGAGGTCGGGATTTCCGCTCTGCGCCGTTCCCACAAGGTCGGCTAGCTCAAGCGTACCGCGTTCCCCCAAATCCAGCTCGTCGCGACGAATGCCGCAAATAACCTTGTCTACGAGTGCGCGCGTCCTCTCAATTGCCATCAGGCGCTCGGTAACAGCCTTGATTACCTTTGCCCCCGCAAGACCACTTTCGCGCACGTAATCCATAATGAACTGACTTCGCAAAAGAGGAGATGCGTCGAGTGCCGTAGCGACAAGATCCTCCACGTACAAAACCTCAACGCCCTCATCTGCCAGCATCTTGGCGAAGGCATCGTGCTCCGCCTGCGCTACCTCCAAAAACGGAATGTCATCGAACAACAGTGGTTCGAGGTTTTGCGGAGAAAGGTTGAGAAGCTCTCCCCCCGGCCGATGAAGCATTACCGTGCGCAACCGCCCTACTTCGTTGTGTACGTTAAGCATGTTGCCTCCCTTCACTCGTCACCATTAGTATAGCGAACGACGTTGAGGCAGCGACTTTACAAATGCCGTGGGCCAACTGCCGTAGGCGAACTGACGCGAACCAAAAGCGACCAAAACCGGCCAACAGCGCACGCCAGCCCCGGCAGGGAATCTTGCGCATGACGTAGGTCCTCAAACCCCGCCGGGGCTACCGGTGGAGCGCACGTCCTACCGGTGGAGCGCACGTCCTACCGGCGGAGCGCATGTCCTACCGGCGGAGCGCACGCCCGCCCAGACGGGGATTTTGCCTCCTGGAGCTCCTGCCGCTGGCCGCCGGTCGGAGCACGCCCGCCCAGACGGGGATTTTGCACACCCTACCGTAGACTAAGCGGGATTTTGTATAATGGAGATTCTGCCGGATGTCGTGCACGGGAGGCCACATGGCAAAGAAAAGCAAGCAGGACCAAAAGGACAGGGAGCGCGCCGAAATCGAGGCTGCGCGCAAGGAAAAGCTCACGCCCAAAGGCGAGCAGGTAGATAAGTACTCTGCCACGACGAGCGCCTACGAACACGAGGCGTCAAAAAAGGCGCGCAAGGCGGTAAAGGCAACGATGGACCGTCTTGGCGCGGGCAGGCATCGCAACGGCGGCGGCGTGGACACCTCGTATACGCAAAACCGCGAGGTAAGCTGGCTGCGCTTCAACAACCGCGTGCTCGACGAAGCGTTCGACGAGTCGGTGCCATTGTTCGAACGTCTTAAGTTCGTGGAGATCTTTGGCTCCAACCTCAACGAATGGTTCATGATTCGCGTGGGTGGCCTTTCCGATCTCGCTTCCCTCAAGCACGAGCCGCAAGACAACAAGAGCGGCATGACGCCTTCCCAGCAGCTCGACCTCATTTTCCAAACGCTTCCGCCGCTGGTGGAGCGACAAGAGCGTGCCCAGCTCGACCTCGAAGCTCAACTGCGCACGCGTGGCCTCAACCGCGTCACGCGCGAAACCATGACGGAAGAGGACGCCGAGGTCGTAAGCCGCTACTTTAGGAAAAACCTCTCGCCCATCCTCTCGCCGCTCATGGTCGATCCGCGCCATCCCTTCCCCAACCTTCGCAACGGGTCGCTCTACGTGGTGTGCGCCCTCGATGGCCAAGACGAAACCGGCGTCCTCGGCATCATCGAAGTGCCGCGCCGGTTCTCGCGCGTCATCCAACTCCCGAGCCGTCCCTCCAAGTTCCGCTTTATCCTGCTCGAAGACGTCATCGCGAGCCAGGCGGACGCCTGCTTCGGCGCGTATCAGTCCACCAGCACGGCCATTATCCGCGTAACCCGCAACGCCGACGTCGATCCCGACGGCGAAGGCGTAGTGGAAGAGGAAGACTACCGCCAGCACATGCGCAAGGTACTCAAAAAGCGCCTGCGCCTGCAACCCGTGCGCCTCGAAATCGAGGGAGAGTTCAACAGCGAACTCAAACGCTTCATTCGCGAGGAGCTCGGCCTTTCCGAGAATCGCGTGTTCGAGCGCAACGTGCCGCTCGATTTGAGTTACGTGTTTGGCCTCGAGGGAAAGATTCCCGAGAAGCATCACCGCGAGCTCACGAACGAGCCCGTCGAGCCGCAGGCAAGCCCCATGGCCGACCTCACGCGACCCATGCGCGAGCAGGTAGAGGATCACGACATCCTGCTCTTCTACCCGTACGAGTCCATGAGTCCCCTGCTCAACCTCCTTCGCGAGGCCAGCCAGGACGACGACTGCATCTCCATTAAAATTACGCTCTATCGCGTGGCGAAGCAATCGCACCTGTGCGAAAGCCTCATTCAGGCAGCCGAGAACGGCAAAGACGTCACGGTGCTCATGGAGCTGCGCGCCCGCTTCGACGAGGCCAACAACATCGAGTGGGCCGAACGTCTCGAAGCGGCCGGCTGCACGGTAATCTATGGCTCCGAGGGCTTCAAGTGCCACTCCAAGATTTGCCAAGTAACGTATCATGAGCATGGCAACATCAAGCGCATCACCTGCCTGGGCACGGGCAACTTCAACGAGAAAACGGCCAAGCTCTACTCCGACTTCATGTTGCTCACGGCACACGAAGGCATCGCCGAGGACGGCAACGTGTTTTTCCGCAACCTCTCGCTCGGCAACCTTCGCGGCACGTATCGCTACCTCGGCGTGGCGCCCGAAGGCCTCAAGCCCCTCATCGTTCGCGGCATGAATCGCGAAATCGAGCGTGCTCGCGCCGGCCAGCCCGCGCAGGTATTCATGAAGATGAATTCCCTCACCGATCGCGACGTAATAGACAAAATCGTGGAGGCATGCAGCGAAGGCGTTAAGGTCATCCTCGTGATTCGCGGCATCACCTGCATCGTGGACGTAGACGGCTCGGGCGATGGACTTGTAATTCGCCAAATCGTGGGTCGCTTCCTCGAGCACGCACGCGTCTATGCCTTTGGCGCCAACGTCGATACGGTGTATCTCTCATCGGCCGACATGATGACGCGCAATACCGAGCATCGCGTGGAAATCGCCTATCCCGTACTCGACCCTACCTGCCGCGCACTCGTGTTGCAGTACATGAACATCCAGCTCGCCGACAACGTAAAGGCGCGTGCGCTCACGTCCGAAGGAACCTGGGAGAAGGTCGCCCGCGAGGAAGGTGCTCCGCTTGTCGACGCCCAGCAAACGCTCATCGTCCTTGCGTACGATCGCGCTCGCAGGGCACGCGAGAACGAGGACGTGCCACTCGTGCCCGAGGCATCGGTGGTACCGCCCATTCCCGAGATTCTCTACAGCGCGATTTCCGACGACGTGGTTGTTTCGGAGGCATCCGAAGGCAACGGCATCGACGTTGAGGACGACGAGTTGCTGCAGGACGCCGGTCCGATGAACGCATTCGACGAAACCACTTCGGGCGTCCCCGCGCTCATCGTTCGGGGCCGCCAGCACACAACCCAAAAGAACAAGTTCCAAAGAGCCCTCGACCTCTTTGGCGCAGGATTCCGCACGCTCTTCAGCAAATAAACCATCCGCGCGGGTTACCGGAAGAGGCCCTGCCCCAAAAGAATAGGCAAGTGCCCTGTCCGTGGCCCGGAGGGCGCCGTGCTCATACAGTCCTCGTTCCTGCGGAACTGCGCGCGGCTGCTCCTTTGGGCCACTCCCCGCTTCGTCCATTCCTGCGGACGAAAACGATTCGGCAACCCCAGCCCTACTCAAGGTGCTCCGCAAGAATTCTTGCTGCGCACGCACATAAATCGGGACACGGACGCTTGCGATAGTAGGCGTCCGTACGTTTTTCGGGCGTAGCCTCGCTCGGCCCCTTGCCCAATCCCAACAACTCGCGACACACAATAGAGCCATTCTCCTCGCGATACGCGCCGGCAATCTCTTGTACGCGCGCATATAATGCCTTCTTCGCGCCAAACGCCTTTGGGTCGTCGTATCCCTCAACGACGCCAAGCACCATGAGCATGCCACTCACCGCTCCACATACCTCGCGCATCCGGCCCATGCCGCCACCAAACGGCGACGAGAGCCGCGCCATCGTGGCGGCATCGATGCCATGCTCGGCCAGCACGTCATCGAACGCGAGTACTACCGACTGCGAGCAGTTGTACCCTGCCAAGAAACTACCCCTTGCACGTGCTGCGCGTTTTGACGCATCCATGACAAACCCCTCCTTAGTGCGGTAACATACATATTTATAGGCATTCTAAGACAAGGAGACACGCCATGGCAAAGGTCCCCATATCATTTAAGGAAGCGGTGATCGTTCATGAGCATGCCCACCAATAAAACCGTGGAACTCGCCGTCGAGCGCATGACGTACGGCGCCGATGGCATCGCGCATACCAAAGATGGCAAAGCGGTGTTCGTGGCCGGCGCCGTTGCGGGCGATACAGTAGAGGCGCGCATTGTTGAAGAAGGCGAACGGTTCGCCCGCGCCACCACCCAACGCATCCTCGAACCTTCACCAAACCGAGTGACTCCCACATGCCCGTATGCCGGCATTTGCGGTGGCTGTCCATGGGCAACGCTTTCGCGCGCTGCCCAGCTCGAGGCAAAGCGAGCCAACGTGGTGGATTCCCTCACGCGCATCGCTCATATGGATGCCGACGCCGCCGAAGCGCTCGTTGCACCGTGCGAAGATCTTGGCAAGCCGTGGGGGTATCGCAACAAGGTGGAGTTGGCATTCGTACGCGAGGGCAATCGCGCAAGGCTCGGGATGCACGGCATTGCCGAAGCCTCCAAGGAAAGGCCTCCGGTAATCAAAGTGGACTCGTGTCCTTTGCTCGACACGCGCAACAAAAAGCTCGTGAAGTCAGTTTCGGGAGCGCTTAGCTACCTCGTTGGCACGCGCAACATCGACCTCGATCGAGTAGGCATTCGCGTTTCCAGCCGCACGCGCAACATCGAGGTAGCACTTTGGACAAGCCCCGGCCAGTTCCCACGCGCCCAAGCCACCAAGGTACTTGCCGACGCCTGCAAGGTAACGTCGGTGGTGCGCGTTCTTTCCAAGGGACCACAAAAGGCACGCAAGGTAACCGGCGTAGAAGTGCTCAGCGGCCGAGGACACTGGCGCGAGCGCATTGGCGATGCAACCATGATTATAAGCGCCCCGTCATTCTTCCAAGTGAATACCGCAGGTGCCGAGCGTCTCGTCGAGCTTGTGCTCGAGGGTCTCTCCCCCACCGAAAACGACGAGGCCATGGACCTCTATTGCGGCGCCGGCACCTTTACCCTGCCCCTCGCAGAACACGCCGGCTGGGTGAGTGCCGTGGAATCGTATGGACCAGCTGTGCGCGACCTCCGGCGCAACCTTGAGGCAGCGCGCCTCGGCAACGTGGAACCCATTGGCGGCGACGCATATCGCGAGTTTCCCGAAACTCAGGCGGACGTCATCGTGGTGGACCCACCGCGCGCGGGACTGGCTCCCGAAGTCGTAGAGAAGCTCGGTGCGCAACCCGCCCGAGGCATCGCCTACGTAAGCTGCGATCCCGCAACGCTCGCTCGTGACCTCGGGCGCTTCGCGGCTAACGGCACCTTCTCGCCCGCACGCATCACACCCGTCGACCTCTTCCCACAAACTTACCACGTCGAAAACGTTTGCCTACTCGTCCGCAACGGCTAGACGAGACAAACTCCCCCGAAGCCTATCTCGCACACCAATTGCAAGGAGAAACGCGTATGTGCCACGAGAATACGGAAGACTCGCGCCTGCAGGACATTTACAACGAGATTGCGTCGAGCCTTGCCGAACAGTACGACACGCTGTACTACATAGATATTGCAACAAGCACCTACTTAGAGATTTCGTCGACCGATGAGTACAAAAAGCTGAACGTTCCGGCAACCGGTAGTGACTTTTTTACCGAAAGCAGAAGAAGCATCCGCAAGTACGTACACCCCGACGACCAAGAAAAGGTTCTCGCCCTGCACTATAAGGACGTAATGCTAAACAACCTGAAGGATACCGGCTCCTTTTCCATGACATGGCGCTTGGTCGTAAACGATCGGGTGAGGCACATCCGCCACACGGAGATAATGGCAAAGGACGCAAAACACATCATCGTTTGCATCAAAAACATAAACAAAGAGATGCAGGTAGAACAAGCCCGAAGTGCACGACATGTAAAAACCGTCACTTATACGCAAATCGCCGAGCGGCTGGCCGACCACTACGACCTTATCTACTACATTGATTGCGAGAGCTCAGAGTACGCAGAATACTCCACCAAGGACAAGTCGGGCGAGCTGAGGGTTCAAAACGAGGGAACAAACTTCTTCGTAGCCGCATGGAGGGATGCGGGCAGACTAGTCTATGCAGAGGACAGGGCACGCATACGGCTCTTCCTCAACCGCGATCGCCTGATTTCGCAACTTGAAGACAGGCGCAGGCTTACGGCAGATTACCGCATGCTCATCGACGGCGGCAAGACGCAGTATACGCGCATGTCGGTAACGTATTCCTCCGACCACTCGCACTTCATCATTTGCATCGAGAATCGCGACAAAGACGTCCGAAAGGAGCAGGAGTATTTGGAAGCGCTCTCGATGGCAAATACGCTGGCCAGGCGCGACGACCTCACGCACACAAAGAACAAAGCGGCTTATCGAGAGATGGAGAGCACACTGCAGGAGCACATCAAGGAGGGTGGCACACCCTTCGCGCTTGTTTTGTGCGACATTAACGACCTGAAGGTAATTAACGACACGCAGGGCCATAAGGCCGGAGACAAGTACATAAAAGCTGCCTGTTTACTGGTTTGTCGCATTTTCCAACACAGTCCCGTCTATCGCATCGGCGGTGACGAATTCGTCGTGGTTCTGAGGGGACAAGACTACATAAATCGAAAACGCCTGCTCAAGCGATTGCGCAAGCAGGTGGAGGAGAACATCCGCATGGGAGAAGGACCCGTCGTAGCCTCTGGTCTTGCGGAGTACCAACCAGCCAAAGACTCATCCGTTGAGGAGGTATTCGATCGAGCGGATGCGCTCATGTACGAAGACAAGGCACGTCTCAAAGAGCAAAAGGAATCCCAAGAGACCTATTCCTTCAAGGATGCAGCAATCGTCAGGACGATAAGCGAAGAGAGACGTACCATGCTCGATGCACTCTACAAAGCCTTCGATGTGGTTGCGGAAGGAACGTACGTATACCTTTGCGATATGAAGTATGACTACTCTCGTTGGTCCAAAAGCGCGGTAGATCGTTACGGGCTCCCGTCCGACTATATGTATGGCGCAGGAGACATTTGGGAGAATCGCATTCACCCGGACGATCGCGCGTCCTACCACAAGGGAATCGACGAGATATTCGCGGGGAATGCAGCCACCCACGACATGCAGTACCGTGCCCAGCGCGTCACGGGCGAATACGACGTGTGTACCTGCAGGGGCATCGTAATACGCGATCCACTTGGTAAGCCAGACTACTTCGTTGGCACCATACGTAATCACGGCATACAAGGCCACGTCGATACGTTAACGGGACTACGAAACCAGTACGGTTTCTTCGAAGACTTAGACATTTGCATACGGAGAAAGGCGCAATCCAGCGTCATGCTCATCGACATAGCCAAGTTCTCCGAAATCAACGAGATTTACGGCTACCATTTTGGAAACCGCGTACTCCAGCGCTATGCCAGGAGCCTGTTCAACGCGATTGGAAACAGTGGACACACCTACAGGATTGACGGCACGAGATTCGCAGTTATAAGCAGCACGCTTTCCACATCGGAGCTTCGCGAGCGCTACGACGCCTTTCGCACGCATCTTCACGAGAGCTTCGTCGTGGACGGCAAGCCAATTCTTTTGGACTTGAACTGCGGGGCCCTTAGTGTGGACGAGTTCGACATTGATTCGCAAACAATTTATGCATGCCTGAACTATGCCATCACGGAATCAAAGGTTCGCCAGCAAGGCGATTTCGTGGAGTTCCAAAACGACTCGGACGAGAAAAACCAGCAAAAGTTGGAGAGGCTCCATGCAATTCGCGCTTCCATTATGCGCGGCCATGAGGGGTTTTATCTGTTGTATCAGCCGGTAGTGGATGCTCAAACGGAGCAGCTAACTGGCGCCGAGGCGTTGCTTCGCTGGAGTGACGCCCAATATGGCATTGTTCCGCCAGATCAATTCATCCCAATACTGGAGTCCGACCCCTTGTTCCCCGACCTCGGAGAATGGATTATTCGAGAATCGCTCTTTGCGGCCAAACGCATTCTCGAGCTAAACCCACGCTTCGTGATGAACGTCAACCTCTCTTACACGCAGCTCGAGAAACCCGATTTCGTAGACATGGTACTTCGCATCCTGGACGAGATTCAATACCCACCGGAACATTTATGCCTCGAGGTTACCGAGCGTTGCAGACTGCTCGATATGACGCTTCTTAAAAACGTACTCGTAAGCCTCAAATCCAGGGGCATCCTACTCGCTTTGGACGACTTCGGAACCGGGTTTTCCTCCGTCGGCATTCTGAAGGAGATTCCGTTCGATACCATCAAAATCGATCGCAGCTTTGTGCAAGCGGTAGAAGAGAATGTCGTCGAAAGGCAGGTTGTTCAAAACATCGCCGACTTGGCGTCCATCTTTGGTGCGAAGATTTGCGTTGAGGGAATTGAGACGGGTGGTATGCGCGACGTTCTCAGGGCGTACCATGTTGGCACCTTCCAAGGATACTACTACGCAAGGCCTCTCGCGATTGAGGAGTTCATCTCGTGGATGTAAGACAATCTCATAATGAGGTGTCTCACATTTTCGTAGCATTCTTCAATTTGGGGGTAGCGCAAACGGGCGCAAGGGTGTATAAGGATATGAGAGGCGGGTGGGGAACCCGCATACGCAAACGGGAGGGTGGTTGTGCCCTCCACGAGTGAGAGGAACCAACATGAAGGTTACGGTCAACGAGGATTGCATCGGTTGCGGTCTGTGCGAGTCCACCTGCGCTGACGTGTTCGAGATCAACGAGGACGGCATCGCCGAGGTCATCATCGACGACGCTGCCGACTTCGAGGACGACGTCCAGGAGGCCATCGACAACTGCCCCGTTTCTGCCATCGAGGCCGAGTAGTACGAACCGACACGCACGTGTCACGTGGGGATCGCTGCGGCGGTCCCCATTTTGTGTGAGCGCAAAAAGAAAGGCACGCCATGATTCTTGCATCGGCATCGCCACGGCGCAGGGACCTCCTGAGCGAGGCGGGATTCAAACTCACGATTGCACCGGCCGACGTGGACGAAACACCCTTGCCCGGCGAGTCACCCGTCGAACTCGTGCGTCGGCTTGCAACAAACAAGGCTTATGCCGCGTACAAAACGCTTCAGGAACTCCCTGAGGGGGAAGTCGTACTTGGTGCCGATACCATCGTGTGGACGCCGCAAAAGGCGCTAGGAAAGCCTCTCGATGCGGCTGATGCACGACGTATGCTCAGTGAGCTCTCGGGCGCAACACATCACGTTTCCACTGGTGTGTGCCTCATTGCGGACACGAGCTCAGGCGTCGTTACCCGTTCGTTCGTCGAAACCACCGACGTCTCGTTTCGCAAGCTCTCGGAGGCAGAGATAGATGCCTACGTAAAGACCGGCGAACCTCTCGACAAAGCGGGCGCCTATGGCATTCAAGGCGGCGCAGGGGCCTTCGTGGACCACATATGTGGGGACTACAACAACGTGGTGGGACTCCCCGTCGAGCGCGTTGTACGCGAACTCACTGCAATTAGTTAAACTTAAACAACTTTTGCGACGCGTGGTAAATGGCAATCGTGATGCGCTCGCCGATGGGCCCCCTGAAGTTCATAAAGGTACCCATAAGGCCATGGCGCGAGCGATTGTACATACGCATGTCGTAGCGCTTGAACTCGTGCCACAGGTCGTCGAGGTTCTTGCGTGCGTCCGGCGCCGTAGACATCTTCGAAACAACCGAGCACACCGAGAGCATAAGCGTAAGATGCCCTATCATGTAGCGACGCAATTCCTTGGCGGAAATATCGTCGTACAGATGATACGCCCTCGTCATGATGCGCGTTACCGCAAGCTGTTGGTCGACCCGCGCAACCTGCACGTCCATGTTCACAGACTGATCGTCACGTCCAATGAAGTAGCGATACAAGTCCACGTCCAAATAGTAGAGCGTTTTACAGTGCGGCAGCGGCACATACGCGTAGATGTTGTCTACGTAGAAGGTGTGCGCCGGAAGCTCCAGTCCACAGGTGCGCAATACCTCCGTACGGTAGCACAACGCGTGCATCATCATGTATTGCGCAACGTTAAAGTGGCCGATTTGCCGCCACCCTATTACCTTACCCTTCGGAAGCGCAAAGCCGTAGTCAATGGTGCGCTGCTTGCCGTCCTCCGCATGTTCGAACACGTAGTTCGTAACCATCAAGTCGACCTGTACCTGGAACGCAACGAACTCGCGCAAGCGCTCGAGCATCTCCTTGAGCGCATCCGCGTCAACCCAGTCGTCGGAATCAACAACCTTGAAGTACACGCCTTTGGCGTGTTCGATGGCGGCCATTACTGCACGGCCATGGCCGCCATTCTCCTGATGTACCACATCGACAATCGACGGAAAGCGATCGTGCCACGCTTGCGCCTTCGCGAGGGTATTGTCCTTTGTGGAACCGTCGTCAACCACGACGATATGCACGTCCTCGGCATGCCCGCTCCCCTCCACAATGGAAGAGATGCAGTGGTCCATGTACTCCGCAGAGTTATAGCATGGTATGCCGAACGTTATTGTTTTGTTCGTCGCAGTTTGCACACGTCACCTACCGATGGTTAATGATTTTGTCTGAAAGCGCCATCGCGGATGCCACGACGCCGTCCATGTCGTAGTAGCGATACTCCGCAAGCCTGCCAACCACGTGGAAGTTGAGAACATTGGCGACGCGGTCGCGATACCGTTTGTAGAGCTCGATGTTTTGCGGCTCATTAATAACATAGTACGGAGTCTCGCCACTCCCCGGCGTATACGCCTTGGAGTACTCGCGCATAATGGTCGTCTTGCCGGGAACAACCTGACCGGTAAGGTTCTTGAACTCCGTAATGCGCGTAAAGTCCTCGCTCACCGTGTAGTTTACGGTACCCACCGGCTGGAACTGGTCCTGATCGAGCGTTTCGAACTGCATATCGAGCGTGCGATACGGCAGCGCACCCAAATCCATGCCAAAGAGTTCGTCGAGCGCGCCCGTATAGATAATTTCGCCACCGTAGAGCTGGTCGCACACCCACACGTTCGTTTCGTCCAAACGCAGCAAGTCGCGCGCGTCCACGTTCACGAACACGTCGATAAGATCGTGACGGAGCATGTTTTCGAACAGCTCAGTATAGCCATTCGCCGGCATGCCCTGGTGCGGTACCTGCGGGAAGTAGCGATCGTCGTCACCCACGAACACGGGCACGCGTCCCATAACCGCAGGATCGATTTGGTCGGGCGTCTTGCCCCACTGCTTCATGGTGTAGTGCAGGAAGACGTTTTCGTACACGTAGTCGGCAACCTCTGCGAGGTCCTCGTCGTTGCGCTCACGGAGCTCGAGGATGGGCACGCGGCGATTCTCGCCGAACGCCTGCACGAGCTTTTGGTAGAGCTCCTCACCACGCTCCTCGCCAAATGCCAGCTTGAGCGACTGGTGGTTAAACGGAACCGGCATGAGCGTTCCGTGGATGTTGGCAAGCACCTTGTGCTGGTAGTCCGTAAAGTCGGCAAAGCGGCACAAGAACTGGTGCACTTGCTCGTCGTTCGTATGATAAATATGCGGGCCATACTTGTGAACAAGAACGCCCGCCTCGTCCACGTAATCGTACGCGTTTCCCGCGATGTGATCGCGCTTCTCGAGTACGGCCACACGACCGCTGTTGCCCTCTGCAAGCATACGGGCGCACACCGCTCCCGCGTATCCTGCGCCCACGACGATAACGTCGTACGCGCTCGGGTTGAAATCGCTTGGAAGGCCGCTCGCAATGCTCATGACAAACCTCTGTCTTTCACGCAAGATGGATAGACGGTAATCTGCTCGAAATACTCACAGATTGTAACACGCATATTGCATCACGCCCGAGGTTACATCAGATGCTCAAAAGAGCACCCTTACGCAAGTAGTCGCGCACGTACGGCATGGAGAAGTCAACCACTCCCCTGCGCGGGGCAACTATAAGACTATCTCGCATCAGCGACTCTCGATACTTCCCCAGCGATGCTGCACTACGCTCGAGGCGCCTCGCCACATCGCCGGTTCGAGATGGCCCATCGTCCACGCTCATAATCCAGCCCCTCTACAAAATCGCGCAGCACGTCATCTCTGTCTATGAGACGTGGCGGAGTCTTGCCTGCGGTTGGCTTAAACGGATTGAAGATTCTCTAGTCTACCATTGTTCCGGCCTCTATCCGAATGTTTTACCCGTAATTACCCTCAATTACCGTTTTTACCGTATTTTACCGGCAATTACCTATACTTACCAGCTATACATCTTATAACGCCATGAATTTGTCTCAAGCGTGAGTAGAGCCGTAGTTCGCACGCGTGTAGCCTCAAGCGTGCTATTATTCAAACTGTTGTTATTATCAACAGAGAGGTACATCCATGAGTGATTTTCTTTCCAAGATGAAGGCTGCCGCAAAGGCAGACAAGCGCACCATCGTGCTGCCCGAGGGCGAGGATCCTCGCACCATTGACGCCGCGCAGAAGATCGTGGCCGAGGGCATAGCCGACCTCGTCATTCTTGGCGACCCCGCCGAGATTAGCGTTGAAGGCGCCACCGTGATTGATCCCAAGACGGCCGAGAAGCACGAGGAGTACGCTCAGGCCTTCTATGAGCTCCGCAAGAAGAAGGGCGTTACCATTGAGCAGGCGCGCGAGCAGATGGACGACGCCACGTACTTCGGCACCATGATGGTGAAACTCGGCGACGCGGATGGTCTCGTGAGCGGCGCCTGCCACTCCACGGCCAACACCCTGCGCCCCGCCCTACAAATCCTCAAGACGGCTCCTGGCACCAAGCTCGTGAGCTCGTTCTTCATTATGTGCACCCCCACCGAGTACGGCGAAAACGGTACCGTTTTGTTCGCGGACTGCGGCCTCAACATCGCTCCCGACGCCGACCAGCTCTCCGAAATCGCCATTTCCTCCGCAGCCACGTGGAAGAGCCTCATGAGCGACGAGCCCGTCGTTGCCATGCTCTCCTACTCCACGATGGGCTCTGCCGGTGGCGACACTGCCGAAAAGGTGCAAGAGGCAACGCGCCTTGCCAAGGAGAAGGCCCCCGAGCTCGCCCTCGACGGCGACCTGCAGCTCGACGCCGCCCTCGAAGCCAGCGTCGGCCTCCTCAAAGCGCCCGACTCCAAGGTACCCGGAAACGCCAACATCCTCGTGTTCCCCGATCTCGCAGCCGGCAACATTGGTTACAAGCTCGTTCAGCGCTTCGCCAACGCCGAGGCATACGGCCCCGTCCTACAGGGCATCGCTAGGCCCGTCAACGACCTCTCCCGCGGTTGCTCCGCGGACGACATCGTGGGCGTCGTCGCCATCACCTGTGTCCAGGCCCAGCAGATGGCGTAGAGCACATACTCGAGCACGTTACGGGCGGCGCTTTTCTCACTGCTTGCATAAGGGAGAAGCGCCTACCCGTAGTACACATCATCGACGAGGTTCACAACGCAACGAATAACCAAGCGTTCCTCGACTTTCTTGCCCAACTTCGAGAGCGGTATCTCGCCCGCGAAGAAGACCCAGCGTTTCCTGCCTTCTGCTCCGTCCCCTAGCAGGTGTTACCGACGTCAAACATCTTAAGATGCGGATTCGCCCTGAGGACCAACACAAGCCGAACAGTCCCTGGAACATCGCGACCGACTTCGATGTGGACACGTCCTTTTCGGCCAACGACATAGCAGGCATGCTCACACAGTACGAAGCCGATCACGAGGGTATTGCTCAGCTCGAAATGTACGGTTTTGTGCGGCGCGGAGAAAACGGGCGGGTCGTCATTTCAAACCGCATTTTTGGAACACGACTCCACGACCTCTTTATTTTGGAAGATAGAATCGCCGGAAGCCGCATGTAAGTCACCACGAAGCCTTTTCAATTCTCCAGTTGTACAAATGCCCACACTATCTCCGGTGCTCTATAACGCTATGCGAGCAAATGTCCCCGCATCCAACGAAAGACGTGGCTGTGTTAACAACGGTGCCGAGGCATCGTCTTGCTCACGGGCAAAGTGCCTCGCTATGTTGCCAAGCTCCTGCGGCTCCTTGACCAGGAGCCGTCGTGCCTGCGCGTGCAGCAAACGGTTTAGCGCATCGAGACGCTCCTCGCCAATGGGGTATACCGCATGATCTTTGAGCTTGAAATCTAGCAGCCGTCGAGCCCACTGATGATGCTTCTTGGTGACGAGCTGCCCCATTACAGCATCAAAACTAATGCTCGCATCGGATGGCGTGAGCATTGTGGCACGCTCCGGCCACGTAGCGTAGTCAGACGGCATGTCGTGCGGAAACAGCGCAAGATTATGGTCGAAAAGCGGGGCTGGCCGCAGCCATACCCCATCGCAGTTCCTTCTGAGAACGCCGAAGTTCCCCACATGACGGTCGGTATTGCAAATGAGAGCGTCAAACACCATCATGTCCACGCAAAAGGAGAGCCACTCCGTACCGAGCGAGGCGTAGGTCGCCACGACGTCGGCATAGCCGTGACGGCCAAAGGCGTCCCAGTGGGTCACGAGCGCCGTCTCGTCGTCGTTCATCAGCTCGCAGGTCGACGCCATGCGCCCGTGCCAGCGGTCGAGCCCATACGGCACGTGCGCGATGCCCAGCGCGTCGGCGACCTGCGCGGCGAAAAACTCGGACCACGGCCCCATGTCAGTATTTGCCACGCCTTCGAACACGGGGCTTCCCGCCTTGTAGAGCACGAGCGTTTCGCCCATGCGGCGCCAGGCCTTGGGATAGCTACCACTCGTGGTCCATTCCGTGGAAAGGCCGGCCGCATGCATCTGCGAAGTGGTGTGCCCCGTGTAGGCAACGAGAGCCAGCACAGGATCGAGCTCGTTGCTAAAGAGATTGTAGCCAGTCCACGACCCCTCAAAACCCTCCGGCACAACCCAAAAGGCGTCCGTGGTGGAGAGTCCGCGACACACGTCCATTATCCCTTTCGTATCGGCCACGGAGAGTCCCCGTTCGGCCAAGACCTTGTCTACGAAAGCTCGATTTTTTGGAATACGCCTCGTCTTGAGCCACGATGCAACAGCCTCGCCCGACTGATTAATAGTGAGCGACGGCGGAAGCAGCGCGAGGCCGTCCGCATCGAGCGCGATGGTCCTCACGTCCTGCTCGCCAAACTCGTCCACGAACCAGGTAAAACGGAGGAGCGGGCGATCGTACAGTCTTAATTCGTATGTGGTCGCGGCACCGATGCGCTGAGTCATGTTTTCTCCCCGCACGAATCTTTCGTTACCTTAGCCCCGACGAATCAGCACACCCATCTTGACCAGACGGTCGATTGCTCCGTCTTTCTCAGACTCCGCTGACGAAGCTCCGTCCTACTCAACTGTACCCGTAAGATGTGCAGTGAGCACGTTAGCCGGCGCCTCGTAAAAGAAGCTCCCGTTGTAGTCATTGAGCAGCGGTGCCACAGGCGAATGAAAAGCTTCAATTAGCGCGTCGATGGCAGGAATTGCACGCTTCCGCATGATGCCGAGCGTCAGCCGCTTGTACACCTTCCCCATGTCCCAATGGCTCGGCACGCCATAGAGTGCGCACGACACGTTGTTGAAGTCGCCCTTTCCTATATGCGCATCTTCCACGAAACGATCCGCAACCGCATCGACATTCTCGCAATGCAAAACATCCGCAAATTCAATTATGCGCCCTAGACGTTCGCGACCTAGCGCATCCACCACGTCCTCACGCCGATTGCACGTAATGCGCCCGATGTACTCGACAAGCCCACATGCAAAGAACAAATCATTGTCGATCTGAGCTTCTCCATCCATACTGCATACCTCCAAACGCATCTTACCTTAACATTTGTCCCATGGGGTCGCGGCTCGCATCAAGGCCAAGCACACAAGCTGGGGCGTATGCTAAAGGGAACGCCTAGGGCGCTCCGCGCGGGCCAAGCGATCCGTGGGACAAGCCTACGGATGTTGTGTACCCACGGGCCACTTAGCGGACAAAACCCGGCCTAAGTGGCCCTCCCAGTACACGTTACATGTTGTGTACCCACGTGGCCACTTAGCCCGCGACGAGTGTGGAAATCGCCACCCACGCTATGCCATGCGTTATTGGACGGGCGATTTCGTGCTCGTGCAACTCACCATTAGTTGAAATTCGACTCAGTGCTGTCCTTCAAGATGACGTCGTGCGCACCGCCCTCGACGAGCGACGTAGCGGAAACGAGCGTGATCTTAGCCTTGTCGCGCAGCTCCGCTAGGTCGAGCGCACCGCAGTTGCACATCGTGTGACGCACTTTATTGAGGGAACCCTCAACGCCGTCCTTGAGCGAACCCGCGTACGGCACGTAGGAGTCCACGCCCTCCACAAACGTGAGGCCCTTCTTGCCGCCCAGGTCGTAGCGCTGCCAGTTGCGGGCACGCGCCGAACCCTCGCCCCAGTATTCCTTAACGTAGGTGCCGTTCACGTTGAGTCGGCGCGTGGGGCTCTCGTCGAAGCGCGCAAAGTAGCGGCCGAGCATGAGGAAGTCGGCACCCATCGCAAGTGCGAGCGTCATGTGATAGTCGTACACGATGCCACCGTCCGAGCATACCGGCACGTAGATGCCCGTCTCCTCGAAGTAGCGATCGCGCTCGGCGCACACGTCAATAACCGCCGACGCCTGGCCACGCCCGATGCCTTTTTGCTCGCGCGTAATGCAAATGGAGCCACCGCCAATGCCCACCTTAACGAAGTCGGCACCACACTCGGCAAGATACCGGAAGCCCTCTGCGTCCACCACGTTGCCCGCACCTACCTTGACCTTCTCGCCATAATGCTCGCGAATCCAGTCGATGGTGATCTTTTGCCACTCGGAGTAGCCCTCCGAAGAATCGATGCACAGCACGTCGGCGCCCGCCTCGACCAGCAGCGGCACGCGCTCGGCAAAGTCGCGCGTGTTGATGCCTGCGCCAACCAAATAACGCTTGTGCTCGTCGAGCAGCTCGAGCGGATTCTCCTTGTGCGAGTCGTAGTCCTTGCGGAACACGATGGACACCAAACGACCCTCACTGTCCACGATGGGCAGCGCGTTGAGCTTGTGGTCCCAAATGATGTCGTTGCACTCCGAAAGCGTGAGCTCCTCGCGAGCCACAATGAGCTTGTCGAGCGGCGTCATGAAGTCGCACACGAGCTTGTCGTCCGGATCGCGGCTCGGGCGCCAGTCGCGGCTCGTAACGATGCCGAGCAGCTTTCCATGGCTCGTCCCGTCGTCGGTTACGGGCATGGTGTTGTAGCCGCTCTCCTCCTTGAGCGCCTTAACGTCGGCAAGCGTCATGTTGGGGGTGAGGTTTGCCGCAGAAACGACGAAACCGGCCTTAGAAGCCTTGACCTCGCGAACCATGGCAGCCTCGTCCTCGGCGGTTTGCGAGCCAAAAATGAACGAAATGCCGCCCTGCTGTGCAAGCGCAACCGCGAGCTTCGGACCCGAAACCGACTGCATAATGGCCGACGTCATCGGAATGTTAAGCGTAATGGCGCTCTGTTCTCCGCGGCGGTACCGCACCAAGGGCGTTTTAAGCGAAACATTTTGTGGCACATTCTCCGACGAGGAGTATCCGGGAACGAGTAGGTATTCACTAAAGGTGTGGGATTCTTCCGTAAAGAACGTTGCCATAGCCAAAGGCTCCTTTCGCCGATTAACCATGGACAAATTGTATCATGTTTGTTCCGGCTACTCTGCAACTACATCATCGAAGGTCACGGCAATGTCGTGCTTTGTGGGCACCCACTCAACCTTCATGAACAAAGCTGCCACCGTAATGGGCACATAGCTCAGCATGAAAACCGGAAAGGTAAACAGGTTGGTAAAAAGACGCCAGCGCTTTTTTGCGTAGATGTGCGAACGTTCGCTTATTGTTGTAATAAGACCAATGAGGAAGAACGAAACGTAAATCGATGCGAACGTCATGAGCAGCGACCCCACGCACATGAGCATCTCCGTACGCGTGGCAAAAAAGCCGTGGCTCAGCCAGCCCACTACCAAATATCCTCCGTTCACGAGCACCGAGAGCAACGTGAGGAGCATTGCCGGAGCTATTGTCATGAGCATATCGTAGGAGGCAAAGCGGTGATCGCGCACGATGCCGTGCAGCAGATTCTTGTTATACGAGAAGAATACCTGATAAAATCCTTTGGTCCACCGCATGCGCTGAATCCACGACGCCTTAAAGGTGACGGGCTGCTCGTCGAAGAACTCTGCCGGCGCGAAGCCAATCTGGATGCCGTGGGCACAGCAGAACGTGGAAAACTGGATGTCCTCAGTAAGGGTATGGAAGCGCCAGCCGTGCATGCCACGCACGATAGATGCCGCAACGAGCCAGCCTGACCCCGAAATGGCACAGCTGGTACCCAGCATCATGCGCGCGTTATTGAGGTAGCGTGCCTCGCGGAGGAACCACGTTGCGTAAGCCGAGCTAATCCAGCTCGAGTCGAAGTTCTTCGAGTTTCTATAGCTTGTGCACACGAGGTAGCCTGCGTCAAACGCCTTGTTCATTACCTCCACGTAGGTCGGCGAAATAATGTTATCGGCGTCCATCACGAAGAAGCCCTCATACTTATCGCCAAACTCGTCCAGAATCTTGCCGAACGCATAGTCAAGCGCCCAGCTCTTGCCCTTGCGGACGAGGTCGTTGCGCTCCCACGCTACGGCACCCGCCTTGCGCGCCTCCTCTGCCGTGGAATCGGTGCAATTATCTGCCACCACAAAGCAACCGATTTCGCCATCGTACTTTTGTTGCATAATCGATCGCACGAGATTGCCAATGACCATTTCCTCGTTATGCGCGGCGATTACAAACGCATAGGTATGCTTCTTCTTGGCATCGGCGAGCTGCACCTCGCCACGTATCCACACGTACACCATATATACGATTTGATACGCATACGCCACGGTAAAAAACAAACCTATAATGAAGTTGAGAATGGCAATGGGTGTGATGCCAAGGCTATTGAGTTCCACGAGCGGCCGCCTTTCGTCGTTGGCAAAAGTATACACGACTCATATGTGCAAACTGTTCCGACGCGATTCCCAAAGCACTCAACGATTATCCCAAAACCTCAATGCCCGCATCGGTACGTCCCATGGAACGCTCGGCAATGCTTTCGAGCACGCCCGAAAGGTCCTCGGGCAGCCGATCGCTCAGGCAGATGTGCTCGCCCGTAACGGGATGGTCGAACGCGATGCGCCAAGAATGGAGGAATTGCCGCTCCAAACCGAGGTTGCGCGTTTGCGCCCTCCCCTTGCGGGCTCGCATGCCATACACCTGGTCGCCCACCACCGGATGCGCGATGTGGCGCATATGCACGCGTATTTGGTGCGTACGCCCGGTGAACAAATGACACTCCAGCAGAGAATATCCCTCGTCACGCGGACCCGCCTCAAAACGCTCAAGCGTTCGAAACGTCGTAATCGCCTCGCGCGCATTGGGATCGTCCACCACCGTCATGCGCGTGCGGTCGCGGGCGGACCTCGCAATGCGCGTGGTGATGGTTCCCTCGTCTGGCGCAACGTAGCCCTGGACTAAGGTGATGTAGCGTCTATCGAGCACCCGCAGCCGAATGAGGTCTTGCAACGCGCGCTGTGTTTCGTCGTCCTTCGCGCATAGCATAAGACCCGACGTGTCGCGGTCGAGCCGATGCACGATGCCAGGCCGATCCTCTCCCTGCAACATGCCCAAACGATCGTACCCACAGTGTGCCACGAGCGCGTTGGCCAGCGTGTCGTGCTCGTGCCCCGGGCTCGGATGGCACACGAGGTCAGCCTGCTTGGAAATCACTATGAGGTACTCGTCCTCAAAACGTATGTCCAACTCTATGTAGGGGTTCGGCAGCAAACATCCTTCGGCCGCCTTTTCCTCCACGAGCACTTCGACGCGATCGCCCAACATCACGCGCTCCGACTTGCTCGTCGCCGGTGTGGCGTTAATGGTTACCGCACCCGCAGCCACGAGCTTCGCACATGCCGAACGGCTAGGACACCCCGGCAGACTTGCCAAGTATGCGTCCAGCCGCGCGCCGTCTGCCTCAGGACCAACGAGTCCCTCCACGCGCGTCAGCCTCGGCTGCTCCATCAATCAACAACCTCATTAGTGAGGGCTTTTGTCCGTTTGCTATCCCACCACCAATAGCCAATGATGGCGAACGTCACCCCTACGGTAACACAAATATCAGCAAAGTTAAACACGGGGAAGTCGATAAACGCCGTCGCGAGGAAGTCGGTAACCGAGCCGTTCATGAGCCGGTCGATCATGTTGCCCAAACCACCTCCGGTAATGAGGGCAACCGAGACGACCACACCAAGCGGCAGGTCGTCCTCACGCCATACCAGCAAGCAAGAGCCAATTAGGAACAGAATGGCAACTATCACAAAAAGCACGTTGCCACCTTGCCCGATGGAAAAGGCCGCTCCCGTGTTCTCAACATGAATGAGATTCATTATGCCCGGAATGAGCACACGTCCACCATCGCCAATCACCTCGATAGCCGCAGCCTTTGTGGATTGATCAACCACGACCACAAGTATTACGATGACCCAGAACAAGAAGATATGAAATCCCCTGCTTCCTATTGCGGAGAATCTCGACTCCATGCGTGCTGCCTCCTTGCATGGCCTCCCCCGTCGCCGGAGGAGGCCCGTCGCCCCTTTTGTTATTCTTTATTCCCCAAAAGACTTCACTGCGTCGTGGCACCTATCACACAGGTGGTCGACGCCAAGGGAACGCCAATTCCAGCAGCGCTCGCACTTCTCGCCCTCGGCGGGCACCGCCACACAGGCGTATTCGTCGCCGCCCACGAGAACCACCTCTGCGCACACAAAAGGCTCCGCAAGGTCGAGGCCCATATTGCCTGTGAGCAAGCCAAGTTGCTCGGCAGGAACCGTAAGCTCGGCACGCGCCGCCTGCGTCGTCTTTTCGGCAATGGCTCCCGAGTTAATGGCGTCCTCGTATGCCTTGGTGAACACGGCACGCGCATCGATGACCGCTTGGTACACCGGCAAGTATGGCGCACGCTCTTCCGCCGTCATGGGCGCCTTCCACCAGTCGAGCAGCGCCGCAAACGTTTGGCCATCGCGCATGCTGAGCGGCAGATACTCCATCACCTCGTCGGTGGTGTACACGAGAATGGGTTGCAGGTCGCGCAAAAGCATGGAGAGGATGTGTGCCCACACCGTTTGTGCGCTGCGACGCGCAAAGGAATCGGGAGCCTCGCAGTACACACGATCCTTCGTCGCATTAAGATACCCGTTGGAGAGTTCGGTAATCACGAAGTCGTAGAGCGTGCGATACGCCTGGTTAAAGCGATACCCCGCATATGCCTCGCTCACCTCTTCGTGCACCTCGCACAGGCGCGCGAGCATGAGTTTGTCGTATGCAAGCAAGTCCTCGGTCGCCACGCCATCTACCGCGGGATCGAACTGGTTCTCGATCTCGCCCAGGAGGAAGCGGAACGTGTTGCGGAAGCGACGGTAGGCCTCGCCCACGTGGTTGAGGATTTGGTCGTCGCACGGCACGTCTACGCTCGTATCTACCGATGCCACCCACAGGCGCAGCACGTCCGCGCCACGCGTCGCACATTCCTTATTCGGGTCGATAACGTTGCCCAGCGACTTGCTCATCTTGCGGCCCTTGCCGTCAAGCGTGAAGCCCTGGCTTACCACCGCCTTGTAGGGCGCCTGACCATAGGCACCGATGCTCGTCATGAGCGAACTCATAAACCAGCCGCGATGCTGGTCGGAACCCTCGAGGTACATATCGGCCGGGAAGTCCAAGTTCTCGCGATGGCGGCATACGGCCGTGTGAGAAACGCCAGAGTCCCACCACACGTCCAAAATGTCGCGGTCGGCCTTGAGGTTGTGGCTTCCGCACTTCGGGCACACGCAGGCATCGCCAAGGTAGCTTGCCGGCTCGTCCGTAAACCAGTGGTCGGAGCCTTGCTCGCGGAACAGCTTGATGACGGCGTCGAGCGTCTCGTCGCTCATCACAGACTCGCCACAATCCTGACAGGTGAACGCCGGGATGGGCACGCCCCAGTTCCGCTGGCGGCTAATGCACCAGTCGGGACGTCCCTCAACCATGGAGCCGATGCGCTTTACGGCATGCGACGGATAGAAGTCCACGTGGTCGAGCGCCTCGCGAGCCGTTTTGCGCAAGCCGGTTTTGTCCATGGAAACAAACCATTGGCTCGTCGCACGGAAAATCACCGGGTTCTTGCAGCGCCAGCAGTGCGGATAGCTGTGGGACATGTCCTCGTGGAGGATGAGCATGCCACGCTCGTCGAGCCACTTAATGATGTGCGGGTTGGCCTCGTTCACTTCCATGCCACCCCAAGGACCGCCGGTGCCCATGCCCTCGCCCTTGAAGAAGCGACCGTCGTCGTCGACGGGCATAACCACAGGCACGCCGAACTTCATGCCTGCCAGGTAGTCGTCCACACCGTGGCCAGGTGCCGAGTGCACGATGCCGGTACCGTCCTCGAGCGTGACGTAATCGGCATAGATGAACTTGCCGGTTTCGCCCTGGTCGCCAAAGATGGGCTGCTTGTAGAGGTTCTCGGCCAGCTCGGTGCCCGTCGCGCGCCATGGCACGCGCGCATCGTTCACGACGAGAGATGCGTCCTCCCAACCGAACTTATCTGCGCATTTGCGCCAGAGCGCCTCGGCAAAAATCGCCGCACGTCCCTCGTGCGCAACTGCAACGTAGGTCGCCTCGGGATGCAGAATAACGGCATCGTCGGCAGGAAGCGTCCAAGGCGTCGTGGTCCAAATGGCAACGTCGAGCTTGCCCGCCCACTCCTCAAGACCAGCGGGGACGGTGCACATCTCGAAACGCACGAAGATGGCCGGACTCGTCTCGTCGCCATACTCGATTTCGGCCTCGGCCAGCGCCGTATGGCAATGGCTGCACCAGTGCACCGGCTTGCGGCCACGATAGATGGCGCCGGTATCCCAAATGGCCTTAAAAATCTCGATGTCGGTGGCATCGTAGTCGTTGGTGTAGGTGAGGTAGGGGTTATCCCACTCGCCCAGCACGCCGAGGCGCTTGAAGCCCTGACGCTGCGTATCGACCTGCTCCACGGCCATCTCGCGGCACAGGCGACGAATCGTTTCGGTGGGAAGCTCGCGGAACTTGTCCTGCCCCACCATGTCTTCCACCTTGTGCTCGATGGGCAAACCGTGGCAGTCCCAACCGGGGACGTACGGGACCTCGCGGCCTTGCATCATCCAATAGCGATTGATGATGTCTTTGCTAATCTTGTTTTGTGCGTGCCCGAGGTGGATGGGACCGTTCGCATACGGAGGACCGTCGTGGAGCACGAACCTCTCGTGACCCTCGTTCTTTTTGAGGGCGAGCTCGTACACGCCGGCCTTCTCCCATGCCGCGAGTCGCTTGGGCTCGTTCTGGGCAAGATTTGCGCGCATCGCGAACTTCGTGCGCGGCAGATTTGTCGTCTTTTTGTACCTGTTTGCCATCCGAGCGAATCCTTCCTGCGGGCATCGCCACCCGCGTGCGCGATGGGGACGCGCAGCATTTTAGCAAAGTTACATACCGTTTGCAGCCCTAAAACTACCATCTATGGAAATTGGCCCCGAGTCGGGACATCCGAGCCGAGCCCGTCCAAGGAACTGTTTGGGCACAGCTCCCTCCGGGCAACGGATTGGCACTTGACTATTCTTTCGGTACATATGGGACATACGTGCGAGATTCAATGCTACGATGGACAAAACCAAGCTCGAACTCTCGCCAGGAGGAACGGTCGTGAACGCACAGGCTAGGCACGAACGCGCATCGGCGCTCTTTTCGGAATTGGTGTACTTCCTCAAAAACACCCTCCACCTGTTCCGGCATAACTTTAAAGTCGTCACCCTGTATGTGTTGGTGTGTTCCGTCTTTTCGCTCATAGCGACGTCAATGCTCACATCGGCAACCACGAAGCTCATCATGGCAATCACCGGCAACACCTACATCTCGCCGGCCAACCTGCGTGACGTGGTGTTGCATCCGCTTTCCATCCTCGTGCTTCTCTTCGAGCAGCTCATCGCAACCCAAATCGCCCTCTTCCAAATCTCGGGATTGCTGCACGCGTTCTCCATGGGGCAAATCGGACTCGAGACCAACCTCGACAGCATGTTTATGGCGGCACTCCGAACTTGTCGCAAGGCGGCGCATCCCAAGAATTGGCTCATCATCGTGTTCTTGCTCGTTTTGATGCCGCTCACCAAAGTAATGCCTTTGGCGGGGACGACGCACAAGCTCATCGTGCCAGGGTTTGTCAACCAAACGATTGACTACACCGCCGTGTACACCGTGGCTTATAGCATCCTGTACACAATCTTGCTGTGCATCGCTCTCGTGTACGTCTTCTCAATAAACATTTTTGTTCTTAAGGACGTGGACTTCATTCCGAGCTGCGCCGAAAGCAGAAGGCTCGGCAAGGGCCGCTACCTCAAGACGGTGCTGTTTTTGGGCACGCTCATGTTCCTCACGAACTTCCTCATCAACACGGTGGCCTCCGCCATCACGATTAACATTTCGGAGTTCCTCGCGCTCTTCCATAACGAAGGCGGCGTCGTCACCCGCTCCGCCGCAGTGGGGACCTACACCTACGCCCTGCGGCAGGTCCTCCAGAGCCTGCTCATACCAACCGTCAACAATGCCGGCCTCGCCGTGTGCTTCTACCTGTACATCGACGAAACCGAAACCGTCGGCACGCTCTCGCACGCGACCTTCAGGCGCGAAAAGATCGCACCGTTCGCTCGACGGACGGCCATAGCTGCCGCCGCGGTCGTGCTCGTTGGAACCGGCGTTTTTCTCGCGACGAAATACTCGTTCCTTGCCGAGCCGGTCGAGCGCCCGCTCGTGTGCGCACATCGCGGCGACAACGTCAATGCGCCCGAGAACACCATGCCCGCGTTCGAGCTCGCCTTCAGCGAAAACCTCTCGTGGATTGAGCTCGACGTGTACCAAACCTCCGACGGCGTCATCGTATGTAGCCACGACCCCAGCATCGACCGCGTGACGGGTCACGACCTCGAAATCAAGGATCACACCTACGCCGAACTCACCCAGTACGAGATGGGCGACTGGATGCCTGGCGTGTACGAACACGTCGTTATTCCAACGCTCGAGGAGGTGCTTACAAGTGCCAAGGAGCACGGCGTCAACGTGCAGGTCGAACTCAAGGGCAGCAAAGACGACAAGGACTTCGAGGAGCACGTTCTGGAGGTCATCAACAAAACCGGCATGCACGAAAACGTTATGGTAATTGGACAAGAGGCGCGCAACCTCATACGCATAGCCGAGCTGGACCCCACCATAACCAAGGGATACTGCATGTTCGTCGCGCAAGGAAACGTCGAAGACATCCCCTACACCAACAACGTTACCATTGAGGAGACCAACGTCACCCCCGAACTCGTAAAGCGGCTTCACGACAAGGGCATCCTCGTGTTTTGCTGGACCGTCGACTTGGAGGACACGGTGCAATACCTCGTAAGCTGCGACGTGGACGTAATAGGAACCGATAATCCCCTACTCGTGAGCGCCGCGCTCGACCACGCCGACTACCGCGGAGGCTTGCCGCGCATCCTCAACATACTCCTCAACATCATAGCTAACATGGCGCGCTAGACGCGTTAGGAACATGCTTTGCAATTGCGGCATCGGCCACATCGCGCACAGCCTGTTCGCCAATGTTTTTGAAGAAGTAGCAAATTCGCTCGTCGGGCACGAGGAAGTTTCCCGCGTCGTCGATTCCTGCGAGCATGCAGCCACCACAGCATTTTGGAAGGTGCTCGCAGGTGGCGCAATCGGGGTTTTTGTTGAGGAAGTCCGAGATTTTCGTCTCAACGATTTCGTAACAGCGCCCGCAAAGCGTAAGCGATCCCAAGCCGCCCTCCAGCACACTGGGAAACTCGTCGCGCAGTACCGTTTCGCAAAAGCCCTGGCAGGGAGCAAGTCGCCCGTCGGGGTCGATGTGCTGTGTATAGCGCACGCTCTCGCAGCAGCCAAGCTTGTTCCAGTTTGAATCAGGACGAGCATCGTGGACATACTGCACCTTGTACTTCGTGGAGCCCTTCTCGCAAACGAAGAACCCCTCGATTTCCAAATTGATGGGCATGCCGTCCTCGAAGAAACGCGGAATGTAGTCGCGGTATATATCCCAGAGCTCATCCATGCTAAGCGCATAGCGTTCTTCATACTCCGTCCAAATACCCATCGACGTGGGAGCATTCACGCGCAACGTACCCACGCCAAGGCCTGCAAGGTGGTTTACGGTTTCGCGCAGCACATCCTTGTTCTCTTTGTGAATGCACATTGTTGCCGCGCGCTCGAACCCACGCTCGCGTAGCAGCCTGAAGGCGTCGTTGGCCTGCTGCTCGGCGCCGGGAACACCACGCAACCAGTCGTGGTGCCCTACGCCGTCAAAGCTAATTTGGAAGGTAGGATGCTGATTGTAGCGCTCCAGCATGTTGAGCACCGACGCATCGAGGAGCGAGGCATTGGTAAAGATTACGCCGATGTCGATGCCCCATTTGCTCAGCCGCCTAACGATCTTCTCCAAATCGTTGCGCAGGAGCGGCTCTCCTCCGGTAAGGTCCACATGCGTGATGCCCGCACGCGCGAGCTCGTCCACGATATAGATACAGTCCTCCAAGGGAGGCAAGACTGCGGTCCGCTTCGATTGTCGACAAGTCAACACCCAACTCAATCGCAGCCGCGCTAATCACTTCGCCATCGCTCTGCGCTTTGCCCTCCTGCGCAATTCGCGCGCACGCAGCATCAAACTGCTCCAAGAACGCCGGATCATTCTCTCACGCCGCTTGGAATTCCTGTATCGACATACCATCAGCCATAGTTGCCTGCCCCTCTCCTCGTACATGTTGTTAAGCCAACTTCGCTATATTCTATCCTATAATAAGCTTTTGACAGATTCAATCAAAACAATTTGGCGATACGAAGCCATTCTTTGTTAACTGCCCGGCACGCGGCCACCATAGACCTCTCAGAATTATGCATGTCGTACGGTTCCCGCCCACCAAAGGTGGGTATGATATGTTCGTATGTGTGTTTATCCAAGGAGAACCAGATGGAGATGAATAACCAAAAGCGCCGACGTTCGATGTTTTTATACGTCATCATTGCCTTGGCGGTAATGCTTGCCGTAAACCAAACATTCAATATGTATCAGCATCAACAGATAAAAGAGGTCTCCTACAGCGAGTTCCTCGCCATGATAAACAAAAACCAAGTAAAAGAGGTTGACCTCAACACCGGCACGGGAAAGATTCGCTTTACCGACGGCAAAACTGGTGAGGAGGGCACCCAAAAGTACGAAACGACGGTGTTCCCCAACGACGATAACCTCGTTCCCCTCATGCAGCAGCACGAGGTTAACTTTAAGGCGGAAATCCCCGATACGAGCAACGACCTGTGGATTTACATGCTTTTGAGCTATGGCTTGCCGATTGGCATAATGGTGTACTTCGGCTGGCGTCTCAACCGTCGCATGAAGCAAGCGGCAGAGGACGGAGACGATCCTTCCATGAGCTTTGGCGGTGGCTTCGGCGGCTTCGGCATGGGAGGTCTTGGACGCTCCGGCGCCAAAATCGTAGGCGAGAAGGAAACCGGCGTCACGTTTGCCGACGTTGCAGGCCAAGACGAGGCGAAGGAATCGTTGCAAGAGATTGCCAGCTTCCTAGAGAACCCCCAAAAGTACACCGATATCGGTGCTCGTTGCCCGCGCGGTGCCCTGCTCGTCGGCCCTCCGGGGACGGGCAAGACGCTTTTGGCCAAGGCAGTTGCCGGCGAGGCCAACGTGCCGTTCTTCCAAATTTCGGGCTCAGAATTCGTCGAGATGTTCGTGGGACGCGGAGCCGCAAAGGTTCGTGACCTCTTTAAGCAGGCGAACGACAAGGCCCCCTGCATCGTGTTCATTGACGAGATCGACACGGTGGGAAAGCGTCGCGACGGCGCCCTTACCACCAACGACGAGCGTGAGCAAACCCTCAACCAACTTCTTACGGAGATGGACGGATTCGACAACAACAAGGGCATCGTCGTACTCGGCGCCACCAACATGCCCGACTCGCTCGACATCGCCCTCACCCGTCCCGGCCGCTTCGACCGTCGCATTCCCGTAGAGCTGCCCGACCTGGCCGGTCGCGAGGCGATTCTTAAGATACATGCCAACGACGTAAAGATGGAGCGCGGCATCGACCTCAGCATCGTTGCGCGTGCAACGCCTGGCGCTTCGGGCGCCGATCTTGCCAACATGATTAACGAGGCGGCGCTACGTGCCGTGCGCATGGGACACCGACTCGTCACGCAGGAAGACTTGCTCGAATCCGTCGACGTCGTAATTGCCGGCGAGAAGAAGAAGTCCACCGTACTCTCGGAGCACGAGAAGCAGGTCGTCGCGTACCACGAGACGGGGCATGCCATCGTGGCTGCTTCGCAAAAGGGTTCGGCACCCGTCAGCAAAATCACCATCGTTCCGCGTACATCAGGCGCGCTTGGCTTTACCATGCAGGTGGACGAGGACGAGCACTTCCTCACCACCGCCACCGAGATGCGCAACAAAATTGCCGTGCTTTGTGGAGGCCGCGCCGCCGAAGAGCTCATATTTGGCGAGGCGACCAACGGCGCTTCCAACGACATCGAGAAGGCCACGCAAATCGCCCGCGCCATGGTTACGCAGTTCGGCATGACGGAACGCTTTGGCATGGTAGCCCTCGGCCATCAGCGTAACCGCTACCTCGGCGGCGGCGCAGAGCTCACCTGTTCCGAAGGCACCGCCCAAGACATCGATGCCGAGGTTCAGCGACTCGTGGAGGAGGGCCACAAGACGGCCCTCGACACGCTCCGCGCGCATCGCTTCAAGCTGCATGAGATAAGCCGCTACCTTCAGCGCAAGGAAACTATAACCGGCGAGGAGTTCATGCGCATGTTTACCCGCGACGACGGCTTCGCCCCCATCCTGCCGCCGCAGGCATAGCGCTAAACCGCCTCGCGGCTTCCCCTGCCCTGAAGCATCAAAACCCCGCCCGCAGCCCAGAGGACGACAAGCTCTTGCAGTCCTCCCGGGCCACGGGCGAGGTTTTTGGTTTTCTTCAACGGCTGGGCACGTCGGGGAGGGCTCGCGGAATAGCGGACTAGCCGAAAGCGCGACCTACACAAACGGCCGCTGCGCTCCAATGAGGGCTTCTCGATTGAGCGCGGTAATCCATACGCCCTTACCCCCTATGGCCTCGATTATCTTCTCTTTACCCAAGTATATGGCCACGTGACCATTCGTGAACACAAGGTCCCCGCGACGAATCTCCGTAACCGGAACCGGCATAAACGTGTTGTTCTCGAACCAACGCATGGAGTTAAAGGTTTGCTCTGGTACCCAAAAGTGATTATAGGGGTTGTATCCCCCCACCTTTTCGGCTCCGCGAGCATGCTCCAAGTCCATGCCCGTCGCGTAGAGGCATTGAAGCACAAGGCCAGAGCAATCAATACCAACACCCGGCTCGCGCGCCCAAGGCTCCCGATAGGGCGTACCCAAGTATTCGCGCGCCCGAGCCAGGAAAGCATCCACGCATTGGTTGCGCGTAGCGTCCCGAGCTATTCGGGAAGGCGTTACATACGTGTGCTCCCCAACGCAATACGAGGGAAGCACCACCGTTTTGGGGCTCACCTGTGGATACTCAGCTGGATTCTGCCACCCCACTTTGCCGGTGGAAGAGACTCCGCGTTCCGCGAACGCAGGGTTCTTCGTCGATGAGCGCGGACCAGCAACGCCCTTCGGGACGATTTTAATTTGTATAGCCTCGAGCCTGCGCGAATAGCCGGCCGAACCGGATTTGGCACCGTTCTTCGCCCATGCCATCCAGCCAAACTTTTGCACATGCACTCTATAGTACACGTCGTACTTTTTGGCCATGTTTCCGCTAAGCTTTATGCAAATCGCTTCAAGTCGCTTTGAGCGACCGACCGTCCCGCTCTGCGCACCATCTTTGTGCCACGATTCTTCCCATCCCGTCGTTTGAATATGCGATTTGTACAGTATAGAACCGGCAACCGGTTTCAACGTCATCCTTACGCGAATCGCCTCGAGACGCTTGGACTGACCAGTCGTACCCGACGTTTGACCATCGCTATGGCTCCATGCGTATTCCCAGCCATACGTTTGGCGATGCACATAATAGGAGACGCTCGGAGAGAGAATCTTGAAGCTCACACACTTGCTGCCCACATAGGTGCCCTTACCATGTATGGTTACGGTCGCCGTGCCCGCCTTTACGTTGTTGGCGTAGGAGAGCGTGTAGTGCGTTCCCGCGACGAGCTTCTCACTTCCCCACCAAACGGAAGGCTTGGGCTTCACCGCCTTGCCCGTATACGCCTGAGTGCCAATTGATGCGACACTCGCCTGCGATATGTCGCACTGCGAAGCAGCCATTGCACCCACGCCAGACGTTTTGCCACTCCGCTCGTCTTTATGGCCATCGGACTTGGCTGTCGCGCCGCCGGACGTGCGTGTATCGTCCTTCTTGGTTACGAATCCACCAACCACAGACTCATTCGCTTCAGCCCGCTCGTAAGCCTCCGCTCCTGTCGAATCGGAAGTCTCGCGTTCCTCCGACTCAAGCGATTCCAATTCAAGCACTTCCGGTTCGGTGTCCTCCGCCTCGCACGCCACCGCCTCGCATGCCTCCGCCTCCGACACGTCCTGCGCGGCCTCATCCGAGACTTCGCGACCCTCAATCCCTTCCATCGTGCCCGTCTCGAAGGTCGTCCCCACTGCATCGGTTTCCGCATCGAAGAAGAGCCAACGGTCGCTTACTTCGTCAAGCTCGCTGCCCATGCAATCGCGAGCTGCGGTAGCCACGTCCACTCCGAGCCAGTCATCGTCAACCAGTACCCGGTTCCACATATGGCCGTCGTCTGTGGTCGCGCACTCGCATTCAGCGCCGAGCTCCCGCGCAACCAGAGCAAACGCCTCGCACAATGCCCGCTCGCTGGCCCTGGCTCCTGTAAGCACGCCGAGCGCCCCATCCGCTGCGTCCCCGTAGGCAATGTCCTCGTCGACAACGTCCACACGTGCTAGCTCGTAGTAAAGCTCGCAAATGCGCCCCCGCAAGCTTTTCTCTGCGGCACTTGCTCTTACATGCTCCGCCCGCTGCCGCACGGCTTCGCTCAACTCTGAAGCACCATCATTTGCAGCATCGGAAGCGACATACGACTCCTCGATCTCGCCAGTCTCGCACGAAGACGACGAAGCACTGTGTTCGTCCTCCAACCCCTGCCCCATACTTACCGTCGGCACGCTCGCGCACGCAATCGCAACCGCAAGCGGCAGCGCCAACATGCGACGCAGCATGTGTTGCATCCTCATGGCACACTCCTTTCCGCATATGGTGAGCCATGTTATCAAATTGACCGTCGGCGCTCGCCTAAAGTTTTATTTTTTGAGAAACCCACGCGCCAACAGCTGCGGCAGGCACGATCCAGCCAAGCATACGCGCAGGAAAGCACAACATGAGCAGCATCGCCACCGCAAACGGCTTCTTCATCGTAGTGGCAAGTGTTGCCGCTGCAACGACTGCAGCGGCAATCGTCGCGTGGGCGACGTCACCTCCAAACAGCAGCTCCGAAAGACCGGTTCCAAAACACGCCGACGCAAAGATGAGCGGGAAGAAGTGCCCACCCCTCAAGCCCAGGCCAGTGCACATATTCGTAAGAAGCACCTTGGCGAACGCCACACCCACAACGGCCAACGGCGCGTACAAGCCGAATCCGCCGCCCATGAGCACCTCGATTTGCGTTTCTCCGGAAAAGCGCACGGCCGGCAACAATGCCGTTACGACGCCAAGCACAATGCCTGCGCCCAGCTCGCATGCAATGGTGGGAAGCTTGTTCCCAAGCCAATCGAAGCCGTGCTCGCCTGCCAAGAAGAATAGCCCGAACGCAACACCGAACGCCACATAGGGCACGAACAACAGCACGTCAAGCCAGCTGCCTTGCACAACCTCATACGAGGGAAAGCCCGACGCCACGCCGCCAAACAAACGACTGAGCAACGAAAAGCACCCAAAGCCCGCACCGGCCGCTACGCAGTACGCCACTGCCTTCCCCGAGCGTGAGAGCTCCCCCAGCCCGGACTCCTCATCGCCCTCCTCGACCTCGAACACGCCAAACAGCGGCGAGCGAAACATTACGGAAAGGCCCACCGAGGCACCGATTTTGGAGTAGTACGCCGACTCCGCACCTGCAAACCGAAGGTTCTCGCCCGCCCAGCAACACAAGGCGGCCATAATTCCCACCATCGCCGCCTCGGGACCGACGCTGCTTCCAATCAAAAGCGGAATGAGCGCCATAAGGATGATTGCGAGAATGTTCTTGTACGGATACGTGCCCGTTCGTTTGATGCGCGCGAACACGTCGGCCATAGGCTCCGGGTAATCCCCGAATCGTCGGTGCAGCAAGCCAAGCAAAAGCCCTCCGACGCCGCACACCGCCACGGAATACCACATCGAGCTGGCAACCTCCTGAGGCAGCACATTCCACACAAGCCACGTCCCCTGCTGCATAGCAAACAAAAAGAGCCAAAACACCACACCCGCGGTCGCCCCTATCAACGCACAGAACAGCAGGAACCTCAGCTCATTGCGTAGTTCGTTCCGCTTCATGCCAACCTCCCGTAATTGTTTGCGCACGATTCGCACACAACGATTGTTTCAACATAGCACTCCTTAACGGTTCACGCACAACACGCGAGTGCACCTTCGGAGTATACTGTGTGTAAAGAGATAAACCAACCACAAGGAGCGCACATGATTCAGCCATCCGTCTCGAGGAGAAACGCACTCGGCACCTTTGGCCTCTTTGCAACGGCAGCAGGACTCGCAGCGTGCACTCAGTCGAATGACGCACAGGAAAACGACTCACAACCGGCGTCATCGCAAGGCGGAGCGGTTGTTTCGAGCGATCGCATCGGCTCGATACTTGCGGCTATGAGCACCAAGCAAAAAATCGAACAGATGATAGTTCCCAGCGTTCGTTATAACTCGACCAACGCAGAGGGCGAAATGGTCGGCCTCACCGAGCTGCCCCCCGCAATGGCCGAGGCGCTCGGCAAACATGCCTTTGGAGGCATCCTGCTCTACGCCGAGAACATCCAAGGCAACGAGCAGGCAGCGCGACTTGTAGATGCCCTTCAAGTGGCGAACGCCCCCGACGAGTCCGCCGGCCGCGTTCCACTCATTATTTCCACCGATCAGGAGGGCGGGTATTCCCACCGCATAACCAACGGGTGCCAAATGTGTGGAAACATGGCATTAGGCGCCAACGGCAGTGAGCAAGACGTCCAGCAAGCCGCGGCACTCATGGCCGAGGAACTGTTGGCCCTCGGCATTAACTGCGATCTTGCCCCAGACGTGGATATAAACAACAACCCGGAGAATCCGGTTATTGGCGTACGCTCCTTTGGCGACACCGCCGAACTCGTCTCCCAGCTCGCCGTGCCGTTCATAACGGGACTGCACAACCAAGGCGTCATTGCATGCGCCAAGCACTTCCCCGGCCACGGCAACACCAATACAGATAGCCACACCGGGCTTCCCAGCATAGACCTCACCCTCGACGACTTGCGTTCCAACGAGCTCGTGCCGTTTGCCGCGGCCATCAATGCGGGCGTGGACATGGTGATGTGCGCTCACATTGTGTTCCCCACCATCGAAACGAGCTCCGTCGTAAGCAAGGAGGGCACGCCCATCACGCTGCCTGCCACGCTTTCCAAGGTGTTTATAAACGACCTCTTGCGCACAGAACTCGGCTTTTCGGGTGTGGTGAGCACCGATAGTCTCGTTATGGATGCCGTTGCCAAGCACTTCGACCCCCTCGATGCCGCCAGCCTGGCCATCAACGCAGGTGCCGACATGCTGCTCGAACCCGTTGATCCCGCGCAGAGCATTGCCAACTACCTCGACGCACTCGACTCGTACGTCAATTCGCTCGCTGGTCTCGTGGAGGAGGGCACTATTCCCATGGCGGCGGTTGATGCCGCCGTCACGCGCATCCTCACCCTCAAGCTCAACCGCAACGTGTTGGACTGCCGCACCTCGCTCGCACCGCTTGACGAGCGCATCGCGCAGGCGAAACAGGTGGTTGGCTCCCAACAGCATCATGCGACTGAGTACGCCATCGCCCAGCGCGCGGTAACGCTCGTGCAGGATTCGACGGGTGCATTGCCCCTTCGGGCCGACGACCAGGTGTTCGTGCTCGTACCCTACGAGTCGCAACTTGCCTCCGTAACCTACGCCGCCAAGCTCCTCGCAAGCGCCCCAACCGTCCAGGCCCTTTGTTACGACACGACCGACGCAAAGAAGTACGCCACCCAGTTCAAGCAGGCAATGCAAACCGCCACGGCCGTCGTAATCGTTTCGAGCTTGTACGACGTGAAGGACGTAGATTCCGCCATCGCGTCGTACATCGACGGCGTCCTCGAGCAGTGTGCGGCGGAGGGCAAGCGCACGGTGCTCATAAGCTCTCAGCTTCCCTACGACCTTGGTCGCTATCCACAAGCCGACGCCCTCATTGCCTGCTACTACGCAGCCGGAATCACGGTCGACCCCGTTGCCTTCAACGGCGAAACGGTTGGCTGGGGTCCGAACCTCGTGGCTGCCCTCTGTACCGCATTTGGCGACGGCACCTTCCAGGGCACACTACCGGTCGAGGTTGCGCGCGACGGATTCGTCGTTTTCGAGCGCGGTTCGGGCATTACGTACGATACGTGGGAAGAAGAGTAGGAAGCTACACCCTCACGCGAACAGCGCGTACATGGCAACGGCGCCGGCCGCGGCAACGTTGAGCGAATCCACCCCACGCGACATTGGGATAATAACGCTCGCGTCGCAGGCATCAAGTACCTCATGCGTGAGGCCGGAACCCTCGGCACCGAGGAAAAGCGCAAGACGCTCGCCGCGTCTCGCGGCCGCTTCCTGAAGCGTAATGGCATCGGGACGCAACGCAAGCGCCAACGATGTTATGCCATGTTTGCGTAGCGCCTCGACGGTTTCCGCAGGCCATCCCGAACCCACACGAATCCACGGCACGCGAAACACGTTACCCATCGAAACTCGCACCGCACGTCGGCACAACGGATCTGCACACGTGGGCGCCACAATAACGGCATCGGCACCGAGTGCGGCGGCATTCCTAAACGTCGCACCCACATTGGACGCATCCGTCATCCCCTCAAGCACTACCACCCGTCCCGCATCAGCTAGCAACAAGTCCATATCCTGCGAGGCAGGTCGTTTCATGGCGCAAAGCGCTCCTCGCGTCACACGATACCCCGTGAGCTTCTCTGCTTCTTCGGGCTGTAACACATAAATTGGTACCTCATCGGAAACATTTGCGAGCACATCCGCCATAGCGGCATGTTTACGCTCGTCAAGCAAAAACGAGAGAGGCTCTACGCCCTCCTCCAGCGCAACACGTATGGCCGTCTCCGATTCCACGATGCACACCCCACGCTCTGGATCCAACGCATTGCGCAGCTGGTGATTCGTCAAACTCGTGAAAACTTTAAGTTTACTGTCATGTACGTCCAGCACTCGTATAGTTGTCATGGAAGAAACTCCTCTCCCGCATACAATTCGTTTTTGAGGTAATATACCGCTTGCACTAACAATCATGCCGCTCGCGATGGAAACGATATTACGAAGGGTGTGGTTATGACCACAAAAGACGAACACACGGCTGACGAAGAACTCTCCAATTCCACCGAGCAGAATTTGTCAGCTGGTACTGACGTAGACGCCGCGACATCCACAGACGACTTAGCCTACGAAACACGCGCACGTCACGCCATGCCCATGGACGAGACTACCATGCCGGTAGCTAGTGTGCCACTTGTTCAAACGCTGCGCGAGAGCAAACCTGCACATGCGTCGCATGACTTCTGGGGTTCCGACGCCTCTTCGGCGGCAACACCCGCACAGCCTCAACATGCTGCCACGACGGTACCGACCACCGCGGTCCCTGCAACTCCTGCGACCACTGAGGTTACACCTGCCGCAACGGTAGCGCCAACGGTGGCTCCAACCGTGACGTCCACCGACGCTCCTTCAACGGCGCCTGCCACGCCGGCACCTGCACCCGCGGTTGCTCAAACTCAAACCGTCGCCCCGGCACCCGAGAGCGTGCCCTCGCCAACCGCAGACGAATCCGACCCAGGCGCAACAACCAACCTTTGGGCCACTACTCCTACAGTGGAGCCCTTGCAACAACTGCACACGTCCAGCGCACGTGCCGAGCTTCTCTCGTTGCCTGAACTTGAGAGCAGCGCAACTGCGGGCCCGGCCGTAACCAACGACGTACTCGACGATCATGTGGAGGCACAGCCTCTCGAAGAGGCAGAGATCGTCGACGCACCGCAAAAGCCCTTCGAGGTTGAGGCCACACCGACTCCGCAGAAGTCCGGCACTGGCCGTAAGGTGCTCAAGATAGTCGGCATCACAGCCGGCGCCTTGCTCGCCGTGTACGTTGGCGGAAGCGTGTTCTTCATGTCGCACTTCATGCCCAACACGCGCGTGAACGGCGATGACGTTTCGCTCAAGTCCGTGGACGACCTTGCCGCGCACGTCACCTCGACGGGCGAGTCGTACTCCACGCATGTCACGGGCGACGGCCTGGACCTCACCATTAACGCGGGCGACATCGAGCTTGGCTACGACGGCGCTGCCTATGGTGCCGAGGCCCAGGCTCAAATCGACCCCTGGAAATGGCCTGCCATCATTTGGAATGAGCACGACTTCCACACGAGCACGGGCATCACGTTTAATCAAGACAAACTCAACCTGCTCGTGACGTCCGCAGTAGACGCGATTAACGCCAACTCGCAGCCACCTACCAACGCTACCATGATGTTCGACGAGAAGAAGGCCATGTTCGTCTCGGTTCCCGACGCCCTCGGCACCATGGTCGACCGCGACAACTCCATTGCCGCAGTTTCGGAAGGTGTTCGCACGCTGCAAGACACCATCGAGCTCAAAGAGCCGCAACTTGCCCAACCTGCCGTGCGCGTTGACGACGAGCGTCTTGCCAGGGTTATTGACGAGTCCAACCAGATCGTTAAGCTCGCCATCCCCTTGCGCATTGCCGGCCGCGACGCCCTCACGATTGACGCCAACCTCATCAAGAACTGGATTCACACTAACGAGCACTGCGAGCTCATAGTCGATACCGAGGCCATCAAGGGATGGACCCAAGGCGACCTTTCCAAGAACTTCGATTCCGTGGGTTCCACCCGCGTTTACACGCGCCCCGACGGCAAACAGGTGAGCGTTTCGGGCGGCGACTACGGCTGGAATCTCGACGGCGAGCAGCTTGCCGATATGGTTGCTGCCTACCTGCTCAACAAGAACAGCAATCCGCTCGAGGTACCCATGAAGTCCCAGGCCGCTCAATGGAATCCTGGCGGTCCCGACTGGGGTCCGCGTTACATCGACGTCGACATGGCCGAGCAATACGTACGCGTTTACGACGAGAGCGGTCAAATCGTGCTCGAGTCCGACTGCGTAACTGGCGTTCCCTATCATGCAACCGACGAGGGCGTGTACACCATATACGAGCACACGCCTAACATGACGCTTGTTGGTCTCGACTACAACGGCGACGGCCAGCCCGACTACCAAACGCCCGTAAGCTACTGGATGCCGTTTAACGGCGGCCAGGGCCTGCACGATGCGTACTGGCGCGGCGCCTTTGGTGGCAACATCTACGAATACGATGGCAGTCACGGCTGCGTTAATCTTCCCTCTGACGTAGCGGCCCAGCTCTTCGATTGGAGCCACGTGGGCGACGTGGTCGTTGTTCACTGGTAAGCCACGCTCTCACGAATTCACTGTAAAGGGGCCGCGCCCGGGAATTCGATTTCCGGGCGCGGCACCTTTCTCTATACTTAAACCTCGTAGAGAAAAACGCGCCGTAAAAAAGCTCCCCTTATCGGGGAGCTTTTCTCACACGCTTTTATCGCACACGCTCTTATCGCACGATGCCTGGCGTCTAGCGACGACGCTTTTGCTGCTTGCCCTTCTTCCTAGGACGCGTACGACGCTGCTGACGATTGCCGGAAGGCACGGCACCGCCACTCATGCGAGCGAGCTTGTTGGCCTCGGCAGGATCTACGCCCATGTTGCGCATCATCTCGGCCATGCCGCGACCCATTTGCCGCGAGCCACCGCCGAGTGCCATGCCGCGCAGCGAGCTCATCATCTTGTCCATTTGCTCCCACTGCTTGAGCAGGAGGTTAACCTCCTGCACCGTATGGCCCGAGCCGGCAGCGATGCGCTTGCGACGCTGGCCGTTAATGATGCGCGGCTTGGCGCGCTCTTCTTTTGTCATCGAGCGAATCATCGCCTCGATGGGAATCATCTGCTCGTCGTTGATGTCTTGTCCGCTTTGCGAGAGGGCACGGTCGACGCCGGGAATCATACCTGCAAGCTTACGTACGCCACCCATCTTGCGTACCTGGTTAAGCTGCGAGAGCATGTCGTCCATCGTGAAGCCCTCCATAAGCATGCGCTCGGCATCCGCCAAGCTCTGCTCGTCCGAGAGCTTCTCAGCCTCCTCAATAATGCTTATGACGTCACCCATGCCAAGAATGCGCCGAGCCATGCGGTCGGGGTGGAACACCTCAAGCGAATCGGGCTTCTCGCCTTGGCTTACAAACATGATGGGCTTGCCGGTAACCTCGCGAACGGAAAGTGCACCGCCGCCTCGAGCATCGCCGTCGAGCTTACTCATAATGACGCCGTCGAAGTCCATGCGCTCGTTAAAGGTGGTTACCACGCTCACGATGTCCTGACCCGTCATAGCGTCGACCACCATGAGGATTTGGTCGGGCTTCACCGCGTCGCGAATGTCAACGGCCTCTTGCATCATTACTTCGTCGATTTGCAAACGACCGGCCGTGTCGACGATTACCACGTCGCAGTTGCGTTGCCTCGCCGCGGTATTCACCGCGTACTTCGCAATCTCTACGGCATCCTTGCCGTCGCCACGCCAAACCGGCACGCCCACCTCGCGCGCAAGCGCCTCGAGCTGGTCGGCCGCAGCCGGACGATGCACGTCGCACGCGGCCAAAAGCGGCCTGCGATTCTTGCCCTTGAGCAAGTATGCAAGCTTCGACGCTGCCGTCGTCTTACCCGAACCCTGAAGGCCTACGAGCATAATCACGTTGGGCTTACGCGTCGCAGGCAGCTGCAGCTCGACGTCGGTTGAGCCAAGCAGCTTGGTGAGCTCGTCAAGGACGATGCGCACCACGTTTTGCGTGGGATTGAGCGACTTGAGCACGTCGGCCTCGAGGCACTGCTCCTTGCAGCGCGAAACGAACGCACGCACAACCCTAAAGTTGACGTCTGCCTCGAGCAAGGCAAGGCGAATCTCTCGCATCGCGACGTTGATGTCGTCCTCAGTAAGACGACCCTTGCCACGCAACTTATCGAACGTGTCCTGTAAACGGTCGGAAAGACTGCCGAACACAGCCATCGTTTACACCCCCTCCGTTGAGCCCACGAGCGCGCGGGCAAAGTCATTCGCATTGAACATTTGTAGGTCCTCGATTTTCTCACCTACGCCAACACGCAGAATGGGAAGCTTGAGGTCGTGCGAAATGGCCACGGCAATACCGCCCTTTGCGGTGCCGTCGAGCTTAGTAATAATAATACCGTCGAGGTCGAGCGCGTCATTGAACTCCTTGGCCTGCGAAAGCCCGTTTTGCCCGGTTGTGGCGTCGATTACGAGAACGACGAACACCTTGCACGTCGCACGCTTGCGCGTGACGCGCACCACCTTCCCCAGCTCGTTCATGAGGTCGGCCGACGTATGCAAGCGACCCGCGGTATCGATGAGCGTAAGCTGCGCGTTCGTTTGCTCGGCACGCTCAAGCACCTCGTAGCACACACTCGCAGGGTCGGCGCCACGCTTGCGTGTGATCATCTCCACGCCGGAGCGCTTTGCCCACACCTCAAGCTGCTCTATGGCAGCGGCACGGAAGGTGTCGGCGCCACCGATGAGGCAGCGGATGCCCTGGTCGTTTGCCACCTTCGCAAGCTTTCCCACCGTAGTGGTTTTTCCCGCACCGTTAATACCCACGAAGAGCACGCAGGACGGCAGGTAAATGAACGGGTCCCACGTCTTTCGGGTGAATTCCTTCGCGATGCGCGTAGCCAAGGCGTCACGAATTTGGTCGGAACGCGTAAGCCCCTCACGCGCTGCCTGCTCGCGCAGGTCGTCGGCTACCTGGAATGCCACCTCGGCACCCATGTCGGCCATTACGAGGGTATCTTCGAGGTCCTCCCAAAAGGTCTCGTCTACCTCTCCACCGAGATAAAAAATCTCGTTCATCGTTTGGCGCGACTTCGAGAGTCCGTCCTTAAGTCGATCGAATAGAGCCATTTAGGCGTCCACCACCTTTCCCGATTTGTCGAGGCGCTGAGACACCACGTGGCTCACGCCATCGGCCTGCATGGACACGCCGTACAGCACGTCCGCTTGCTCCATAGTTCTGCGCTGGTGCGATATTACGATGAGCTGCGTCGTTTTGTGCAACTCCTCGATCGCATCGAGCAGTTTGCCAAGGTTGGAGTCGTCGAGTGCGGCCTCCACCTCGTCGAACACGTAGAACGGCACTGTTCGCGTGCGATATACCGCAAAGAGCAGGGCAAGGGCCGTGAGGCTCTTCTCGCCACCACTCATCAGCATCATCTTTTGTATTTTTTTGCCACGCGGTTGCGCTATTATCTCGATGCCCGTCTCGAATATGTGGTCGGGGTCGGTCATCTCCAAATGCGCTTGTCCGCCCGGGAACAGCAGAGAAAACACCTCGGTGAAGTTCGCGTTCACTTGGTCGAAGATCACGAGGAACTGCCTGCGCATGCGACGCTCGATAGCGGCCGTGATTTTTGCCAGCGACTTACGCGCCGACTCGAGGTCGGCCACCTGCTCGGTGATGTAGTCCGCACGCTGCTTGAGGCGAGCATACTCGTCCATGGCGACCTCGTTGACGGGGCCGAGCGCCCGCAAACGACGCTTGAGCTCGTCAACCTCCACCTCGTACGCCTCGCGGTCCTCAGGGGCTGGCAGCTGCAACGCCTCCGCCAGGTTCGCGCCCATTTCCTCAAGCGCCCCGACGGCCGACTCCACCTGCACCTCAAGCCTGCCCTGCTCCACGCGAATCTCGTTAACCTTGCTTTGACTGCGGTCCAAGTCGTTGCGCGCCTCATCAACGCCCTTGCGCGCGTCGCCAATGGTTTGCTTGAGTTCGGCAGAGTCCGCCTCCGCCAAGGACGCGCGATCCTCGATGCGCGCCGCCCATTCGAGCACGCGGGCTATGATGGCCGCGTACGTCTCCTCAAGCGGCTTTACGCGCAGGATTTTCGCGCGCAGCTCGTGCACATCACGCTCGGCATTCTCGGCCGAGCGCTCAAGACGCGTTACCCGCGAGCGCAAGTCGTCCGAACGCATGATGAGGTTGTTCTTGCGTTCCTGTACCGTCGCCAAGCGCAAGCGTGCGGACGAAACCTTGCGCTCGGCATCGTCTTCCGCACGCGACGCCTCGTTGCGCCGCGCCGCCGCCTCTTCCGCCTGCGCCGCGGCCTCTTCGGCACGCGCCGCAGCCTCGTCGGCGGCACGGCGATGGCGTTCGATGGCCTGTCGCGCCTTCTCGGCCTTGCTTGCGGCCTCCGCGCGTTGACGCTCCACGCGCTGTCGTTCGTTTTGCGTAGAGTTGAGCTGGCCACGCAGGCGCTTGCGCTCGGATTCAATGGACGAAATCTCGCCCGTAAGACGTGCACGCTCCTGACGCGCGCGAGCCGCCACGTCGCGGACGTTGGAGAGGTCGCGCTCGCAAGCCGTTACACGCTCACTTGCGTTGTTAAGATCTCGCTCGAGCGCCGGCAATGCCTCGCGCGCTGCACGGATGGAGCGCTTACGTTCAAGGGCACCACGCTCTGCTCCAGAGCGCTCCCCCACCACAATGCGTCCGTCGGGCAGCACATACGAGCCCTCGTTGCTCACATAGGTGTGCGCAGGGTCCTCTTGATGTGCGCGTAGAGCCTCTTCGGTGGTTCCAACCACGTATACCCCGCCCAAAAGCGCATCCACCACGCCCTGGGCGTCCTCGTGTGCCACGATGCTCTCGGCAAGCGGCGAAGCTCCCTCGCGCGGAGCATGCGTTGTGCTTGCCACATCGCGCGATACCAGCGTAACCGTGCCGTTCGTCTTCTTTGCGGCACGAGCCGCGCGAGCGATTTGAGTCGCATCCGACGTGCAGTTAACAACAAGACCCGCAAGGTCGTCGCCTAGCAGGCGCTCGATGGCCTCCTCATACTTCTCCGGTGCCTCAATGACGTCGGCCAAACGGCACGAAACGAGGGATGCGACCGACCTGTTGTTAAGAAGCGTCTTAACGAGGGGACTCGTTCGCTCTGCCTGTTCGTCCACCTTTACCAACGCCGAAAGAGAAGCCCGCTGGCCTTCGAGCGCCTCGCGCGCCCGTCGCTCCGCCCCACGCGCCTCGCGAAGCACATCCCCCAAGCGGCGCTCCTCGGCCGACGAGGAATCGATGGATGCCTTGGCCTCGTCGAGCGCCGACGTAAGCTCCTTGTGGCGCCGCTCACGCTCCGAAAGACGCTCCTCGCACGTGCTCGCCTGCTCGTCGAGCTGCGCGAGCCTGCTTGCAAACAGGCCGTCTTCGACCTCGGCATTGCCCACTTGGTCGCGAAGCTTGGCATAGGCGAGCGTCTCTTGGTCGGCGCTACGCTGAGCCGCGCGTTGCTCTGCCTGCAGCTGCGCCAGTTGGCGTCCTTGCTCCTTGCGCTGGGCCTTCGCCTTGCGTGCCACCGGCACGAGTTCGTCCACCTGGCGCTTGAGTTCGTCCCATTTTGCACGAGCATCTCCAAGCTCGGACTCCACACTCGTAAGCTCCTCGCGCGCCTTCTCGCAATCCCGCTTGGAGGATGCCACGCCCGACTCGAGGTCGGCTATGCGCGCCCGCATGTTGCGGCCCTTCTCCTTGAGCAGTCGCTCGTCGGCGCGCAAACGCGCGAGTTGGTCGGCCAAACGCGTTCGCTGGGCACCCAAGTCGCCTACAAAAATGCCTTTCTCTTCCAAAAGGCTTTGGTAGCGCTCGAGCTCTTCCGACTTTTCCTGCAAGCGCAGCTTTGCCAGCGAGGCCGACGCCTCTGCCTCGCGCGAGCGTGCCATAAGCGAAGTGTGGCGTGTCTGCAACGTGCGGACGTCGTCCACAGCGAGCGAGAGACTCAACTCGCGCAAACGGTCCTGCAGCTCCCGCGCCTGGCGGGCCTTTCCCACCTGACGCTCGAGAGGGCGAAGCTGCCGCGTAATCTCGCGGCTCACGTCCTTCGCGCGCGTGAGGTTTTCGTCCATGCTCTTGAGCTTGCGCTCCGAGCGCGCTTTTCGGCGACGATGCTTCGAGATGCCAGCAGCTTCCTCAATGAGCTCGCGTCGTTCCTCGGGTCGGCTCGAAAGAATTGAGTCAAGATTGCCCTGACTAATGATGGAGTGCATCTCGCGACCCAAGCCAGAATCGTGCAGAATGTCGGTTACGTCCATCAAGCGGCTCGCAGCGCCGTTGATGAGGTACTCCGATTCGCCCGAGCGATACATCCGCCGAGTAACGGCCACCTCGGAGTAATCCACCGGCAGCGTTCCGTCGCTGTTGTCGAGCACGAGGGTAACCTCGGCCATACTCACCGAACCACGTGCGGAGGACCCGGAAAAAATAACGTCCTCCATGGCCGAACCACGAAGCATCTTGGCGCTCTGCTCTCCGAGCACCCAAAGTATGGCGTCCGAAATGTTCGACTTTCCCGATCCGTTCGGTCCCACGACGACGGTGAGGCCAGGATCGAACACGAGCGTGGTTTTGTCTGCGAACGACTTGAAGCCACGCAAGGTGAGCGACTTGAGGTACATTAGACGTCACCAGCCTCGTGCGCCTCTACGCCCTCGCCTTCCGCGCCATCGAGCACATAGCCAAGGTTGTGAAGCGCATCTCGCGCGGCCGCGCCCTCGGCCTCCTTTTTGGTATGACCCTTCCCTCGTCCCACGCGTCGATTCTCGATAAGTGCAACCGCAGTAAAGGTGGGGGTGTGCGCTGGACCCTCCTCACCCACGATTTTGTACGTGGGACCACACTTAAAGTCGCGCTGGGCCACTTCCTGAAAACGCGACTTAGAGGATATGGGATGCTTCGCAAGCGATGGCTGCATGAGCGGCATGAGCGTACGCTCCATGAACTCCGTTGCCACTTGTGCGCCGCCGTCCAAGTAGAGCGCACCAATGATTGCCTCGTACACATCCTCGAGCGCCTTACGCATGCCCCGAGCGCCGGTGCCTTTTTCCGACTCGCCGAGCACGATGAGCTTCGAAATGCCCAACTCCTCGGCCACCTTCGCCTGCGTCTTGCCCGAAATGAGCGCGGTTTTTATGCGCGTTAGCCCTCCTTCGTCCATGCGCGGGAACTGCTCGTACAACGAGGCCGCAACGAGCGCGCCAAGAACGGAGTCGCCCAAAAACTCGAGCCGCTCGTATGAGGCAGTAACGGGCTTTCCCTCCGCCGCCGACGGATGGGTAAGGGCAGAGACCACGAGCTCCTTGTTGGTAAACTCGTGGTCGCAAATCCTCTCTACTTCACGGACGCGTGCGTAGAGCTTCACTGCGCGTCGGCTATCGCATCGACGGCGTCGCCGATGGTTTCGATTTGCTGCAGGGCGTCGTCGTTCATGGTGAGGCCGAACTCGTCCTCGAACGCCGTTACGAGCTCCAGCAAATCGAAGGAATCGGCGCCCAAGTCGTCGAAGCGTGAATCCTCGGTGAGGGCTTCTTCCTCGCACTCGAGCGTCTCGCCCACGAGCTCGACGACCTTCTCACGAATTGCGGTGCGGTCCATAGCAAACTCCATTCCATAACACCTTGATGCACATTACTCGATGCATCGATTGTACTATTGTGCGGACGCCTTAAGGCCCTCGGCGACCTTGTCCACAAGGGCACCGCGAACAGCTTGAGCCGCTGCAGCAGTTCCCGACGCCACCGCCTGAACGTTCGTCGCCCCATGGCCAATGAACACGGGAGCCTTAAGCCCCAGAAGCACCGCGCCACCATGCGCGTCGCCAGAAAGGTCGTCCTTGAGGGTTTTAAGTGCCGGCTTCAGGAGCAGCGCCCCAGCTTTGCCGCGCGTCGAGTGAGCGATTTGCTCCTTGAGCGTGGCGAGGATGAACTTGGCCGTGCCCTCAAGCGTCTTGAGCGCAACGTTGCCCGTAAAGCCATCCGTTACGATTACGTCGAAGTCGCCCATAAGCAAATCGGTTCCCTCGGCATTGCCTGCAAAACCGCAGTTCGCCTCAACGAGCGCCTTGTGATACTCCAACGCAAGCTCGGAGCCCTTCGTTTCCTCCTCGCCATTGCAAAGAAGGCCAATCTTTGGGTTATTCACACCCAAAACCGTGCGTGCGTATGTGGCACCCATGTGCGCGAATTGCACGATGGACTCCGGACGCACGTCGGCGTTGGCACCAAGGTCCAAAAACACCGTGTTGTGGCCACCAATTCCCGGCAGCGGGCTTGCGAGGGCAGGCCGCTTTATGCCACGTATGCGTCCAATGCCCATGGTTGCGGCCGCGAACACCGCACCCGTCGATCCTGCGGAAAAGAACGCGTCCGCATCGCCCGCGCGCACTGCCGCACAACCGCGCACAATGCTCGAATCCTTCTTCTTGCGCACGGCCTCGGCAGGATGCTCGGCCATACCGATGACTTCCGTGGCAACGAGGGCCTCTGCCCGCTCGGTTTTATCGCAAAACGGGACTACCACTTCCTCCGTTCCGGCAACCAGCACCGAAAGGGTTGGGTCGTTCTTGAGCGCGAGCGCAATACCCTCGCATACAACGTCAGGCGTCTCGTCGCCTCCCATGGCGTCTACGCACACACGCGTCATTGATGCTCCTCTCGCATGCGTGTAGCACATGCTTTCGATTGCTACGACGCATCGCTACGCTTTACCAATGCATTTGACAAACCCGGGCCTCGTGGCCCCTTTGCATACGAAGAGAGGTCGACCCCAGAAGGGATCGACCTCCCAGGTGATCCTTGCACGCAACACTACTCGGCTACGACAACCTCACGGTCCTTGTAGTAACCACAGCTCGGGCACACGTGGTGCGGGAGCTTGGGAGCGCCACAGCGCGGGCACTCAGAACGAGCCGGGGTAGCAAGCTTGCTGTTGGCCGAGCGGCGAGTGTGGGTTGCCCTGCGGCCCTTCTTTTGCTTGGGTACTGCCATCGTTAGACCTCTCTTGTCCTTGCACGCACGCCTCAATGGCGAGCGGTCTTGCCAAACGCACGTAGAACGGTACTATACCACAAACTTCCTATGCCACAAATACCTTTGCAGGTTTTCACAACTCCACGACTCCGCAGGCCTCGCGTGAACCTCGCGGGCACCTCGCGCGCCTCGTATCTCTCAAGAGACTGCTTCATACAGCGTACTCCCCGGGAGCTTGCCTCATCTCACACAGGCTCCCGGGGAGTACGCTTCGTTACGAATGACACGCGTCGAGTAGCGCTACTTTTCCAAGTCCAAATCGAGCAACGCCGCAAAGGGACTGCTCGCCAAGCGCGCCTCCTCGGCCTCGCGTTCGAGCTGTTCCGCATGGCCGCAATCCACGTGATTGAGATTCTCTCCACACACCGGACACAAACCTGCGCAGTCTTCCTTGCACAGCACCACGTAGGGCAGTTCCATCGCAAACGCCGAGGTAATGCTATCGGCAAGGTTAATCGTTGAGTCGCTTTCCACGAGCAAGTAGTCCGGACCCTCTTCCTCGTCGTCCTCCAAAACGCCAGGATCGGGTTCGTGGAACAAATAATACTCATCAACCTCGCCAACGACGTCGAACTCGGTATCGTCCAAGCAACGGTCGCATGTGGCCTTTACGTGACCACGCACCACACCCGTTGCCAAGATGCCCTCGCCCGCATTGGTAAGAACCACGTCGTACTGAAGGCCGTTGGGCAAGCAAAACTCCCGCTCGCCCAACGAGAACGTCGTTATGTTAATCGTGCCTTCAACGGCGTATGTTTCGCCCACCTCCGCAAGATGATCGTCGAGCGCAATGATAATCGCATCCATGCTAGACTCCGTACTCACTTCCTGCGCGCCGCCTACCAGCTCACGCTGTTCGACTGGCTGTTGGCACCCGAGTTCTCGTTGAGCGTTTGACGCACGCGAGTTACGGTTCCCGTCATGGAGCGCAGATTATCCTCGAGATGCGCAAGCACAGAATCCGCATATTCCTCCGCGTTGTAGCGCGTATCGCGCTCGTACTGCTGGGCAGCATCGCGGATGTTCTCGGCTTGTTGCGCCGCAATACGCACGATTTCCTGATCGCTGGCAATAATCATCGCCTGCTGCTGGGCGTCGGCAATAATGGCATCTGCCTGCTTTTGCGCGCGGTCGAGCAATTCTTCCTCATCGCGAATCACGCGCCGTGCATCCGCAAACTCGCGCGGGAACACGCTACGCATCTCGTCTAGAATCTCATAAATATCTTGTGCGTCCACAATCTTGCGTTGGCCGCCACCGCCGAACGGCGACTTTGCGTCAGCAACTATCTGCTCGAGATCGTCGACCAGGGCCATGATTTCCTCTCCTGGATCCATCCGATACTCCTTTCGCATGAACAGGTGGCATCGAGCGACGCCCAACTACAGCTCAACATATGTTAGCAGATTATCCAAAATTGTGCTGAATAGTAACGCAAGTGGCAGGGATGTGGCATGGATTCGGAGACAGGTCGCGTTGCGACTGAGACAAAGCGCAAGCGTTTGCTTCACGCCTGTTACTGGACGTAATGCTCAGCAAGACGCCGCGCAACGCAGTCGGGCACGAGCGAGTCTACCGGCGAGCCAAGCGAGGCGAGCTCACGGACGATGGAAGACGAAACGTAACCGTAGGTAGGACTTGCCATCACAAACACGCTCTCCAGGTCGGGCGCCAAATGAAAGTTGAGGTCGGCCTGCTGCAACTCGTACTCGAAATCCGTCATCGCGCGCAGTCCCTTAACCACGCCCGTTGCCCCCACCTCCCTGCAAAAGTCCACGAGCAAACCTTCGAACGGCAGCACGTCCACACCTTCGATGCGTTTCTCTGCTAGAGCCTCACGAATCATCAAAACACGCTCCTCAAGCGAGAACGCCGTGCCAACGCCGCGTTTGGAGCGTGAAGCTGCTACTCCAACCGTAACATGCGAGAAAAGCCGGCACGCACGCATCACCACATCGAGATGCCCCAACGTAACGGGGTCGTAGGTGCCGGGGAGTACCACGTGCGTAATCATGGGATCCATGTTTGCTCCTATCTGTTATTCCGGCGTTTCGTAATTGGCGATACGGCTTTGTTGGGCGGTATGTTCACCGCGGGCGTTTCCCCCGCAGGCACGTCCGCCAACACGTCCGCCGATAAACGCTCACCCACAGCCGTTGCGCGTGCGTTCGTCTCTTCTGCGCGCGATATGCGCATAAGGTCCACGCAACTCGACGACATGCGCTTCGTGCGCAACAGCTCGGCATTGCCAAGCTCAAGCCCCGGCGCATCGTGGGCACGTTCGTAGACCACCAAACAATCCTCGGCAAGCTGTCCGCGTCGCGAAAGCTCCTCCACCAGCCGCGCAACGTCAGTTGCGGGCATAGCGTATGGCGGGTCCAACAGCACAATGGAGAACGGCGCGCCCCACAATCCCGCAGAGCCAAGCCGCAAAACATCGCCGCGCACCACACGCCAACGCGACGCCTCGGCACCAAGCTTCTTGCAGTTTCCGCGCACGAGTGCCGCCGTCCTGCCATCCAGCTCGCAAAACGTGCACGTATGCGCCCCTCGCGAGAGAAGCTCCAGCCCCAGCGCCCCCGAGCCGGCAAATGCGTCGAGCACCGAGTATCCCGAAAGGTCCAAATCGCAGGCCGAAAGGACCATGGACGCAAGCGACTCGCGCATGCGGTCGGTAGTGGGACGGGTATTGCGCCCCTGGGGCGCGTCAATGGCGCGGTTTCGCCACACTCCCCCAACGATTCTCACGCTCGCTCGACCTCCTCGAAATACGCGCCGTAGCGCATGCGACACTCCAGCGCAAGAGCAGCATACTCAGCCGACGACAAGTCCGGATCGGCCGCAGCCATACGGCGCGCGTCTTCGTGCGCCGCGTCCACCAAGTCGGCATCCGCCGAAAGGTCGCACACCGAAAGCGTCACGCCACCATGCTGCCTAAACCCCAGCACCTCACCCTCGCGACGAAGCTGCAAGTCCAGCTCCGCAAGCTCGAAGCCATCGGTCGTCCTCTCCAGCGCAGACAATCGCTGGCGCGCAGGCGAACGCGGACCCGCCGCACAACACAAGTACACCATGCCAGCATCCTTGCCGCGCCCCACGCGACCACGCAACTGGTGAAGCGTAGCCAACCCGAACCTATCGGCATCGAACACGAGCATTACCGTGGCGTTCGGCACGTCCACGCCAACCTCCACGACCGTCGTCGCCACGAGCACGTCCACCTCGCCCGCCCGAAAGCGCGCCATGACCTCGTCCTTTTCCTCCGGACTCATCCTGCCCGTAAGCACGTCCAGCGTCATCCCCCTCAGTGCCGAGCGCGATAAATCCTCTAACGTACTCGTAGCGGCATGCAGCTTCTTCGCCGCAGAATGCGTACGCTCCGGCACGTCGTCCAGCTCGCTTCCGTCGTCGGCGTCATCGACCAAAGGGCAAATCACATACGCCTGATGTCCCGCGCTCACCGCATCGCGAATGGCCCCATAGGCCAAGTCCACGTTTTCGGGTGCAACAACCTTAGTAGAGACCCCCGCCCCGGCAACAGGACGGTGCCGTATGCGCGAGTACTCCATGTCGCCATAGAGCGAGAGGGCCAACGTACGCGGAATGGGCGTGGCCGTCATGGCGAGAAGATCGGCACCCGCGCCCTTCTTGCGCAACCGCGCCCGCTGGCCTACGCCAAAGCGATGCTGCTCGTCGATTACCACCAAGCTCAGTCGCGCGAACTCCACGTCGTCCGAAAGCAGCGCCGTCGTGCCGAACAGGCAGCACAGCTCGCCCCCCGCGAGTGCCTGCACGATGCGTGCACGCTCGCTCGCTGCCGTCGCACCCGTCACGAGCGCCCAAGGAATGCCCGCCGCGTCGAGCAGCGGCCCCACGCCCTCGGCGTATTGGCGCGCCAGCACCGATGTTGGCGCCATCATCGCCGCCTGCGTGCCCGTATCTGCCACAGCAGCAATTGCGGCGGCTGCCACGGCCGTCTTGCCCGTACCCACGTCGCCCAAGAGGATGCGGTTCATCACGCGATTCGAGGCCATGTCCGCCAGAATGGCACTGAGCGCATCGCGTTGCTCCGACGAAAACTCAAAGGGCAAGGCCGCCACTAAACGCTCCAAATAGGGACCGTTCGTAAGGTGGCTCGTCGGCACCACGCCAGCCAAATCAACCTGTTGTCGCGTTAGAAGCGCCAGTTGCAACGTAAGCAGCTCGTCGTATGCAAGCCTGCGTCGCGCTTGCTCCTTGGCATCGAGCGACGTGGGAAAATGAACCTCGCGCAACGCGCGCGCCAACGACATGAGCCCGCGCGAAGCCACAAGCTCCGCAGGTACGGGATCGCACACATCGCCCACGTCGCCTAACGCGGCCGCAACTATTCGCCGCATCCACGATGCACTCACGCCCTCTCCCACGGGATGCACCGGCAACACGCGTGCATAGCTTGCCGACTCCCCTGCGCCGAGCGCCTCGTAAAACAAGGGACGCATCTGCTTGAACCCGTAGGCAAAGGTAACCTTGCCCGACATCGCCACCGTATCGCCGGGATGCAGCTGGTCGGCAATCCATGGTTGCCTGAAGAACGTCGCCAAAAGAAGGCCGGTATTATCTACTACAGCAACCTCAACGAGCTTCATGCTGGGCTTTGGCTGCTTGAGCTCGACCTTGTCTACTCGCCCAACTATGGTTGCCTCCGAGCCAACCTCGCAAAACCCGATGGGCATAACGTTTGAGAAGTCGAGATACCTATGAGGAAGATGATATAACACATCGCGTACGCGAATCATGCCGAGACGCCTGAGCGCCTCGGCACGCTTACCGTTTACGTATCGTAGCCTCGTTGCGGCGTCGTTGAGGGCACAGGTTCGTTGCAACCGTCCCGCAACGTCGCTCACGCTTGCGACGCCCTGCACGCGTCCTTGCCTCCGCTATTCCAGCGAGAACACGACGGGATAAAGCGGCTGCTCACCCCTATGCGCGTCGATTTCGAGGTCGGGCTGCGCCTCCTCGATGGCCGCCTGCAGCTCTTCGAAGGCGTCGTCGGAAAGGTCGGAGCCCGCAAGAATGGTGAGCGTATCGCCCTCTTCCTCCTCCTGCATGCAGGCGATGAGCTTGAGCGTAACTTCCGTGACGTCTTTGCCCACGATGCTGATTTCGCCACCTTGAATGCCCATGACGTCACCCGCGTGAATGGGCGAGCCGTCAGCCGCGGCAGAGTCGCGCACCGCCGTTGTTACCTCGCCGTCGCGCACGTCCTCAATTGCCTCGGCCATAATCTCGGCGTTCGCCTCGGCACCTGCCTGAAGATCGACGGCAATCATCGCCGCAAACGCCTGAGGCACCGAGCGGGTCGCCACCACATACGCCTTGCACGTCGAACATGCGCTCGCAGCAGCCTCGGCGGCCATGCGGATGTTGCCGTTATCGGGAAGAACAATAACCTCGTCGGCATTGCACTGCTCAATGGCCTGGAGAATGTCGGCCGTGGAGGGATTCATCGTTTGTCCGCCCTGGACCACCACGTCCACACCAAGGGACGAAAGGATATCGGCCTCGCCGGCACCCGCAGCCACGGCCACGAAGCCTAGCGGCTTGTGCGCGGCGTCCTTGTCGGAACGAATGGACTCGGTACGCTCCTGCGCCTCGAGGTCCATGTTGTGAACGAACACGTTAAATACCTGGCCACGGTGCAACATGTGACGAATCACGCGGTCGGGGCGGTTCGTGTGGACGTGACACTTGTAGTCGGGGTTCGACCCCACAAGAAGCTCGCAGTCACCCATCGAGGCGAAGTAACGCAGGCACGCATCCTCGTCGAAATGCGGGGAATCGGCATGGAAGAGAAACTCGGTGCAGTAACGGAACTCCGAGCCCTCCCAATCGTCGTTTATCTCGATATCGACGACTTGTGCCACGTGCTCCTTCGCGTCGCCCGAGCCAAGCGTGGTTTGGAAGTCCGTAAGCTCCTCGCCGCGACCGTTGTAGGCGTTCACGAAACCTTCAATGAAGGTAGCGAGGCCAAATGCGCCCGAGTCCACCACGCCGTTCTCCTTGAGGACGGGCAGCAAATCCGGCGTGCGTGCCACCGACTCGTACGCCTCCACAACGATGGCGTCGAGCATGGTTTCCACCGTCATGTCGCGCGTTTTTGCCAAGTGGTCGGCACGCGTGGACACGTCGCGCAGCACCGTAAGGATGGTACCCTCAACCGGCTTGCGCACTGCCTTGAAGGCAACGCTTACGCCATTGCGAAGCGCGGACGCGATATCGGCGGGAGTCGCGTCGGGCGTCTTCACCGGCACGAAGCCCTCTGCAATACCGCGCAGAATTTGGCTTGTGATGACGCCCGAGTTGCCGCGGGCACCCATGAGCGAGCCATGCGTTATGGCTTGGGCAACTTCCTTCATGGAGGCGCTATCGGGCAACGACTCCACTTCGTGCACCACCGTTTTGAGCGTAAGCGACATGTTGGTACCCGTGTCGCCGTCCGGCACGGGGAACACGTTGAGCTTGTTTATCTCGTCCGCCTTTTCGTGCAGCGCGCGTGCGGCAGCGGGAAAGCAGGTGCGGATAACAGTCGAAATCATGGGACTTGGGACCTCAGTTCCTAATAGACGTACAGATACGAGAAGGAGCCGGCGCGCGCCTCGCCGCGCACGTCGCTCTCGCGCATTCGGGCTAGTGCGTGCGCATGCCCTCCACGTGAACGCGAACCTCCACATTGGAGAGCTCCGCGATTTGGTCGAGAATAAACTTGACGGTGCTCACGAGGTTTGCGGCTACGGACGCCATGTTAACGCCCTGTTCCAAGACCACGTGGAGGTCGACGACGATTACGCCGTTTTCAATCGAAACCTCTATGCCCTTGCGAAGCCGATATATGGGCAGCAGGCGCGCGACGCCCTGCTCCTCGTCGGTAAGTGCCATGCCCACGACGCCATAGCATTCCAACGCGGCGTAACCAGCCAAGTCGGCGATGACATCGTTCGAGACCCTCAACGTTCCAGAGACGGTCTGTGCCATGTGAACTCCCCTCGATATGTGAACCTCACAGATTATAGCAGCAAGTGCGCGTCGCGCCATTATTATGCTAGCTTTCTTCGCAAATCGTGGTGTGCGTTTGATTATGGGTTCAATTGTGGGTTCAGTAATGCGTTGAGTTGCGAGCCCATCCGAACGCCTTCGGCAATGCACATTCCTCGTGCGCTGAGTTGCGAGCTCATCCGAACGCCTTCGGCAATGCGCCCTCCCTGTGGTTTGTATCGCACGCTCGCAAACCGGTCGTAACGCAAAACCACACGTTCGCACGTGAGATAAATACATTGTGATGGTCGCACATTCTCGAATCATCTTAAGGAGGTACACACCATGATCTGCCCCAATTGCGGCGCTAAGAATAGTGATAGTGGACCGTACTGCACAAGGTGTGGCAACTCACTTGTAGAACACTCCGGTGCAAACTCGCAATGCACGACCCAGGAAAACGCCACGTTTTTAAGCTTTGAGGATGCCCTTTACGAGGTGCTGAGCGCCGCGGGGACGAGCATGCTACGCGACCCCAGACGTTTCCTCGGCTTGGTTTCCGACCAATGTGATCACTCCTCAAAAGAGTACAAGGTGTTTGAGTACAACTGCAACGACGAGCTGCTCCGCCCATTTGCCGAGGCATGCGATAAAGGCCTTACCAACGCCAGACTCGACACGGCGAAAAACAGCACGACACTTATCCTCAACGACCGGGGCATCGAGCCAAAACGCGCTGATTCCACCATACGCTGCATTTGCAGGGCATTGGGTCGCTCCATGGACTTGGACGTTTCGGCCTATGCCGATGCACGTTCAAGCGAGACCGCAGATTCGGGTCGCACGCAGGACCGCACGCAGAGTCACGTAGAAAAAACCGCGCTGCGACAGCCGGTCGGCGGGAGCGCGGCTGACTGCATGCCTCCCCGGACGAGTGCTCAGGCACCTTCCCAGTTCGCGTCGAGAGTACAGCAGCAACTCCAGCCGACGTGGGCGCAGGCGGAACGGTCCCGGTCGGCACAAGCCCAGGCAGCACGGCCACAGGCGGCGCGGGCGCAGGTTGCACAGGTTGCGCAGGCGCAGGCAGCTCAGTCCCAGACGGCGCAGGTTGCACAAGCCCAACCAGCTCAGCCCCAGTTCGCTCAAACTCAGCAAGCACAGTTCCAGCCAACTCAGCCGAAGCGAAAGTCGGGAGGTGCGGGGGCTTTTATCGCATTCGTAGTAGTGCTTGTTGTGGCGGTGGGCACGATGCTGTACGCATTGCCTTCTAAATTAAGCAAACTAAATATGGGCAATGTGGGCATATCCGCCGCAAAAGCCAAAACCGCCACCATTTCGTACGCAGGCGGTGGTGCAAAGGGAAAGATGAAGTCCGTTAAACTCACTTCTGGCGAAGATTACACCCTTCCCGATTGCGCGTTTTCGCGCTCGGGCTATGAGTTCATATACTGGTTGGACGCAAACGGCTATTGCTACAACCCCGGCGACACCATCACAGCATACGAGAACACGAAGTTTACGGCACAGTGGATAAAAACATCGAGCGACGATGACGGGGAGGAGGAGCCCACCTACGCCCCGGCGGATTCCATGCAAGACGATCCTAGCGAGTCCGATCCCATCACACCTGTGACCCCCGTTGATTCAGAGCCAGCCGAACCCACTCCCAGCCCTTCGCTACCCGACTTCTCCCATATATGGAACGGAACGTACGACGGCGAAGACGACAACGGCAATCCCACTACACGAGATATGGTCTTTGAGTTCACGAGTGTATCTGATTCGGGAGCATTGGAAGGCAACTGCTACGTTCGCGGTTCCAAATCTGGTAGCTCCACCGTTGCGGGGAACATCGATTGGAATACCGGCGACATTTATCTCCATCAAACCGGCTGGATCGACCAGGGAGACATCGGCCCCGAGAGAGAGTATCGAGGAAACGTTGATTTCGCAAACGGAACGATGTCTGGCTATCTTTCGACCCTCGGAGCGGACAACTTCGATGTTGCGTGGCGTTGTTCAGCCGCATAACAGCGTGGATTAACGCAAGGGGAAACTTCGGAGGCGACCCCCGCAATCACCAACCGGCAAACGGCCCAGACGGAAAATGGCCCGGAGCGGCAAACGCGCACAGTGCAGTAAAACGAAAACTGTTTATGCGCAATGCCCTCCGGGCCACGCATGGAGCGATTGACTCCACTGTTGGGAAGGGTTCCAACAGAGTGACCCTCGAAAACCTTCACACGTTGGCTGGATTCTACAAACCTAACGAAGCGGCAAAGCGTTCCGCCAATATGCTCCCCAAGATGAGTCATAAGCACAGCCCAATCACCCCATCTCGGGTCGTACGCCCAACCCATGTGCCCGCTCGCTTCGCCTGCTCTGCCCGCACGCCCGACCCGCACGCCTGCTCTGCCCGCACGCCCGACCCGCTCGCCTGCTCTGCCCGCACGCCCGACCCGCACGCATGCTCGATTCGCATGGCCGTTCGCACGCCCTGCCCGCACGACTAACCCGCTCGCAGGCAGTAGGTTTCGATGGTGGCTCCGCTTCCGAGACGCGCTGCAAAGAAATCGTACGGAATATCGACCTGTGCAAATCGCAGGGCCGGAATCTGTTGGAATTTCGACCTGTGCAACTCCCCTATTTGCACAGGTCGCATTTTCGACAGGGTTTTTCCTTGGCTCGGTCTCGCCAACGACCTGGCTCGACCCCACCAACGATCTGCTTGCTGCCGGAGTCGTGATACCGCCCGACGTCGAAGCGTTGGGCGCCATCACCGACATGCATCTGCGACTGCGAGGCACTTTGGGAGCGCTTTTGTCATATATCGACTTTGCAGGTTGCTGAGCATGCGCTTGCAAGTGATTGGGCCCCAAGGACGCTCTACACAAGCAGGCGATCGGAGTTTGGGCACCTGCGCAGCATCGGGCCTCCTTATCTGACTGGGCACCTGCACAGCATCGGGCCATCACGCCTGAGCCAGGGCCATCCCGCCCATTGACGCCACGGATGATTCGCTAGTGCACATCTGCAATATAACGTTTGCGCATGTATGCATTTACCTGTTTATGCTCCCTAAGATGGTTCATAACCGCAGATGCGTGCAGTCGTGACGGCCAGCACCTCGGCGCCAGGCGCAGTCGCGACCCTGCCGCGGGCGGGCCGCCGTCGGGACCGAGTCGAGGGAAAGTCCTGGCGAAAACGCAGCCCGTGCACATGGGCCGCTTGGGAGCAGGGGCCGTGGGCGAAACGGCGCGAACGACACCCATTCGTAACGTTGGGTGCCAAACGGGCCATTTTCGGCCCGGTTCCGCTGCAAATGTGGCCCAAACGACACCCATTACCAACAATGGGTGCCAAAAGTGCCATATGGCAGCAAAAAACGCGGCAAAGGTGGCCCAAACGACACCCATTACTGAAGATGGGTGCCGAACGGGACATCTGCGGCCCGAATCCGCGGCAAAGGTGTCCCAAACGACACCCATTACCAACAATGGGTGCCAAATGTGCCATTTTCGGCCCGGTTCCGCTGCAAATGTGGCCCAAACGACACCCATTGCCAACAATGGGTGCCAAAAGTGCCATATGGCAGCAAAAAACACGGCAAAAGTGGCCCAAACGACACCCATTCGGATCGCGTCCCGATATGTGGTGTAAGAAGGTGTGGGTCACCGGAGCGAACGTCGGTTCCGAGCTGCCCGGCTGGTGATTCTACTCCTTTTCCTCGGCGGTTGCAACCGCCTTGCCGATGATCTCCCTCGCCTTCGCGCAC